>NZ_BMFO01000001.1:0-534449 GCF_014638745.1 Arenimonas maotaiensis
TGACGTATCAAATTAACCGCTTCGCGTTTAAACTCTTCGCTGTACTTCTTTCGTTTTGCCATGACACTCCTCCTGCCCCATTTTGAGGCTTTTTTGAAGTGTCCGCATTAACGGGGTAGAACCCCAAGGCATGGAGTCAAAATCTTGGACACGAGCAGGTGCTGACCACCTTCTTAAGTTATGGGAACGTCGAGTGTAGGCGGCAAGGCGAAATCATCAAACAGCTCGGCAGGCCGAAGTTCGATCAAGCTCCGGATCCGGCGGCGTTTGCGCGGGCCGTGGCCCAAGCATTGCGATCAATGCCTGAGCTTGAAAGCTGATGAAAAAGGTGCGTAAATACATGCAGACGCAAATTATGAGAAAGCTGTTCATATATGGGGTAGCGATACAGAAGTGGGGGCATATATGGGGACATATTTTCAAATCAATATTATGAAACGCTATATATAAAGCATCATAGGGCGCTATTCTAGTGAGGCCCGGGCACCATCAACCTCCGTCGGGAGGTTTTTTGTTGTCCGCCGTCCGCGTTTCAGGATGGCCACTGCTCCCAGAAAACCGGCCAATGCGCCGGCATGCCGCCCGCCAACGCCGCGATGCCGGGGTGCTCCGGCGGGATTCCGTTTCCGCGCCGCATGCCGTCCAACAGCGCCCAAGCCGATTCGATGGCGTGTGGCGATGGACTTCCAGCCGGACGAAATGCGACGCGTGCGTTTTCGGCCAATGCGTCGATGGATTCACCGTTGACGCCCCGATAGGCGGCTAGGTCGATGCCCGCCATGGCACCGAGCCGCGCCAGCAGCAGCCAAACCGCGATGTTCTGCGGCGCGCCGGCCGCCGGTGGCGCCGCGCATTGCAGGACCAGACGCAAGGTGGCGTTGTGCAGCAGCCGGGCGGCGTCTGCGTCACGGCGCAGGAACAGGGCCAGCGCTGTTTTCAGCAGGTGCGTGCGGGTTCCGGTCACGCCGCCGCCGCGGTTGGCGGCCTGGCCGGCAGGTGTTTCCTCCAGCGCCGTGAGCAGGGCGCCGAGCCGCTCCTTGATCCGGTCATAGTGCGTCTGCGATACCGTGCCGTCGGCCAACCAGGTTTCCGCCAGCAACGGCAGCAGCAGCGTGTCCTCGGTGCCCGGCGGATTCATGATCGCGTGCGCGAGCCGTGCCTCCAAGGCCGCCGGCGTGGTGTGCAGCAGGGCGGGGTGCGCCGCCGGCAGGATCCACGGCGTCCGGCCGAGTTCGGCCATCCGCCGTTCGAGCAGATCGGCGTCGATGGCGGCGGTGAAATCGGCCACGCCCCGGAACCGGGCTTGGTGGCGGACGGACTCCTTGGTCTCGACCTCGGTTTCCGCGCCGCTCTGCAGGCGATAGAGCCGGCCGGCTTCGATGAAGCGTCCGGGCGCGACCGCCGTCAGCGGCGTCTCGTTTTCCCACGCCGCGGCGGTCCAGTTATGCCAAGGGCCGGGCGCCTGCAGCCGCGCCAGCAGCTCGGACTTGTCGCGGTGGCCGTAGCGCAGGCGCTCGTCGAAGCGGTCCGGCGCATCCCGGCGGAAGGCGATCTGCGGCTCCTGCATGTACTGCGAGGCATCCATTTCGCGGAAGCCCTCGTTGGCGTCAAGACGGTACATCGGAATCAGCGCATAGCACGCATCCGGCGCCTGTCGGAGGGCTTCCGTGAATTCCTGCCAATCGTCGGACTTGAAGAACGTGCCGCCGTCCAGCGGCAACACCCAGTCGGCATCGCGGCGGCCGGCGTCGATCGCCGCGTTACGGGCCCGGTTCAGATTGATCGCGGCCAAGGATTTGTGCCGGTAGATCCACTCGTGGCGCAGCCGGGCCTGCATGGGCGGCAACGCCTGTCCGGCCGGCAGGGGCGGCAGGCCGCTACCGTCCAGGAAACTCCGGCGGTAGGTTTCCCAATCGAACGGTATGATCATGCAGGCATGTCCGGCCTGCTCGATCAGCTGCCGGCAGGCCCGCGACAGCGCGTCGTCGACGATGCCGTTGAGTATCCAACGTTTTTCGCAGCCCGGAAGGTCTTCCTCGTTGTCCAGCACGAAGCGCAGGTTTTCCAAGGTGTTTCGGCTGTCGTGGCGCGGCGGCAGGGGATTTCCGAGGATGCGATAGAGGACGACGTTCAATGCGGGATCCTGTGTAGGAGGCGCTGGTGACGCCCGGATTCGGGACGGTGGCCGATGTCGATACTATAATCGAGGCAGGTTTCCGATAGGTATCCCCATGTCCGAGTCCCTCCACGTCGACGCGTTCTTCGATTCCGCCACCGCCACCTTCAGCTATCTGCTGATGGATCCGGATACGCGCGCCGCCGCGGTGATCGACAGCGTGCTCGACTTCGACCCCAAATCCGGCCGGACCCGCACCGAATCGGCCGAGCGCATCCGCATGCGTGCGGCGGAGCTGCAGGCCGAGGTGCGGTGGCATCTGGAAACGCATGTGCACGCCGACCATCTGTCGGCGGCGCCGTATCTGAAACAGGCGCTCGGCGGCGACATCGCCATCGGCGACAAGGTGCTGGCGGTGCAGGAGACCTTCGGCCGGGTGTTCAATCTCGGTCCCGAATTCGCCCGCGACGGCCGCCAGTTCGACCGCCTGCTGAAAGACGGCGAGCGCCTGGCGTTGGGGAGCCTGAGCATCGAGGTCATCGCCACGCCCGGGCATACGCCGGCCTGCCTGAGTTATTGTCTGCAAGCCGACGGCCTGCGGCATGTGTTCGTCGGCGATACGCTGTTCATGCCGGATTACGGCACCGCCCGCTGCGATTTCCCCGGCGGCGACGCCGCGACGCTATACCGCTCGATCCAGCGCCTGTTGGCCCTGCCGCCGGAAACCCGGCTGTATCTCTGCCACGATTACCCGCCGGCCGGCCGCGGGCCGCAGCATCTGACCACGGTGCAGGCCGAGCGCGACGGCAACATCCACGTGCGCGCTGGGGTGTCGGAAGCGGAATTCGCCGCGATGCGCAGCGCACGCGATGCGACGCTGGCGATGCCGGCGCTGTTGCTGCCCTCGGTGCAGGTCAATATGCGCGCCGGCCATTTTCCCGAGCCGGAAGGCAACGGCGTCAGCTATCTGAAACTGCCGCTCAACGCGCTGTAGGCCTTACAGCTCGAGCAAGCGCCGCTTGGCGGCCTCGCCGATCTCGCCGCCGCCTTGCGCGGCCTCGCGGTAATAGCCGATGGCGGCCTCGCGTCGGCCGCGTTGCCGCGAAATCTCGCCCAGCTGATAGGCGGCGATCTGCGTCGGCAGGATCTTGCGGCTGGCGAGCAGGTCGCTTTCGGCTTCGGTCAGTTTGCCCAGGTCCTGATGCACCAGGCCGCGCAACAGCAGCGGCCGGAAGAAACCGGGCGAGAGCGTGGCGGCTTTGCCGAACGCGGCCAGGCTGTCGCTCTTGCGGCCGAGCTTGTACTGGCTCTGGCCTTTCATTTCCCAGGCCAGGCCTTCCTTCGGCTGCAGGGCGATGGCGCGTTCGCTGCGGCTCAGCGCGGTCGCGAAGTCGGCTTTGCCGTAGGCGGCAATGGCTTCCTGCAGGGCGTCGAACGCGGGTTTGTCGGCACGCAGCGTGGCGGTGGCGGCGGCATAGGCCGGTTTGCCGCGCTCGCCGCCGGCGGGAAGCTGGGCCAGGCGCTTGCGGTTGGCGTCCACGCGTGCCTGCGACGGCGGATGCGAGGCGAACAGCGCCTGCAATCCACCGCTGCTGCGGCCCTGGGATTGCTGCAGGAAGATCTGCTGGATCTCGACCGCGGCCATCGGGTCGTAGCCGGCCGCCGACATCAATTTCATGCTGACCGAGTCGGCCTGCAGTTCGTGGTCTCTGCTGTAATTGGCTTGGGTTCCGTACACCGCCAGGCCCGCGCCTTTCATCGCCAGGTCGCTGTACTGCGGCGCCTTGCTGCCGATGGCGATGCCGGCCAGGGCGCCGATCAGGCCGACGGTCTGGCTCTTCTTGCGCATGCGCATGGCGTGCCGGCGGGTGACGTGGCTGATCTCATGCGCCAGCACCGCCGCCAATTGCGCCTCATCCTCCATCACCAGCAGCAGACCGCGGTTGATGGCGATCTTGCCGCCCGGCAATGCCCAGGCGTTCAGTTCGCCGTTGTTGATGACGGTGAACGCGTAGGGCAGATCGGGGAATTCACTGGCCTTGGCCAGACGCTGGCCGACCTTGTCGACATAGGCCTGCAAGGCGGCATCGCGCAGGAACGGACCGCCCTGGCTCTGCAGGCTGGGCAGGTACTGCTGGCTGCCGATGGCGATTTCCTCGCGGGTCACCGGTTTCAGCTGGGCCGAGGCCGGCGTGGCCAAGGCCAAGGCGGCGACGCAGAACAGGGGCAGGGCGTATTTCATGTCGGAACTCCGTGGCGATGCCTTGATTTTACCCGCGTTGGCTTACAGCGCGATGAATCCGGCAGACTAGGCAATATTGGGCGATGATGCTATATTTTCAACACCTTATGAAAATATTTGACTGGTCCGCCGAATGAACAGCCAACACGCGCCTTCGTATTACGCCGCTTCCGGTTTGCCGCAACCGGAGCGTCCGCCGCTGCAGGGTCGCGTCGAGGCCGATGTCTGCATCGTCGGCGCCGGCTACACCGGTCTGTCGTCCGGCCTGCATCTGGCCGAAGCCGGCTTCAAAGTGGTGGTGCTGGAAGCCGCGAAAGTGGGCTGGGGCGCTTCCGGCCGCAACGGCGGCCAGATCGTGCACAGCTACTCGCGCGACATCGACGTGATCGAACGCAACCACGGCAAGGCGGTGGCCGACGCCATGGGCAGCATGGCCTTCGAGGGCGCCCGCATCATCCGCGAACGCGTGGCCAAATACGGCATCGACTGCGACCTGAAGGACGGCGGCATCTACGCCGCCAAGACCCGCAAGAAGGTGGCCGGCCTGCACGAGCACAAAGAATTGTGGGAGAAATACGATTCGCTGAAGATGCAGCTGGTGGAAGGCGCCGACATCCAGAAGCACGTGCGCACCGACGAATACGAGGCGATCCTGATCGACCCGACCGGCGGCCACATCCATCCGCTGAAGTTGGCCCAAGGCGAAGCCGCGGCGCTGGAATCGCTCGGCGGCGTGATCCACGAACAGTCGCCGGTGACGCGCATCGAGCGCGGCGCCACGGCGGTGGTGCGCACCGCGCAGGGCGAAGTGCACGCCAAGACCGTGATCGTGGCCTGCAACGCCTACATCGGCGAGCTGGAGCCCAAGCTGAGCGCCAAGTCGATGCCCTGCGGCACGCAGGTGGTGGCGACCGCACCGCTGGCCAACTGGCAGGACGTGCTGCCCACCGACCACTGCGTGGAAGACACCAATTACCTGCTCGATTACTACCGGCTGTCGGCCGACAAGCGCCTGATCTTCGGCGGCGGCGTGGTGTACGGCGCGAAAGATCCGACCGACATCGAATCGCACATCCGGCCGAACCTGGAGCGCACCTTCCCGCAGCTGAAGGGCGTCAAGATCGATTACGCCTGGACCGGCAATTTCCTGCTGACGCTGTCGCGCCTGCCGCAGGTGGGCCGGCTGGAATCCAACATCTATTACGCGCAAGGCTGCTCCGGCCACGGCGTGACCTACACGCACATGATCGGCCGGGTGCTGTCGGAAGCCATCCGCGGCCAGCACGAACGCTTCGACGTGTTCGCCGGCCTGCCGCATTATCCGTTCCCCGGCGGCCGTCTGTTCCGCGTGCCGTTCACCGCACTCGGCGCGCTCTGGTACGACCTGCGCGACCGCCTCGGCGTCTGATGCGCGGCCGCGGCGGGCGGCTATAATCGAAGCCATCGCAACCGGAGCGCCGTCATGCCGTTGAACCGTTATTGGCTGTTCCTGCTGGTGCTGTCGGCCGCCTGCGGCTTCGGCCTGTTGGCTTGGCAGGGCAATAGTTGGGCGCTATGGCCGGCGGTGATCGCCGCCGCATTCACCGTGCTCGGCATCGCCGATCTCAGCCAACGGCATTCGGCCCTGCGCCGCAATTACCCGCTGCTGGCGCATGGCCGTTTCCTGATCGAAGCCATCCGCCCGGAGCTGCGCCAGTATCTGTTCGAATCCGACACCGAGAAGGCGCCGTTCTCGCGCCAGCAGCGCTCGATCGTGTACCAGCGCGCCAAGCAGGAGCTCGACAAGCGCCCGTTCGGCACCCAGGGCGATGTGTACGCCGAACGCTACGAATGGATCAACCACTCGCTGCAACCGGCGCCGCCGGCCACGGAACCGTTCCGCATCCGCATCGGCGGCGCGCGCTGCACGCAGCCCTATGACGCCGCGGTGTTCAACATCTCGGCGATGAGCTTCGGCGCGCTGTCGGCCAACGCCATCCGCGCACTGAACCTGGGCGCCAAGAAGGGCGGCTTCTACCATGACACCGGCGAAGGCTCGATTTCGCGCTACCACCTGGAGCACGGCGGCGATCTGGTCTGGGAAATCGGTTCCGGCTATTTCGGCTGCCGCACGGCCGACGGCGGTTTCGACCCCGAGCGTTTCCGCGCCAACGCCGCGCTGCCGTCGGTGAAGATGATCGAAGTGAAGCTGTCGCAGGGCGCCAAACCGGGGCAGGGCGGCATCCTGCCCGGCGCCAAGGTCACGCCCGAGATCGCCGAAGCACGCGGCGTGCCGGTCGGCGTCGATTGCCTGTCACCGGCCGCGCATTCGGCCTTCGATTCGCCGCTGGGCCTGCTGCAGTTCGTGCAGCGCCTGCGCGAGCTGTCCGGCGGCAAGCCGGTGGGCTTCAAGCTGGCCGTGGGCCATGTCTGGGAATGGTTCGCCATCGCCAAGGCCATGCAGGAAAGCGGCCTGTTGCCGGACTTCATCGTGGTCGACGGCGGCGAGGGCGGCACCGGCGCCGCGCCGCTGGAGTTCACCGACCATGTGGGCATGCCGTTGCGCGAGGCGCTGATGCTGGTGCACCAGACCCTGGTCGGGCTCGATCTGCGCGGACAGATCAAGATCGGCGCGGCCGGCAAGATCATCACCGGTTTCGACATGGCGCGCGTGCTGGCGCTGGGCGCCGACTGGTGCAACGCCGCGCGCGGCTTCATGTTCGCGGTCGGCTGCATTCAGTCGCAGAACTGCCACACCGGCCGTTGCCCCACCGGCGTGGCCACGCAGGACTCCGGCCGCCAGCGCGGGCTGGACCCCGGCGACAAATCCGAGCGCGTCTACCATTTCCAGAAGAACACGATGAAGGCCCTGGCCGACATCCTGGCCGCAGCCGGCCTGCGCCACCCGGACGAGCTCGGCCCCGAGCACATCATCCGCCGCATCGATCCGGAAAGCGTGCTGCCGCTGTCGCGGGTGTATCCGCAGATGCGGCCGGGCGAACTGCTGCAGGGCGGCGAACCCGAGCACCCCAGCCTGCGCCAGTACTGGCGCGAGGCCCGCGCCGATTCGTTCGCGCCGCCGGCCTCGTTGCTGAACCTGCGCCGCAGCAAATCGCGCTGAGCATCTTGCCTGCCGGCCGGCTTTCCCGTAAAATGACGGCTCTTGGGCGATTAGCTCAGCGGTAGAGCATTGCCTTCACACGGCAAGGGTCGCAGGTTCGAACCCTGCATCGCCCACCAAGACATGAAAAACCCCGCTTCGGCGGGGTTTTTCATTTTCAATGCGTCAAGACGTGCTCATTCCCGCACGATGGACTGTCCGAACTTCCACATCGCGCTCAGCTGCTCGGCTTCGGCGATCTCGTCCGCGTTCATGGTCTTGGCCAAGGCGTCGCGCGGCTTGCTGGCCGGGTAGTGGCCGCTCATGATGGCCACGTTGTACCAGGCGTAGGCCAGCACCGGATCGCGCTTCACGCCGTCGCCTTTGGCGTACAGCTGGGCCAGCTCGAACTGCGCCGCCATCTGGCCCTGCGCGGCGGACTGGCCGAACCAGTGCGCGGCCTCGCTCACGCTGCGCGGCACGCCGTCGCCTTTCAGCAGCTTCATGCCCAGGTCGTACTGGCTGTCCTTGTCGCCCTGTTCGGCGCCCTTGCGGTACCAGGTCAGCGCCTGCTGCTTGTCTTCCTTCACGCCTTGGCCAGCGGCGTACATGAAACCGAGTGCGCTTTGTGAATAGGCATTGCCGGCGCTTGCTGCCTTGCCGAACCACTCGGCGGCCTTGGCGTAGTCCTGCGCCACATCGCGGCCGCGGTAGTATTTGATGGCCAGGAACATCTGCGAATTCACGTGGCCCTGTTCGGCGGCCAAGGTGTACCAATGCACGGCTGCGGTCGGGTCGCGCGGCGCTTTCTCGCCGCTGTCGTACAGCAGGGCGAGCTTGTATTGCGAGTGCAGATGGCCCTGCGCGCCGGCCTGTGCGTACCATTGCATGGCCTCGGGCACGTTCTCCGGCACGCCCTTGCCGGCGTAGTGCAGCTGGCCCACCTGATACTGCGCTTCGGCATCGCCGAGCTTGGCTTTTTCCAGGTAAAGCGCCATCAGCCGCCGGTAGAGTTTCACGGCCTCGGCCGGATCCTTGCGCACCCCGATGCCGAATTCGTACATATAGGCCAATTGCGCGATGGCCTGCGGATGGTTCTGCTTGGCCAAGGGCGTCAGCAGGCGCTCGGCGGCGGCATAGTCCTGATTGCGGTAGGCGAGCAGGGCCTGCTCGTAACCGCCGGCCTCGGGCGCGGCAGTCTTTCGCTTCCAGAATTGCGCCTCGGCCGCCGGCGACAGGGCAAAAAAAAGGGCCATCACAGCCCCGATACGAACGAATTTCATACGGTTATTTTAGGTAAAGCGCCCCAAGGGATTGTAAAGATTCCGTTCGGGGCGGCGTTCAGGCGATCTGGTCGGCGGCGAAACGGCCGTCCAGATAGTCCATGGCGTCCAGCGGCGGCAGCAGGCTGGCCTTTTCGAAGGCATCGGCGGCGGCCTGCTCGTCGTCTTCGTCCAGCAGCAACAGCATCTGCGCGTGTTCCACATGCACGATCGGCATCTTCGGCGCCAGCTTCAGCGCCGTGGCCATATGCTGTTCCGCCTGTTTACGCTTGGCGCCGTAGGTCAGCCCGCCCAGCGTGGAGCCCACCTTGTTGACGATTTCGGCGTGCCACAGCGCGCTGGCCAGATGCGCCTCGGCGTGTTTCGGATCCAGCGCGATGCAGGCGTCCAGCGCGCTCTTGATCTTGCCGGCCAGCCCGATCTTCAACGCCTTGGCGATCGACAGGCCCTGGCCGTAGCGGCCGTAACCGAATGCCATGCGGTAGTGGCTGTTGGCTTCCTTGGGCAGGGCCGCCACCGCCGTTTCGCCCAACTGCGCCACTTCCTCGAAGCGCGCCAGGCGTTCGGCATCCTTCTTCACCAAGTACGTGGTGTGGATGCCCAAGGCCTTGGCCGCCACGCTGACGCCCACCGGCCCGAGCGCCACGCCGGTTTCATACGCGTGCTGGAAATCGCCGCTGTGGAAGGCGCGCCAGGCGTCCTGCAGGGTTTCGGCCAACTCGGCGGCCGACAGGCCTTTCGGCGCGGTCTTGCCGGCCACTTTCAGCAGGGCGGCGGCGCGTTTTTCGTCGGGGTAAGGTTCGCCGTCGCCGGTGTGCAGGGCTTTCCAGTGGGTCTGCAGCAGCGTGCCGCTGAAATCGAAGCGCTTGCCGGTGGCGGCCCAGGCGGTTTTCTTTGCGGCCATACGTGTGCTCCTCAGCCGTGACGGCGTTGCGCGGCCTCGAAGGCCGCCAGTTGTTCGGGGCTGGCCTCGCGCTGGTGGCGGGCCTTCCAGTCGGCGAACGGCATGCCGTACACGGCTTCGCGCGCGGCGTCTTTGTCCATCGCAATGCCGCGCTCGACGGCGGCGTCCTGATACCACTGCGCCAGGCAATTGCGGCAGAAGCCGGCCAGGATCATCAGGTCGATGTTCTGCACGTCCGGCCGTTCCTGCATCAGATGGTCGCGCAGGCGGCGGAAGGCGGCGGCTTCGAGTTCGGTGCGGGTGGCGTCGGGCAGCATGGCGTTCACTCGGAAGATACGGGATAATAGCGTATCACCCCCATCGGATCGGGCGCACATGACGGCACAGGTACTCGACGGCAAACGCATCGCGGATACCCTTCTGGACGATCTGGCCGTGCGTGTGCAGGCCCGGGTCGAATCCGGCCGCTCCCGGCCGGGTCTGGCGGTGGTGCTGGTCGGCAACGACCCGGCCTCCAGCGTGTACGTGCGCAACAAGCGCCGGGCCTGCGAGCGGGTCGGCATCCAGGCCTACGATTACGACCTGCACGCCGACACCACCGACGCCGAGCTGACCGCCCTGATCGACCAGCTCAACGCCGACCCCAAGATCCACGGCATTCTGGTGCAGTTGCCGCTGCCGGGCGGCCGCGACGGCACCTGGCTGATCGATCGCATCGACCCGGCCAAGGACGTGGACGGCTTCCACCCGGCCAACGTCGGCCGCTTGGCGCTGCGCCAGTTCGGCCTGCGGCCGTGCACGCCGCGCGGCATCACCACCTTGCTGGCGTATACCGACCAGCCGATCCGTGGCCGCAACGCAGTGGTGGTCGGCGTCAGCAACCACGTCGGCCGGCCGATGGTGCTGGAGCTGCTGATCGCCGGCTGCACGGTCACCGCCTGCCATAAGTTCACCCCGAAAGACGTGCTGGAAGCGCATGTCCGCCAGGCCGACGTGCTGGTGGTGGCGGTCGGCAAGCCATCCATGATTCCCGGCGAGTGGGTCAAGCCGGGCGCGGTGGTCATCGACGTCGGCATCAACCGCCTGGACGATGGCCGCCTGTGCGGGGATGTGGAATACGCCGCGGCCGCCGAGCGCGCCAGCTGGATCACCCCGGTGCCGGGCGGGGTGGGGCCGATGACGGTCGCCACCCTGATGCAGAACACCCTGGAAGCCTGCGAGGCGCTCGACCGCTGACATCGACAGGGCGGGCGCCCATACGCTATAATGAAGCGCTTCACACGCCCGGAGCTGTCCATGCTGCGCATTCTCGCTGAAGCCCTCACGTTCGATGACGTGTCCCTCGTCCCCGCGCACTCCGCGATCCTCCCGAAAGACGTCCGCCTCAGCACCCAGCTGACCCGCAACATCCGCATCAACCTGCCGATCGTGTCGGCGGCGATGGACACCGTGACCGAGGCCCGTCTGGCCATCGCCATGGCCCAGCTCGGGGGCATCGGCATCCTGCACAAGAACATGGGCGCCGCCGAACAGGCCGCGCAGGTCGCCATGGTCAAGAACTTCGAGGCCGGCGTCATCCGCGAACCGTTCACCGTCGGTCCGGACACCACCATCGGCGAAGTGCTGAAACTGACCCGCGCCCGCAACATCTCCGGCGTGCCGGTGGTCGATGGCGGCCAGCTGGTCGGCATCGTCACCAGCCGCGACATGCGCTTCGAGAAGAAGCTCGACGATCCGGTGCGCAACATCATGACCAAGAAGGACCGCCTGGTCACCGTCTCCGAAGGCGCCAGCGACGACGAAGTGCTGGCCCTGATGCACAAGCACCGCATCGAGAAGGTGCTGGTGGTCAACGACGGCTTCCAGCTGCGCGGCCTGATCACGGTCAAGGACATCCAGAAGGCGCGCGACAACCCGAACGCCGCCAAGGACGCCAGCGAGCAGCTGCTGGTCGGCGCCGCGGTCGGCGTCGGCGGCGATACCGAAGCGCGCGTCGAGGCGCTGGTGCAGGCCGGCGTCGACGTGATCGTGGTCGACACCGCGCACGGCCACTCGCAGGGCGTGCTCGAGCGCGTGGCCTGGGTCAAGAAGCATTTCCCGAACGTCGACGTCATCGGCGGCAACATCGTCACCGCCGACGCCGCCTTGGCGCTGATGGACCACGGCGCCGATGCGGTCAAGGTCGGCGTCGGTCCGGGCTCGATCTGCACGACCCGCATCGTGGCCGGCGTCGGCGTACCGCAGATCACCGCGGTGTCGATGGTGGCCGACGTGCTGAAGGGCAAGATCCCGCTGATCGCCGACGGCGGCATCCGCTATTCCGGCGACATCGCCAAGGCCTTGGCCGCCGGCGCGTCCAGCATCATGATCGGCGGCCTGTTCGCCGGCACCGAGGAAAGCCCGGGCGAGATCGAGCTGTTCCAGGGCCGCAGCTACAAGAGCTACCGCGGCATGGGCTCGCTCGGCGCGATGGAGATGGGCAGCAAGGACCGTTACTTCCAGGACGCCTCCGACGCCGACAAACTGGTGCCGGAAGGCATCGAAGGCCGGGTGCCGTACCGCGGCCACCTCGGCTCGATCGTGCACCAACTGGTCGGCGGCATCCGCGCCTCGATGGGCTACGTCGGCTGCGCCACCATCGAAGAGATGCGCACCAAGCCCAAGTTCGTGCGCGTGACCAACGCCGGCACCCGCGAAGCGCACGTGCACGACGTGCAGATCACCAAAGAACCGCCGAATTACCGCGCAGGCTGACATGACCGACATCCACAGCGACAAGATCCTGATCCTCGATTTCGGCGCGCAGTACACCCAGTTGATCGCTCGCCGCATCCGCGAGGCCGGCGTGTACTGCGAGATCTGGGCCTGGGACCACAACCCGGCCGACATCGCCGCGTACGCGCCGAAGGGCATCATCCTGTCCGGCGGTCCGGAATCGACCACCGAAGCCGGTTCGCCGCGCGCGCCCCAGGAAGTGTTCGCGCAGAACGTGCCGGTGCTCGGCATCTGTTACGGCATGCAGACGATGGCGATGCAGTTCGGCGGCTTGGTCGAATCCGGCCACCACCGCGAATTCGGCGCCGCCGTGGTCAATGTCGACCGTCCCTGCGCCTTGCTGGAAGGCATCAACGATGCTACCGGCCAACCGCCGCGGCTGAACGTCTGGATGAGCCACGGCGACCGCGTGACCCGCGTGCCGGACGGCTTCACCGTGACCGCCTCGACCGACACCGTGCCGATTGTGGCCATGGCCGACGAGCGTCGCCGCTACTACGGCGTGCAGTTCCATCCGGAAGTGACCCACACCCAATCCGGCGAAGCCCTGCTGGCGCGCTTCGTGAAGGACATCTGCGGCTGCCGCGCGCTGTGGACCGCGGCCAACATCATCGACGACCAGATCGCGCGCGTGCGCGCCCAGGTCGGCGATGACGAGGTGCTGCTCGGCCTGTCCGGCGGCGTCGATTCCTCGGTGGTGGCGGCGCTGCTGCACAAGGCCATCGGCGACAAACTCACCTGCGTATTCGTCGATACCGGCCTCCTGCGCTGGCAGGAAGGCGACCAAGTCATGGCCATGTTCGCCGAGCACATGGGCGTCAAGGTCATCCGCGTCAATGCCGCCGAGCGCTATTTCGCCGCGCTCAAGGGCGTCGACGAACCGGAAGCCAAGCGCAAGATCATCGGCCGCCTGTTCGTCGAGATCTTCGAAGAGGAATCGGCCAAGCTGTCGAACGTGAAGTGGCTGGCGCAAGGCACCATCTACCCGGACGTGATCGAATCGGCCGGCAGCAAGACCGGCAAGGCGCACGTGATCAAATCGCACCATAACGTCGGCGGCCTGCCCGAGCACATGAAGCTCGGCCTGGTCGAGCCGCTGCGCGAGTTGTTCAAGGACGAGGTGCGCCGCATCGGCGTGGAACTCGGTCTGCCGCCGCACATGGTGTACCGCCATCCGTTCCCGGGCCCGGGCCTGGGCGTGCGCATCCTGGGCGAGGTCAAGGCCGAATACGCCGAACTGCTGGCCAAGGCCGACGCCATCTTCATCGACGAATTGCGCAAATCCGGCTGGTACGACAAGACCTCGCAGGCCTTCGCGGTGTTCCTGCCGGTGAAGTCGGTCGGTGTGGTCGGCGACGCCCGCGCCTACGAATGGGTCATCGCCCTGCGTGCGGTGGAGACCGTGGATTTCATGACCGCGCATTGGGCGCATCTGCCGTATGAGCTGCTCGGCACGGTGTCCAACCGCATCATCAACGAGTTGAAAGGCGTTTCCCGCGTGGTGTACGACATCTCGGGCAAGCCGCCGGCCACCATTGAATGGGAATGATGGGCGGCTTCAGCGCCGAGGATGACGCCTTCATGCGCCGCGCCTTGGCGCAGGCGCAGGCCGCCGAGGCGGTGGATGAAGTGCCGGTCGGCGCGGTGCTGGTGTCCGCCGAGGGCGAGGTGCTGGCCGAGGGCCACAACCTGACCATCCGCCACAGCGATCCGTGCGCGCATGCCGAAATCAACGTGCTGCGCGAGGCCGGACGCAAGATCGGCAATTACCGCCTGCTCGACACCACGCTGTATGTAACGTTAGAGCCCTGCGCCATGTGCGCCATGGCCCTGGTGCATGCGCGGGTGAAACGGGTGGTGTACGCCGCCAGCGACCCCAAGACCGGCGCCTGCGGTTCGGTGTTCGATCTGCTGGAAGACGCGCGCCACAACCACCGGGTGCTCGGGCAGGGCGGCTTGCTGGGCGAGGAGGCCGGCGCGCAACTGAGCGCCTACTTCAAGGCCAAGCGCCGGCGCGATTAGGCCATTTCGTCGCGGATTTCGGCTTCGAAGCTGCGTACCGCGGCCAGCACTTCGCGCCCCAGATAGAACGCCGCGCCGAGCAGGAAGGCCATGCCCAGCAGACCCATCACGGTCGGCAACAAGGGGATGCGTTGGCCGCTGAGCGCGTCCACCGCCAAGGCCAGGCTGGTGCCGATGAACGAGCCGAGCGCGCAGTAAAGGAACAGGCAGGCGCGCAGCAGGAAGTTGCTGCGGCGGCGGTGGCGCAGGATCTGGTTCTCCAGCGCCGCATGGCCGCGTTCGCCGGCGTTCCACAGCGTGAGCAGAATGCGCAGGCGGTCGACCACCCGCGCCAGGCGGTTGTTGGCCGACAGCAGCAGCGAGCCGGTGGCGGCCATCAACAAGGCCGGCGCCAGCATGGCGGTCAGGACGGCGTAATGGCTGTCGATAGCAGGCGTCATCGCGGGGCTCGTGCGGGATTTGCTACAGTATAAACAGACTTGAGGAGACACCGATGTCCGACGACCGTAAACAACGCCTGATCTGGATCGACTGCGAAATGACCGGGCTGGTGCCGGAGCGCGACGACTTGCTGGAGATCGCGGCGGTGGTCACCGATGCCGAACTCAACATCCTCGCGCGCAGCCCGGAATTCGCCATCCGCCAGCCGTTGGCCGTGCTGGAGGCGATGGACGACTGGAACCGCAACACCCACAGCCGCTCCGGACTCTGGCAGCGGGTGCTGGAAAGCCCCTATACCGCCGCCCAGGCCGAAGCGCATATGATCGCGTTCCTGGCTGAGTGGGTCGACGCCAACTGCTCGCCGATGTGCGGCAATTCGATCGGCCAGGACCGCCGCTTCCTGGCCCGGTTGATGCCGCGCCTGGAAGCCTATTTCCATTACCGCAACATCGATGTCTCGACGCTGAAAGAGCTTTGCCGGCGCTGGAATCCGGCCTTGCTGGACGGCTTCAGCAAGCAGGGCGCGCATACCGCCTTGGCCGATATCGAGGAGTCGGTGGCCGAACTGGCCTATTACCGCCGCTTCATGGGCGCCCTGGCCGGAACCGCATCATCCTGATGTAGGGGCGAACGGTGTGTTCGCCCTGATGCGGTGACGCGCAGGACATGAAAAAAGCACGCCGAGGCGTGCTTTTTTCGTAACGCGCGGCGAGATGTATCAGCCGCCGGCCTTGAGTTTGGCCAAGCGCAGCCAGGTGTCGACCACGGTGTCCGGATTCAGCGACACCGATTCGATGCCTTCCTGCAGCAGCCAGTCGGCCAGGTCCGGGTGGTCGGACGGGCCTTGGCCGCAGATGCCGACGTACTTGCCGCGGGCCTTGGCGGTCTTGATCGCCATCGACAGCAGTTTCTTCACCGCCGGGTCGCGTTCGTCGAACAGGTGCGCCACGATCGCCGAGTCGCGGTCCAGGCCGAGGGTCAGCTGGGTCAGGTCGTTGGAACCGATCGAGAAGCCGTCGAAGATGTCGAGGAACTCGTCGGCCAGCAGGGCGTTGGACGGCACTTCGCACATCATGATCACCTTCAAGCCGTGCTCGCCGCGCTTCAGGCCGTTCTTCTCGAGTTCGGCGATGACCTGGCGACCTTCTTCCAGCGTACGCACGAACGGAATCATGATCCAGCAGTTGCTCAGGCCCATGTCCTCGCGCACTTTCTTGACCGCCTGGCATTCCAGCGCGAAGCAGTCGCGGAAGCTGTCGCTGATGTAGCGCGAGGCGCCGCGGAAACCGATCATCGGGTTTTCCTCGTGCGGCTCGTACTGCTGGCCGGCGATCAGGTTGGCGTATTCGTTCGACTTGAAGTCGGACAGGCGCACGATCACCGTCTCCGGCGCGAACGCCGCCGACAGGGTGGCGATGCCTTCGGCCAGACGGTCGACGTAGAACGACACCGGATCGGCGTAGCCGGCCATCAGCGGCCGGATCTGGGCCTTGATCGCCTCCGGCTGGTTGTCGAAGTCGAGCAGGGCCTTCGGGTGCACGCCGATCTGGCGGGCGATGATGAATTCCAGCCGGGCCAGGCCGATGCCTTGGTTCGGCAGTTGCCCGAAGTCGAACGCGCGTTCGGGGTTGCCGACGTTCATCATGATCTTCAGCGGCGCCGGCGGCATGTTGTCGAGGTCGGTGACGATCTTCTCGAACGGCAGCAGGCCGTCGTAGATGTAGCCGGTGTCGCCCTCGGCGCAGCTGACGGTGACGTCGGCGCCGTCGGTGATGCGTTCCATGGCGTCGCCGCAGCCGACCACGGCCGGCACGCCGAGTTCACGGGCGATGATGGCGGCATGGCAGGTGCGGCCGCCGCGGTTGGTGACGATGGCCGAGGCGCGCTTCATGATCGGTTCCCAGTCCGGGTCGGTCATGTCGGCCACCAGCACGTCGCCGGCCTGCAGCTTGTCCATCTCGGCGATGCTGCGGATGACGCGGGCCTTGCCGGAGCCGATCTTGTGGCCGATGGAACGGCCCTCGACCAGCACGGTGCCGCGGCGCTCGAGCAGATAGCGTTCGATCTGGGTGGCGTGCGCGCGCGACTTCACCGTTTCCGGACGGGCCTGCACGATGTACAGCTTGCCGGTGATGCCGTCCTTGGCCCATTCGATGTCCATCGGGCGCTGGTAATGCTGTTCGATCACCAGGGCCTGGCGCGAGAGCTCCTCGACGTCGGCGTCGGTGATCGAGAAACGGGCCTGCAGTTCGGCCGGGGTCGACTCGTTCCTGACCCGCTCGCCAGGCGCGTCGGAATACACCATGCGGATGGCCTTGCTGCCGAGCGTGCGGCGCAGGATGGCCGGGCGCTCGGCGCGCAGGTTGGGCTTGTACACGTAGAACTCGTCCGGGTTGACCGCGCCCTGCACGACGTTCTCGCCCAATCCGTAGCTGGAGGTCACGAACACCGCGTCGCGGAAACCGGATTCGGTGTCGAGGGTGAACAGCACGCCGGAGGCGCCGACGTCGGAGCGCACCATCAGCTGCACGCCGGCCGAGAGGAACACATCCTCGTGCTTGAAGCCGTGGTGCACGCGGTAGGCGATGGCGCGGTCGTTGTACAGCGAGGCGAACACCTCCTTGACCTTGGCGACCACGTCCTCGACGCCGGTGACGTTCAGGAAGGTCTCCTGCTGGCCGGCGAAGCTGGCGTCCGGCAGGTCTTCGGCGGTGGCCGAGGAACGCACCGCGACCGAGACCTCGGCGGAGCCGGCGCGGCGGCACAGTTCGGCGTAGGCCTCGCGGATGGCGGCGTCCAGCGCCGGCTGCAGCGGCGCGTCCATCACCCATTGGCGGATTTCCTTGCCGACCGCCATCAGGGTGCCGACGTCGTCCACGTCCAGGCCGTCCAAGCGCTGGTAGATGCGCTGGGTCAGGTTGTTGAACGCGATGAATTCCTCGAACGCGTCGGCGGTGGTGGCGAAGCCGCCGGGCACCGAGACGCCGAGCTGGCTCAGGTGGCCGATCATCTCGCCCAGCGACGAGTTCTTGCCGCCGACCTGCGCCAGGTCGGAGAGGCGGAGGTGATCCAACCAGAGAATCTGCGTAGTCAAGGCCTGCTCCCGATGCGTTTTGCGGAGCCATATTATAGCCCATCGCCATGGCCCGGGCCGGCGATTTCCGGCGCCGCCGAAATCGGGCACAATGACCGAAACGACAGGAGTTCCCATGCGTCCGGTTTTCTACGTATCCGACGGCACCGGCATCACCACCGAAACCATCGGACACAGCGTCCTGGCCCAGTTCGAGGGCATCCAGCACCAGGCCCGGCGCCTGCCGTTCGTGGACAGCATGGACAAGGCCATGCATACCGCCGGCATCATCGAGGCCGAACAGGAGCGCAGCGGCCAGCGCGCCATCGTATTCACCAGCCTGGTCGATGCCGGCGCCAGCGCGGTCATCGCCGAAACCGGCGCGCTGGTGCTGGACGTGCTCGGCCCGTTCGTGCATCCGCTGGAGCACGAACTGGGCGTGGTGCGCAAGCCGCGGGTCGGCGGCGCGCACGCGCTGGTCGATTACAAGGCCTACGAGGAGCGCATCAACGCTACCAACTTCGCGTTGACCCACGACGACGGCATCAGCTACAACTACGCCAATGCCGACCTGATTCTGGTCGGGGTGTCGCGCTCGGGCAAGACGCCGACCTGCCTGTACATGGCGCTGCATTACGGGGTGAAGGCGGCCAATTACCCCTTGACCGAGGAAGACCTGCACGGCGAGGGGTTGCCCAAGCGCCTGCAGCCATTCCGGCACAAGCTGTTCGGGCTGACCATCGATCCGGTCCGTCTGCAGCAGATCCGCCAGGAGCGCAAGCCGGGCTCGAAATACGCGACCATCGAGCAGTGCCGGCGGGAGGTCAGCCGTGCCGAGGAGCTGTTCCGCAGCATCCGCCTGCCGCACCTGTCGACCACCAACACCTCGATCGAGGAGATATCCAGCAAGATCCTGTCGCAGCTGGGCATCCAGAACCAGTTGTACTGAGCATGCGTGCGCCCGACAACGCCGACCTGTACCGACGCCTCAACCGCTTCACCTGGTTGATGGACCTGTACACCGACAACTTCCTGCGTCTGCAGGCGATGGCGGAGTTCGACGCGCTTTCAGCCGGCGTTTACCTGTCCGAAGGGCGGGACGGCCTGCGGCTGCGGCTGGAGGTGTTGGAGCGTCACGCCTATACCATCGAATGCAAGCTCAGCTACACCCTGCGCGATTCCCGTACCGGCGCCCTGGATCCCTCGGCCATGATCCGGGTATACCTGGATTCGCGCCAGTGCGAGGTCAGCCATTGCTATGTCGGCCGGCGCTGGCAGGACGTGCTGGGCGTGCACCCGAGCACGGAGCGCATGGTTTCGCACCGCCTGCGCATGAACGGATTCCTCAACAAATGGCTGCAGTACCTCAAGCAGCAGGGGCACGGCCGTGGCGGCTGGCGTCGGGAGGAGGGCGTGCCGGAGCCGGCGGCCGACGTCATGTAAATTTTTTTTCGAACGGGCTTGACGCAAATTTAAAACCTCCCTATAATTTCAACTCTCACAGCACGTGGGGCTATAGCTCAGCTGGGAGAGCGCTTGCATGGCATGCAAGAGGTCATCGGTTCGATCCCGATTAGCTCCACCAATGTGAAAAATTTTAGGCTTGCTGTCCCCATCGTCTAGAGGCCTAGGACATTGCCCTTTCACGGCAACGACCGGGGTTCGAATCCCCGTGGGGACGCCACAAATAAGGAACCCGCCGCAAGGCGGGTTTTTTATTGCGTCCGATCCGGCTGACGGCGCGCTCAGGATTCCGAGCGCGCGACTTTGCTGGTTACCGTCAAATCGGCGGTGACGTTGCCGAGGGTGGCGAACACGTCGGGAATCATGTCGACCGCCACCAGCAGGCCCATGGGCTCGACCGGCAGGCCGGCGGCCTGCACCACCGGCAGGTTGGTGCCCATGAAGATGGCGCTGCCCGGCAGGCCGACCGAACCGATGGAGATCACCACCGCCAGCGCCACGCACAGGGCGGTGGTGGCCAGCGACAGGTCGATGCCGTAGGCCCAGGCGATGAACGAGGCCACGCCTAGGTACTGGATGGGGCTGGTGATGCGGAACAGCGAAACCGCCAAAGGCAATACCAGGCCGGTGACATGCCGTGGATAGTCCAAGGCGCCCGCGCTTTCCACCATGGCCGGCAGGGTGGCCACCGAAGATTGCGTGCTCATCGCCACCACCTGCGCCGGCAGGATGGCTTTGGCGTACCGCCGTAGCGGCTCGCCGTCGCCGATGCGGGCGACGCCGTACAGGATGCCGGTGATGGCCAGATACAGCAGGCACAGCATGCTGATGTAGATGCCGAGCGCCTGTACCACGCTGGCGCCGGCCTGCGCGCTGATCGGCAGGATCAGCGCGAATACGCCGAGCGGGCCGGTCAGCAGGATCCAATGCACCATGCGGATCACGGTATCGGCGATGGCCTGGAAGAAATCCACGATCAGCCGGCGCCGGGCGGCTTCGATTTGGGTCAAGGCGAAGGCGAACAGCAGGGTGAACGCCACCATCGGTACGATGGCGTTGGCCGAGGCCGCAGCGATGACGTTGATCGGAATCAGGCTGGCGGTCCAATCGCCGGCCGGCGGCGGCAAGGCCGGGCTGGCGGCCGATTGCAGCACCGTCATCAGAGCCGGATCATGCGGCATCAGGCCGAGCAGCAACGGCGCCGCGATGGCGGTGCCGAGACCGGCCAATGCCAACAGGGTCAGGATCCACAGCAGGGCCTTGCGCGCGATGCGGCCGGAGGTGGCGACATCGTTGGCTTGGTTGATGCCGACCACCAACAGGGACGCGACCAGCGGCACGATGCACATCTGCAGGGCGTTCAACCACAGCCGGCCGATCGGTTGCGCGATGGCGCTGACCGGCGCGGCGGCGTCCGGCGCGAACCGGCTGAGGCCAAGACCAGCGACGATGCCGAGCAACAGGCCGAGGAAGACACGGGTGGAAGCGGACATGCTCAGGGATTCCTTTCGGGTAATTGCCAGTCCGCCTGCAGGCGGCGGTATTCGGATTCGGGCAGCAGCACCAGCACCGGCCGGCGGCTACGGTCGAGCCAGGCGAGCAGGGCGTCCATCTCGGTTTCCGGCATGGCGGTGCAGCCGGCGGTCGGTGTGCCCGGCGCGCGCCAGAGATGCGCGAAGATGCAGCTGCCGGCGCCGCTCACGTTGTTCGGATTATGCGCGATGACGAAGCCTTTGGCGTACACCCTGTCGCCGTCGCGGTGCAGGTCGCGCCGCATCGGTTCGCTGGAACCGGCCACCGCCGCGTCGCCCACGTCGTCGGTGGAGACGATGCGGTTGTACAGCGGCGAATCGTTCACGTCCACGCACCAGTCGCTTTCGGTCATCGGCTGATAACCCAAGGCGGTGGCGTTGGCCGGCGCATAGCCGAAGGCGCTGCCGAGTTCGAACACGCCGGCCGGCGCTTTGCCGTCGCCTTCACGCTTCTGGGGGCCGTCTTGCGGCGGATGCAGGCCCAGCCCCCAGGCCGAACCCTGCGTGCCGACGCTGACCGCGAATGCGGGACGGACCGCGCGCCACGCGCCGTCGATGCGTTCAAAGGCCTGTAGACGGCCGCCCGTCGCCTGCCAGTCGGCAGTGGTCACCATCAACAGTTGCGTGCTGTCGTCCGGAATTACGGAAGATGCGGCATCGGCACGATTGCCGGTTAGGGTGGCCATCAGCAGCAGAATCGGAAGCAGGGCGTTCATCAGGACAACCAAGTGATATGGGAAACGGCGGTGATGCCCAGGCCGGGGCGGTCGTCGACCGTGATCACAGCATCTTCGAAACGGGTATTGCCGTCAATCGGATCGAACGCACCCAGGCTCGGGCCGTCCAAGTCGATCTTGCCGATGACATCGGTGCGGGCGATGGCCAGATGCGCGGCGGCGGCGGCGCTGATGCCGCCCTCCAGCATGCAGCCCATCATGCAGGTCTTGCCGCGGCTGGCGCACAGCTCGGCGATGGCGAGGGCCTGCGACAGGCCGCCGGCCTTCATCAGCTTGATGTTGATCAGGTCGGCGGCGTCGCGGTCGAGCAAGGCGCGGGCCTGTTCGAGGTCGAAGGCGCTTTCATCGGCCAGCAGCGGCGTGCGCAGACCGGCGGCCTTGATGGCGCATAGGCCGTCGAGGTCGGCGGCCGGTACCGGTTGCTCGATCAGCTCGAATCCGGCCCCGGCCGTATCCAGCGCACGCAGCACGGCGACGGTCTGCGCCGCATCCCAGCCTTGGTTGGCATCGATGCGCAGGGCGGCGCGGCCGGCCACCGCGGCGTGGATGGCGAGCAGGCGGGCGACGTCGGTGTCCGGCTGCTTGCCGACCTTGATCTTCAGCGCCCGGAAGCCGCGGGCGATGGCGGCCTCGCAGTCGGCGATCATGGTGGCGGTGTCGTTGACGCTGATGGTGAGGTCGGTTTCCAGCCGTGGCGTGCCGCCGCCCAAGGCCTGGTAGAGGGGTAACCCAAGCGATTGCGCATGAAGGTCGTACAGCGCGATTTCGGCCGCGGCCTTGGCGCTGCGGATGCCCGGCAGAGCGTCCTGCACCAACCGGCAATTGCCGTCCAGTTCGGCGACATCGCGGCCGAGCAGGGCAGGGCCGATACGCTGACGCAAGGCCTGCAGGATGTTTTCCAGACTGTCACCGGTGATGGCTACGGTCGGCGGCGCTTCGCCATAGCCGGATAGGCCGTCGTCGGTATCGAGCCGGATCACGGCGTCCTCGATGCAGTCGACCGTACGCAAGGCGGTCTTGAACGGCGTACGCAGCGGAATGCGCAACACGCCGAGATGGAAGCCCGAGATGCGCATCAGCCGCCGTCCGACAGGATGCGCTGCACCGCAGTGACCGCGTCGGCATACAGGCGCTGTTCGGACAGCGCCATGGCCAGCAGCGGCGTGACGCCGACGCCGTTCATCGGCAGGGCGGTGAACCGGCCGTCGACCATCAGCGCGCTGCGGTGCGCGTCGTGGATGACCCAAGGGCCGAATTCATCGTGACCGACCACCAGCATCACATGGCCGGGAATGAACACCAAGTCGCCGATGCGCAACTGCTTCAGGCGCGCCAGGCGTTCGGCTCGGCCGAGTTCCGGCCCGTAGGCGATGCGTTCGAATACCGGGGTGCGGGCCTGGTCGCCGGTGTTGCGCGGCAACCGGATGCCGAGCGAACGGTAGATTTCGGACACGAAACCGCTGCAGTCGCGGCCTTGGTAATCATGGCCCCAGCCGTAGCGCTCGCCGAGGAATTTGAAGGCCTGACGGATGAGGTTGGCCTGACTGGCGGGCAAAGGGCCGGCGGCGGTGTCGGCCGCGCGCGGAATCAGCGCTGGTTTGATGTGGAGCATTCCGTTGTCCAGCCGTAGCGGTACATCGATGATCCAGGCGCCCAGGGCGCCTTGGCCGTTGACCGGCTTGGACAGCGGCCAGTCAGTGCGTAGCGGGAAGCTGGCGCCCATGTCGAGGCGCAGCTCGGACACTTCCTCGGCATAGGGGTGATACACCGTGCGTACCTGGCTGCCGGTGATGTGGCGCCGCGGTTGGCGAGCGGCATAGCGCATCACCTCGGCGCGCCCGGCGATGCCGACCGCATCCGTTTCGACCCAGCCGGCGTAATTCTCGGCCTGTACGAACAGCCATCGGCCATCGCGCGATTCGTGCAGCACCGCCACCGGCGTGCCCGGGAACAGGGCCGATTCCTGCAGGCGGTCGATGTCGATGCCGCCGTTGCGGTCGAACGCGCGTTGCGCGCTCGGCAGCCGGCGCACGGCGGCGCGTTTCACCACCAGCCCGAACAGGCGGTCATCGGCGGCCTCAATGCGCTCCAGCGCGCGGTTATCCAGCCAGGCGTCGATCTCGGCCTGTGCGATTTCGGTATCCGCGTTCCTGAACAGCGGCGTATTCAGGCGCCCGGTCAGCGTTTCGATGCGTCGGCGGATGTCTTCGGGCGGCAGCGAAGCCGGCCAGGACGGCCAATGCACCATGCTCGGTTCGGTGCGCAGCAGGCGCTCGTTGCGTTCCGCGATGGTTTGCGCCGAAATCAATACACGCTCGCCGGACGACGCACGCGACAGCCAATAGCCCGGCGCCAGGCGTTCCGGCGTCAGGCCGATCCGGGCCCAGTCCGGTTCGGCGCGTTCGGCCGCGCCGAGACCCAGGCTCAGACCAGCCAGAAACAATAGACAGAGATGGCGCAAAGACGTCATGATCAGGGTCCGATGGATTGCAGCAACGCAGACAGCAGGATACCGCCGCCGGTGCCCAGCACATAGCCCAGCATCGCCAACAGCACGCCGACCGGGACCAGCACCGGCGCGTAGGCGGCCGCCAGCAACGGCGTGGACGCTACGCCGCCGACGCAGGCCAGCGAGGAAATGCCGCACAGCGCCAGGTCGAAGCGAAACAGGCGGGCGCACACGAGCAGGATCATGCCGTGCAGCAACAGCACCAGCAAGCCGGTCAGCAGGAACAGCGGTGCCGAACTCAGTCCGCGGAAGTCCGCTTGCGACGCGATCGTGGCCACGATCACGGCCAACAGCGCCGAGGCCATCGGCATCGAACCCGGCAACCGCCGCAGGGGCGTGAAGGAAATCAGCAGGCCGATGGCCGTCGCCCACAGCATGGTCCACGAGGCGTTGCCGAGCATTGCCGTCGGCGGCATGGCGCCGGCCAAGGCACGCGCGCCCTGTCCAAGCAGCACGGCGCCGCCGAGCCAGAGCAACAAGGCGCCCATGTCCGGGCGTATCGCCGATGTCCCCGCGTCGGAAATCGAGCCGGCGATGTCTTCGGCCAACGGCCGCGCCCGCAGTTTCGCGTTCGCCACCGCCTGCAAAGGCACGCTGGCGAACAGCGCCAGCACCCAGAACGAGTAGCACAGCGAATCGATCAACAAGGCATTCGCCAGGGCGTTCGGGCTGGCATTGATGGCCTGCGACACCGCGACCAGATTGGCGGTGCCACCGATCCAGCCGCCGGACACCGAACCCAGTGTCTGCCAGGCATCGGCGGGCAGCAAGGGCCGCATCAGCAGGAACACGGCCACGATGGCGGCGTATATCGACAGGCAGGCGCACAGGAATCCGGCCAGGATGCGCGGGCCCAGACGCAGGATGGCCCGGATGTCGCAGTTGGCCAGCAGCAGCACCATCAGGGCGGGTAGGGCGGCGTCCAACAGGGTTTGCCGCGTATCGGCCAGGGCCTGGTTGTGTTGCCAGACACCCAGTGCCGACAGAGCCGTCATCAGCAGATAGGTCAACACCACGGCCGGCAATACCTTGAATATCCGCCAGGGCAGGCGCGTTTCCAGGAACGGAAACAGGCCGGCGCACAGCAGAAGCGCCGCAAGGTAGATCCAAGGCGATTCGATCATGGAACGCTTTTTGCTTGAGTTGGCCTTCGAGTATAGGCAATGTCGCCGTTGGATCCCGCTTTTGGCCAAATTTTCGCCATATTCCGGTAGGTTTTAGTCGAAAGTACCATTGACCGCCGTTTGCCGGTCATGGTAAAAACTATAAGAACTATTAATCGCTTGTTTCTAATATACGATTCAGCCATAAACAACCACAATAGAGAGAGGGTTCATGAGCAATAAACGGGCTTTGCGTAAAAATATCCTGTCGGCGGCCTTGGGCGGCTGCCTGCTGTCTTTGATGCCGGTCGGCGCCACACTGGCGGCCAGCAACGACGGTGCTTTGATCGGCCGCACCGCATCCGGCACCACCGTGGTCGCGACCAATCTGGAGAACGGCCTGGAGCGTACGGTGACCGCCGATGAAAGCGGCAACTACCGCTTCCCGTTCCTGCCGGTCGGCACTTACCGCATTGAAGTCCGCAAAGACGGCCAGGTCGTGCAGAAAGCCGAGCAGGTCCGCATCAGCCTGGGCAACGCCACCCGCCTCAATATCGGCGCCGAATCCGGCGTGATCGACACCGTGCAGGTGCGCGGCACCGCCGTGGTGTCGCCGATCGACGTCAGCTCGGTCGAATCCGCCAGCAACTTCACCGCCGAAGAAATCCAGCGTCTGCCGGTCGAACGCGACGCCGGCGCCGTGGCCCTGCTCACCCCGGGCGTGGGCAAGGGCGACAAGGACCTCGGCGGCTTCTCCTTCGGCGGATCCTCGGTCGCCGAGAACACCGTCTTCATCAACGGCCTGAACGTCACCGACTTCTCCAACCGGATCGGCAACTCGGCCGTGCCGTACGCCTTCTACAAGGAATTCCAGGTCAAGACCGGCGGCTATTCCGTCGAGTTCGGCCGCACCACCGGCGGCGTGATCAACGCCGTGACCAAGTCCGGCTCGAACGAGTTCAAGTACGGCGCCGAAGTGGTCTGGGAACCGTCGTTCATGCAGACCGCCGGCACCGACCGCTACGACACCGACGGCAACCTGGCCTACAGCTTCAGCCGCGACAAGTCGACCGACACCAACCTGAACCTGTACGCCTCGGGCGCCATCGTGCAGGACAAGCTGTTCTTCTACGGCCTGTATGAAGCCCGCAATTTCAGCGGCCAGACCCTGACCGGTGATGCCGGCGAGCAGTACACTCCGCAGGCCGATGACGCGTTCTGGGGCGTCAAGCTCGACTGGCACGTCAACGACAAGAACCTGGTGGAGCTGCTGGCGTTCTCCGACAAGAACACCGAGGAAAGCAGGCAGTACGAGTACGACCTCGATACCGGCCGCGGCGACTACCTGAACACCGCCTACACCTACAGCGGCGGCACCAACTGGGCGCTGACCTGGACCAGCTACCTGACCGAGAACCTGTCCGGCAAGTTCCTGTACGGCCGCAACGAGCGCGACCGTACCCGCAACAGCCTGAACGACATCAACTGCAACTACATCCGCGACCGCCACAACCTGGATTACGGCCGCTATCCGGGCTGCACCAGCGAAGACCAGGTGCTGGCGCATGTGGACGAACGCGAAGCCATGCGCATGGACTTCGAGTGGAACCTCGACCGCCACCTGGTGCGCTTCGGCCTGGACCGCGAGAACAACGTGTCCGATTACCGTGAGTACAACCCGGGTCCCGGCGGCATCGCCTACACCATCCGCGACACCGATCCGGGCACCCAGCTGACCAACGGCGGCATCGTGCCGGCCGGCATCTTCGGCGTCGTGTCCGCCAACCTGTATGAGGTCAGCGGCCAGTTCGAGACCGTCAACTCCGCGTTCTACGTCGAGGACAACTGGTCGGTCACCGACAACCTGGTGCTGAACCTGGGCCTGCGTTCGGAGGCCTTCGACAACAAGGACGCCGAAGGCAACAGCTTCATCAAGATGGACAATATGCTGGCCCCGCGCTTCGGCTTTTCCTGGGATATGAACGGCGACAGTTCGGTCAAGATCTTCGGTAACGTCGGCCGCTACTTCCTGCCGGTCGCCAACGTGATCAACGTCAAACTGGCCGGCGGCCTGCTCAGCCAGACCACATACTACGCCTTCGAGGAGGAGTGGGATTCGTTCACTTACAACGGTTCGACCTACTACAAGCCGGTGCTCGGCGCGCAGATCGGTCCGGTCGACAACACCTACGGCGACGGCTCGGTCGGCGACCTGCGCGGCAAGGTCGACTCCGACCTGGATCCGGTATTCCAGGACGAGCTGATCCTGGGCTTCCAGAAGCAGATCGACGACAAGTGGTCGTGGGGCGTGCGCGGCACCTACCGCAAGCTCAACAACGCGATCGAGGACATCACGCTGACCGCCAACAGCTACTGCGACGGTTTCGAGCAGGTGGTGATGGCCAACCCGGGCAAGGTGCTGACCGTCTACACCGACACCGACTGCGACGGCGAGAACGACGGCTTCGACACGATCGACACCAGCACCGAAGGCTGGGCCCTGTATGACGACAACGGCGACTACGTCGGCCAGCGCGGCTGGGACAAGCCCAAGCGCAGCTACAGCTCGCTGGAATTCGTGCTCGACCGCGCCTGGGACGACAAGTGGTCGTTCAACGGTTCGTACACCTTGGCGTTCAGCAAGGGCAACTACGAAGGTCCGGCCAACTCCGATCTGCCGAGCGGCGACCAGACCGGCCGCACCTATGCGTTCGACAATCCGTACGTCAACCTGAACGGCTACGGCTACCTGCCGAACGACCGCCGTCACACCCTGAAGCTGCGCGGCAGCTACGCGTTCAACGACAACTGGTCGGTCGGCTCCAGCATGACCGTGCAGTCGGGCCGCCCGATCAACGGCTTCGGCGCCGGCAACCCGTTCGACGGCACCGACCTGTACAGCTTCTACCAGTGCGTGCAGAACTGCGAAGACGATCCGAGCCAACGCGTGTACGTGCTGAACAAGCGCGGCGCCTTCGGCCGCACGCCGTGGACCGTCGACCTGAACGCCAGCGTCACCTACGAGCGCAAGATCGGCGACGGCGACTTCCGCGCCAATCTGGCGATTTACAACCTGCTGAACATGGAGCGTGTCACCCAGGTGTCGGAAACCCTGCAGTACTACATCGGCGACGACGAGCCCGAGTTCGCCCGCGGTACCGCGTGGCAGAAGCCGCGCTACGCCCAGCTGACCATGAGCATCGACTTCTGATTCCTGTTAACGGTTAGAATCAACGCCTCGGGGCATCTCGCCCCGGGGCGTTTTTTTTGGAGAGGCGAGGGATGTGGTACCCGGTATTGGCACGCGCCGCCGTCTTGGCGTCAGCGGCAGGCGGCATGGCGGCGGCGGAATCCGGCATCTTGGCCGACGTGCGGACCTTCGCGCCGGGCATCATGCTGGATATCCGCTACGCCACGGCCGACAACTTCACAGGGCGTCCGGTGCCGGGCTATGCGGCCGCCAAGTGCCTGTTGCACCGCCCGGTGGCTGAGGCCTTGGCGCGGGTGGAGCAGGGGCTGCGCGGGCAGGGCATGGCGCTGGCGGTGTACGACTGCTACCGGCCGACCGTTTCGGTGGCCGCGTTCATGGCCTGGGCCAAGGATGCCGACCAATCGACCAAGGCCGCGTATTACCCGGAGCTGGACAAATCGGTACTGGTGCCCGATTACATCGCCGAGAAATCCGGCCATAGCAAAGCCGCGACCGTCGATGTCGGACTGTTGGACTGCCGCACCGGAACCTGCCGGCCGTTCGACATGGGCACGGCCTTCGATTATTTCGGGCCGCGCGCCAACACCGGCTATCCGCAACTCGGTCCAGCGCAGCGCGCCAACCGGACGGTGCTGCTGGCCGCGATGGCGGCCGAAGGCTTCGAGAATTACCCCATGGAGTGGTGGCACTTCACGTGGAGAGCCGGTGAATTGCCCGATACGGCTTACGCGTTTCCGATTGAATAATCCGAGAGCAGCTGGTCGTTTTCCAGGATCTGCATGCCCGCTCGGCTGTTCAAGGCGCTTTCCAGCATCGCCTTCGCTACCGTGCGCGTGCTGACCGGACGATAGCGCGCGGGAATCAGGCTTCCCAGCCGCTTGCCGAGCCAAAGTCCGGCCTGTTCGCCCGGGCGTCGTTCCGGGCGCGGGCCGCCGTCGAGCAGCGACGGCCGCACCAGTGTCAAGGCCGAAAAGCCCATGGCCGCCAACGCCTGTTCGGTTTCGCCCTTGGTCTTGAGATAGAAGTTCGCCGAGTCGGGATCGGCGCCCAATGAGGAGTTCAGCACGAACCGGGCCACATTGATTTACAACACTTCATTCAAGCCTAGGTCGGGCAGGGATTAAAAGATCAACGTCTGGTTGGGCCGCGGACTCAACCGTAGCGTCCATCTGTTGAATCCGCAACTGAGTGCATTCAGCCGAAACCGGCAACCGATTCAAGATTTACAGGCACTACAGGCGATTGCGCCTTTCGTATCGGAAATACCGGCTTAGGGAGCCGGCGTTTGACATAAGTCAATATAAGCGGCCTCAGAAGCCAATAAGATGGGGCAACCAATAATGCTGATACGAGTTCAATTTATTTACTTTGGTGCAGGTTGGCCCGGCACTTCACGGAGTCGTGCCCCGTCGTCATTTTATGCGGAGTACGAGGTTCTGCTTTTCGAACACCTTTAGGGACTTTGAAATCTCGCCATGACAATGACTTCAAATATCAAAGTATCCACATTGATGGATGATGGCGATGAAATGCATTTCTGCACGACGTGTGCATTTTCACAGGCTTGCCAATCACAAGGCTATGATAAAGCGACGCTTCGGAAACTGCATATATTGGTTGAGCACATTGGTCCGATTAAGCAAGGTGAATATATTTTTCGGGAAGGCGAAGATTTCAATGCCATCGCTGCTGTGCAGGAAGGAACTGTCAAAACCTGTATTTTCGACGCCGAGAACACTGAAAAAGTTCTGGGTTTTTTTCTGCCAGGCGAAGTAATAGGGTTGAACGCCATCCACAATTCAAAATATCCGTGCGATGCGGTAGCGCTGGATACTGTGATGCTATGTCGCTTTTCATTTCAGAAAATGGCCCTGTTGGCATCCCAAATGCCAGGCTTGCAAACGCAGCTATTCCGTTTGTTATCCCGGGATATTGGAAAGGCAGCATTGCTGACAGGAGATTACCGGGCAGAACAGCGGACGGCGGCTTTTTTGGTAACGCTTTCCAGGCGCCACGCCCAGAGTGGTCTCTCTGCAACGTCTTTCTGTCTCGCCATGAGCCGCACAGACATTGCCAATTATTTGCGACTCGCTCCCGAAACCCTGAGTCGCGTTTTTAAGCGATTTCAATCTGAAAAGCTGATTCGGGCGTCGCGTCGCGAAAGTGAACTCTGCGAGTTAGCATCGTTGGAAAAGCTGGCCATGCCAATACTAAGAAATTGAGTGATCGGCATCTCAAACCCCGAATGCAAAAGCTCCCGAACATGTTCATTTCATTTCCGTCAACACAGCCCTGTATCCAATGAATGCGTGCCCTTGCATATAGCGGTAGCCATCTAGTTCAGGCATCTGGCTTTTGATCTGCATCAAAGCACTATTTACTGAAAGCCTTGATACTTTCGGGCATGAGGAAATCATAGCTGCCGCTATCGAACTCTGGCTGGTCAGGGGATGGCTTTTCGAATCCCCATCCTGACCGGAAATATCGCTTTGACCTGATCGAAGTCAACGAAATCGGCGTGTTGTTCTAAAACGCTACAGAAAACGGGAGTTTGATTCACATGAGTAATGCCAGTATTTATCCCTACTTTCTGGGGCCTTATGGCGAGAACAATGACTTGCTGGAAAAGCTGGTCGTGGAGTTCTTGCGCGACCACGTGTATTGGCGACGCAACCTCTATCCCGATGACCCGCCTGCAATTCCGACCCGAGCCTCGGATACCCCGGAATTCATGGAATTTGAAGCTCGTCTGCGTCGGGAATTGCACTCGCTATCGGCGGCATTGAAACGTTCGGTACCGTTCCATAGTCCGCGTTATCTGGGCCATATGGTGTCGGATGTCTTGCTGCCTGGGCTTGCTGCCCAGTTTTTGACCTTGCCGTATAACCCAAACAACGTCAGTGTGGATGCGGCACCGGTAACCGTCGATCTGGAAATAAAAACGGGTTTGCAACTGGCACGCATGCTCGGATTTTCGACCGATACGACGAAAGCCGATTGTTCTTTTGGCCATTTGACTTCGGGCGGCACGGTCGCCAATTATCAGGCGCTACGTCTGGCGATGGCGCTGAAAGCCTTTCCGGTCGCCTTGCTTGCTGCCAATCCGCCGGGTTTATCTTTGCCGGAAGATGATTGGCAGGCCTACAACCTCACGCCCGATCAATCGATTGCGCTGTTAAGCAACTGGCATCATTGGCTTGATCAACAATCGATCGCAGATAAACAGCATTACATGAGACGCCTGCACGTGGAGCGGATTGAAACGCGTGGACTCTGTGACTTTTTTACAACGCATCTCGACTTGGTGGTTCCCAGTGTGTTGGCGCCGATAACCGCGCATTACTCCTGGAGCAAGGGCGTCAAATTGCTCGGCCTGGGACGTCAGCAATTGATGCCGGTGCCAGTGCGCGGCATGCGCATGAACTGCGATGCACTGCATGACATTATTGAGAACCATCTGAAACAACAAAAGCCGATACTGATGGCTGTCGGTGTGCTGGGTAGCACGGAATTCGGCACCATCGATCCGCTACATGAGCTGCTTCGTGAAAGAGATTGGGCAGCCAAGCATGGCATAGGCTTCTCGGTGCATGTGGATGCGGCGTGGGGTGGCTATCTGGCGACGTTATTTCGCCAGGAAGATGGCGGTATTCGGCCGCGCGAAGAAGTTTGTTCCGAATTTAGCCGCTTCCCGGACACCGAAGTCTATTCGGCATTCGAGGCGCTCGGTCATGTCGATTCGGTGACGGTAGATCCGCACAAGTTGGGTTATATCCCCTACGGAGCAGGTGCCTTTATTTGTCGTGATCAGCGTGGCATGGAATTGTTGGCAGAAGAGGCGGACTACGTTTTTTCGGTCAATAAAAATGATGACTATTTCAAACGTTACCGGCAACTTGGACGTTACATTCCAGAAGGGTCGAAATCCGGTGCCATCGCCGCGGCTGTTTACGTGACGCATAGCGTGATGCCGCTGGACCACAGGCATTTCGGTAAATTGCCGCGGGAAAGTATTTTAGCCGCCGAAGTTTTCCAGCAGGCAATCCAGGATTTCTCCCGGCGCGTTTCAAATCGCCTGATCTGTTACGTGCCGTTTGAGCCCGATAGTAATTTAGTCTGTCTGGCACTTAATCCCGTCGGCAATCGCGATATCGCCACGATGAATAATTTTGTTCGCGGCCTGCATGATATTTTGCGTTGCGACCCCGGGGTGCCATTGCAAAGACGCGAATATTTCGGATCGATTACCACGCTCAGGCCCAATACGATGGGGCCCGAGGACAGCCGGCGAATTTATGACGCATTGGGCCTGGATTTGATCGCCGATGAGCGAGGAAACATGCCGGAAGATAGTCTGGTCATTTTGCGTCACACGCTGATGAACCCTTTCATGATCGACAGCGAAAACGATGTCAGTTATATCGAAGGCTATTTTGATTTCCTGGAGAGAAATATCGATGCATTGCTAGATACAAATAACTCCCGTCCAATGACTGTTCTAGTTACGCCATGAATCCATTCATGGCCACTTGTTTTGAGAATAGGGCATGGGTGCACAGCGCCATTGCCTGCCTCGAGCAAGAAGCCGCACGCTCGGCCGATACGCATTTATTGAAACTGGATATGGCCGGTTTTCCCGGCATCCATTTTTATTTCAAGGACGAGTCATCACATCCTACAGGTAGTCTTAAACATCGTTTGGCGCGTTCGCTTTTTCTGTACGCACTTTGCAATGGTCGTTTGCAGGAAGGTCAATCAGTCATTGATGCGTCTTCCGGAAGCACCGCGATTTCGGAAGCCTGGTTCGCACGTCTGCTAGGTCTGCGTTTTACCGCCGTCATGCCCGAGTGCACGACACCGCGAAAAATCAGTGTGTTGCAATCACTCGGGGCAGAGTGTGATTTGGTGCCGGCCGGTGTCGACACCAGCGAGCATGCGCGAGAACGTGCAAGAGCAGAAGGCGTCTGTTATCTCGATCAATTCGGTCTTGCCGAACGTGCGACCGATTGGCGCGGTAATAATAATATTGCCGAGTCGATTCTCACGCAGATGCAAAAAGAATCGAACCCGATACCGACCTGGATAGTCTGCGGAGCCGGTACTGGCGGCACATCGGCCACAATCGGGCGTTACCTTCGCTATCGGCGATTGCCGACGCTCTTATGCGTGGCGGAACCGATTGGCGGTGCGTTTGCACAGGCTTGGCAGACCAGAGCCATCACCGAAACGAAGCCTTGCAATACGATTATTGAAGGCATTGGCCGCAGCCATATCGAGCCGGGTTTCATGTTCGACGTGGTGGATAAAATCATCGAAGTCGCCGACGTCGATTCCTGCGCTGCCGCCTGGTTGCTGGAAGATATTCTTGGCCGATGTTACGGTGGTTCCTCGGGCACCAATCTGATTGCCTGTTTGCAATTGGCTACCGCGATGCGAGATCGCGGTGAAACCGGCAGCATCGTGAGTTTGCTGTGTGATCGGGGAGAGCGTTACGCCGAGACGCTATTTGAGAGAACGTGGTTGGCACAACACGATATCGTGCTTGACGACGCCCTTGGCGAGCTGCGCCAATATCTCGGACAAGACGATGGCATGATTAAACGCTGAGCGGGAATTCGAAATCCATTTTTAACCACAGCACTTTTAAAATTGATGACTTATGGAAATGAAAACATTTAACGATCTTCTGGCGGCGGCGATTCAACAATCCGAACCGCAACGGCTTCTGTTTGTGTTTGCAAAAGCCGAATTGCCACGCGATGCAACTGACGAGGAAAAGCAACGTTTCGAGCGCGGTGAAGGCGGCGCGCTCGCACCGGTGGTTTGCGTGGACAAACGTCCCGAGGAGATCGAAAGTTTTACCGCATTGATAGAAGAATCGGCACAGACCGGACAAAGCTGGGACATTCTTTTCGTGTCGGCAATGAATGGTCGCGGAGGCCACGCTCCCAACGCCGATGAAGCGGTGCAGCCTTTGAAAATGATGGTCGAAACCATCAAGAGCGGCCGCATTGCACAATTCCTGACGGTTGATCGTGACGGTCAACTTGTCCAGTTAACACGAGAGTAGCTCACGAATGTTGCAGGACATCCAGATTGGATTTCTTGGCTACGGCCGTTTTGGCGCTGCATTCGCTGCACTGATGGACGAACGCGGCTATCCGTGGCGCGCCTGGGATCCTGTCGCTGCAGTACCGGAAGCACACGCCACTGCCGACGCGGATGCTCTGGTGACCAGCTCCAATTTAATTGTCATCGCGGTACCAGTAAGTTCCTTTGAAACCGTGTTGCGTGATTTGCGTCCCAAGTTAAGCGCCAGGCATCGTGTGATGGATGTTTGCAGTGTTAAACAAGGCCCGTGCAAATTGATGGATGAAATATTGGGCACAGACATCGGGCATGTTGGTTGCCATCCACTATTCGGCCCGCTCAGCATCGCGCGGGCAGAACCATTGCGAACGGTGTTGTGTCCCAGTGAACTGCATCCTGAAACGGCACGACTCGTCAGGGTCTTGTTCGAATCGCTGGGTAGCGAGGTGCGAGAGCAGGAGCCGAGCAGTCATGACCGATACATGGCATTGACGCATGCGATGGCTTTTTTTATTGCGCGTGGATTGCTTGATTTAGGGGTAGATAAGGATTTGCATTGGGCACCACCAAGCTTCGCGGCGTTGGCTGCGTCGATCGCAGCCGTTCGCTCCGATGCGGGGCACTTATTCAATGCCATCCAATTGGAAAATCCTTATGCTGCAGCCACAAGGCAGGGATTGATTGAGTCGCTGACTTTGATCGATCAGCGCTTGTCGAAAGCCCCCGACCATGGCGCGTCAATGACCGAAATGAATATTCCCGATTTCGGCCAACCGACACCGGCACTGCGAGAAGTCCGTGAGCACATCGACGAGTTGGATCACGAATTGATTGCGTTATTGCAACGACGCAGCGAGCTTAGTGCCCGTGCAGGTCATGCCAAGCGTGCTGTCGGCTCCCCTGTTCTTGATCCGGGTCGTGAAGTCGAATTAATGCGGCAACGCGGTGATTGGGCAGAGCAGAGTGGCTTGCCTTCGGATGTCGTACAAGCCATTTTTCGCCAGATAATGGCGATGAGCCGACGCGTTCAAGTCTAAATCGGTCGCAAAATAAATTGCTTGACTTAGATCAGAGCAAAAGCCATTGCCGAAAGCGAGAATTATCCAAACTGTTCTGGAGAATTCCCATGCAATTGGTATGTCCTGCCGGTAACTTGCCGGCACTGCAGGCAGCGGTCGATGCCGGTGCAAATGCGGTGTATGTCGGGTTTCGTGATCAGACCAATGCACGTGCTTTTCCAGGCCTGAATTTCAGCGATGCAGATTTGCGCCAGGGCATCGACTTCGCCCATAAAAATAATTGCAAAGTTTACGTGGCATTGAATACCTATCCCGATAGTGCACGCATCGGCGAATGGCAGCAGGCAGTGGATCGGGCTGCCTCTTTTGGTGTAGATGCCATTATCGCAGCCGAAATGTCGGTACTCGATTATGCGGCACGCATGCATCCGGAAATGCCACGTCATCTTTCGGTACAAGGTTCGGCAACAACGGCGCCGGCATTGCGTTATGCCTATGAGCGCTTTGGCATTAGTCGCGCCGTTCTGCCACGAGTATTGTCCGTGCAGCAAGTCGAGCGCCTATGCCAGACATCACCAGTGCCGCTGGAAGTATTCGCATTTGGCAGCCTGTGCATCATGGTGGAAGGACGCTGTCAGCTTTCAAGTTATGTCACTGGTGCCTCGCCGAATCGACATGGTGTCTGTTCACCGGCTCGATTTGTTCGTTGGGACGAATACGATGACGGTTCTCGCAGCGTGCGTTTGAATGATGTTTTGATCGATCGTTTCAAGAAAGACGAACCGGCAGGTTACCCCACTGTCTGCAAAGGACGCTTCGCGGTCGGCGATGAAATATTTCATGCGATGGAAGAACCCACCAGCCTGAATACGCTCGAACTATTACCCAGACTCAAACAAGCCGGCGTCGTCGCGCTAAAAATCGAAGGTCGTCAGCGCGGCGTTGCGTATGTCAGCTCGGTGACCCGCATCTGGCGAGCCGCCATTGATAAACTGGAAGCAAATCCTGGCAGGTGGGCGGTAGAGCCGAATTGGCAATCTGTGCTATCGGCGCATGCCGAAGGCCACCAAACTACCTTGGGCCCCTATCACAGGGCATGGCACTAATGCTCACGATCACAGAGGCACCCATAATGAAACTGAGTTTAGGTCCATTGCAGTATTTTTGGTCGCGGGAACGTACGCTGGCTTTTTATCGGGAAGCCGTCCAGTGGCCGGTGGATATTATTTATCTCGGCGAAACCGTTTGCAGCAAACGACGGGAACTGACCACGCGTGACTGGATTGCACTGGCGGAAGAATTGGCAGCTCATGGCAAGCAAGTCGTATTGTCTTCGCTGGCATTGATCGAAGCGGAATCGGAACTCAGTGTTCTGCATCGCTTAATCGACCATGATCTTTTCTGGATCGAAGCCAACGACATGTCGGCGGTACAGCTATGTCGTGAAAAGATAGTGCCTTTTGTTGCCGGGCCTTCGTTGAATGTCTATAACCACCGGGCACTGGCAATGCTGGTGGAAGACGGGCTAAGGCGTTGGGTTCCGGGTGTTGAACAAGGCCGCGAATTGATCAAGGAACTTCGCGAGGCAACGGACGCCGATGGACAAGCCATGCCCGAGCTGGAAGTCATCGCTTGGGGGCGGTTGCCGTTGTCCTATTCGGCTCGCTGCTTTACGGCGCGCTCACTCGATATTGCAAAAGACCAGTGTCAGTTTCGCTGCATTGATTATCCCGATGGTTTGCGACTCACGACACGCGAGGATCAGGCCTTTCTCAGGATTAACGGCATCCAGATACAGGGAGAAGAAATCACCGATCTCGGGCCCGAGTTGCCGGAATTACGAACGCTAGGCGTCGATATTCTTCGCCTTTATCCGCAAGTCAACGGAATGAAGGAAGTCGTCACACATTTCGATCTGGCCAGACATTCTCCAACCGCACCACCGCGAATCGGCATGCGAAACGGTTATTGGTATGGCGAGCCGGGCATGCGCATGTCCGCAAGGCAAAACGACTGAAACGAATTTAATCTTTTGCTTGAATTTTTCGTGCGTATCAATGCGTGTTTAATGCGAATTTTTTATCGATGTCTACCGACTCTGCCCACCAATGTGCCCCAAGGTTTTCTCGTCGATGCAGTGCTGCCTGCAATAGACAAATGGCGAGTTGTTGGCGCCAACCTATGTCTTTACCGAACTGTTGGAGTTCAGCCAAAGCCTTTTGTATATCAGTTGCCTGACGTACAGGGCCGAGTGTTTGCCAAAGTCGTTGGCGCCAATAGTGCTGGACTGACGGCGAGGTTTCCAATCCACGCTCGGCAAAACAATAAGTGCCGCATGTGTTCGACGATACATTTTCCTGCTTGATTCGCATGGCCAATCTACGACCGTAAGTCACCCCTTCAAGCAGCGAATTGCTGGCTAAGCGATTGGCACCATGCACGCCGTTGCAGGCGACTTCGCCAACGGCCCACAAACCAGGCACAGTGGTGCGCCCATCCAGATTAGTAGCCAGTCCTCCCATATGAAAATGTGCGGCCGGGGTCACCGGCATGGGCTCCAGACGCGGGTCGATACCGTGCGCAAGACAACTGGCCAAGACGGTCGGAAACCGTTGAGGCCATGCATCACCCAGATGCTGGGCATGCAGGAAAGTATTGCCGCCTTTCGTCAAAATTTTCCAGACCACACGTGCGACCAGATCGCGTGGTGCAAGATCTGCCATCGGATGGCGTCCCGTCATGAAGGCTCGACCGTGTTCATCGCGAAGAATAGCGCCAGCACCGCGCAACGCTTCCGTCAGCAAAGGCAATTGAAAATTCGTGCCGAGTGCCAGAGCCGTTGGATGGAATTGGATGAACTCGAGATCACGCACTGCTGCACCCGCCGCAAGACCCAAAGCCAAACCGACACCCTCGGCACCGGGCGGATTGCTGGTCGCCGAAAACAAGGCTCCCAATCCACCGGTTGCCAACACGACATCATTGGCTTCGTGAATTTCGGTATCGCCTGTTTTGTTTTTTGCGCGTACACCGGCAATGGAATTACCGCGCAAGAGCAGGGCATCGACATCGGTTTCGGAATGCCAGTGAATATGGCTCGCCTGTTTTACCTTGCCGACCAAGGCTTGCATGAATGCACGACCACTGGCATCGCCACCGGCATGGGCGATGCGGGCAAATTCATGGCCGCCTTCGCGTGCCAAGTGAAAATCGTCGCCCTCTCGATCGAACAGCACGCCTTGATTACCTAGCCAGTTCAATGCATCTGCTGCCTGTTCTACCAGATAGCGAACTGCCGGTTTTGAGTTGTGAAAAGAACCCGATCGCATCGTATCGAACAGATGCGAGCAAGTGCTGTCATTCGGTCCGACCGCTGCCGCTATACCGCCCTGAGCCAAAACACTGGCGCTGTCCTGGCTGTCCGGTGCACGACTCAGCAGGCACACCTGACGCGGTGCAGCTGCCAGTGCTGTCGTCAATCCTGCAATTCCGCTTCCGACGATAATCAGCGGCATGGTTTCGCGCTTACACACGATCCTGACGACCTACCTGCAGCATTCGGTCGAGTGCTCGTCGTGCCCGTGATGCAACGTCGGCGGGAACCGTGACTTCATGACGCAGGTCGCGCAGACAATTGAAAATATTGGGCAGCGTGATTTGCTTCATGTGCGGACACAGGTTGCAGGGCTGCACGAATTCTATCTGCGGAAATTTCGTCCGCAGATTATCGGCCATCGAACATTCGGTGATCAGTGCAACACGATCAGGTTTTACTTTTTCCAGCCATTGGCTCATCGCGCTGGTGGAACCGACAAAATCAGCCTCTGCCAATACTTCGGGTGAACATTCCGGATGTGCGATCAGTTTCGCGTTGAAGCGTTCGCGTGCATGCCGCATTTGCTGTGCAGTGAAAATTTCGTGTACTTCGCAGGTGCCGTTCCATAACACCAGTTCCACATTCGTCTGTGCGGCGACATAAGCACCGAGGAATCGATCAGGTATGAAAATCACCTTTTTACTTCCCATCGCTTCGACCACTTGCAAGGCATTGGCCGAGGTACAGCAGGCGTCGGACTCGGCTTTTACGTCTGCCGTGGTGTTGACATAGCTCACGACGGGAACACCCGGGTGCATCGCACGCAAGCGTCGAACATCGGCTGCGGTTATCGATGACGCCAGCGAACAGCCTGCATGCAAATCGGGAATCAGGACGGTCCGATCCGGTGCCAGGATCTTCGCCGTCTCTGCCATGAAATACACTCCGCAAATCACGATTAATTCTGCGCTACAAGATGCGGCGGCTTGTGCAAGCGACAGCGAATCACCGGTGACATCGGCCACGCCATGAAAAATTTCCGGTGACTGGTAACTGTGCGCCATGATGACTGCGCCGCGCTGTTCCTTGAGCCTGAGGATGGCATCGATCCAGGGCAGATGCATCGGCCATTCCAGACACGGCACCAAGCCTTCGAGGCGGGTACCGAGTTCGGCATAGTCTATTTCCAGCTGGTCGCTCCATTGCGGTGGAGAAATTTCAATATTGCTTGTCATGGTGAGATGTCGAATGATTTGATATTGCAGAAGTGGAATCGAGAATCTAATTCGATGCCGTTCTGTTTTGATATGCCGTGCGTGCAGCCAGAGCCAGATCGGTGCCACGTTGCATGGCTATGCGAAGCCCCAACGGAATTTCCTGCCAAGGCAATTGGTCCAGTAAATTGCGGGCCGTAAGACCCAGTTCAGTATCGCCGGTAAGAACCAGTCGACGTTGGAAAAACAAGGTGTCTGCATCTTCCCGGCGACTGGCCAGCAACATTAAATCGGTTGCAGTACCGCGGACGGTGGCCTCTGCAATTTCGTCCCGCGCACAGACACGCATTCGGCCTTCGCGCAGTACCACTACCCAGCGAAGATCCAGATCGCTCACTTCGATGCCGAGTCTTCGGTCGGACAGCATTTCGAGTGCGCCTTTTTCTATCGGTGCGCTCAATACGCGCTGCATTGCCGCTTCGAACAATTTCACTTGCCAGACAATCGGGATCCGTCGCAAAAAAGGCGACAAGCGGGAAGGAGGTGGCAGCAGGCGAAGCCAGCGGGAATAAGAAGAAAATCGGGTTTGGCTATTCATGGTGTTTGCGAGCATGCCTGTAATAGGAGGGAGAGCGCCCTGATCTGTATCAACTACAACAAACTCGTCGGACACCTGCGACAAGCCTTGCTGCCGGCAGGCATCCTGGATGAGTGCAGACATCAGGCGATCACTGCTCGCTGGCGGAAGACCAAAGCGATTGCCGAGTCGCCGTGCGCGCCGGAGCACTTCGCGTTCGCGGTCCGGATCGCGGATCGGCACGCCCTTTTCCTGCTTTATTCGTGCCGCCAGTGAAACCAATCGTCGTCGGGCAACAATCAGTGTCAACAACGCATCGTCGACGCCATCAATCATTCGACGTACGCCGATCAGCGCGCCATGCGATGTTTCAGTTTTTGTCATGATGCTTTTCACTGTGTAATGCCGAATCCGTCAAACGTTCGGCGATCGGAACAATATGGTGGTCGTAAATGGCGTGAGCCTGGGCCGGATCGAAATCGACATGCTTGCGTTTTTTTACTTCGAATTCGGAAAGCACGATGTGACGATCGGGTGTCACACCAACTTGCGAAAGGCAGGCAGAGGCGCAGGCAAGAATGCAGCCATCCAGTGCAATGATGGGACGATGGCTGCGCGCCGTGTTGACCAGTCCGGTGACGCCGCCACCGACACCGGCGATGCAGGACATTTCCGCTTTGCCTTGTCGGTCCAGCCACAGCGCCATCTGGTTTGCCATTTGAGCCGCGCTTGAGCAACCGGAACAGGCGTACACCAGTGGAAGCTTCTTTTTCATGTGCGCACTCCCTGCGAACCGATTTTTCCACCGGCAAATTTTCGAGTTCGAAACTGCAGCGACAGGATCTCGAACATCGCCAGTCCATGTGCCGATGCCAGTAAAAGACCTGCTAGGTTCACGCTGGTTGAATTCGGCCAAATCACCGCAGCTGGAAGCGCAAGGGCAGACAATACAAAGAAGATAAAAATGCGTTGTTTGCGATATTCGGGAAACAGACCATCGACGCTTTGCAATCTGCTGCCTTGATGGCGTTGCCGTTGCAACTTCAGCCAGGCAATGAAGGGTGCAATTTCAAGCAACATGCCGAGCACCAACGATGGCAGGCCGATACCGATGGCTAACACACCGGCGAGGATCGTTTTGTAAGGTGTCGACACACACAGGACAGTCAAGACAGCCATCAGCAACGACAACGATCCGAGACACCAGAAACCAATCAGTGTCCGGTTGCGACGGTGCGGAGCGCGCCATTGAAAGAAAATAATTGCGGTTGCGAATGCGGCAACGGGCAACACGAGTAATTTCGTGAGCGTGTCGCCATCTATAATATTTCCGAAGCGTAAAACGACACCGGACACCAGCAGGCAGATCAATGCAATGATCCAGTATCGAAGAAATTGGTTTGGCAGTGCTATCGTTCCCTGAAGCATCGGCATGATCACGCTGCCGACGCAGCCGCACAGCAGTACAACGCCGCCAAGCAGTCCGATGGCGGCGTGGATATCGGTCAACCGCTGCATCGGCATGGCGATGATTCCGGCAAGTCCCAGCGTGAGTAACAAGCCAAGCACTGCCGTCAGCAACAGGCAGACGAGTACCATGCAAATGCCGATTCGCAACCAGGTTTGCTTGTCATCGAAACGCATCGCGAGCAAACATCCGATGGCATGAAAACCGATTGAAAATGCCAGCAATAAACCGGACCACGGAATCAACCAGGGCCAATAAAGTATTCCTGCGAGTAATCCGATCAGGGCAAGATTGAAAATAATCGGCAATTGCAAACTTAATGCGTTTGACGGCGCCAAACGTACGCCGGCCGCGACCGGCAGAAACTGCAGCAGACTGCCGAGCATCGCGTTGCCCAATATTCCGAGTGTGATCATATGGGTAAGCGCAACGGTGTTCAGCGCCCAACGACTGATGAATAAAGTCGAGCCGTCGTGCAGGATCAAAAATGCTGTAACCAAGCCCCATACCGGCACCATGCCGAGGTAGCGCATCGGCAGTTCCACCGACGGGGCATGATCAACGGCCAGTGCAGTCATCGGGAGAAAATATTTGTACCCAGGCATCGCCGGCAGGAGAGTCGATCACGACGACTCGATAACCACGGGCATCGAGCAAATCCAGCAGCGGTTGTGGGTGACAAGGCGTCCGCGCCAATAGAGATTTGCCCTCGGGAAGGGTTTCCAGTGCTTCAAGAATACGATGCATTGGCTCGGGTGCAGGCAGATGCCGCAGATCAAGCTTGATGGCACTTTCGCTTTTGACAAACGGGGCTTTGGAGCCGTCTGCCCATTGCACGGGGTTGGCGCCGAATGGCGAGGAACAAGGAGGCATAAGTAGCACCTTGGTGGGACCAGCTGGCAGTATCAGCCCGATGTCGGGTCATTGCATTGACAAGGATCAAGTCCTGCGAATTCCCGTCGCGGCCACTTGATCCAAGTCAATGATCCCGTATCCGGTCTGAGCGACCATGTCGGCATGTTAATCATCAAGAAAAACTGCGCTCTTTTCGGGACATCCGTTCCCGAAGTAACTTCGCGATTCAACTTGTATTCCTGGACCTTATCGCGATGAGTTTCCATGACCTGCGTTCATTTCTTTCCCGGCTGGAAACAAGCGGCCAGTTAAAACACGTCGACGAGCCTGTCAGTTCCCATCTGGAATCCACGGCATTGAGTCTGTTGTCGCTTCGTGCCGGTGGTCCGGCCTTGCTGATGGCAGCGAATACCGAATCACCACAACGCTATCTCGGCAATCTATTCGGACATCGAAACCGTATCGAAGCGGTGTTGTCAGGCAGGCCGTTGTCGTCATTGCGCGAACTCGGCGAATTGCTGGCGGCATTGAAGGAACCACGTTGGCCGGGTAGTTTGCGCGAAGCCTTGCATAGCTGGCCGGAACTCGCACAGCTCGCCCATGTCGCACCTCGTACCGTGCGCGATGCAGACTTCAATGACGAAGTGATTGAAGCGAATGATATCGATTTGTCACGATTGCCGATTCAGCATTGTTGGCCTGAAGATGCGGCCAAATTGATTACGCTGGGCTTGGTGATTACCCGCGGCACCCGAAAGCCCAGACAGAACATTGCGGTGTACCGACAGCAAGTCATAGGCCGCAACAAAGTCATCATGCGCTGGTTATCGCATCGTGGCGGTGCACTGGATTTTGCCGATTGGCAGGCAACGCATCCGGATAAACCCTTTCCGATCGTCGTCGCGATTGGAGCCGATCCTGCAACAACGTTGGCCGCGGTGGCGCCGGTTCCGGATACTTTGTCGGAATTTGAATTCGCCGGATTATTGCGCGGTGAACGCAGTCGCGTTTGGCGAAGTGCATTGACCGGGCTCGATGCGCCGTCGGGGGCGGAAATTTTGCTGGAAGGATTTATTTATCCCGGTGACACGGCGCTGGAAGGTCCTTTCGGCGATCACACCGGTTATTACAACGCGCAAGCAATGTTTCCAGTGATGACCATCGAGCGCATGCGTTTGCGTCGTGATGCCATTTATCAAGGCAGTTACATGGGCCGTGCGCCGCATGACGAACCTTCGGTGCTCGCACTCGCACTGAATGAATTATTCGTTCCGATTCTGCGAAAGGTGTTTCCCGAGATTGTCGATTTTTTTCTGCCGCCGGAAGCATGCTCTTACCGAATCGCGGTAGTAAGCATTCGCAAGCAATACGCCGGTCATGCGCGTCGGGTGATGATGGGAATCTGGTCGTATTTGCGCCAGTTCACCTATACCAAATTCATCATCATCGTCGATGAGGACATTGATGCACGCGACTGGTCACAAGTGCTGTGGGCTTTATCCACTCGCGTCGATCCGGCACGCGATAGCATGCTGGTCGAAAATACGCCGATCGATTATCTGGATTTCGCCAGTCCCGAGCCGGGGCTCGGCTCAAAATTGGGTTTGGATGCGACCCGGAAATGGCCTGGCGAAACCACGCGCGAATGGGGCAGGGTGATTGTGTCCGACCCGGCGGTGGAAAAGCGTATGCAGTCGCTATGGCAAACGCTTCGAAATAATCATGAGGAAACGGATCGTTAAATTTCAAAAAACTATGGCACCTTGGGTATCCAACTGGTCGTCATGACGCTTTGCCGAATATACGCCCGGAACCCATGTCGACCGCCAATTAAAAAATACCGGAAATCGAATCTAAAAACATGAAAAACAAAACATTTGCCAAGCCGCTACCTGCGATCGATGCACGCTTTGAAGCGCAAAAAATCGCATTTGGCCCCGTGGTTTTCCAATGCGTACGGATTGCCATGAAGTGGGGCTTGCTGGAAAGCATTGATCGTTCTCCGAGCGGTCAATCGATCGAAGAGCTCGCTGCATTCCATCAGAGAAGCGAATATGCCGTCAGTGTTTTGCTGGAGAGTTGTCTGAGCGCCGGCGTCGTCGGCAGAAAGGAAGATCGCTATTACCTGGAAAAGATCGGCGACTTCATGCTACGGGATCCTATGACCCGGGTGAATTTCAATTTCACCCAGGAAATATGCTATCAGGGTATGTTCGAGCTGGAGTCTGCATTGGCCGAAGGCAGACCTGCCGGACTGAAATGCCTGGGCGAATGGGAAACGATATATCGCGGGTTGAGTTCCTTGCCGGAAGTGGCCAAGTCGGCCTGGTTCGAGTTCGATCATCATTATTCCGATTCGGCATTTACGTTGGTGTTGCCAATTGTATTTTCGAGCCAGCCCACGACATTGATGGACATTGGCGCCAATACCGGAAAATGGGCGCAACGATGTCTTGATTTCAATCCGATGGTCCGGATGACTCTGGTCGATCTGCCCGAACAAATGTCGATTGCACGCGGCAATTTGGCAAGCCAGTCGGATCGGGTTGATTTTTACGAAGCGGATATGTTGAATCCCGATACTCCGTTTCCAGCCGGTCAAGATGTCATATGGATGAGCCAGCTCCTCAGCTGCTTCAGCAAGCAGTCAATTCTGGAAATATTCCGGCGTGTTAAGACCAGTTTAAATTCCAACGGCTGCGTTTACGTGCTGGATACTTTTTGGGACAGCCAGCGGCACGACATCGCGGCTTATTGCATTATCAATACATCGCCATATTTCGCGGCCCTCGCCAATGGCGTAAGCACAATGTATCAATCACAAGAATACATCCAGCTCGCTAATCAAGCGGGTTTGCAGCTCGTCGATATTCGCGATGACATAGGCCTGAGCCATAGTTTGCTGAAATTTGTTCATGCATGAGGATGTCAGGCTTCTGGATTAGTCGGATGTTTCCACAATGATCTTGAGCTCGAATTTACCCGAGAGCGAATTCGAAATCAGACAACCGGCCTCGGCTTTATACAGGGCTTTTTCAGCCGCTTCGACATTACCGTCTGCAGGAATGCGGAGTCTGGCCTGAATCGTGAATGCAACGAATTTCGATGCGCCTTGTTCGCGTTCGAGAGTCCCTTCTACCTCACAAGCCAACGTTTGCCAGGAAAGTTTCGAAGCCCCCGCGACCGCACGAAAGGTCAGGATGAAACAATCGGCAATGGCGCCTACGAGCAGGGTTTCTGGCGACCAACGATCACCCGGCCCATCGAATTCGAGCGGAGGCGCAGTATTCAGTGGCGCGAGGCCGGCGCTAGAAAGCAGAACTTCGCCTTCTGGGCCTGCTGATGCCGCGACTTGATAGTGATGCGGAAATGCTTTCATTGCCAAACTCCGATGAAGTCAATTAACTAATAGAATAGTGTCAGGAACAGCCGCCGCAACAGGTACTACCGCCCTGTTTGTGGCCAATCTCAGACTGCACCGAGAAACTGGCCTCACAACCGGCGTTGCGAAGCACTTCGATGATCTGCGGAACCGATAATCGGGAATTAATGTGAATCTGCCGGGTCTCCGCATCTACAAGTGTTTCAGATGAACCATCGAGTGCCCGCATCCAGCGAATAATTGCTTCGGACATTGGCTCGGAAATCGGGTTTTTTACCAGGAATTGCATGGTCTTTTCTCCTGAGATGTGAGGTCAATGACGACGGGAATACCTTTCCGGCTTCCTGTCACCACTACTGACATCATGCTAGCGACGAATTCATGGCGACACCTTGACGCTGGTCAAGGGGATCCTGATTCACCGTGGTTTGGTGCCCGCTCAGAGATATGTTTAATCGGGTTAGCCATCTTTGACTTAGGTCAAGAAGTACATCGTGGGGCAGGGCTAGGATGGTGGAAACTTAGACTTGCTGGAGAAACCTATGAACATGGAATCAGCAACATTGGATCGCAGAGGTAATACGCGGCTTTGGCTTGTCTTCTGGATTTACGGAGTGCTCATCAGTCACCTGATGTTCGGGGCGATACTCTATTTTTATCATCAAGTCGGGACACCATCACTCATTGCATTGTTAGCCCTCTTCGTCGCGTATACCGCCTGGATTATGCATGCGGTTTGGATCAACGCTTTCAATGTACAGAACGTGGTTTACGGTCAGATAGCCCGGGCACTAACGGTGGCGTGGGCAATCAATTCGGTAATGGTCTCGGGCTTCCTGCTTCTAGGTCATTTAGGCTCGGTCACGTTGCCGATCTAAAGCACGAAGGATTATTGCGCAGGCGGGGTTTCAAAAAAATCCACCTCGCCGGTATCGAGTGAATAATCGGCACCGACGATCAGTAGTCCCTTTTCTTTGCGCATCCGATTGATAAAATCCGAATCCTGAATTAGTCGTTGCATCGTGTGGCGGACGTTTGCCCGGACGGCATATTGCGTTCGTTCTGGGCAATCACCTTTTTCCAGCAATGGTGTGTCGGTAAGCGAGGGCATGATCCGATCGACAATGGCATGCAGAGCTGGAGACACATCGCCGGGACAATCTATGGCATCCAGTGTCGCTTGAACGGCCCCGCAGTTGGAATGACCCAAAACAACCACCAGCCGAACGCCAAAACGCTCCACGGCAAATTCGACGCTGCCGATTTGCGAGGGTGCGGCAATATTGCCTGCTACCCTGATGACGAATAAATCTCCCAGCCCCTGATCGAAAATAAATTCGGCCGGTGCCCGTGAATCGGAGCACCCCAGAATGACCGCGAACGGTTCCTGTGCCTTGGCGTGCTCGGCCCGTCGAGCATGGCTCAGCAAAGCCTCCAGGCTGATGACGTGATCAACAAAGCGTCGATTGCCTTCACGCAGTTTTTCCAGTGCTTCGATTCCGGATTTAGGCATGGTTTGTTATTCGTATCAGTGCACGTCCCGGGCTGCCATAATTTCCGGCAGATCGGTGTCGCGGAAGCTTTGCGGATGCTGTGCAACGTCCATACGCCGAATGGCAAAGTGCATCCAAACCAGGGCCGTCGACACCAGAACAAACAGCAACATAAAACAACTTGTCCAAACGCCGATAAGATCGTTCAGGACACCGAAGGTAATCGGCAGGATAAAACCGCCAAGACCACCGATCATGCCGACCAGACCACCGACCGCACCGACATTATTCGGGTAATAAACCGGGATGTGTTTATAGACTGCGGCTTTGCCCAGCGACATGAAAAAACCAAGAACAAAAACGATCACCATGAAAGGCACCACGCCGACGGCCAGCGTAAATTCAATCGGCCCCTTGATCCCCGACACGATATAGCTGGTTGACGGATACGACAGTAAAAAAGTACAGACAACCGAGACACTCAGGGTCCAGTACATGACCCTGCGGGCACCGATCTTGTCGGATAACCAGCCGCCGACTACGCGAAACAGACTGGCGGGAATGGAATAACACGCGGCAATGACACCGGCGGTTTTGATGTCGAGTCCGTAGGCACCGGTGAGGTAACGCGGCAACCAGAGTGCCAATGCAACGAAAGCACCAAAGACGAAAAAGTAATACAGACCGAAGCGCCATACCTGGATGTTTTTCAGCGGCGCCATTTGTTGCTTGAACGACACCGGCTTTACGCCCGCTTTACGGCGCGTAGCAAGGCCGGGATCATCTTTGGTGATGAAATAAAAGAGGACGGCGGTGATCGCCAACCCAACCGACCAAACCTGGGCAACGGCATGCCAGCCATAGGCCACCATCACCATCGGAGCCAGTAGTTTGGTAACGGCTGATCCGATATTGCCGGCACCAAAAATGCCCAGTGCCGTTCCTTGTTTTTCCGCCGGAAACCATTTGGAAACGTAAGCAATGCCAACCGCAAACGAACCACCAGCGATACCCACGGCCAATGCAGCGAACAGAAAACCGATATAGGTATTAGCAGCCGTCAGCATCCAGGTTGCCGCCGCGCCGGCCAGCATGACCAGAGTGAAAACGATGCGTCCGCCGTATTGTTCGGTCCAGATGCCCAGAAACAGGCGAATCATCGAGCCCGTCAGAATGGGCGTTGCGACCAGCAAACCAAATTCGGTGTCATTGAGTCCAAGATCCTTTTTAATCTGGATGCCGATGATCGAAAAAATCGTCCAAACCGCAAAGCACACGGTGAATGCAAACGTGCTGGCCCACAACGCTGTTCGCTGTTGTCCCTGAGTCACTGTTGTTGTGTTCTGCATCTTTACGGCCCCGTTATTTTTTCAAGAGATTGAATGCTTGAGCACTGTTTTAGGTAATTCGCTTCAGGCAGTGAGTGCTTCGAGTTCTGCCAGACCGATCACCGGATAGCGCGAAATCAAAATCTGCAGATACTGATGCAGTGCATTTTGTTTAACTTGCAGCTCTAGATAACCGGCAATTTTTCCCGCGCAATCGTCATAGCTCATGGGTTCGCCATGTGAAATTTCGTCGACACGGACGACATGGTGCCCCCAGCGCGATTCGATCGTCATTGCCACCAAACCTTCGCGCAGCATGAATAGCTGCCGATCAAATTCCGGCGTCGTTTGACCGCGGACAATCCAGCCCAGATCACCGCCTTCATCGCGAGAAGGGCAGGATGAATGTCGCATTGCATATTCGGTGAAACGTTCCGGAAATTCTTTCAGTTCGGAAATCAAACGCTCACCCAGGTCGCGGGCATCGTAACGGCCCTTGATGTCATCGGCCGATGCTGCCAGCAGGATATGATGAACATGGTATTGGTCGGGGGTATGCAGGCGTTCGCGATTACTTTCGTAATAATGGCGACATGCATTTTCGTCCGGTTCGGGCGTTGGTACTTCCTGCTCGATCAAAAGACGGATCGCGGCTTCTTCAAGTGTTTCGGAATCCAAAGGTTCGACGTTGGCAGCGATACCCAGTCGTTCTATTTCCTGAAGTAATAACTCACGCACCACCAGGGCACGTGCTGCATCGGCACGCGCCGTATGCGGATTGTCGGCACGATGGTGCTGCATTTCCCGGGCGATTTCGGCTTCATCGATTTCTCTGTCGCCCACCTTTAGAAAAACCGGTGGCCGAGCGGGAATCGGTGCGCTGGCATCATGCGCATCATGCGAGTGATCGTGTGCTGTCTCACTGGCACGCGCAGCGGCATCCGACAAGGCGCCGGAATCCATCACTATCGGAATAATACGAGGCTTGTTCATAACTATTTCCCGTGATAATCGAGCGGTGCCTGACGTTTACGGACCACCTGATATGGCCTGCGCAAATAGGCCACGGGCAGACTCCAGATGTGGACGAGGCGAGTGAAGGGGAAAATCAGAAACAGGGTCAAGCCAAGAAACACGTGGGCTTTGAAAATCCAGTGGGCATCCAGCATGAAATCGGCGGCGCCCAGACGGAACGTTACGATGTGCTGCGCCCATTCACCGAGTTTGATCATCTGGCCGCCATCCATATGGCCGGACGAAACGAAGATGGACGACAGACCCAGTAATAATTGTGCGTACAACAGCACTAGTACGAGCAAATCACGCGGGCTACCGGTCGCACGCACTCGTGGGTTAAAAAGACGACGCAATAATAAAATCGTAATGCCGATCAGACACACGACACCGAAAATTCCACCGGCCACCATCGCCAGTAATTGTTTCTGGCCTGCGGTAATGAAAGACTCGTAAACAAAATGCGGAGTCAGCAGACCGACTAAATGGCCGCCAAGAATGGCTAGCACACCCAAATGGAACCAGTTGCTTCCGAGGCGCATCCATTTGCCCGAGAGCAATTGGCTTGAACCGGTGCGCCAACTGTAGGCATCGTGATCAAAACGCATCCAGCTGCCAATCGCAAACACTGCAAGGGCAATGTAGGGATAAATCTGGAAAAAGAAAGTATTGAGAAAATTCATGGGGTCACCTGCTTGTCGGTCATCTTTACGCCGGTCGGTAATCGCTGGTTAGGGAGGCAATTTTCTGAGGGTGCTTCATTGCCGAAACGCACGGCTTCTTCTTCCCACACCTGATCCATTACTTCGGGAGTGTCATCGCGTGCTTCGGTGGCCACCTTGCGGCGAATGACGGTCAGATCGACTTCGCCGTGGCCAATTTCTATGAGTATTTCAAACAGCAAGGCATAGGGGCTTTGCCTTTCGCCGGCTCTGGCGGCCAGCAGCTCGAGAATCGGACCAGTATGTTTTAACCAATCGATCACTTCTTCCACAGGTCGTTGCGAAAGATATTCCAGCACCAGTGGCAAATAATCCGGCAGTTCCCGCGTTGCAATTTCGAAACCGTTTTTTTGATAGGTTTCCATCAAATCGACCATGGCTTGGCCACGATCACGTGACTCGCCATGAATGTGCTCGAACAACAACAGGCTCATCGAGCGACCACGGTCGAACAGGGCCAACCAGGCTTCCTGCGCATCCATTGTGGCCTGGTCCGTCAAGTCGGCAACGAAACTTCGCAGTTTCAAACCGCGTGCTGCCGGCAGTTGGCATTCGGTGGCCGCAGACAATAGCTCGTCGCGATGCTGCCAAAGATCGTCGGCCGGATAATCGAGAAGAACGCTGATTAGTTTGAGCGATTTCATGCTTTTTCCCTGTCCGTGACCTGGCGATTGGGTGGCACGTGGTAAGTCTGTGTCGAACGGCCACCGAAGAGTGCTTCCGCCGGCGACGATGGACTACAACCGTTGCCGAAAGTGAAACCGCAACCACCGCGTTCACCAAAAGCATCATTGGCATATTCGCGATGTGCCGTCGGGATCACGAAGCGATCTTCGTAATTGGCGATGGCAAGATAGCGATACATTTCTTCGGCCTGCTTCACGGTGAGACCGGCTTGCTTGAGTATTTCGATATCTTCAACACCGTCGACATTCATCGCACGACGCCAGGCGCGCATCGCCAACAAGCGTTCCATTGCGAGAATCACCGGAGCTTCATCGCCGGCCGTCAACAAGTTGGCAAGATAGCGAACCGGAATACGCAATGATTTGACGTCCGGAATTTCACCGTTCATGCCCACCTTGCCGGCATCGGCGGCGGACTGGACTGGCGACAATGGTGGTACATACCAGACCATCGGCAACGTACGGTATTCGGGATGCAGCGGCAGCGCGAGTTTCCAGTCGATCGCCAGTTTGTAGACCGGCGATTCCTTCGCGGCATCCAACCAGTTTTGTGGAATGCCTTCTGCACGCGCCGCTTCAATTACCCGGGGATCGTTCGGGTCAAGGAAGATATCCAGATGTGCCTTATACAAATCTTTTTCCGAAGGCACCGAAACGGCGGCTTCGATTTGATCTGCGTCGTACAACAAAACACCGAGATAACGGATTCGACCGACACAGGTTTCCGAGCACACCGTCGGCTCGCCCATTTCGATACGTGGATAGCAGAAGATGCATTTTTCTGACTTTCCGCTTTTCCAGTTGTAGTAAATCTTTTTGTACGGACACGCCGAAACGCACATGCGCCAACCGCGACATTTGTCCTGGTCGATCAGTACGATACCGTCTTCCTCGCGTTTGTAGATGGCGCCGCTCGGGCAGGCCGCGACGCATGCCGGATTGAGGCAGTGCTCGCATAGACGAGGCAGATACATCATGAAGGTCTTCTCGAACGCACCGTAGATTTCGCGCTGCATACTGTCGAAGTTTGAATCCTTGCTGCGCTTCGCGAATTCGGTGCCGAGAATTTCTTCCCAGTTCGGACCCCAGTGGATTTTCTGCATGCGCTCGCCGGTAATCAGCGAACGCGGTCTCGCAGTCGGCTGATGATTTCCTTCGGGTGCCTGATGCAGATGCTGGTAATCGAAATCAAACGGCTCGTAATAATCGTCAATCTGCGGCAAATCCGGATTGGCGAAAATTTTCGAGAGGATACGCCAGCGACCGCCGGCTTTTAGTTGCAAACGGCCGCGATCGTTACGTATCCAGCCGCCGTTCCATTTCTGCTGGTTTTCCCATTCTTTCGGATAGCCGACCCCAGGCTTGGTTTCAACGTTATTGAACCAGGCATACTCGACGCCTTCGCGCGAGGTCCAAACGTTTTTGCAAGTGATGGAGCAGGTGTGGCAACCGATGCATTTATCGAGATTGAGTACCATCGCTATTTGGGCACGTACTTTCATCGTGAAGCCTCCTCGGTTGCAGGTACTGCTTCGCCGTCGTGCCACTCGATTTTGTCCATTTTGCGGACGATGACGAATTCATCACGGTTGGTACCGGTGGTGCCGTAATAGTTAAAGCCATAGGCAAACTGCGCATAGCCACCAATCATGTGGGTGGGTTTGACCACGACGCGAGTGACCGAGTTGTGGATGCCGCCACGGGTGCCGGTGATTTCCGCTCCGGGCGTGTTGATGATGCGTTCCTGTGCGTGGTACATCATCGCCATACCGTTCATCACGCGCTGGCTAACCACGGCACGCGCGGCAATTGCACCGTTGACGTTGAACAGTTCGATCCAGTCGTTGTCTTCGATGCCGGCGCTTTTCGCGTCATCTTCCGACAGCCAGACAATCGGTCCGCCACGCGAAAGCGTTTGCATAATCAAGTTGTCGGAGTAGGTGCTGTGAATGCCCCATTTCTGATGCGGCGTAATCCAGTTCAACACGATTTCCTTGTTGCCGTTTGGTTTGGCCCCCAGCATCGGCGCGATGGTTTTCGTGTTGACCGGTGGACGGTAACCCATCAGGCCTTCACCGAAGGCGATCGTCCATTCGTGATCCATGTAGAACTGTTGGCGACCGGTGATCGTGCGCCATGGAATGAGTTCGTGCACATTGGTATAACCGGCGTTGTAGCTGACGTGTTCGTCTTCTAGGCCCGACCAGATCGGCGATGAAATAATCTTGCGTGGCTGCGCCTGGACATCGCGGAAACGAATCGCCTCGTGTTCTTTGCCGACGGCGAGATGACTGTGATCGCGGCCGGTGAAAGTACTCAGAGATTCCCATGCCTTGACGGCCACATGGCCGTTAGTTTCTGGAGCAAGATGCAAGATGACTTCGCAGGCATCGATCGCGCTTTCGATTTGTGGCCGGCCTTTGCTGACGCCTTCGGCGGTCACCTTGTGATTCAGTTCGCCGAGGAATTTCACTTCATCCAACGTGTCCCAGCTCATGCCCTTGCCGCCATTACCCTGAGTGTCGAGCAGGGGACCAAGTGAAGTGAATTTTTTGTACAAGTTCGGGTAGTCACGTTCGACGACGACCATCGATGGCATCGTCTTGCCGGGAATCGCTTCGCACTCGCCTTTTTTCCAGTCGGTGACACCGAAAGGCATCGCCAATTCATTCGGTGTGTCGTGCAGGACGGGTACCAGCACCAAATCTTTCTCGACACCCAGTACGCCCGGTGCAAATTCGCTGACGGTGCGTGCGATGCCCTTGAAAATATCCCAGTCGCTGCGTGCTTCCCATGCCGGATCGACCGCTTTGGAAAGCGGATGAATGAAGGGATGCATGTCCGAAGTATTGAGATCGTTTTTTTCGTACCAGGTAGCGGTTGGCAATACGATGTCGGAATACAACGCCGTGGTGCACATGCGGAAATCGAGCGTGACCAGCAAATCAAGTTTGCCTTCGGTGGCTTCGTCATGCCATTTCACATCTTGCGGTTTGGTGGCACCGCGCTCACCCAGATCTTTTCCTTGCAAGCCGTGGCGCGTGCCCAGCAAATGTTTGAGCATGTACTCGTGACCCTTGCCCGAAGAGCCCAATAAATTGGAGCGCCAAATGAACATATTGCGCGGAAAGTTTTCCGGTGCATCGGGGTCGGCGTACGCAAAATCCAATTCGCCTGATTTGAATTGAGCCACTGCATGTTTCACCGGATCGATTCCCTTGGCTTCGGCTTCGCGAACGAATGTCAGCGGATTCATGTTCAACTGCGGTGCCGACGGCAACCAACCCATGCGAACGGCACGCAAATTGAAGTCGACCAGACTGCCGGAATATTTCTTTGGATCCGCCAGTGGCGAAATGATTTCGGAAACATCGAGTTTTTCATAACGCCATTGATCGGAGTTGAAATAGAAAAACGAGGTGCCATTCATTTGACGCGGTGGTTTGCTCCAGTCCAGACCGAACGCAAGTGGTGTCCAGCCCGATTGCGGACGTAATTTTTCCTGGCCGACGTAGTGCGCCCAGCCACCGCCGGTTTGTCCGACGCAGCCGCACATGATCAGCATATTGATCAGGCCGCGATAATTCATATCGTTGTGATACCAGTGATTCATCGCGGCACCGACGATAATCATGCTGCGACCACGCGTCTTGTCGGCGTTGCGGGCAAATTCGCGGGCGATCTGGATGACATCGGCACGTGGTACGCCGGTAATTTTTTCCTGCCATGCCGGTGTACCCGGCACATTGTCGTCGTAATTATCGGTGACGTAGCCGCCGCCGAAACCGCGATCCAGACCGTATTGCGCCAGTGTCAGATCATAGACGCTGGCGACCAAGCAATCCTTGCCGTCGGCAGTTTTAATGCGACGAACTGGAATATTGCGTTTGAGAACATCCTCGTGTTTGCTGGAAGTCCATTTTTCGTGTTCAACACCACCGAAGTAGGGGAAGCTAACTTCGACCATGTCGTCATTAGCATCGGCCAGACTCAGGCGCAGACGCGTATCGCGGCCGGAGCTATCTTTCTCTTCGATATTCCATTTGCCTTTTTCGCCCCAGCGGAAACCGACAGAGCCGTTGGGAACTGTCAATGCGCCCGTGATTTCATCGAAGGCCAATGTTTTCCATTCGGGATTATTGCTTTCACCCATGCCACCATCGAGATCGGAGGCACGCAGGAATCGTCCTGCGACATAGCTGCCGTCATCACGTGCATCGAGTCGCACCAGCATCGGCATGTCTGAATACTGGCGGCAGTAATCCAGAAAATACGTCGATGGATTATCAAGATGGAATTCGCGCAGGATCACATGACCAAAGGCGAACGCCAATGCGGCATCAGTACCTTGCTTGGGATGCAGCCAGATATCCGTGAGTTTTGCGACTTCCGAATAATCGGGAGTAATGGCGACCGTTTTGGTGCCGTTGTAGCGTGCTTCGGTAAAAAAGTGGGCATCGGGTGTGCGCGTTTGCGGCACATTGGAACCCCAAGCAATGATGTAGCGGCTGTTGTACCAATCGGCGGATTCCGGCACATCGGTTTGCTCGCCCCAAACTTGTGGCGAAGCCGGTGGTAAATCGCAATACCAGTCATAAAAACTCAGGCATGCACCGCCCAGTAATGACAGATACCGTGCGCCGGCGGCATAACTCACCATCGACATGGCGGGGATCGGCGAAAATCCGACTACGCGGTCGGGTCCGAATTTTTTAGTCGTAAATAAATTCGCGGCGGCAATCATTTCATTGGCTTCATCCCAATTGACGCGTACAAAACCACCCATGCCGCGCTTGGACTTGTAGCTTTTTGCTTTTTCCTTATCACCGACGATGCTGCCCCAGGCATCGACCGGCGACATGGATCGACGTGCTTCGCGCCAAAGCTTGAGCAGGGCACTGCGCATCAACGGATACTTCACCCGATTGGCGCTGTAGAGATACCAGGAATAACTGGCACCGCGTGGGCAGCCGCGCGGTTCGTGATTTGGCAAATCCGGACGCGTACGCGGGTAGTCGGTTTGCTGGGTTTCCCAGGTCACCAAACCATTTTTTACATAGACTTTCCAGCTACAGGAACCAGTGCAATTTACACCGTGCGTAGAGCGTACGATTTTGTCGTATTGCCAACGTTGGCGATAACTGTCTTCCCAGCTGCGATCTTCGGTACGGGTGGCGCCATGGCCATCGGAAAACGGCTCTGCTGCAGGCTTGAGGAAGTTGAGACGGTCGAGGAAATAACTCATTGCCAGCACTCCGAAAATATAAAATTAAATTGCGTATTCACCATCAAATGCATAACTGCTCTCAGCAAGGGTAGGGGGCACGTTTGCGGTAATACCACCACCAGGTAATGGCGATGCAGGTAAAGTAAAAAACGATGAAGGCATACAGCGCTGCTTGCGGCCCACCAGTCAATGCGATCGAGCTGCCGTAGCTCTTCGGAATAAAAAATCCGCCGTAGGCACCGATGGCCGAACTGAAGCCAATGGTGGCGGCCGATTCGATTCCTGCATTGCGCATCGAAGCGGTTTTTTCTTCCTGTGTTCTATTGGAAGATTTACGATCATGAAACGCCCGGAAAATAATCGGAATCATGCGGAAGGTGGATGCATTACCGATGCCCGACAGGATGAACAAGGCCATGAAGCTGATCAGGAAGCCAGTGAAATTTCCTCCTTGGCCGTCGACGGGCAGAAAATGCAGTACACCGAATACGCCTGCCACCATCAATACAAACACCCAGAACGTCAGCATGGCACCGCCGGTTTTATCGGACAGCCAACCACCAACGGGGCGCGCCAACGCACCTACCAAGGGACCAAGAAACGCATAAGTCAGCGCATTGATTTCCGGAAATTGGGTTTTGATCAACATAGGAAAGCCCGCCGAAAAGCCGATAAACGAACCAAACGTACCCATATACAACCAGCACATCAGCCAATTCTGGCTGCGACTGAAAATGACTGATTGTTCGGAAAATTTCGAGCGCGCCGTCGTCAAATCATTCATGCCAAACCAGGCGGCCAGGGTGGACACCAACAGGAATGGAAGCCACAAGTAACCGGCATTTTGTAAATACATTTCCTTGCCATCGGCTGTGAGTTGCGGATGACCGGCTACGGCGCCGAAGATACCCATCGAGATCACCATCGGGATGAGAAATTGCGTTGCCGAAACCCCGAGATTTCCCAGGCCGGCATTCATACCCAAGGCATAGCCTTGTTTGGACTTGGGATAGAAGAAAGAAATGTTCGACATGCTCGAGGCAAAGTTGCCGCCGCCGAAGCCGCACAAAATCGCGATGGCGACAAAGTGCCAGTAGGGAGTGGCGGTATCTTGCACGGCGATTCCGAGCCAGACCGCCGGAATCATCAGGGATGCGGTGGATATTGCTGTCCAGCGTCGACCACCCACCATCGATACCAAATAGGAGTAGAAAATTCGCAGGGTGGCACCGGACAAACCTGGTAAAGCGGTCAGCCAGAAAAGTTGATCGTCGGTAAAATGAAACCCGACATCTTTCAACTTGATCGCGACGGCCGAAAACATCATCCATACAGCAAATGCCAGCAATAAGGCCGGAATAGAAATCCAGAGATTTCGACTGGCTATTCGGTTGCCGTCGGATTTCCAGAAATCCGCGTCTTCCGGTCGCCAATCATTGAGTAGCTGACCTTCAGCCTTGGTCGGCACGATACTAGCCATGAAACACCCCAAATAGAATAGAAATTCAATTGAAGCGAATTATTTCATTGCTTAAATTTAAATGACTTGACCTGAGTCAATTCGATCAGCTAAAATCAGGAACAGGCTAAATCAAACCGAAATTATGGTTTTTTCGTGGCTCTACCACGTTTTTTGACGCTGTCCCGCACATCCACTTCAAATTGGACTGTTAAGGGCAGATTGCCTGTATCGCCCAGGGCGAAAGTCAGAGCATCGCGGCATGGCAATCGTTCGACATACGCCTCGACAATGGCTTTTGGCAAGATCAGACACCAGGTCAACGCGGTAGTCTCCAAAGCAGCCGAATCGGCAATGATCAACCTGAGTGACTGCATAAATTGCTCGCCGTTCGGCAGCTGCAGCGTGTTCACCAGTAACTCTTCACTCAATAGCGTTGCAAGTTCATTTTCATCAATGCGAAAACGAAGGTTTTGTTCCTGTATTTGCAATTTCATCAGAAAACTCCAAAAAACATTCCTGCAAAGAGTTAGTGCCCGACAACGAGGTCGTAGTTAGGCTGCGCATGCTGATGAACCTCGCAAAGAGAGCAGCCTTCACTCCACTCGCTATTGCCATCTTCATAGTGTTCCTGTTTCCAGATCGGCGCCTGGTGCTTGACCTTCTCGATGATGCTACGGCATGCACGAAAAGCCTCGTCACGATGCGGGCTGCCTACGGCAACGACTACCGCAAGATCGCCGATACTTAGGCGCCCCTTGGCATGGGTGACAAATATTTTCAGTTTTCCGTCGAATTCACGCAGTGTATCCAACGCAATTTCATTGAAAATATTTACCGCCAGGACATCAAACAAATCATAGCTGACGCCGGTAACGCGACGGCCGTGATTCATGTCGCGTACGCGGCCAACAAACATGGCAATACCGCCAAAACCCGGATCCGAAACAAATTCAAGAGCAGCCGATACATCCAGACGTTCGTGTTGAATATCCACTACTACGCAATGCATTTTTTCCATTTCAACCTCCATTGACCGGTGGCAATACCGCCATCCGGCCATCGGAAGGAATCACTTCGCGATCACGCAAAATAGTGGTCTCGCTGGCGAAAGCGGAATGCCTTACCAATCCGGGACGATATTTCGGCCAATGCTGCTGTCCGTAACCATCGAGTGCCAAGCGTAAATCCGCTACCCGTGCGCCATCGGGTAATTCCAGTTCGATCTGGCCAGCCGGTTCAAAGTCCTGAAAGGCGGCAAATAATTTCAGATGAATCTTCATGGTGACAACTCTCTCGAAAAAGGAAATTCAAGGTGACCCAGGCCATACACTTCCACCAGACTTTCTGCAGAAATATGTTCGGCTTCTTCAGGTAACACCACCCAGGCATTGGACTGCAGCATCGGACGAATTCGGAATGACTCCTGGCCCGACAAAACTTCTGCAAAGAGACGACCGTTCTCGTCAACCTGCAATCCGGCTTTTTGATGAAAGCGGAAACCAGGTTTTTTTTTCATCGCTGTTTTTATCGGTACTAGCAAAGAACGTTCAGGCAGCAAACCGGTCATTGCACGAATCGCCGTTTCGACGAAAAAACGCAGGCCTACAGCACTTGATACCGGATTACCCGGCAAGCCGAAATACAACTGGCCTCCTGCCAGCCGGGCAAACAGCAATGGTTTTCCGGGGCGAATGGCGACTTTATGAAAAAGAATTTTGGCGTTTTCCCGTAGCAAGGTATCGGGCACAAAATCGTAACGGCCCATCGACACGGCACCGGTGCTCATAACGATGTCAGGTACAAACTCAAGTGATCTGTTCAGAGCGGCAATGAATACTTCCGGTTCATCGCTGACGGTTTGGACATGTACGACTCTTGCACCGGCGGCGGCGAGACGTGCCGCCAGAAACGGTCCGTTGGAATTGCGGATTTGGCCTTCAATCAAGACTTGGTCTACATCATCCACAAGTTCGCGTCCGGTGCAGATCAGTGCTACTCGCGGCTCGCGAATAGCCTGCACATGAGATATGCCCAGTCCCGCCAGCAACATGACATGCTGCGCTGCTAGACGCTCTCCAGCCTGCATCGCGATATCGCCATGGGCAATATCTTCGCCTGTCCGGCGAACATGCTGGCCCGGCAATGCAATGTCCGTGCTTTCAATGCGCGCAGGACGACCATCGGGATGAAGTTGTGTGATGCGAACTTGTTCAATGGGGATGACGGCATCGTAACCATCCGGAATGCGAGCTCCTGTCATGATTTCCCAACAGCCGGTAGTAGCCTGACTAATGCCGTCGCCCGCAGCTTGTTCGCCAAGAACATCCCACGCGCTTCCTACAGGCACTGGAACACCTTTGCTTGCAATCGCGAAGCCATCCATTGCAGTGTTATCAAAGGAGGGCAGGTTGATGGGGCTTGTCACCGGTTCGGCAAGGACACGACCGAGGGCTTGTCCAGATCGAATGGATTCGGTCGGCAAGCAATGCACTTGCTCGGCGATAATTCCCTGTGCTTCACGATAGCTGATCATGCGTGTGCTTCTCCTGCCACCATCGCCATCGCATGGGCCAATATCGGGCCGAGAATATCCATGCCCTGAGCAACGGCTTTAGGGCTGCCGGGCAGGGCGATGACCAGCATGTCATTGAGCAGAACGGCCTCTGCACGACTCAGCCAGGCAAGTGACGTGTAATGCTGGCTTTGCGAACGAAACATTTCACCCAGGCCCGGTACGTGACGTGCGTCCAGTGTTTGAAGTGCTTCGAGCGTCAAATCACGCGGCCCCAATCCGGTGCCACCGGTACACAATACGAGTTGGATAGATTGCGTCGATAAATCCCGTAAACGACTGGCCAAAGGCTCGATACCATCGGGAAGAATTTCCGTGTGACTAATCTCGGCTCCCAGCCCGATTAATCGTTCAGCCAATATCGGCCCCGAAAGATCGGCATATTCTCCGCTATGGGCGCGATCGCTCAAGGTCAAAACGGCGGCACGAATATTTTTAAGCTGGTGATTGTTTTTGGGTCGAAACAGTTCGTGTTCGGCGCTTGTCATGGGTTCGGGATGGCACCACAAACCGCTTTTCCCGCCTTCCTTGAACAGCAGGCGGATAGCGCTTATCTGCAGGGCAGGTTCGATCGGCTTGGAGAGATCGTACAAGGTCAACAAAGCGGCGCTGGTACCTGCCAGCGCTTCCATCTCGACGCCGGTGCGTGCTTCCGTGCTTGCTTCGCAATACACACGTATCGAAAAACTTTCCCGAATGGGTTGGCAGCGCACCTGTACATATTCCAATGCCAGCGGGTGACACAAGGGTAATAACAGCGCTGCATTTTTAGCGCCTTGAATGCCGGCGATTTCCGCCATTGCGATGGGATCGCCTTTCGGCATTTTCTTGTCCAGTAGCATCGTAAAAGCGAGCTCGCCGAGTGAAATTTCACCGCAGGCAACTGCGCGTCTCGCCGTCGGTCGTTTACGACGAATGTCGGCCATCTGAAAATTGCCGATCATTGCTTCCGTTGAATTTTGTCGAGTCACTTCATCCTCCAATGGATGCAAGATGCGGCGTCAGTCCGGTATCACCCATGTGCAAACCGTGTCCTGCCTGTTTGAGCCCAAGTTGTTTGGCAATGGTGGCGAGCAATTCGGCTTGCTGGTCGTCACACTGCAATAAATTTCGCAGCGGGATACCAATTTGTCCGAATAGACAGAGCCGCAGATCGCCGGCGGACGTGACGCGCAATCGATTGCAACCGGCACAAAAATCCCGCGAGTAGGGCGCAATGATGCCGATGCGTCCGCGATAGTCGGCATGACCATACTCGCGTGCCGGACCAGCATCGGCGGCGCGTGGCAGCAGTCGCCAGCCCGATTGTTCAAGCTGCTGTTCGAGTATTTCGGCCCGTAAATGATGCTGGTGGAAATAATCCAGATTGTCGCCGGTCTGCATCAGCTCGATGAATCGCAAACTAATTCTGCGATCACGCAGATAATCGAGCCAGACGGGTAATTGAGCGTCATTGAGATCACGCAACAAAACGGCATTCAACTTGACCGATAGCAGGTTGCTTTCAAGGGCGGTCTCGACGCCGGCCAAGATGGAGTTGAGTTGATCATGTCCGGTGATTTTCTTGAAGCAATCGCGGTCCAGGCTATCCACGCTGACGTTTAAGGCAGTCAGACCGGCGTCACACCAATCCCGAATTCGTTTTTGCAATAAACAACCATTGGTCGTGACTGCCACTTTTTCAACACCGGTGGTATTGACTGCCACGCGAATAATATCGGTCAGGTCGCGGCGCAGACTGGGCTCGCCGCCGGTCAGCCTGACTTTTTGCATACCGAGTGTCGCGAAAGCACCGAGCAGGCGAGCAATTTCATCAATGTCGAGATTTTTTGGCCGGCCGGGTACCGCCTGATAACCCTTCGGCAAGCAATAACTGCAATGATAATTGCAGGCCTCGATGACCGATAAACGCAGGTACGGAAACCTGCGACCAAATCGGTCGATTAGTGAACCCATCGATGTACTCCTTTCCAAACACGGGAGGCCGTGACGTTTCCATCACCGCCCTGGTGGTCAACATGACCACGGTCGGCATGCCAGTTCATTTCGAAACACAGGCTTGCCGTCTCGGAGGCGAATACCGAATCGCAAGATCCGGATATTTCAGTCGCAATTCTATCGATGTGTTTTTGTCGAAGCTTTGATCCAAATCAAGATTGGGAGCGATCTGGCTTACTAATCCTGTTTATATATTCAAAGTCCGCTGACTGTCAGGTGAGGATTAGTTTGCAACCGGCGATGAGTAATACGACCGCCAGAAATCGCTTTATTTGTAGCGGATTGAAGCGACGACTCCCAAGATAGGAGCCAATAATGCCGCCGAAACCGGCTGCAACAACCAGTACCAGTGCAAATGCAGGAAATTGCCGTGTACTACTGATATTGCCGAGAAGGCCTGCAATGGAATTCACCAAAATGAAGAGGGCAGAAACCGCAGCAGCGTTTCTTGCCGTGGCCCAGTTCATTATGAGCAACAGGGGCGTCAGAAAAATTCCACCACCCGTGCCTGTCAGCCCGGATAAAAAGCCAATACCACCGCCAATGACGAGGGCCAGGCTGCGTGGTGGGGCTTTCGGATCGTTTTCTATCGGCGGTCGCATAAAAAAATGCGCAGCTGAATAAAGCAGAACAATACCCAGCACCAGCTTGAGTATTTCAGCCGGCAAACTGATGTAGCCGCCGAGAAAGGCAAGTGGTATCGACAAGATCGAAAATGGCCAGAATAAGCGCCAGGAGAAGTGGCCAGCGCGCCAGAACTGCAAGACGCCAATGGATGCAACCAGAATATATTGCGGCCTTGCTGGATCATGGCGATGTCGCCGTGATGGAAAGTGAAGTGCTGCCGGAAATGCAGATCCTCGTCGATATACCAGAGCCCAGGCCTGACTGGCTTATCAAACCGTTAGTTTCACTTTATCAGACTTGGAATACGTGGCTGCTGCATACGTTGCTGAGATCAGAATGCCGGAAGCGCCAGAGCGAGCAATACTGTTAGTGGCGTTAGCAGTCGCGAAGCCAAACGCGGAACGTGCTGCACGGGCAAGCATAATGACCATTCAGCCATTGTGTAATGGGCGAGAAATCGCGGTAGATTTGACGGCATTCCAACCTGGTAGTCCGCCAGCATGGCTGACCGACTCTGCGATTAAAGAATTCTATTCAAAAGTGACGGCAGGACACGCAATTCACTGAATCAGTGATGTTGCAAAGAAGATGTCCAATTTTTATTCGCTAAGCCATTGGTAACATTAAGTATTTTCGCTTCAACTATACACTTTTACACGTATCTCGGCTGTACCCCCACATTCACCCATAGTCAGTTTGTACATAATATACATTATGCGAAGTATTGTATGGATAAGCAGACCGTAATGGCTTCGTATGCAGACCGCTTTCCCGAGGCCAGCCCCCGCTACGCCTTGGGGCTTCTGGTCGTCTATCTGTGCTGGTGGGTCGTGCTGGCGGTCAATCCGCTGTACCCGGATGACTGGTTGCTGGAAAACGTGCTGGTGGCCATCGCCGTGCCGCTAGCCTGCTACAGCCATCTCCGCATCCGATTCTCGGCCTACACACTGGGCGCCTTGTTCCTGTTTCTGTGCCTGCATGCCTTGGGCGCCCATTACACCTATGCCGAGGTTCCGTACCGGCAATGGCTGGGTCTGGCGATGGACGGCCGCAACCACTTCGACCGCGGCGTCCATTTCCTGTTCGGCCTATTGGTGATGCCGGCTTACCTGGAGTTGCTGTCACGCCGCGCCGCCTTGCAGGGCATCTGGCGCGCAATCGTGCCGATCGCGTTCCTGATGGCGCAGTCGGAGTTGTACGAGATCATCGAATGGCAGGCGGCGCTCCGCTTCGGCGGCGAGCTCGGCATGGCCTATCTGGGTACCCAGGGCGACGTCTGGGACGCGCAAAAAGACTCGGCGGCGGCCGCGCTGGGCGCGGTCACCGGCTTGCTGATGTACAAAGCGGCGTTCAGGCTGTGCCGCAGACCGGACATGCCGGGTCCGCGCTGAAATGGGTTTCGTGGCTGCGCATGCCGAGCAGATCGAAGCTCAGCAGCCGGCCGACGAGCGGTTCGCCGATACCGAGCAGGTATTTCAGCGCTTCGGTGGTCTGCAGCAAGCCGATCACGCCGGGCGTTACGCCCAGCACCCCGGCTTCGCTGCAGTTGGGCGCGCCGGCACCGGCGGCATCCGGGAACAGGCAGCGGTAACACGGCCCCTGTCCGGGTCGGGCATGGAACAGGCTGACCTGGCCTTCGAATCGGTAAACCGCACCGTAGACCCACGGCGTGCCCTGCTTCGCGCAGGCATCCGAAATGGCGTATCGGGAGCTGAAATTATCGGTCCCGTCAATCACTAAGTCGACATCTTTAATGTAGTTTCGAACATTGTCCGGGTGAATTTTGTCGACGACCGATTCGACGGAAATGGTCGGGTTTAGCGACAAAAGCGTATTTTTGGCTGAAATTGCTTTCTTTTCGCCGATATCATCGTTTTTGTGCAGAATCTGCCGTTGCAGATTGCTGAGGTCGATGGTGTCGTCATCCATGATGCGCAAAAAGCCCACGCCCGCCGCCGCCAGATAGTAGGCACAGGGCGAGCCCAGACCGCCCGCTCCCACCAGCAGCACGCGGGCTTTCGCCAGCCTTTCCTGGCCTGCGCGCCCGACCGTCGGCAGCATCATCTGGCGGACGTAGCGGCGCTCGAAATCGGTGCTTTCCGGAATCACCATCGGCAAGCCGTCCGCCTGCCAGGCTTGGGTGCCGCCCTGCACCGAATACACCGTGCCATAGCCCTGTGCAATGAGCGCTTCGGCGCAGGCGTCCGAGCGCTTGCCGCCGGCGCAGATCAGGATGACCGGTTGATGGACATCGGCGATATGGAAGCAGGCCGATTTTTCCAGCTCGGCCTTGGCGACCGGTTTGGCGCCTGCGGCCATGCCGGCGGTCCATTCGGCCGGCTCGCGCACATCGATCAATAGCAGGCCGCTACGCTGCAGTTCATGGGCCTGGCGCGGGTTGACCGGAATCGCCGTCACGGGCTTACTTGTTCCGTTTGATATGGCGGATCAGGCGCTTGCGTTTTTCCTGTTGGCGTTCGGTCAGCACGTTCTTTTTGCCCTCGTAGGGGTTGTCGCTGTCCTTGAACACGAAGCGGATCGGCGTGCCGACCAGCTTGAAGCGCTTGCGGAAGAAGTTCTCGAGATAGCGCCGGTAGCTGTCCGGCAGCGTGCGCAGGCGGTTGCCGTGCACGATGAAGGTCGGCGGGTTGCTGTCGCCCGGGTGTCCGTATTTCAGTTTGGCCACATGACCGCGCACCACCGGCGGCGGAAACGTGGCGACCGCGATTTCGACCGCCTTGGTCACCTCGGCGGTGCTGAAGCTGCGGGTGGCGCTGGCGTAGGCCTTGTGGATGGCCTTGAACAGTTCGGCCATGCCGGTGCCGTGCTTGGCCGAGATGGTCACGATCGGCGCCCAAGTGCAGAACGACAGCTTGCGGTCGAGCAGGGCTTTGGTCTGCTCGCGCTGATAGGCGCTCTGGTTGTCCCACTTGTTGACCGCGATGACCAGCGCCCTGCCCGCCTCCAGCACATGGCCGAGCACGGTGGCGTCCTGCTCGGTCACGCCTTCGCCGGCGTCCAGCAGCACCACGGCCACCTGGCAGTCCTGGATCGACTGCAGGGTCTTGAACACCGAGAACTTCTCGACCGCTTCCTCGACCCGGCCGCGGCGGCGCAGGCCGGCGGTGTCGATCAGCCGGTAATGCGTGCCGTCGCGCTCCAGATCGACGCTGATCGAGTCGCGTGTGGTGCCGGGCACGTCGGAGGCGATGACGCGCTCCTCGCCCAACAGGCGGTTGACCAAGGTCGATTTGCCCACGTTCGGGCGGCCGATGAAGGCCAGTCGCAGGGCGCCATCGTCTTCCTCCGGCTCGGCCGGCGCCTGTTCCGGCAACAGCTGCAGCACCAGGGCCAACAGCTCGGGTACGCCGCGTTGGTGCGCGGCGGAAATCGGCAGCACATGCTTGAAGCCGAAATCGGCGAATTCGTGGATGGCGTCGCCGGTGTTCTTGCCGTCGGTCTTGTTGATGACCAGCACCATCGGCTTGTTCAGCCGGCGCAGGCCTTTCAGGATTTCATGATCCAGCACGTCGGGGCCGGATTTGGCGTCGACGATGAACAGGATGACCGCCGCTTCGGCGGCCGCCTGCCAGCTCTGGCGCGAGGTCGCGCCGGCCAGGCCTTCGTCCTCACCGGATACGCCGCCGGTATCGCAGACGATGAACGGCCGCGTCGGTTCCAGACGGCAGTAGCCGTAGTGGCGGTCGCGGGTCACTCCCGGCTCGTCGTGCACCAGGGCGTCGCGGGTCCGGGTCAGGCCGTTGAACAGAGTGGACTTGCCGACGTTCGGCCGGCCCACCAAGGCCACCATATCGAGCATCTTATTGCGCCAATCCGAACGCGGTGACTTTGCCGTCGACGCTCTGCACGTACACGATGCCGTCATCGGACACCACCGGACTGCCGGCCACGCCTTTGCCGGCGCTGGCGCGGCCCTTGATGTCGCCGGTCGCGGCGTCCAGCCAATGCACATAGCCTTCGGCGTCGGCGGTCACGATGTAGGCGCCCTGCACCACCGGTGTAGTTAGGCCGCGGCGCGCCATCGCCGATTGCTTCCACAGATCCGATCCGCTGTTGCGGTCGAAGGCCCAGACGTTGCTGTCGCGGTCGCTGACCACCACCCGATCGCCGAGCAGGGCGATGCCGGCATAGCCGCCGACTTCGCGCACCCAGATCGGCTGGCCGTTGCCGACCGACAGCGCCATGGTCGAATTGCGGTAGGAGGTCGCGAACACTTCGCGGTCGCCGACCTGGATCTCGCCGTCGATGTCGGCCATGCGCTCCAGTTCGTTGCGGCCGTCCGGCTTGGCGACCAGCTGTTCCCACACGCGCTGGCCATCCTGTTGGCGCAGGGCGATCAGGCTGCCGTCTTCATAGCCGAGCAGGATGATGCCCGGGCCGAGCACCGGCGCGCTGTTGCCGCGCACGCTCAGGCTCGGCATGCCGCGGTCGAACTGCCAGCGTTTTTCGCCGGTCGACAGGTCGAGGCCGAACACCTTGCCGTCGTTGGCGCGCACCACCACGGTATCGAAGGTCACCAGCGGCGCGCTGATCACCGAGGAGCTGACCATGGTCTTCCACAGCACCGAGCCGTCGGCGGCGTTGAACGCGAACACCTCGCCGTTGCGGCCGCCGAGCGCGACCAGGCCCGAATACACGGCCGGGCCGCCGGTCAGCGCGAACGGCTGTGCGCTCTTCTTCCAGAACTTCCAGCCCTTGCCGTCGGCGGCTTCCTTGTTGGGGTTGGCTTTCCACTTGATCTTGCCGGTGGCGCGGTCGATGGCCACCAACTGGTTGGCCGAGTCGGCGGCGAACAGCATGTCGTTCTCGATCGCCGGCTTCTGGCGCACAGCCAGCGCGCCCTCGCCCTGTCCGATCGACACCGACCACAGACGCTTGACCGCGATCGGTTCGGCGATGGCGGTCAACTTGCTCGGTGCCACGGCTTTTTCCTTGTCGCTTTTCAGCAGGCCGGTGATCGAAGACAGTGTGGAGCAACCGGCCAGCAGGAGCATGCCGGCGCCGAGGGCGATGAGTTTACGGGACATCAGCGGATCTCCTGGGATTGTTCGGCGCTGCCGCCGGCATCAGTCAGTTTCATTTCGATCAGGCCGCGCGAGGCGGCGTTGGCATCGAGCGCGGTCAGGGCCGTGCGGTAGTGCGCAGCCGCCTCCTCGCGCTTGCCGGCGGCCGCGGCCAAGTCGCCTTTGATCTCGGCCAGACTGGCAGGATAGGCGGTGCCGGCGATGCCGGCCGCGGTCTTCGCCGCGCCTGCCGTGTCGCCCTGCGCCATCTGCAGTTGGGCTTTGCGCACCTGCGCCAGTTCGCGCGCCGCATCGTCGCGTGCCAGCGTCGCGGCCTGGTCGATTGCCGCCAACGCCTCTTTCGTCTTGCCCTGCTGCTGTTGCAGCTTGGCCAGGCGCAACGCCGCCAGGAAGGCGAAGTCGGAATCGGCGTAGTTCGCGATCAGGCCGTTGCCGAGCGCGACGGCCTTGGCCGCATCCGGTTTTTCGACCGCGGCGACGAAAGTCTGGTATTGGTTGACGGCCTCGTGCGTCTGACGGCCTTCACGGCCCTGCCACCAATGCCAGCCGGAAACGGCGGCGACCGCCAGCAGCAGGCCGGTCAGCAGATTGGAGCCGTTGTTAATCAGCCATTTCTTGACGCGTTCGCTCTGTTCGTGTTCGTCGTATTGGTCGGACATGGGGACTGGTTCTTATCTCGTTGTGCAGGGATGGTTAAGCGTGGTGTTCAGGGCGTGATGCCGACCGGCCGGCCATCGGCGCCGACGCTGAAGCGCGCCACGTCGTTGTTGACCACGTCGGTCAGATCGCGGCGCTCGCCGGCGATGGACACTTCGGCGCTGCTGGCGTTGCCCAAAGTGATTCTACCGGCTTTGTCGAGGGCGTGACGGAATTCCTGGCCGGCCGGAATCAATCCGCTGTACAGCACGCTGTTGTCGACGCCGCGGATTTCGACCCAGCTCTCGCGGCTGTTGCGCAACTGCAGTTCGACCGCCATCGATACGGCCGGCAGCGGAGTGGCGGACGTCCGGCTCTGGCCGGGAATCGCGACCGCTGGCGCGGCAACCGGCACGGTCGTCGCGGAATCGGCGGGTGCCGGTGCGGCGGCGGTGACCAAGGCGTCCAGCGATACCGACTCGGCCGGCTGTTGGCGCAGGCTCAGGTAAGCGACCAGGGCCGCCAGCAGCAGGATGCTCAGGCCGGCCAGCAGCCACTTGGAAGACGACGCGGCCGGTTCGACCCGAGCGGCGGTGATGGTCTTCAACGCCGGCGCGGCGTTGATGTTGGGGATTTCGTCGCGGATCGCTTCATCGAGTCCCAGCAGGCGGATGTAGCCGGTGATATAGCTCTTGGCGTAAATCGGCGCGCCCAGCTTCTCCCACTGTTCGGACTCGATGGCCTCGACCAGATGCGCGCTGAACTTCAGGCGTTTGGCCACGTCTTCCGGACTCAACCCCATCTGTTCCCGGCGCGCCCTGAACAGGCTGCCGACCGGTTCCTTGAAAAGCGGATTCTGAATGGGATCCATGGCGTTCTCAGTGCGTTTGGGTTGTGCTGGGGATGGTGTTTTTCAGCTTGAAGGTGGCTTGGCGGCGCGTCTTGTCCATCACCTGCCCTTTCAGTTGGCCGCACGCGGCGTCGATGTCGTCGCCGCGGGTGCGGCGGACCATGGTTAGGACACCGGCATCGAGCAGAAGTTTCTGGAAGGCGCGGATTTCGGTCTCGCCGCTACGCTCGAAGCGGGTGCCGGGGAACGGGTTGAACGGAATCAGGTTGACCTTGGCGGCGTCCGCGTACTGCATGCGGTTGCTGAACTGGCGCATCAGCCGGGCCAGCTCGCGGGCGGTGGCCGGGCTGTCGTTGACGCCTTTCATCAGCGTGTATTCGAAGGTGATCGACTCGCCCTTCTTGCGCTTGCCGAGGTAGCGCACGCAGGCCTCCATCAGCTCGGCGACCGGGTATTTCTTGTTGAGCGGCACCAGCTCGGTGCGCAGCGCGTCGTTCGGGGCATGCAGCGACACCGCCAAGGAGACGTCGGCCTCGTCGCCCAACCGGTCGATCATCGGCACCAGGCCGGCGGTCGACAGCGTGACGCGCTTGTTGGCCAGGCCGAAGCCGAGGTCGTCGCGCATCAGGCTCATGGCCCGCACCACGTTGTCGAAGTTGAGCAGCGGCTCGCCCATGCCCATCATCACCACGTTGGTCAGCTTGCGCTGCTGGTGGGTCTTGTTGCCCAGATGCTTGGACGCGATCCAGACCTGGCCGATGATCTCGGCGGTCGACAGGTTGCGGTTGAAGCCCTGGGTCGCGGTCGAGCAGAACTGGCAGTTCAGGCCGCAGCCGACCTGGCTGGACACGCACAGCGTGCCGCGGCCCTTGTCGGGGATGAACACGGTTTCGATGGCGTTGGACTGGTCCATGCCCAACAGCCATTTATGGGTACCGTCCGCCGAGGGCTTGTCGAAGTGCACGCTCGGCGGGCGGATTTCGGCGCGCGCTTCCAGCTTGGCGCGCAGGGCCTTGCCGACGTCGGTCATCTGGCCGAAGTCGGTGACGTGCTGATGGTAGATCCACTTCATGATCTGGTGCGCGCGGAAACGCTTCTCGCCGAGTTCCTCGGCGAAGAAGCGCTCCAGGCCGTCACGATCCAGGTCGAGCAGATTGGTTTTCGGCACGTCGGTCATCACTGGGTCAGCGGGCGCTGACTTCCGTGGCGGCGAAGAAGTAGGCGATTTCGATCGCGGCGTTCTCCAGGCTGTCGGAACCATGCACGGCGTTGGCGTCGATCGATTCGGCGAAATCGGCGCGGATGGTGCCCGGGGCGGCGTCCTTCGGGTTGGTGGCGCCCATCAGTTCGCGGTTCTTCAGCACGGCGTTCTCGCCTTCCAGCACCTGGATCATCACCGGACCGGAAATCATGAACTCGACCAGGGCGTTGAAGAACGGACGCTCGCGGTGCACGGCGTAGAAGCCCTCGGCTTCCTTGCGCGACAGGTGCTTCATCTTGGCGGCGACGACCTTCAGGCCGGCGGCCTCGAAACGGGAATAGATCTGGCCGATGACGTTCTTGGCGACGGCGTCGGGCTTGATGATGGAAATGGTGCGTTCGATGGCCATGGGACAACTCCGGACTTTAAGGGTGGATTAAAGAGCCGATTTTAGCATTTTTTACCCGCCTCCGCCGGATTCCGGCACCGAAAACGGATCGACTATTTGATGGAAATTCAAACGGCTACGATGTCCTCTTGACCCTGCCTGCGAACAAGCATACGATTGAAACAATCGTTTAATTCCAACGACGGAGCGCTATGACCAGCCACTTCAACACCAAAGAGCGCATTCTGCACGCCGCCGAAGACCTGTTCGCGCAGCACGGCTTCGCCGGCACTTCGCTGCGGCAGGTCACTTCCCGCGCCGACGTCAACATCGCGGCGGTCAATTACCACTTCGGTTCCAAGGAAAACCTGGTCAACGAGGTGTTCAAGCACCGGATGGACGACATGAGCGAAAAACGCCTGTCGGCGCTGGCCAAGGCGGTCGAGAACGACCCGAACGACCTCGAGGGCATCCTGTTGGCCTTCATCCAGCCGGCATTGGCGCTGACGCTTGACCGCCACGGCGGCGCCTTCGTGCGCGTGCTGGCCCGCGCCTACGCCGAAAAGAACGACGGACTGCGCAACTTCCTGTCCGAGAACTACGGCCAGGTGCTGCGCGAATTCGCCAAAGCCATCGCCCACTGCCTGCCGCAGCTCAGCAAGGAAGAACTGTACTGGCGGATGGACTTCGTGGCCGGGGCGCTGACCTACGCCATGGCCGACTTCGGCCTGATCAAGCGCCAGAACGGCGTCAGCGAGAAGGCGCACTGCGAAAAAGCCGCCCAACACCTCATCCGTTTCGCCAAAGCCGGGCTTCAGGCCTGATCCAGGAGATTTCCATGTCCGTTTACCGTTTCAAGAAAGCCGCCGTGCTCGGCGCCGGCGTCATGGGCGCGCAGATCGCCGCCCACCTGGCCAACGCCGGCGTGCCGGTGCTGTTGTTCGACCTACCGGCCGAAGGCGCCGACAAGAACGCCATCGTCAACAAGGCCGTCGCCAACCTCGGCAAGCTCTCGCCCACGCCGTTGGCGCTCAAATCGGTGGCGCAGCAGATCGTGCCGGCCAACTACGACGAAAACCTCGAGTCGCTGCGCGACTGCGACCTGATCATCGAAGCCATCGCCGAGCGCCTGGATTGGAAGAAGGCGCTGTACGCCAAGATCCTGCCGTTCGTGGCGCCGACCGCCATCCTGGCCTCGAACACCTCGGGCCTGTCGATCAACGCCTTGGCCGAGGTGCTGGACGAATCCCTGCACCACCGCTTCTGCGGCCTGCACTTCTTCAACCCGCCGCGCTACATGCATCTGGTCGAACTGATTCCCTGCGCCCGCACCGACGAACCCGTGCTGACCGCGTTGGAAACATTCCTGACCAGCACCTTGGGCAAAGGCGTGGTGTACGCCAAGGACACCCCGAACTTCATCGGCAACCGCATCGGCGTGTTCTCGATCTTGTCGATCCTGCACCACACGGCGCAGTTCAAGATGGGCTTTGACGACGTCGATGCGCTGACCGGCCCGCTGATCGGTCGTCCGAAATCAGCGACCTACCGCACCTGCGACGTGGTCGGCCTGGACACCATGGCGCACGTGATCAAGACCATGGCCGACACCCTGCCGGCCGATCCGTGGCACACCTATTTCAAGACCCCGGAATTCCTGCAGCGGCTGATCGACGCCAAGGCGCTCGGCCAGAAGACCGGCGCCGGCATCTTCAAGAAAGTCGGCAAGGACATCCACGTGCTCGATGTGGCCGCCGGCGACTACCGTCCGAGCGCAGCCCAGGTGGCGCCGGAGGTGCTGGCCATCCTGAAAGATAAAAATCCGCAGAGCAAGTTCAAGGCCTTGCGCGCATCGGCGCATCCGCAGGCGCAGTTCCTGTGGGCCTGTTTCCGCGACCTGTTCCACTACTGCGCCTTCCACCTCGGCGACATCGCCGCCAGCGCGCGTGAATTGGACTTCGCCATCCGCTGGGGCTACGGCTGGCAGATGGGCCCGCTGGAAACCTGGCAGGCCGCCGACTGGAAGCAGATCGCCGCCTGGATCGCCGAGGACATCGCGGCCGGCAAGGCGATGAGCTCGGCCGCCCTGCCCGCGTGGGTCGATGCCATCGCCGGCGTGCACGGTCCGGACGGCAGCTACAGCGCCGCCGAAGACCGTTTCCTGCCGCGCTCGGGCAATCCGGTGTACGCGCGCCAGCGCTTCCCGGACCCGCTGCTCGGCGAACGCTTCGCGCCCGGCGAAACCGCGTATGAGGACGATTCGGTACGCCTGTGGCACGACGGCGACGGCATCGGCGTGCTCAGCTTCAAGTCGAAGATGAACACCATCGGCGACGGCGTGTTGGCCGGCGTGCAGAAGGCGATCGACATCGCCGAACGGCAATTCCAAGGGCTGGTGATCTGGCAGAGCAAGGAGCCGTTCTCGGCCGGCGCCGATCTGGCCGGCGCCTTGGCGTCGCTGCAGGAAGGACGCATCGACGACTTCCGCGCCATGATCGCGCAGTTCCAGGCCACCAGCCAACGCATCAAGTACGCGCAGATCCCGGTGGTCGCCGCCGTGCGCGGCATGGCGCTGGGCGGCGGCTGCGAATTCCAGATGCACGCGGCGCGCAGCGTGTTCGCGCTGGAAAGCTACATCGGTCTGGTCGAAGTCGGCGTCGGCCTGTTGCCAGCCGGCGGCGGCCTGAAGGAAATCGCGGTGCGCGTCGGCATGAACCCGCCCAACGGCGACGTGCACGCCGGCCTGAAACCGTACTTCGAGGCGGTGGCGATGGCCAAGGTCTCCGGCTCGGCGCTGGAAGCCAAGGAACTCAAGCTCGCCCGCGAATCCGACGTGGTGGTGTTCAACGCCTACGAGCTGCTGCACGTGGCCAAGGCCCAGGCCCGCGCCATGGCCGAGTCGGCCTACCGTCCGCCGATGCCGCCGAAGGCGGTGCCGGTGGCCGGCCGCATCGGCATCGCCACCTTCAAGATGATGCTGGTGAACATGCAGGCCGGCGGCTTCATCTCCGAGCACGACATGGAGATCGCGACCCGCATCGCCACCGTGCTGTGCGGCGGCGATGTCGACCGCGGCACGCTGGTCGACGAGGACTGGCTGCTGGCGCTGGAACGCGAGCATTTCGTGGCCTTGGCGCAGATGCCCAAGACCCAGGAACGCATCGCCCACATGCTCAAGACCGGCAAGCCGCTGCGCAACTAATCCAGGACATCCCCATGAAAACCATACAAGAAGCCTATATCGTCGCCGCCACCCGTACGCCGGTGGCCAAGGCCCCGCGCGGCGCCTTCAAGAACGCGCACCCGGCCGACCTGCTGGCGCACGTGTTGAAAGCCGTGGTCGCCCAGGCCCCGGGCATCGATCCGACCCGCATCGACGACGTCATCGTCGGCTGCGCCATGCCGGAGGGCGAACAGGGCATGAACGTGGCGCGCATCGGCGCCCTGCTCGCCGGTCTGCCGCAATCGGTGTCGGCGCAGACCGTCAACCGCTTCTGCTCCTCCGGCCTGCAGGCCGTGGCGCTGGCCGCCGACCGCATCCGTCTCGGCGAAGCCGATTTGATGCTCGCCGCCGGCACCGAGTCGATGAGCATGGTGCCGATGATGGGCAACAAGATCGCCATGGCGCCGTCGGTGTTCGAGAACGAGCACGTGGCCATCGCCTACGGCATGGGCATCACCGCCGAGAACGTGGCGTCGCAATGGAACGTCTCGCGCGAGGACCAGGACGCGTTCGCCTTCGCCTCCCATCAAAAGGCGCTGGCGGCCACCGCGGCCGGCCATTTCGCCGCCGAGATCTCGCCGTATGAGGTCGTCGCCCGCGGCGCCGACTTGGCCGGCGGCCGCATCATCACCCGCGCCAAAACCTTGGCCATCGATGAAGGCCCGCGCGCCGACACCAGCGCCGAAGGTCTGGCCAAGCTCAAGCCCGTGTTCAAGGCCCGCGGCTCGGTGACCGCCGGCAACAGCTCGCAGATGTCGGACGGTGCCGGTGCGGTGCTGCTGGCCTCGGCCCAGGCGGTGAAGGATTACGGCCTGACGCCGATCGCCCGTTTCGTCAGCTTCTCGGTGGCCGGCGTGGCGCCGGAAATCATGGGTATCGGTCCGATCGCCGCCATCCCGAAGGCGCTCAAGCAGGCCGGCCTGAACCAGGACCAGCTGGATTGGATCGAGCTGAACGAGGCCTTCGCGGCCCAGGCCTTGGCCGTGATCCGCGACTGCGGTTTGGATCCGGCCAAGGTCAATCCGAACGGCGGCGCCATCGCGCTCGGCCATCCGCTCGGCGCCACCGGCGCCATCCGTACCGCCACCTTGGTGCACAACCTGAAACGCACCGGCGGCACCTACGGCATGGTCACCATGTGCATCGGCACCGGCATGGGCGCGGCCGGCATCTTCGAATCGCTATAAGCAACAACAGCCACCCAAAAAAAACACCGCCGGATGGCGGTGTTTTTTTGTCCATGCGGAACCGGCTCAGTGCTGGTGGCCGCCCTCGCCGTGCACGTGGCCGTGCGCCTGCTCTTCGGCGCTGGCTTCGCGCACCGAGACGATCTCGACCGCGAAGAACAGGTCCTGGCCGGCCAACGGGTGGTTGCCGTCCACGGTCACGGTGGTTTCGTCCACGGCGGTGACGGTGACGGTCATGCCGCCCTGCGGGGTCTGCGCGGTGAACTGCATGCCCGGCTCGATGTCATCGACGCCTTGGAAGGCTTCGCGCGGCACCTGCTGGATCATGAACTCGTGGCGCTCGCCGTAACCTTCGGCGGCCGGCACCTGCACGTCCATCTTGTCGCCGACGGCCTTGCCGACCAGCGCGTTTTCCAGGCCCGGCACGATCTGGCCGACGCCGTGCAGATAGGTCAGCGGCGCGTTGCCCTGCGAGCTGTCGATGACGTTGCCGTCCTTGTCGGTCAGGGTGTAGTGGAAGCTGACCACGCTGTTGTCGGAGATTTGCATCGGGAATTCCTTTATGGGTTGAAAACAAAAACCCCGACGGATCGGGGTTTTGTAAAGACTATGACGTCTTTGGGATTACATCGCTTGGACTTCGTCGGCTTGCATGCCTTTTTGGCCTTTCACCAGCTTGAAGGTGACCTTTTGGCCTTCCTTCAGCGATTTGAAGCCGTTGCCCTGGATCGAGCGGAAGTGCACGAACACATCTTCGCCGCTTTCCGGGGTGATGAAGCCGAAGCCCTTGGCGTCGTTGAACCACTTGACGGTACCGACTTGACGATCAGACATAGTATTGCTCCTAGGTAAACAAAGAAAACCTCCCCCTTGCGGAGAAAGACTGTTTTGCTAGGAATACCGCGATGTTACGATGAAGCGGACCGCTAAAATCTACCGCATCGGGCCACAAGCCACATTTGGCCCTGAGCAAAATCAGTACCTGCACTATACACGGGTTTGCGGATAATGCAATTAAAAGCTTGATTTTCCTTGGACTTGATTACGGTCAATAGCGGCCATCCGGCAAAGACCGTATCATGTGCGCAGCGAAAAGCGCGCTCCGCGCGCCGAAAAAACAAGCTATCTTATTGATCCGGAAGCCTTTCATGAGTTCTGCCTACATCAAGGAAACCGTCCTGGACGTGCGCCACTGGACTGAACAGTACTTCAGTTTCACCGTGGCCCGCGACGACGGGTTCCGTTTCGAGAACGGCCAGTTCGTCATGATCGGCCTGGAAGTGGACGGCAAACCGCTGGTGCGCGCCTACTCCATCGCCAGCGCCAACTGGGAAGAGCACCTGGAGTTCTTCAGCATCAAGGTGCCGGACGGCCCGTTGACCTCGCGCCTGCAACATATCCAGCCCGGCGATACGCTGCTGATCAGCCGCAAGCCGACCGGCACGCTGTTGATCAGCGACGTGCATCCGGGCAAGGTGCTGTACCTGCTGTCCACCGGCACCGGTCTGGCGCCGTTCCTCTCGATCGTGAAGGATCCGGAAACCTACGAGCGCTTCGAGCAGGTGGTAGTGGTGCACGGCGTGCGCTACGTCAAGGATCTGGCCTACGCCGACTACTTCCGCAACGAGCTGCCGCGCCACGAATACCTCGGCGAACAGGTCTCGCGCCAGCTGCATTACGTGCCGGTGGTGTCGCGCGAACCGTTCGCGCTGCACGGCCGCGCCACCACCTTGCTGGAGAACGGCGAGATTCCGCGCCTCCTCGGCTTCCCGGAACTGAATCCGGAAACCGACCGCGCCATGATCTGCGGCAGCCCCGGCATGCTGGCCGATTTCCGCCGCATCCTGGACGCCCGCGGATTCCAGTCATCCAGCCGCATCGGGCAGCCCGGCCACTACGTGTTCGAACGCGCGTTCGTCGAGAAATGACGGGCAAAAACGCGCGGAATCGGGCATAATATCGGGCTGACGAAACCCCGTTCCGTCCGTCTTTCCCCCTACTTCAGGAGCCCCCCATGTCCGACTCCTTCGCCACGCGCGACCAACTGTCCGTCAACGGCCAGACCTACACCATCTTCAGCCTCGACAAGCTCGGCCAGCGCTACGACATCAGCCGCCTGCCGTACTCGATGAAGATCCTGCTGGAGAACCTGCTGCGCTGCGAAGACGGCGTGTCGGTGACCAAGTCCTCGATCGAAGCCGTGGCCCAGTGGGACGCCAAGAAGGAACCGGATACCGAAATCGCCTTCATGCCGGCGCGCGTGGTGCTGCAGGACTTCACCGGCGTGCCCTGCGTGGTCGACCTGGCCGCCATGCGCGACGCCGTGGTCAAGCTCGGCGGCTCGGCCGCCAACATCAATCCGCTGATTCCGTCCGAACTGGTCATCGACCACTCGGTGCAGGTCGATTCCTTCGGCAAGGCCAGCTCGCTGGACGAGAACGGCCAGATCGAATTCGCCCGCAACGGCGAACGCTACAGCTTCCTGCGCTGGGGCCAGAAGGCCTTCAACAACTTCAAGGTCGTTCCGCCGAACACCGGCATCGTGCACCAGGTGAACCTCGAGAACCTGGCCCGCGTGGTGGTCGAACGCGACATCGACGGCGTGCGCTACGCCTTCCCGGACAGCGTGTTCGGCACCGACTCGCACACCACCATGATCAACGGCATCGGTGTGCTGGGTTGGGGCGTCGGCGGCATCGAGGCCGAAGCGGCCATGCTCGGCCAGCCGAGCTCGATGTTGATTCCGCAGGTGGTCGGCTTCAAGCTGACCGGCAAGCTGCCGGAAGGCGCCACCGCCACCGACCTGGTACTGACCGTGACCCAGATGCTTCGCAAGCACGGCGTGGTCGGCAAGTTCGTCGAGTTCTTCGGCGACGGCTTGGACCATCTACCGCTGGCCGACCGTGCCACCATCGCCAACATGGCCCCGGAATACGGTGCCACCTGCGGCATCTTCCCGATCGACGGCGAGTCGCTGAACTACCTGCGACTGTCGGGCCGCGACGAGGCGCTGATCGCGCTGGTCGAAGCCTATGCCAAGGCCCAGGGCCTGTGGCGCACCGACGCCGAAGCCGAGTACAGCGCCGTGCTGCACCTGGACATGGCCGAGGTCAAGCCGTCGCTGGCCGGCCCGAAGCGTCCGCAGGACCGCGTGCTGCTGACCGACATGAAGGACAACGCCAATACCGCGCTGGCCGCGTTCGCCGAGGCCCGCGCCAAGAAGAACGCCGACGCCACCGGCGCGGTCAAGGCGGTCATCAACGGCAGCGAAACCGAGATGAAGGACGGCGCAGTGGTCATCGCGGCCATCACTTCCTGCACCAACACCTCCAACCCGGCGGTGATGCTGGGCGCCGGTCTGTTGGCGCGCAAGGCCGCCGCTCGCGGCCTGAAGCCGGCGCCGTGGGTGAAGACCTCGCTCGGCCCGGGCTCGCTGGTGGTCACCGACTACCTGAAGAAGGCCGATGTCCTGAAGGATCTGGAATCGATGGGCTTCTTCGTGGTCGGTTACGGCTGCACCACCTGCATCGGCAACTCCGGCCCGCTGCCGGAAGACGTGTCCAAGGCCATCGCCGCCGGCGACCTGACCGTGGCCTCGGTGCTGTCGGGCAACCGCAACTTCGAAGGCCGCGTGCACGCCGAAGTGAAGATGAACTACTTGGCCTCGCCGCCGCTGGTGGTGGCCTACGCCTTGGCCGGCACCGTCAACATCGACCTCAGCCGCGAACCGCTGGGCAAGGACGCCGACGGCAAGGACGTGTTCCTCAAGGACATCTGGCCGAGCAACCAGGAGATCAGCGACGCCATCGCCGCCTCGATCGGCCCGGACATGTTTAAGAAGAACTACGCCGACGTGTTCAAGGGCGATTCGCGCTGGAACCAGATCGCCTCGCCGGAAGGCGAAAGCTTCGCCTGGAGCGACGCCTCGACCTATATCAAGAACCCGCCGTACTTCGACGGCATGACCATGTCGGTCGGCAGCATCGACGACATCCACGGCGCGCGCGTGCTCGGCCTGTTCGGCGACTCGATCACCACCGACCACATCTCGCCGGCCGGCAACATCAAGGCCAGCTCGCCGGCCGGCCAGTACCTGCAGGCGCGCGGCGTCAAGCCGGTCGACTTCAACTCCTACGGTTCGCGCCGCGGCAACGACGACGTGATGGTGCGCGGCACTTTCGCCAACATCCGCATCAAAAACCTGATGCTGGGCGGCGAGGAAGGCGGCAACACCATCCACTACCCGTCGAACGACAAACTCGCCATCTACGACGCCGCCATGCGCTACAAGGCCGAGGGCGTGCCGCTGGTGGTGATCGCCGGCAAGGAATACGGCACCGGCTCCTCGCGCGACTGGGCCGCCAAGGGCACCACCCTGCTGGGCGTGAAGGCCGTGATCGCCGAGAGCTTCGAGCGCATCCACCGCTCGAACCTGGTCGGCATGGGTGTGCTGCCGCTGCAGTTCCTGGACGGCGAGAGCGCCGCTTCGCACGGCCTGAAGGGCGACGAGCGCTTCGCCGTCACCGGCCTGCAGGACGGCGCCGGCAAGATCGCCGACGTCACCGCGACCTCGCCGGACGGCTCGGTCAAGGCGTTCAAGGCCAAGGTGCTGCTGCTGACCCCGAAGGAAGTCGAGTACTTCCGCCACGGCGGCATCCTGCACTACGTGCTGCGCCAGCTGGCATCGCGCAAAGCCGCCTGATCGGCCCGCGCGAAGGGACGGTGAAAAAGCGGCTTCGGCCGCTTTTTCATTGGCCGCAAGGCTTGTCAGCACCTAGAGCTTATGCTCCAATGGACATACCTTCGCGTATCCACGGTTTCCATGAGCACGACACATCCCTGGTTGAGCAGCTACGCCCCGAACACACCCCACGAAATCGACCTCGACCAGTTCCCGTCGATCGTTTCGGTGCTGGAACAGGCCATCCGCAAGTTCGGCGACCGCCCGGCGTTCAGCAATTTCGGCAAGACCCTGACTTACCATGAAATCGACGAACTCAGCGCCGCGTTCGCCAACTACCTGATTCACGAGCTCGGCCTGAAGAAAGGCGAGCGCGTGGCCATCATGCTGCCGAACCTGCTGCAGTACCCGATCGCGCTGTTCGGCGTGCTGCGCGCCGGCCTCACCGTGGTCAACACCAACCCGCTGTACACCCACCGCGAGCTCAAGCACCAACTAATCGACTCCGGCGCGACCGTGCTGCTGGTGCTTGAGAACTTCGCGCATGTGGCGCAGGACGTGGTGGCCGAGACCAAGGTCGGCCAGGTGATCACCACCACCATCGGCGAGATGCTGGGTCCGAAGGGCTATCTGATCGATTTCGTGCTGAAGTACGTGAAACAGCAGGTGCCGCACTTCGAGCTGCCGGGCGCGATCCCCTTCAAGCAGACGCTGAAGCTCGGCGCCAGGCACACCCTGCCGGCGGTCAGCATCCAGCCGCAGGAAATCGCCTTCCTGCAGTACACCGGCGGCACCACCGGCGTGTCCAAGGGCGCCATGCTGACCCACCGCAACCTGGTGGCCAACATGCAGCAGAGCTCGGCCTGGCTGGGCCACGGCATCAAAGAGGGTGAGGAGGTCATCATCACCGCCCTGCCGCTGTACCACATCTTCGCGCTCACCGCGAACTGCCTGGTGTTCATGAAGTTCGGCGGCCTGAACTACCTGATCACCAATCCGCGCGACATGCGCGGCTTCGTCAAGGAACTGGCCAAGAGCAACTTCACCGCCATTACCGGCGTCAACACCCTGTTCAACGGCCTGTTGCATACGCCCGGCTTCGACAAGCTCGATTTCAGCCGCATGCGCTTCACTTTGGGCGGCGGCATGGCGGTGCAGCGCGCCGTGGCCGAAAAATGGAAGCAGGTCACCGGCGTGACCCTGGTCGAGGCTTACGGCCTGACCGAAACCTCGCCGGCCGCCTGCATCAATCCGATGGACCTCAAAGAGTTCAACGGCGCCATCGGTCTGCCGATTCCTTCGACCGCCTGCTGCATCAAGGATGATGCCGGCAACATGCTGCCGCAGGGCGAAATCGGCGAACTGTGCATCAAGGGCCCGCAGGTGATGCTGGGCTACTGGCAGCGTCCGGACGAAACCGCCAAGGTCATCGACGCCGCCGGCTGGCTGCACACCGGCGACATCGCCAAGATGGACGAGAAGGGCTTCTTCTACATCGTCGACCGCAAGAAGGACATGATCCTGGTGTCCGGCTTCAACGTGTTCCCGAACGAGGTCGAGGACGTGGTGGCCGCCATGCCGGGCGTGCTCGAGGTCGCCGCCGTCGGCGTGCCGGACGAGAAGTCCGGCGAGGCGGTCAAACTGGTGGTGGTGCGCAAGGACCCGAACCTGACCGCCGACGCCATCCGCCATTTCTGCCATGACGAACTGACCGGCTACAAGCGTCCGAAATACATCGAGTTCCGCAACGAGCTGCCGAAGACCAACGTCGGCAAGATCCTGCGTCGCGAGCTGCGCGAAAGCGCCAAGACGGACTGAACATGGCCATGCCGCGCAACGCCCGTTTCCGGGTCGTCGGCACCCTGCTCGGCCTGTGCACGGCGCTCGTGTTCAAGGATGCGGTCAGCGCCATGGCCGGGAACTCCTTCTTCCTGGCGCTGGTGTTCCTGGGCGGCAGCGGCGCCATCGTAGGTACGCTGTTCGACAACCGGGCCGGCAAACCGCGCGAATAGCGCATCCTCTTGCCACGCAATGCAAAGGGCGCCGATGGGCGCCCTTTGCGTTTATCGAAGCAATCCAGCGTCAGTCGTGCACCGGCCGCATGTACGGGAACAGCAGCACGTCGCGAATCGAGCTGGAGCCGGTCAGCAGCATCACCAGACGGTCGATGCCGACGCCCAGTCCGCCGGTGGGCGGCAGACCGACCTCGAGCGCGCGGATGTAGTCGGCGTCGAAGTGCATGGCCTCGTCGTCGCCGCCCTCCTTCTGCGCCACCTGTTCGGCGAAGCGCGCGGCCTGGTCTTCGGCGTCGTTGAGCTCGGAGAAGCCGTTGGCGATCTCCCTGCCTCCGACGAACAGCTCGAAGCGGTCGGTCAAGCCGGCGTCGTCGTCGTTGGCGCGCGCCAGCGGGCTGACTTCGGTCGGGTGCTGGGTGATGAAGGTCGGCTGGATCAGGGTGTGCTCCACCGTCTTCTCGAACACCTCCAGCAGCAGCTTGCCCCAGCCGTAGGACGGCTTGATGCGGATGCCGAGCGCCCGGCAGTGGCCGCGCATGGCCTCGAGGTCGCGGATGTGCTCGGGCCGTATCTGCGGGTTGTGCTCCAGCACGGCATCGGTCATGGTCCAGCGCCGGAACGGCTTTGACAGGTCGATGTCGTTGCCGTCCCAGTGCGCCTGCAGGTCCGGCAGCACCTTTTCGGCGGCGGCGCGGATCATGCCTTCGGTCAGGTCCATGATCTCGTTGTAGGTGGCATAGGCCTCGTACAGCTCGAGCATGGTGAACTCGGGGTTGTGCCGGGTCGACACGCCCTCGTTGCGGAAGTTGCGGTTGATCTCGTAGATGCGCTCCAGGCCGCCCACGGTCAGGCGCTTCAGGTACAGCTCGGGCGCCACGCGCAGGTACAGGTCGAGCCCGAGCGCGTTGTGGTGGGTGGTGAACGGCTTGGCCGTGGCGCCGCCGGGGATGTAATGCATCATCGGCGTCTCCACTTCCAGGAAGCGGCGCGAGTCCAGCCAGTTGCGCAGCGCCGAGACCACCTGCGAGCGCTTGATGAACACCTCGCGCGCCTCCGGCGTCACGATCAGGTCGACGTAGCGCTGACGATAACGCTGCTCGACGTCGGACAGGCCGTGCCATTTGTCCGGCAGCGGGCGCAGCGACTTGGTCAGCAGACGCAGGCTTTCGCCTTTCACCGAGAGCTCGCCGGTCTTGGTGCGGGTCAGCGTGCCGGTGACGCCGAGGATGTCGCCGATGTCCCAGTGCTTGAACGCCTCGTAGGACTCGCCCAGGTCGGCCGCGGACAAATACAGCTGGATGCGGCCGGACATGTCCTGCAGTTGGGCGAAGCTGGCCTTGCCCATCACCCGCTTGGCCATCAGCCGGCCGGCGATCTGCACGCCGCGGCCGAGTTCCTGCAGGCTTTCCGTGCTCCAGCGCTCCTTGTCGGCGTATTCGGCCTGCAGGTCCTGCGCGTAGTCGGCGCGCACAAAATCGTTCGGGAAGGCGATGCCTTTTTCGCGCAGGGCCTTGAGCTTGGCGCGGCGCTCGGCGATCAGCTGGTTCTCGTCCTGCGGCAGGTCGTTGACGGTGTCGTTCATGGCTGTGCTCAGTTGGTCCGGCCGGAGCCGGCGGTCAGGCCCGCCTTCAGGCTGGCTTCGACGAATTCGTCGAGGTCGCCATCCAGCACTTTCTGGGTATCGGTGCGTTCGACGCCGGTGCGCAGATCCTTGATCCGGCTCTGGTCGAGCACGTAGCTGCGGATCTGGCTGCCCCAGCCGATGTCGGATTTGGTCGCTTCCAGCGCGTCCTTCTCCGAGTTGCGCTTCATCAGCTCGAGCTCGTACAGCTTGGCCTTCAGCATCTTCATGGCGCGGTCGCGGTTGCCGTGCTGCGAACGTTCGATCTGGCAGGCGACCACGGTATTGGTCGGGATATGCGTGATGCGCACCGCCGATTCGGTCTTGTTGACGTGCTGGCCGCCGGCGCCGGACGAGCGGTAGACGTCGGTCCGGAGGTCGGCCGGATTGATTTCGATCTCGATGTTGTCGTCCACTTCCGGACTGACGAACACCGAGCAGAACGAGGTGTGCCGGCGGTTGTCGGAATCGAACGGCGATTTGCGCACCAGCCGGTGCACGCCGATCTCGGTCTTCAGCCAGCCGTAGGCGTATTCGCCCTCGACCCGGAAGGTGGCGCTCTTGATGCCGGCCACGTCGCCGTCGGAGGCCTCCATCAGCTCGGTCTTCCAGCCGCGCGACTCGCAGAAACGCAGGTACATGCGCAACAGGATTTCGGCCCAGTCCTGGGCCTCGGTGCCGCCGGCGCCGGACTGGATGTCGACGAAGCAGTTGGCATGGTCCTGCTCGCCGGAGAACATGCGGCGGAACTCGAGCTTGCCGACGCGCTCGGCGATCTTCTCGACGTCGCCGGTGATCGACTCGACCATCGATTCGTCGTCTTCCATCTCGGCCAGTTCGAGGTATTCCAGCGCTTCGGACAGTCCGTCCAGCGTGCCGCGGATTTCGGACACGGTCTTGTCGAGGCTGGCGCGCTCCTTGCCTAGCGCCAGCGCCTTATCCGGCTCGTTCCAGATTTCGGGACTTTCCAGCTCCCGGTTCACTTCTTCCAGACGCTCGACCTTGTTGTCGAAGTCAAAGATACCCCCTGAGCGAAGACACACGCTCTTGCAATTCGGCGATGCGGTTGCGGATCGGATTCAGTTCCATAAATTCCAGCTAAAACACCAGGATAATCAGCCTGCCATTGTAGCAGAGCCGGGCCTCAGACGGGCTCCAGATGACGGATCAGACACTGCACGCCGCGGCGCTCGCGCCAGTCGTTGGTCTGCAGTTCATACACGGCGTGGATGCGTTCCGGCGGCGGCCGGCCGGCATAACCGCCGAACTGGATGGCCTCGATGGCCCGGCTGGAGCCAGGCAACGCCAACTGCAGCTTCAGATGCCGCTCCTTGAGCACCCGCCACTCCAGCACGTGGAACGCATTGTCGAACAACGGCGGCGGAAAGCCCTGACCCCACGGCCCCGCGGCCTGCAGCAATAGTGCGGTGTCGCGCTCGAGCTCGTGTTCGGCCAAGGCGCCGTCGCTCCAGAGCACGCCCTGCAGGCTTTCGGGCTCGATCCACGCCCGCGCCAAGGCCTGGAACGCGGCGCGAAAATCCGGCAGATGACCGGCCGGCAGGCTGAGGCCGGCCGCCATGGCGTGGCCGCCGAAGCGTGAAATCAGGCCCGGATGCAGGGCATCGATGTGCGCCAGGGCGTCGCGGATGTGGAAGCCGGGAATCGAACGTGCCGAGCCGCGCAGTTCCTCGCTGCCCGGTTCGCTCGGCGCGAACACCAAGGCCGGCCGGTGCCGGCTGTCCTTCACCCGCGAAGCCACCAGGCCGATGATGCCCGGATGCCAATGCGGCTGGAACAGCAGTACGGCCGGTCCGGCGTCGGTATCGTCATCGCCTATCGTTGCCAACGCCTGCTCCGCCTCCTGCAACATGTCCTGCTGCAGTTCCTGCCGCTCCTGGTTGATGGCATGCAGGGATTCGGCCAGGTCCATGGCCCGTGTCTCGTCATCGGCCAACAGGCATTCGATGCCGAGCGCCATGTCTTCCAAGCGGCCGGCGGCGTTGATTTTCGGACCGATGCGGAAACCGATGTCGGTCTCGGTGAGTTTCGCCAGATCCAGGCCGCCGAGCGCCGCCAAGGCCCGCACGCCGGGCTGGCAGCGTCCTTGGCGGATGCGCGCCAGGCCGGCGCGCACCAGCCGCCGGTTGTTGGCGTCGAGCTTGACCATGTCGGCGACCGTGCCGATGGCGACCAGATCCAGCAGACTCGACAGATCGGCATCCATGCCCGGCAAGCCGTGCTCGCGCAACCGGCGACGCACCGCCAGCAGCAGGTAGAACATCACCCCGACGCCGGCCAGAGCTTTGCTGGCGAACGGACAGCCCGACTGGTTCGGATTGACGATGGCATCGGCATCCGGCAACTGCTCACCCGGCAGGTGGTGGTCTGTGACCAACACTTTCCAGCCGAGCGCCTTGGCGCGCGCCACGCCCGGCAGGCAGGCGATGCCGCTATCGACCGTGACGACCAGATCGGGACTCGACGGAATCAGCTCGTCCACCAGGCCCGGCGTCAGGCCGTAGCCGTGCAGAACCCGATGCGGCACCTTGAAGCCCACCTGACGCGCCCCCAGCATCGACAGGCCGCGCACCGCCAAGGCGGCGCCGGTGGCGCCGTCGCAGTCGAAATCGCCGACCACCACGATCCGCCGGTCGTTGCCGATGGCATCCAGCAGCAGATCGACGGCCGTATCCAGCCCGCGCAAGCCATCCGGCGGCAACAGATGCGCCAGGGCCAAATCGGCCTCCTCCGGCGACTGCAGGCCGCGAGCCGCGTACAGACGGCTCAGCAACGGCGAGGCATGCAATGCGGGAACGGCCTCGGGCAACGGGCGGCGGCTGATCTTCGGGATGTACGGCATGCATCCATTGTACCGCCGCGGATATGGCCTGCCGGCTTTCACGTGTCGGACAACTCCGAAATGCAGCTCAGAATTCAGGACAGCGACGCAATCCGCCGCGACCAGAATCGCCAGCGGAATGCCGGACGCCAACGCCAGAGGGTCCCATCGGCGAAGTCGAACCGCGTTTCCCGTGCCGGGTCGAATGCGGCCTCGACGGCAAGCCAATCGCGCGGCTGACGCAGGTCGAGCAGCTCGCCACCGCCATCGGCCATGTCCTGCGCCGCCAGCGCACGGATATCCCAAGCCGACGATTCGATGCGGGCGAAACCGTGATGTACCGCGGACGGCAACGCGCCCTGCCCCCAGAACCACAGTGCGTTCACCGTCGCCATGCCGCGGCGCTGGCGCTCGACGTTCAACGGATGGTTGTACAGGATCACCTGACATTCGTTGAACAGCGCCGTCCAGCGGCGCTCGGCCGGCAAGTGGTCGGACAGCGTGCAACCCAGCATTTCCGGCGCCGGCGTGAACGCCGGCAAGACCTCATCGCTGGCGGCGCGCAGGAAGAAGCGGCCATCGCCGCCGAGAAACCGGTAACCGGCATCGGCGAACACCGGCGCCAAAGCCTGATGGATGGCGTCGGTTTCGGATCCGCTTAGCGGCAAGGTATCCCAGGCCATCAGCCGGGCATCACGCATTTCCATCTGCAGGTGTACCGGATCGGCCAACAGCCACTGCCCGTCTCCGGCATCGCCCGGCCCGGCCTGCCGGCATAGCGCCGCCAGCGGCCAGCCGTCCGGCTCGCAGCGGAAATGCCGTTGCAGCTGAGCGCTCTCGCCTGCCGTGCCGGCAGTCTGATGGAAACGGCGGGCGATGCGCGCGAACGCAGGCGAGAACCCCTGGCCGGCGAAGCGGCGCCGTTCCGGCAACAGCAGGACGCGCGCGCCGGTCGGCATGTCAGTCGAGATAACGGACCGCGGTGATTTCGTATTCGCGGCTGCCGCCCGGGGCCTGGATGGTGATGGCGTCGCCTTCGTGCTTACCGATCATCGCGCGCGCGATCGGCGAAGACACCGAGATCAGCTGTTGCTTGATGTCGGACTCGAGGTCGCCGACGATGGTGTAGGTCACCACCACGTCGGAATCCAGGTCGACCAGCTCGACGGTGGCGCCGAACACGACCTTGGAGCCGGCCTTGAGCTTGCCGACTTCGATGACCTGGCAATGCGACAGCGCGTATTCCAGCTCCTGGATGCGGCCCTCGATGAAACCCTGCTGCTCGCGCGCGGCGTGGTATTCGGCGTTCTCCTTCAGATCGCCATGGCCGCGGGCCTCGGCGATGGCTTCGATCACCTTCGGGCGCTCGACCGACTTCAGACGGTCCAGCTCTTCGCGCAGGCGCAACGCGCCTTTGTGGGTCAGGGGAACGATGCCGCTCATCCGCGCAGCTCCGCATGCAGTTCCTGCAGGGAACGGACGCTCGGGTTGTCGCGGGTGTCCATCGACTGCACCAAGGCCTTGGCGCCGGGAATGGTGGTGGAATACACCAGACGGTGCTGCAGCGCTTCGCGGCGGATCGAGAACGAGTCGGCGATGGCCTGCTTGCCCTCGGTGGTGTTGATGAGGTAGCTGATCTCGCCGTTCTTGATCAGGTCGACGATGTGCGGACGGCCTTCGGCGACCTTGTTGACCGCCTCGCAGGGCAAGCCGCGGGATTTCAGATACAGCGCGGTACCTTGGGTGGCGACCAGACTGAAGCCCTTCTTCAGCAGCGCCTGGGCGACTTCGACCACGCGCGGCTTGTCGACCTCGCGCACCGACACGAAGGCTTTGCCCGGTTGCGGCACCTTGATGCCGGCGGCTTCTTCGGCGCGGCCGAAGGCCTCGCTGAAGCTGCGGCCGACGCCCATCACCTCGCCGGTGGAGCGCATTTCCGGTCCGAGGATCGGATCGACGTTCTGGAACTTGGCGAACGGGAAGATGGCTTCCTTGACCGAATAGTACGGCGGCACGATCTCGCGCAGCGCGCCCTGCGCGGCCAGGCTCTGGCCGGCCATGCAGCGTGCGGCGATCTTGGCCAGCGGCCGGCCGATGGCCTTGGACACGAACGGCACGGTGCGCGAGGCGCGCGGATTGACCTCCAGCACGAAGATGGTCTCGCCCTGGATGGCGAACTGGGTGTTCATCAGGCCGACCACCTTCAACGCGCGGGCCATGCGCGTCACCTGCTCGCGCAGGCGGTCCTGGATGGCGGCCGACAGGGTGTACGGCGGCAGCGAGCAGGAGGAATCGCCGGAGTGCACGCCGGCCTCTTCGATGTGCTCCATGATGCCGCCGATCAGCACGTCGCCGTCGGCGTCGGCGATGACGTCGACGTCGACTTCGACCGCGTTGTCGAGGAAGCGGTCGAGCAGCACCGGCGAATCGTTCGAGACCTGCACCGCTTCGCGGATGTAGCGCGACAGGTCTTCGTCGGAATACACCACTTCCATGGCGCGACCGCCCAGCACGTAGCTCGGGCGCACCACCAGCGGATAGCCGATCTCGTTGGCCAGCGCGATGGCCTGTTCGGCGTTGCGCGCGGTGCGGTTCGGCGGTTGCAGCAGGCCGAGCTCCTCGACCAGCTTCTGGAAGCGCTCGCGGTCTTCGGCCCAGTCGATCGAATCCGGCGAGGTGCCGATGATCGGCGCGCCGGCGGCCTCCAGCGCACGCGCCAGCTTCAGCGGGGTCTGGCCGCCGTACTGCACGATCACGCCGACCGGTTTCTCCAGCTCGACGATCTCCAGCACGTCCTCGAGCGTCAGCGGCTCGAAGTACAGGCGGTCGGAGGTGTCGAAGTCGGTCGAGACCGTCTCCGGGTTGCAGTTGATCATGATGGTCTCGAAACCGTCCTCGCGCAGCGCCAGCGAGGCATGCACGCAGCAGTAGTCGAATTCGATGCCCTGCCCGATGCGGTTCGGGCCGCCGCCGAGCACGATGACCTTGCGGCGGTCGGTCGGCGCGGCCTCGCATTCGTCCTCGTAGGTCGAATACAGGTAGGCGGTGCCGGTGGCGAACTCGGCGGCGCAGGAATCGACGCGCTTGTAGGTCGGACGCACCTTCAGCGCATGGCGCAGCGCGCGCACCGCGGCCTCGTCGGTGCCGGCCAGTTGCGCGATGCGCGCGTCGGAGAAGCCCTTGCGCTTCAGATGGCGCATGCGACCGGCGTCCAAGGCGGCCAAACCGCCCTCGGCGATCTGGGCCTCGATGGCGACCAGTTCCTCGATCTGATCCAGGAACCAGGGGTCGATGAAGCTGAGTTTGAACACCTCGTCCACGCTCAGGCCGGCGCGGAAAGCCTCCGCGACCTGGAACAGGCGCTCCGGACCGGGCTCCTTGAGCTCGCGCTTGATGCGCAGCAGGCCTTCCTCGCCTTGGGCGGCGGCGCCGGTCGGGTCGAAGCCGACCTTGCCGATTTCCAGCCCGCGCAGCGCCTTCTGCACCGACTCCTGGAAGGTACGGCCCATCGCCATCACCTCGCCCACCGATTTCATCTGGGTGGTCAGTCGCGCGTCGGCGGCCGGGAATTTCTCGAACGCGAAGCGCGGGATCTTGGTGACCACGTAATCGATGGTCGGTTCGAACGAGGCCGGCGTGAGGCCGCCGGTGATTTCGTTGCGCAGCTCGTCGAGCGTGTAGCCGACCGCCAGCTTGGCGGCGATCTTGGCGATCGGGAAGCCGGTGGCCTTGGAGGCCAAGGCCGAGGAACGCGACACGCGCGGATTCATCTCGATCACCACCACCCGGCCGTTGTCGGCGTTGATGCCGAACTGCACGTTGGAGCCGCCGGTGTCGACGCCGATCTTGCGCAGCACCGCGATCGAGGCGTCGCGCAGACGCTGGTATTCCTTGTCGGTCAGGGTCTGCGCCGGCGCCACGGTGATCGAGTCGCCGGTGTGCACGCCCATCGGGTCGAGGTTCTCGATCGAGCAGACGATGATGCAGTTGTCGGCGGTGTCGCGCACCACCTCCATCTCGTATTCCTTCCAGCCCAGCACCGACTCCTCGATCAGCACTTCGGTGGTCGGCGACAGGTCGAGGCCGCGCTTGACGATCTCGATGAACTCCTCGCGGTTGTAGGCGATGCCGCCGCCGCTGCCGCCCAGGGTGAAGCTCGGGCGGATGATGGTCGGATAGCCGACGCGGGTCTGGATGTCGAGCGCCTGTTCGAGCGTGCGCGCGATCTCCGCCTTCGGGCAGTCCAAGCCGATGTCGGCCATGGCCACGCGGAACAGTTCGCGGTCTTCGGCCATGCGGATCGCCTCGCGCGAGGCGCCGATCAGCTTGACGCCGTATCTGTCGAGCACGCCGTCGTCGGCCAGGGTCAGGGCGCAGTTCAGCGCGGTCTGCCCGCCCATGGTCGGCAGCAGCGCGTCCGGCTTCTCCTTGGCGATGATGCGCTCGACCGTGGCCGGATTGATCGGCTCGATGTAGACGGCGTCGGCCATGTCCGGATCGGTCATGATGGTGGCCGGATTCGAGTTGACCAGCACCACGCGGTAGCCTTCCTCGCGCAGGGCCTTGCAGGCCTGGGCGCCGGAATAGTCGAACTCGCAGGCCTGGCCGATGACGATGGGGCCGGCGCCGATGATCAGGATGGTTTGGATGTCAGTACGTTTCGGCATTTCGTCGCTCGGTCGTTCGGTGGGATGCGCGCATTCTTAGTCGGCGAACAGCGCGGAAGCCGGGATCTTGCAGGTGGACATGGCCTTGAATATGGCCTGGGTAGCCAAATCGGCGCCGATTTGCTCGCCGGCCGCTTCGTTCTCTTCCTGCGATTTGTTGGTGTCGAGGGCATTGCCCAAGCCTGCCACGCGGCGCAGACCGGCGTAATCCGGGCTCTGCATCAGGCTCATGAACGAACCGACCTGCTCGATGCTGGCGGCCGACAGGATGGCCTGCTCGTCGGCCGGCACGCCGGTGCGCTCGGCCTCGGCGCCGGCCAGCACCAGACGGTTCATCAGCCAAGCGGAACCGCCCTCCAGCACGCGGATGTCGGCATCCAGTCGCGAGGGATTGGCGGCGGCGTATCCGGCCACGTCCACGCGCTTCATGCGCCGGTAGCCGGCACGGCTCAGTTCGCCGCGCAGGCAGCTGTGCTGGCCGGCACTCATGGCGTTCCGGTCGCTCCGCAACGGCCACTGCGGATCGGCTTTGGCCAACTCCTCGAAGATGCTACCGATCGGCATCAGCTCGACCACCAAGTCAGTCAGGCGCTCGACCTTGGCGGCGTTGGCTTGGGCCCAGGCGGACGGCATGCCAAAAAAATTGGCAGCCAGCAGGACCAGGGCGGTGAATGACGCGCGGACGAATCGATGCATGCGGCGGTCCTCGGTGGGTTGGCGGTCAGAGTTCTTCGAAGCGTACGTTGCAGACGGTCATGGCGTCGGACAGGGCCGGGAGCATCAACGTCAGGCCCGCGGCCTGACCGACTTTCCGGCCGCTCTCCCCGTCCACGATCTGTGCGCCGATGCCGAGCATGGCGCGCAGCGGGGTGTATCGCGGATCGTTGGCCAGCAACACCATCTGGGCGAGCGCCTCCGGCGTTTCGTCCTTCAGCAGCGCAGTGGGGTCGAAGCGGTTCTCGCTGCCGCTGAACTTGCTTTCCATGCCCGCCGACATGAGCTTGGCGAACAGCCGGCCCGCATCGCCCTCGAGAACGGTCAAGTCTTCGGCGAACCGCGCCGGTTCGGCGCGGGCATAATCGGCCACGCGGCGCTCCACCACCTTCCGGTAGGCGGGCGCCCGCAGATTGCCGCGCAGACACGCGAGCCGCTCGGCATCCAGGCGGCTGTCCGCGCTGCCCGGCCACGCCGGATTCTCGGCCGCCGCCATCTCCATGATCCGTCCGATCGGCATGACACGGACCGCGACATCCGCCATCCGGCTCTGCTGCGCCGGCGTCACCTCGTCGGCGCCCGAAGCGCGGTGTGCGCAAAAGGCCAGCAGCAACAGGGCGGCGAGGCGCAGACCCGGACTCATGCGCGCTCCGCCATCAAGGCGATGAAGCGGTCGAACAGGTAGGACACGTCGTGCGGACCGGGGCTGGCTTCGGGATGGCCCTGGAAACTGAACGCCGGCGCATCGGCGAGCGCGATGCCTTGGTTGGACTGGTCGAACAGGGAGCGGTGGGTGACCGTGACATTGGCCGGCAGGCTGCTTTCGTCGATGGCGAAGCCGTGGTTCTGCGAGGTGATCAGCACGCGCCGGGAATCGAGGTCGATGACCGGATGGTTGGCGCCGTGGTGGCCGAACTTCATCTTCAGGGTCTGCGCGCCGGCGGCCAAACCGAGCAGCTGGTGGCCCAGGCAGATGCCGAAGGTCGGGATCTTGCGGGCGATGAAGGTCTTGATCGCGGCGATGGCGTAATCGCAGGGCGCCGGATCGCCGGGGCCGTTGGACAGGAACACGCCGTCGGGATCGAGCGACAGCACCTGTTCGGCCGGCGTCTGAGCCGGCACCACGGTCAGGCGGCAGCCGCGTTCGGCCAGCATGCGCAGGATGTTGTGCTTGACGCCGAAATCGTAGGCCACCACATGAAAGCGCTCCGGCGCCTCGACGAAGGCCTGGCTGTTCAGGTCGAGCTGGCCGCCCTGCCAACGGTACGGTTCGCCGCAGGTGACCACTTTGGCCAGATCCATGCCCTTCAGGCCGGCGAACTTGCGGGCGGCCTCCACGGCATGCTCGCGGTCGATGACGCCGGCCATCAAGGTGCCGCTCTGGGCGCCGCGGTCGCGTAGCAGACGCGTCAGCTTGCGGGTGTCGATGTCGGAAATGGCGACGATGCCGTTCTTGACCAGCCACTCCGGCAGGTCGATCTGACTGCGCCAGTTACTGGCACGGCGCGGCACGTCGCGCACGATCAGGCCGGCGGCATAGACCTGGCCGGACTCGTTGTCGAGCCCGGTGATGCCGGTATTGCCGATGTGCGGATAGGTCAGCGTGACCAGCTGGCGGCTGTAGGACGGGTCGGTCAGGATTTCCTGGTAGCCGGTCATGGCGGTGTTGAACACCACCTCGCCCACCGAAATGCCGGTCGCGCCTACGGATAAGCCCTCGAATACAGTTCCGTCTTCGAGAGCGAGAATGGCTGGTTGGGTCACAAAGCTCGCCTTTTCAAGAGTTTGGGGTACTTCCTGCAGCGGATTCCCGTATTGCGCGGGAGCCGAAAGAAGGCGGTTAGGCGAGCGAGAATTTTAGCGGATGCGGGCGGGTTTGTCCATGAAAGACTTACAGCAGATCGTCGAACCGGTAATGCCCGTTCATTTTCGCCGATAGCCGGACCGCGGCGAACAGCGCGCCCTGCGCGAAGATGTCGCGGTTGGTGGCGCGGTGGGTCAGCTCGATGCGCTCGCCCATGCCGGTGAACTGCACCGTGTGCTCGCCGACGATGTCGCCGCCGCGCAGCGAATGATAGACCGGCGCCTTGCCGCTGGCGGCCTCGGCGGTGCGGCCCAGGCTCAGCGCGGTGCCCGAGGGCGCGTCCTTCTTGTGGATGTGGTGCGATTCCAGGATGTCCAGCTGCCAATCCTTCAGCCACTGCCCGGCCTGGCCGACCAAGCGATCGAGCACCGCCACGCCGAGCGAGAAGTTCGAGGCCCAAAGCACCGGAATGCGGGCGCCGGCGGCTTCCAAGGCCGCGAACTGGCCGGCGCTCAGGCCGGTGGTGCCGCTGACCAAGCTTTTCCCGCGTTCCAAGCACAGGGCCAAGACGGCATCGAAGCCCTCCGGCGAGCTGAAGTCGATGGCGACATCGAATTCCGGCAGGTCGCGCAGACGGTCGCTTTCGCGGCTGCCGCTCTGCGCGCTCACCCGCAGGCGGGCATCGTTCTGGGCCAAGCGCATCAAGGCCTGGCCCATGCGCCCGGAGGCACCGTGGATCAGCAGTCGGACGGGCGTTTCCATCAGCTTCTCAGGTTGATCCAGGTGGCCTTGAGCTCGGTGTACTTCTCGAAGGCGTGCAGGGATTTGTCGCGGCCGTTGCCGGACTGCTTGAAGCCGCCGAACGGCGCGGTCATGTCGCCGCCGTCCCAGTAGTTGACCCACACGCTGCCGGCGCGCAGTTTCTTGGCCACGCGGTGGGCTTTGCTCAAATTCGAGGTCCAGACGCCGGCGGCCAGGCCGTAGTCGGTGTCGTTGGCGATGCGCACGGCGTCCTTCTCGTCGTCGAAGGCGATGACCGACAGCACCGGGCCGAAGATCTCTTCTTTCGAGATGGTCATTTCATGGGCGACCTCGTCGAACACCGTCGGCGCCACGTAGTAGCCGCCGGTTTCGGTCATCACCCGCTCGCCGCCGAGCGCCAGACGGGCGCCCTCGGCCTTGCCCTTTTCGATGTAATCGAGCACGCGGTTCATCTGGCCTTCGTCGACGATGGCGCCCATCGGCGCGCCCGGCTCGAACGGATGCTTGGGATGCAGGTACTTGCCGGCCTCGACCACCATGGCCACGAATTCGTCCTTGATCGAACGCTCGACCAGCAGGCGCGAAGCGGCGGTGCAGACCTCGCCCTGGTTGAAGAAGATGCCGATGGCGGCCGCTTCGGCCGCGGCCTGCAGGTCGGGCGCGTCGGCGAACACTACGTTCGGGCTCTTGCCGCCGCATTCCATGTAGGCGCGCTTCATGTTGGAGCGGCCGGCGCACTGTAGCAGGTGCTTGCCGACGCCGGTGGAGCCGGTGAACACCAGACCGTCGACGTCCATGTGCAGCGCCAACGGCTCGCCGGCGCCCTTGCCGAAGCCCGGCAGCACGTTGAACACGCCGGCCGGAATGCCGGCTTCCATCGCCAGCTCGGCGATGCGGATGGCCGACAGCGGCGATTTTTCAGAGGGTTTGAGGATCACCGAGTTGCCGGTAGCCAGTGCCGGCGCGAATTTCCAAGCCGCCATCAGCAGCGGGAAGTTCCACGGCACGATGGCGCCGACCACACCCAGCGGCTCGCGGGTGATCAGGCCGAGCTCATGCTGCGGGGTCGGGGCGATTTCGCCGTAGACCTTGTCGATGGCCTCGGCGGTCCAGTTCAGGCAGCGCACGCTGGCGGAAACGTCGATGGCCAGCGCGTCGCCGACCGGCTTGCCCATGTCGATCGACTCCAGCAGCGCCAATTCCTCGGCGTGCTTTTCGATCAACAGCGCGAATTTCTGCAACGTCCGCTTGCGGTGCGCCGGCGAGGATTCCGACCAAGCGCCGGACTCGAAGGCGCGGCGGGCGGCGCGCACCGCGCGCTCGACGTCTTCGGCCTCGCATTCGGCCACCCGGCCGCGGCTCAGGCCGTCGATCGGGCTGATGCAGTCGAAGGTCTTGCCGGAGGCGGCGTCGACGTAGGCACCGTCGATGAAGGCCTGCGTGTGCAGGTCGAGGGCTCGGGCTTTGGCTTCCCACTCGGCGCGGGTGAGTTTCTGGGACATGGCGGATTCTCGGAAACGGAGGATTAAAAGGACGGCGGCGTGTTGGCGCTCACCAGAATGGCTTCGGTCTTGCCGACGTTGCGGAACCGGTGCGGGGTCTTGCTTTCGAAGTAATAGGCGTCGCCCGGGCCGAGCACGCGCACCTGATCGCCGACGGTGAGCTCGATTTCGCCCTGGATGATGATGCCGCCCTCCTCGCCCTCGTGCAGGAGCATGTCCTTGCCGGTGTCGGAGCCCGGCGGCATGACCTCGCGCAGGATGCACATCTGGCGTTGCGGACGGTTCTGGCCGACCAGGAAATAATGAATGCCGCCGTTGCCGACGTCGATCTGCTCGTCCTTGCCGTAGAACGGCGAGTCGCCACGCTCCTCGCCCAGGTCGACGGTGAAGAAATCGGCCAGGGAAATCGGGATGCCGTCCAACACCTTCTTCAGCGAACTGATCGACGGGCTGACCTTGTTCTGCTCGATCAGCGAGATGGTGCTGTTGGTGACACCGACCCGTTTGGCCAGTTCGCGCTGGCTCAGGCCTTTTTTGTTGCGGACTTCCTGAAGGCGTAACCCGATATCCATGGCGTTCTGCGGACTGTCAAATGCGATGTTGAATATTTAACACCCCTCGCCGGAAAGGTCAATCCGCATGTAAATATATTTTACAAATCCGGGGATTGTAAAATTTATTCAACACGGTATAGTGACGAAACATCGCCTTGGACCGATACCGCCATGACCGACACGCCGCGCTTCCATCAGCATTACCAAAGCCAAGCCACCCAGCACCCCGAGCAGATGGACGCGTTCTGGATGCCGTTCTCGGCCAACCGCCAGTTCAAGCAAAAACCGCGCCTGCTGGCCAGCGCCGAGGGCATGTATTACAAGACCACCGATGGCCGTGAGATTTTGGACGGCACCGGCGGCCTGTGGTGCTGCAACGCCGGCCATGGCCGGCGCCGCATCATCGACGCGGTGCAACAGCAGATCGCCACCCTCGATTTCGCACCGACCTTCCAGATGGGCCACCCTCTCCCCTTCATCTTGGCCGAGCGTCTGGCCGAAATCGCGCCCGCCGGGCTGAACAAAGTGTTCTTCACCAACTCCGGCTCGGAGTCGGTCGATACCGCGTTGAAGATCGCCATCGCCTACCATCGTGCCCGCGGCGAAGGCCAGCGCACCCGTCTGATCGGCCGCGAGAAGGGCTACCACGGCGTCGGCTTCGGCGGCATCTCGGTGGGCGGCCTGCCCAACAACCGCAAATGGTACGGTCCCGGCCTGCCGGGCGTGGACCATCTGCGCCACACGCTCGACATCGGCCGCAACGGCTTCAACCGCGGCCTGCCGCAGCACGGCCTGGAACTGGCGGAAGACCTGGAGCGTCTGGTCGCCCTGCACGACGCCAGCACCATCGCCGCGGTCATCATCGAGCCGATTTCCGGCTCGGCCGGGGTCATCCTGCCGCCGGAAGGCTACCTCAAGCGGATTCGCGAAATCTGCGATAAGTATGGGATTTTGTTGATATTTGACGAAGTCATCACCGGCTATGGTCGGGTCGGCAAGGCGTTTGCCGCCCAACGCTTCGGGGTCACGCCGGATTTGATCACCACTGCCAAGGGCCTGAGCAACGGCAGCGTACCGATGGGCGCGGTGTTCGTGCGCGACCGCGTGCATGAGGCGTTCATGAGCGGCCCGGAGCACATGATCGACCTGTTCCACGGCTACACCTATTCCGGTCATCCGTTGGCCTGCGCCGCCGCACTGGCGACGCTGGACATCTATGCCGAAGAGAACCTGTTCGAGAAGGCCATCGAACTGGAAAGCTATTGGGAAGATGGCCTGCACGCGCTGAAAGGTCTGCCGAACGTCGTCGATATCCGCAATTTCGGCCTGATCGGCGCCATTGAGCTGGCATCGCGTCAGGGCCAACCCGGCAGCCGCGCCTATGACGTGTTCAGCAACTGTTTCCACGAAAAAGACGCGCTGATCCGCGTCACTGGCGACGTCATCGCGCTGTCGCCGCCGCTGATTCTGGAAAAACAGCACATTGATGCGTTATTCTCCCGCATCGCCGATGCGATCCGGGAAACCGACTGACCCCGTACCGCCCGCGCGACACCACACAAAAACGACTTTCTCGGAGTAATACAGCATGATCATCGGCGTACCCAGTGAAATCAAGAACCACGAATACCGCATCGGCCTGACCCCGTCCGGCGCCCGCGAGCTGATCGCCAACAGCCACCGGGTGCTGGTGCAGCGCGACGGCGGCAAGGCCATCGGCCTGACCGACGAGGAATACCGCAAGGCCGGTGCCGAAATCGTGGACGGCGCCGAGGAGATCTTCGCGCGCGCCGAGATGATCATCAAGGTCAAGGAACCGCAGCCGAACGAATGCGCCATGCTGCGCCCGGGCCAGATCCTGTACACCTACCTGCATCTGGCGCCGGATCCGGTGCAGACCGCCGCGTTGGTGAAATCCGGCTGCACCGCCATCGCCTACGAAACCGTGACCGACCGCAAGGGCGGCCTGCCGCTGCTGGCGCCGATGTCGGAAGTGGCCGGCCGGATGTCAATCCAGGCCGGTGCGCACGCGCTGGAGAAAGCCCAAGGCGGTTCCGGCGTGCTGCTCGGCGGCGTGCCGGGCGTGAAGCCGGCCAACGTGCTGGTGCTGGGCGGCGGCGTGGTCGGCCTGAACGCGGCGCGCATGGCGATGGGCTTGAACGCCCGCGTCACCCTGCTCGACCGCTCGCTCGACCGCCTGCGCTACATCGATGAGCTGTACGGCGACCGCATCACCACCCTGTACTCGACCGTGGACGCCATCGAAAGCCTGCTGCCGCAGACCGACTTGGTCATCGGCGCGGTGCTGATTCCCGGCGCGGCCGCGCCGAAGCTGGTGTCGCGCACGCAGCTCAAGCTGATGAAGCCCGGCTCGGTGCTGGTCGACGTCGCCATCGACCAGGGCGGCTGCTTCGAGACCTCGAAGCCGACCACCCACCAGAATCCGACCTTCGAAGTCGATGACGTGATCCATTACTGCGTCGCCAACATGCCGGGCGGCGTGGCCCGCACCTCGACCTTCGCGCTGACCAACGCCACCCTGCCGTTCGCCGTGCAGATCGCCAACCGCGGCGCCAAGGCGGCATTGCTGGCCGACGAGCACCTGCGCAACGGCCTGAACGTGCATGCCGGCAAGATCACCTACAAGGCGGTCGCCGACGATCTCGGCTACGACTACGTGCCCGCCACCGACGCCCTGAACGCCTGACCGGAGCCCGCCATGACCGCCACCATCGCCCACTTCATCGCCGGCCAAGACCACGTCGGCACCGGCAACCGCAGCGCCGAGGTGTTCAATCCGGCCACCGGCGAGGTGAGTGGACGCGTGGCGCTGGCCGATCCGGCGGACATGGAGGCCGCCATCGCCGCCGCGCAGACGGCGTTCCCGGCGTGGGCCGCGACCACGCCGTTGGCGCGGGCGCGGGTGCTGTTCAAGTTCAAGCACTTGCTGGAAGCCCACGCCGACGAGATCGCGCTGGCGATCACCCGCGAGCACGGCAAGGTGTTCTCCGACGCCAAAGGCGAATTGACCCGCGGCCTGGAAGTGGTCGAATTCGCCTGCGGCATCCCGCATCTGGTCAAGGGCGAGCACTCGATGAACGTCGGCACCGGCGTGGATTCCTGGAGCGAATACGCGCCGTTGGGCGTGGTCGCCGGCATCACGCCGTTCAACTTCCCGTGCATGGTGCCGATGTGGATGTTCCCGATCGCCCTCGCCTGCGGCAACACCTTCGTGCTGAAGCCCTCGGAACGGGACCCGACGCCGCCGATGATCCTGGCCCGATTGTTGAAGGAAGCCGGGTTGCCGGACGGCGTGTTCAACGTGGTGCACGGCGACAAGACCGCGGTCGACGTGCTGCTGGACGACCCGCGCGTGCAGGCGGTCAGCTTCGTCGGCTCGACCCCGGTCGCCGAATACATCTACGCCCGCGGCAGTGCCGCCGGCAAACGCGTGCAGGCCCTGGGCGGCGCCAAGAACCACATGGTGATCATGCCCGACGCCGACATGGACCAGGCCGTCAACGCCCTGCTCGGCGCCGGTTACGGTTCGGCCGGCGAGCGCTGCATGGCGATTTCCGTCGCGGTCTGCGTCGGTGACGCCGCCGCCGAAGCGCTGATCGCCAAGCTCAAGCCGATGGTGGAAAGCCTGCGCGTCGGCCCCGGCGACACTAACAACCCGGACATGGGCCCGCTGGTGACCTGCCAGCACCGCGACAAGGTCAAAGGCTACATCGACGCCGGCGTGGCCGAAGGCGCGCAGCTGCTGGTGGACGGCCGCGGCCTGAAGGTGGAGGGCTTCGAAGAGGGCTTCTACCTCGGCGGCACCCTGTTCGACCGGGTCACACCGGAGATGACCATCTACAAGGAAGAGATCTTCGGGCCGGTGCTGTGCATCGTGCGCGTTCCGGATTTCGACACCGCCTGCCGCCTGATCAACGACCACGAATACGGCAACGGCACCGCCATCTTCACCCGCGACGGCGATGCCGCCCGCCAGTTCTGCCACGGCATCCAGGTCGGCATGGTCGGCGTCAACGTGCCGATTCCGGTACCGATGGCGTTCCACAGCTTCGGCGGCTGGAAACGCTCCCTGTTCGGCCCGTTGCACATGCACGGCACCGACGGCGTGCGCTTCCACACCCGGCTGAAGACGGTCACCGCGCGCTGGCCGACCGGCATCCGCGCCGGCGCCGAGTTCAGCATGCCGACAATGAAGTAAACTGAATACACGCCCGCTTCGCGCGGGCGGAAGACCGGTGACGCTCGTCCCGGCGATTGCCCCGCGCAAGGAACGACGAGTGGACTGCTTGCACGGAGCCCGCCATGTCGAACGATTCCGCCTCGCCCGCGACCCCGACCGTCTCGGATCTCGCGTTTACCCGCCACTCGCCGTACGGCACCCAAGCCGAACCGACCTACGCCGGCGCCACCAGTTTCCTGCGCCGGCGCTACAGCAAGGAGCTCACCGGCGTCGACGTCGCCGTAGTCGGCGTGCCGTTCGACGTGGCCACCACCGGGCGCCCCGGCACCCGCTTCGGGCCACGCGCCATCCGCGCCGCGTCCAGCATGCTGGCCTGGTGCCCGCCCTACGCCTGGGGCTTCGATCCGCTCGATATCCTGCATGTGGTCGACTGGGGCGACGTGTTCTTCGACTCCGGAAACATCGCCGGCGCACCGGCCTTGATCACCGAAGCCTACCGGGGCTTCTGCGCCGCCGGCGTGTTGCCGCTGACCCTGGGCGGCGACCACTTCATCAGCTATCCGATCCTGCAGGCCTTGGCCGAGGCGCACGGCCCGCTGTCGCTGGTCCACTTCGACGCCCACAGCGACACCTGGAAGGATGACGGTGGCCGCATCGACCACGGCACCATGTTCTATCAGGCGGCGGTGAACGGTCTGGTCGATCCGGCGCGCTCGATCCAGCTCGGCATGCGCACCCACAACGCCGACACGCACGGCTACCAGGTGCTGGACGCGCGCTGGCTGCACCGGCACGGCGTGGACGCGGCGGTGGCGGCGATCAAGGTCCGCGTCGGCAACAACGCCTGCTACCTGACCTTCGACATCGACTTCATCGACCCGGCCTTCGCCCCCGGCACCGGTACGCCGGTGGTCGGCGGGTTCGACAGCCACACCGCGCTGGAGCTGATCCGGGGCTTGGGCGGTCTGAATCTGGTCGGCTGCGACGTGGTCGAAGTGTCGCCGCCCTACGACCATGCCGAAATCACCGCCTTGGCCGGCGCCAGCATCGCGCATGAACTGCTGGCGTTGATCGCCTCGGGACGGCGCTGAGCCATGCTGTCCTGGTTCGAACGCCTGGTATCGCCCTTCCCCGACACGCCGCCGGAACAGCCGCCGACCGGGTTCTTTCCGTTCGTGTGGGCGGCGATGAAGGGCATGCGCGGCCTGATCGGTCTACTGGCGCTGCTGACCGCGCTGATCGGCGCATTCGAGGCCCTGCTGTTCGCCATGCTCGGCAATATCGTCGATTGGCTGAGCAAAGTCCCGCCGAATCAACTCTGGAGCCAGGAACGCGGCAACCTGCTGCTGCTCGTCGGCGTACTGGTGGCCAGCCCGTTGCTGATCGCCGCCCAGGCCCTGGTCAAATACCAGGCGCTGAACGGCAATTTCGCGATGCGCCTGCGCTGGAACTTCCACCGGCACCTGCTCGGCCAAAGCATGGCCTTCTATCAGGACGAGTTCGCCGGACGGGTCTCGGCCAAGATGATGCAGACCGCCCTCGCGGTGCGCGACACGGTGATGATCGTGACCGACATCCTGGTGTTCGTGGTGATCTATTTCCTGACCATGACCGCGGTCGCCGGCGCGTTCGACGCCAAGCTGCTGCTGCCGTTCTTCGGCTGGCTGGCGCTGTACCTGCTGGCCTTGGCGTATTTCGTGCCGCGTCTGGGCAAAGCCGCCAGCGCCCAAGCCGATGCCCGCAGCCTGATGACCGGCCGCATCACCGACGCCTACAGCAACATCGCCACGGTGAAGCTGTTCTCGCACAACCAGCGCGAGGCCGGCTACGCCAAGCAGTCGATGCGCGAGTTCCTGGCCACCGTCTACCGGCAGATGCGGCTGGTGACCGGTTTCGAGGTGGTCAACCATATCCTCAGCATGGGCCTGATCCTGGCTACCGCCGGCGCCGCGCTCTGGCTCTGGAGCCTCGGCCAAGTCGGCATCGGCGCGGTGGCGGCGGCCACCGCCATGGCGTTGCGCCTGAACGGCGTCTCGCACTGGATCATGTGGGAGATGGCCAGCCTGTTCGAGAACATCGGCACCGTGCAGGACGGCATCGAGGCCCTGGCCAAGCCGGTGGCGATCCAGGACGCGCCGGACGCGGCGGAACTACGGGTCAGCAATGGCGACATCCGCTTCGAACAGTTGAACTTCGCCTATACACCCGATAAGCCGGTAATCGCCGATTTCGACCTGCACATCCGCCCCGGCGAGAAGATCGGCCTGATCGGGCGCAGCGGCGCCGGGAAATCCACCATCGTCAACCTGCTGCTGCGCTTCTACGCAGCCGGCGACGGCCGCATCCTGATCGACGGCCAGGACATCGCGCGCGTGACTCAGGATTCGCTACGCCGGCAGATCGGCATGGTGACCCAGGACACCTCGCTGCTGCACCGCTCGGTGCGCGACAACCTGCTGTACGGACGGCCGGACGCCGACGAGGCCGCGATGCGGCAGGCCGCGCGCAACGCCGAGGCCGAGGACTTCATCCTGGCCTTGAGCGACGGCAAAGGCCGCACCGGCTTCGACGCGCACGTCGGCGAACGCGGCGTCAAGCTGTCCGGCGGCCAGCGCCAGCGCATCGCCATCGCGCGCGTGATGCTGAAGGACGCGCCGATCCTGCTGCTGGACGAGGCCACCAGCGCGCTCGACTCCGAAGTGGAAGCGGTGATCCAACGCGACCTGTACCGGCTGATGGAGGGCAAGACGGTGATCGCCATCGCGCACCGGCTGTCGACCATCGCGGCCATGGACCGGCTGGTGGTGATGGACCGCGGGCGCATCGTCGAGCAGGGCTCGCACGCCGAGCTGCTCGCGCGCGGCGGCCTGTACGCCCGCCTGTGGGCGCACCAAAGCGGCGGCTTCCTGGTGGACGAGGACGCGCCGGAACCGGCTTAGTACTGGGCCAGGCGGCCGAGCGCGGAATGGCTGGGTGACGTCGCCAGATCCAGCGGCGTCACCAATTTCGGATTCGGGTTGGGCACCACGCTGCCGGCGGCGGCCGGCGCCGGCGAGGCCATCAATCCATGCAGTCCCAGCCGCGCACGGACTTCGGCCATGCGTCCGGTCAGTTCCTCGTCCTGTATGCCGACGCCGAGCGTCTCCGGCGATGCCATGGCGCGCAACGCGGCGGCATGCGGGCGTGCCTGCAGCAATTCCCACATTTCCTTGGCGAACGCCACCCAGTCGATTTTGGGGAATGGCAGGCCGCTGGGCGGCGCCACCACCACGGTCGGGGTGACGGCGCCGGGCGGATCGACCTTGGCCAGCAGGAAGCAGTTGTAGACGAATTCGCTGCAGATCATCGCCCGGTCGTCGTTCTCCAGCAGATGGTCGAGCGCCTCGCGCACCAGATAGCGCGCCAGCGGATGCTCCGGCAGCTTCTGGCGCACGGCCGAGATGATACCGATTTCCAGCAGCTTGCCGAACTCGTACGGCGTGCCGAGGAACACTTCGCCGGCGGCGACCACGGCCGCGCGCTCGGCGTCCGACAGCGGCAGTCCGGCTTTGTTCACGCTGCGGAATGCGTCCAGATAGACCACCTCGGAACTGTCGGCCAGGCGCTTGGCCAGCGGATAGCGGCGCACGCCGGAGGCCGAGGCCTCCATCATGTCGCCGTTGTCGGCCATCAGCGCCGCATGGCTGTAGGCGGAGTCGCCGCACCAGGCGATCATGGCCGAGACCGGTCCGGTGCTGAGCATCAGGATCAGGTCGCCGCTGCGGATGGGAATGTCGGTCATGTTCTCTCCGTCAGGCCGGAAGCGTGTTCACGCAGTTGCGGCCGTTCTGTTTGCAGAAATAAAGCGCCTGGTCGGCGCGCTTGAGCGCGCCCTCGATGTCGGACTGGCCGTCGCGCAGCACCGAGATGCCGATGCTGACGGTGACCGGAATCACGGTGCCGGCGCAGACCACCGGACGTTCGGCGATGCGTTCGCGGATGCGCTCGGCGAGATGGCGCGCCTGTTCCTCGCCGCAGTCCGGCAGCGCGATCACGAACTCCTCGCCGCCGTAGCGGCCGAGCACGTCGCCGAAGCGCAGCACCGAGCGGATGCGCAGGGTCACGTCCTTGAGCACGTAATCGCCCACATCGTGGCCGTGGCTGTCGTTGATGCGCTTGAAGTGGTCGAGGTCGGCGAACAGCACGGCCATGCTGCGGCCGCTCTTCTCGGTCTGCACCGCGGCGATGCGCAGGCGTTCGTCCAGCGCGCGCCGGTTGTAGACCTCCGTCAGCGAGTCCATCCGCGCCAGATGCTCGTTGGCGTCGCGCTCGCGTTTGTACAGCAGAATGCGTTCGCCCAGACCGAGGTACAGCAGGATGCCGGCCAGCACATAGGTGGCCGGGAACACCAAGCCGACGAATTCGTTGAACGGCAGCCGCAGGCTTATTTCGACGATGCGCCAGAACGAGAACACCAGCAGCGGCGTCCAGGACAGCAGATACAATTTGCCCGCGCGCTGGCCGGCGCGGATCAGCAGGATGCTGGCCAGGATGCCGTTGACCGTGCCGGCGACGATCACCAGATTGCCCAGGATGGAGCCCAGCGGATTGTCGCGGAAGCCGGGCAGGAAGCTGCCGATCAGCAACAGCAGGAAGCCGCCGATGATGGCGCGCTGCACCAGAGCCAGGCGCGGCGTGCGCCGGCGCATCTCGAGGAAGATGTAGGCGAAATGGGTCATCACCGCGCAGGCGGCCAAGCCCATGATGCGTTGCAGCGGGTACTCGGCGTCCAGGCCGGCCAAGCCCGGATAATGGAACACGTCGCCGTTGTTGGTCAGCACGAACAACAGGCTCAGGAAGATGCCGGCGGCGAGGATCAGGAAGGTGGTCTCCCGCATGATCAGGCTCAGCACGAAGCCGGCCAGCACCAGGGCCAGGATGGTGCCTTCGACCATGCTGTGCCAGCGGATCTGCTCGCCGTCCTGCACGCGCAGTACGTCTTCTGCCGCCAGACCGAGCTTCAGCGGCGAGACCTCGCCGGTTTGCACCCGCCAGTACACCGAATCGCCGGCGCGCATTTCCGGCGGCAAGGCCACCACCATCAGGCGCGGCGAGAAGCCGTGGTTGCCCTGCCGGTCGAGCTGCGAGAAGCGCAGGGGCGCCGGGCTGCCCGGCAGCCAGACCTCCGAATGGGTCAGGCTGACCGCGCTCAGATGCAGCATCGGGTCGGAAATGCCGTCCAAGTCACGGCGGATTTCCACGCGCCACCAGCCGCTGGTTTCCGGCATCGGGCTGAACGCCTGTTTGTCGACGGGGATTTCCCGATCACGGTATTTGCCGGCCAGAACCGATTGCCATGGCAGGTCGGCCGGGCCGACGCGATAGACGCGCAATGGCGTATCGGATTGCGCCCACGACAAAACCGGCATGCAACATGCCAGCGCCAGCAGCAATCCGATCAGCCCCCTGATTTTCCCCATCGGCGCATCGTAACCGATTGTCCGGCTTTACAAAAGCCCGGGAACGGCGCACTTCCGCCGTCTTCCGGCGTCTGTTAGGATGGGCTCCCCGTCCACGGAGCAGCGCCATGAAAGACCAAGACAGGAAAAAAGCCATCAAACTCCTCAATGAAATCATGGAGTTCGAACTCTCCGGCGTGGTGCGCTACACCCACTATTCGCTGATGGTGTTCGGCTACAACCGCATCCCCATCGTGTCCTGGCTGAAAGGCAACGCCGACGAAAGCCTGGCCCACGCCCGCAAGGCCGGAGAGCTGGTGACCATGCTCGGCGGCCATCCGTCGCTGAGGATCGGGGCCCTGCTGGAGACCGAGAAACACGACATCGGCGACATCCTGCGCGAAAGCCTGGAGCACGAGAAGCAGGCCGGCCAGTGCTATTACAAACTGCTCAAGCTGGTCGAAGGCAAATCGGTGATCCTCGAGGAATACTGCCGCGAGATGATCTACCAGGAAGAACTGCATCTGGACGAAGTCAACAAGATGCTGCGCAAGCCGGGCGAACTGACGCCGTTCAAGGATTGATCCGGCGCGGCGGGCCGGCCTTCGCCGGCTCGCCCCAATCGTCCATCAGAGCGATGTACAGCAGCTTCTCGAACTCGGGAATGAAGCGCCGGATCACCGCGTCCGGATCCGGCATCAGCTTGGCGTCGGCGATCAGGCCGAAATGCACCTTGCCGTTGTAGCTCAGGATGCTGACGCCCAGGCCGATCGAGCCGGTCTGCGGCACCCAGAACATCTGCTCGGCGATCTTCGCGCCTGCCAGATACAGCGGCATCTGCGGACCCGGCACATTGGTGGCGACGGTGGTGGCCTTGCGGCTGAAGACCTCGAACGCCAGGTTCTGCACCATCGGCGGCGCCATGCCCAAGGCGGCCAACAGGCCGTACACCACCACCGCTTGGCGCGACTGCTTGAGCTGCTTCATGCTTTCCACCACCCGCAGCAGTCGGCTGACCGGATGGTGCTCGCCGACCGGCAGGTCGAGGAACACCAGGCCGAAATGGTTGCCGAGCTTCTTGGCGTGTTCCAGCGGCCGCAGGTTGACCGGCACCGTGGCGCGGATCGACACCCCGTCCAGCGACTCGCCGCGCTCGAGCATGTAACTGCGCAGGGCGCCTGCCATCGAAGCCATCAGCACGTCGTTGACCGTGGCGTCGAAGGCGCGGGAAATCGCCTTGACCTCCTCCAGCGGCAACGGCGGCGCCCAAGCCACGCGCTTGCTGACGCCCAAGCGGCCGCGCAGCACGGTTTCCGGGTCATCGCTGAGCGACAGCGCCAGCGCCAGCTCGCGGGCGATCTCGCCGCCCTCCTTGGCCACCACGCCGGCCAAGGTCGGATCTCGGTAGAAATCCATGCTCTTGCCGAGCAGGTCCTCGCCGAGCTTCATGTAGCGGTCGATGACGCCCATGCGTGCACGCACCGCCCGTCCGTCTTCCTTCAGCCAAGTCTTCGACAGCGGCTCGCGTTTGCGCGGCCGGGCTTCGGCATCGGTCATCGACAACAGCACCTGCACCAGGGCGATGCCGTCGGCATAGCAGTGGTGGATGCGCGTCACCAACGCAGAGCCTCCGCCGTATTTCTCGATCAGATCGAATTGCCAGAGCGGCTTGCTCTTGTCCAGCGGCGTGGACGCCATCTGGCTGACGAAGCGCTCCAAGGCGGCTTTGTCGGCCTTGCCCGGCAAGGCGGAAAGCCGTACGTGATGGTCCAGGTCGAAATCGGCGTCTTCCTGCCAGAAGGTTCCGGTGGCGGTTTCGACCACCTTCTGCCGGAAGCGCGGATAGGCCATGAAACGCTCGTGGATGACCTTCTGCAGACCGGGGAGCGTCACCGGCGTCTCGAACATCATCACGCCGGTGATCATCATCAGGTTGGTCGGCCGTTCCATGCGCAACCAGGCCTGGTCGACCCGGCTCATCGGCGATTTTCGAGGGGCTTTGCGGGTCGCGGCCATAGGGGAACCGGAAGAGGATTCGGCTCCACTTTACCGCAAGCCCCCGCCGGACACTAGCGCCGGCTATAGGCCGCCAAGGCCGCCGCGCGCGACTCGCCCAGATCCACCATCGGCGCAACCGGATACTCCGGCGCGGAATGGCGGAGCAGTTCCGGCCGTTGCCAGGGCGCGAACACCAGCGGCGTCGGCAACTGCTGCAGCTCCGGCACCCAGCGCTTGATGTAACGCGCCTGCGGATCGAACTTCTCGGATTGGCTGACCGGATTGAAGATGCGGAAGTACGGGGCGGCATCGCAGCCGGTGCCGGCCGTCCACTGCCAGCCCTGGCTGTTGTTGGCCAGATCGGCGTCCAGCAGCGTGTCCCAGAACCAGCGCGCGCCGTGCAGCCAGTGGTGGCGTAGGTTCTTGCACAGGAAGCTGGCCACGATCATGCGCACCCGGTTGTGCATCCAGCCGGTGTGCCAGAGCTCGCGCATGCCGGCGTCCACGATCGGGATGCCGGTGCGGCCGCGCTGCCAGCGCGCCAGCGATTCCGCATCGGGCTCGGCCCAGTCGAAACGGTCGAACTGCGGGTTCAGGTTATGGTCGGTGGAGTCCGGGAAATGGTGGATCAGGTGGTAGGAGAATTCGCGCCAGCCCAGTTCGGACCGGAAATGGGCCAAGTCGGCCTGGCCGGTCTCCGACAGGCGCAGCGTCGCCGTCCGCCGCCAGATCTGCTGCGGCGAAATTTCGCCGAAGTGCAGGTGCGGCGACAGTTTCGAGGTGCCGGTCCGGTCGGGCAGGTTGCGCTGCTCCTTGTAACCTTCGACGGCGCCTTCGCAGAACGCCTCCAGCAGTTCCCGGGCGCCTTCCTCGCCCGGCCGCCAATGGCTCCAGAAGCCCGCATGCCAGGCGATGGCCGGCAGCAGGCCCAACTGCTCGATGCCTAGACCGACGGCCTCGACGGACGGCAGGCGCGATGGCGCCGGGTATTCGGCACGCAGGCTGAAAGCGGCCGAGGCATTGCGCCAGAACGGGGTGAACACCTTGTAGGGCGTACCGGAACCGGTCTGCACCTGCCAAGGCTCCACCAGCAGGCTGGCGTTGAAGCGCTTGACCGCAATGCCGCTGCGCTCGAAGGCCTGCTGCACGCGGGCGTCGCGCGCCTGCAGCAACGGCTCGTAGACGTTGCCGAAATACAGGGCTTCGGCGCGGGTTTCGCGCTGCAGGCGTTCGAGCTCGGCCAGGCTCGCGCCGCGCGCGATGACCAGACGTCCACCGCGGGCTTCGATATCGCGATGCAGGCTGAGCAGGGAGAAATGCAGCCAGGCGAGCGAGGCGGCGCCCGGCGCCCAAGCCCCCTCTTCCTCCGGCGCGTGCACATACACCAGCACCGGCGCGTAGCCGTCGGCGATGGCTTGGGCCAGCGCGGGATTGTCGTGCAGGCGCAGATCGCGCCGCAACCAGACCAATGCGTTCGCCACAGGGCCTCCGGAATCTCGATTAAACAGCTATTACAGCGCGCCGGCCGTCGCGCCGGCGTGAATCTCAGGCTTCGACGAAGCGGACCCGGCGGGTGATCGAGCAGGTCAGCTCGTAGCTGATGGTGCCGGCGGCGGCAGCCACTTCCTCGACCGGCAACCCCTCGCCCCACAGCACCACCGGATCGCCGACGGCGGCCTCGGGTTGGCCGCGCAGGTCAAGCGTCATCAGGTCCATCGAGACCCGTCCGATGATCGGCACGCGGCGGCCGTTCAACAGCACCGGCGTGCCGGGACGGATCACGCGCGGATAGCCGTCGCCGTAGCCGATGGCGGCGACGCCGACCGGCATGTCCTCCGGACAGGTGTAGATGCCGGAATAGCCGATGCGCTCGCATTTGGCGACGGTCTGCACGGAAATCAGGCGCGTGCTCAGGGTCATCGCCGGCCGCAGGCCGAAATCGGCGCCGGTCTTGCCCTCGCCGACCGCCAGCCCGTACAGGGCGCCGCCGGCGCGCAACCACTGCCGGTGGGCCTCCGGCCAGATCAGGATGCCGGCCGAATTGGCGATGGACGCCGCGGCCGAGGGCGGCAGGTGGTCGCCGAAGGTCCGCAGCTGCTCGGCCGTCTGCGGGCTTCCGGTGTCCTCGGAACTGGCCAGGTGGCTCATGCAGACGATGTCCGCCGCCACGTTCGGCAAGGCCCGCAGACGGGCGTGGGCGGCGGCGAAATCGGCCGGCGCGAAGCCGAGGCGGTGCATCCCGCTGTCCATCTTCAGCCAGACCTTCAGCGGCGAGCCGTGGTCGGCCGCCAGCATGTCCAGCTGCGTGCGGTGGTGCACGACGGTGTCGACGTCCAGCTGGCGCAGCTGCTCCAGGTCGGCCGGCTCGTCGAAACCGGACAGCAGCAGGATCTTCTGCGAGAAACCGGCGGCGCGCAGGCGCTGCGCGTCCGACAGCGCCGCCACGCCGAAGCCGTCGGCGCCGGCCAAGGCGTGCGCCACGCGCTCCAATCCGTGCCCGTAACCGTCGGCCTTGACCACCGCCATCACTTTCGCGTGCGGGGCGCGGGCGCGGACCACGGCCAGGTTGTGGCGCAGCGCGTCGATGTGGATATGGGCGGTGGTCGCGCGGGCCATGGCTTACTCGAAACTGCCGTGCTGGTCGTGGGCCAGGTTGTCGAAGCGGGTGTACTCGCCGAAGAACTTCAGCTTGAAGGTGCCGGTCGAGCCGTTACGGTGCTTGCTGATGATGACTTCCGCCAGCCCCTTGTCCTGCGATTCCTTGTTGTAGTACTCGTCGCGGTAGATGAACAGGATAATGTCGGCGTCCTGCTCGATACCGCCGGATTCGCGCAGGTCGGACATCACCGGGCGCTTGTCGGTCCGGCTTTCCAGGCCGCGGTTGAGCTGCGAGAGCGCGATGACCGGGATGTCGAGCTCCTTGGCCAGCGCCTTCAGCGAGCGCGAGATCTCGGAGATCTCGGTGGCGCGGTTCTCCTTGCTGCCCGGCACCTGCATCAGCTGCAGGTAATCGACCACGATCAGGCCGAGGTCGTGCTCGCGCTTCAGGCGCCGGGCGCGGAACGCCAGCTCCTGCGGCGACAGCGCCGGCGTGTCGTCGATGAAGATCTTCGACTCGGTCAGCATCCGGATCGCCATGGTCAGCCGCGACCAGTCCTCGTCCTCGAGCGTGCCGGAACGCAGGCCGTTGGCGTTGATGCGGCCGATCGACGACAGCAGGCGCTGCGCCAGCTGGCCGGCCGACATCTCCATCGAATACACCGCCACCGCCTTCTTGGTCTTCAGCGCCGCGTATTCGGCGATGTTCAGCGCCAGCGTGGTCTTGCCCATGGCCGGACGCGCGGCGAGGATGATCAGGTCCTGCTTCTGCAGGCCGGAGGTCATCTCGTCGAACTCGCTGAAGCCGCTCGGCAGGCCCGACAGCGCGCCCTGGTTCTCGTAGCGCTTGATGATCTGGTCGTAGGCCTCCTTGGCGGCGTCCTTGATGGCCACGAAACCCTTCTTGGCGCGCGCCCCCTGCTCGGCGATCTTGAACACCGCCTGCTCGGCGCTGGCCAGCAGCTCCTTGATGTCGCGGCCGTCCGGCGCGAAGCCGTTGTTGACGATGTCGGTGCCGGCTTCGATCATCTGCCGCAGCACCGATTTCTCGCGCACGATCTCGGCCCAGGCCCGGATGTTGGCGGCCGACGGCGTCTGGCTGACCAGATCGACCAGGTATTCGGTGCCGCCGACCTGGTTGGCGCGGTTGTTGGCGCTCAGCCACTCGCCGATGGTGATGGCGTCGAACGGCTGGTTGCGCTCGGACAGCTCGAGGATGGCCTGGTAGATGACCCGGTGCGCCTGCAGGTAGAAGTCGTCCGCGACCAGCAGGTCGCCGAGGTGGTTGATCGACTCCGGCGACAGCATCAGGCCGCCGAGCACGGCCTGCTCGGCCTCGACCGACTGCGGCGGCACTTTCAGTTCATCGACGCGGCGGTTGCCGGACAGGGATTCGGGACGTGCGGACATGGCTTCTCGGGGCGTTGACGCAGGACTCTATCGTACCGCGTTCGGCGGCCGGACGTTGCGGATAACGCTGTGGATATCCGGTGGAATTCACGGCAAAAAAAACCGCCCGGAGGCGGTTTCTTTCGTTGCGGGCGGAACCGGCGATCAGGCCGCTTCCGGCACCACGGTCACTTTGACCTTGGCGTCGACGTCGGCGTGCAGGTGCACGGCGACCTCGAATTCGCCGGTGCGGCGGATCGGGCCTTCGCCCATCACCACTTCCGACTTCTCCAGCTTGTGGCCGGCGGCGGTGAAGGCTTCCGCGATGTCGCGGGCGCCGATCGAACCGAACAGCTTGCCTTCGGCCGAGGCGTTGGCCGAGATGGTGACGGCGGCGCCGTCCAGCGCATCCTTGCGGGCGTTGGCGGCGGCCAGCACGGCGGCAGCCTTGGCTTCGTACTCGGCGCGCTTGGCTTCGAACGCGGCGACGTTGTCGGCGGTGGCCGGCACGGCCTTGCCGTACGGGATCAGGAAGTTGCGGCCGAAGCCCGGTTTGACGACCACTTGGTCGCCGAGGCCGCCGAGGTTGGCGACTTTTTGCAGCAGGATGACTTTCATGATGACTCCAGTTCTATACGTTAGCGGGCGGAAACCGCCCGCAGCGGGTGCTGTCCGTACAACGTTCGGATCAAACGTCGTGGTTGTCGGTATACGGGATCAGGGCCAGGAAGCGGGCACGCTTGATCGCGGCCTGCAGCATGCGCTGGTACTTGGCCTTGGTGCCGGTGATGCGGCTCGGCACGATCTTGCCGTTCTCGGTGATGTACTGGCGCAGCGTGTTCAGGTCTTTGTAATCGATGCTGGTGGCGCCTTCGGCGGAGAACTTGCAGAATTTGCGGCGACGGAAGAATTTCGACATGGTGTGTTCCTCGGGTCTCAGGCAGCGGATTCGCTGGTTTCGGCGTCGTCGCTTTCGACGGTCTCGGCGGCGGCTTCGGCGCCGTCGTCGTCACGGCGGCGGCGGTCGCCCTTGTCGTCCTTGTGCTTCATGATCAGGGACTGCTCGGTGACGGCCTCGTCCATGGACAGCACCAGGTGGCGCAGCACGGCGTCGTTGAAGCGGAAACCGTCGGTCAGCTCGTTCAGCACGGACTGGTCGCACTCGATGTTCATGAGCACGTAGTGGGCCTTGACCAGGTTCTCGATCGAATAGGCCAGCTGGCGGCGGCCCCAGTCTTCCAGGCGGTGGATCTTGCCGTTGGCGCCCTCGATGAGGGACTTGTAGCGCTCGACCATGGCCGGCACTTGTTCGGACTGGTCCGGATGGACCATGAACACGACTTCGTAATGACGCATTGTGATGTTTCCTTGTGGATGATGGCCTTGCGGCCAAACAGCCCCCCGCGGATGCGGTGGAGCAAGAACTCCCGCCAGGTGCGGGAGCCGCATAGTATGACCGGCTTTTACCGGAAAGACAAGGCGTTACGGCGTTTCGGACGGTTCAGGCGGCCGATTCGGCGGTGGTGAAGCTCTCGCCGCAGCCGCATTCCCCGGTGACCCGGGGGTTCCTGAACTGGAACTGCTGGTTCAGGCCCTGGCTGATGAAGTCGATTTCCGTGCCTTCCAGCTGAACCAAGGCGTCTTCCGGCACCCGCACGTCGACGCCGTGGCTGGTGAACACACGCTCGCCGTCCTGGGCCCGGGTGGCGATGTCCAAGGCGTAGGTCCAGCCCGAACAGCCGCTGCGGCGGACCGACACCGACAGACCGATGCCCCCCGGGGTCTGGCTCAGGTACTGTTTGACGCGTTCGGCGGCGGCGGGAGTCAGGGTGACGGACATGCGGATGGACCTCGTCAAAGATGTCGTTAACGGTTGGGGAATGCCGTTCGAACGGGTATTCTATAGCAACGTAACGTGTAGATTGCGTCGATTCCCGGAGATTCAAGTATGGCAGTGGCAAGCATCCAACAGGTGCTCGACGGCAAGGTGGCCGTGGGCGAAACCGTAACGGTCCAAGGCTGGGTGCGCACCCGCCGCGACTCGAAGGCGGGCCTGTCCTTCATCAACCTGAGCGACGGTTCAGGCTTCGCGCCGATCCAGATCGTGGCGCCCGCCCTGCTGGCCAATTACGAATCCGAGGTCAAGCGCCTGAGCGCCGGCTGCGCCGTGCGCGCCACCGGCGCCGTCGCCGCGTCCGAAGGTCAGGGCCAGGCCTACGAGCTGCAGGCCGAGACCATCGAAGTGGTCGGCTGGGTCGAAGACCCGGAAACCTACCCGATCCAGCCCAAGGCGCACAGTCTGGAATTCCTGCGCGAAGTCGCCCATCTGCGGCCGCGCACCAACCTGTTCGGCGCGGTCAGCCGCATCCGGCACTGCATGGCGCAGGCCATCCACCGCTTCTTCCACGAGCAGGGCTTCTACTGGATCAACACCCCGATCATCTCGACCTCGGACGCCGAAGGGGCCGGCCAGATGTTCCGCATCTCCACGCTCGACATGATGAACCTGCCGCGTACCGCCAAGGGCGAGGTCGACTTCAGCAAGGACTTCTTCGGCAAGGAAGCGTTCCTGACCGTATCCGGCCAGCTGAACGTGGAGGCCTACTGTCTGGCGCTGTCCAAGGTGTACACCTTCGGACCGACCTTCCGCGCCGAAAACTCGCACACCACCCGCCACCTGGCCGAATTCTGGATGATCGAACCGGAAATCGCCTTCGCCGACCTGAACGACGACGCCGCGTTGGCCGAGGCGTTCCTGAAGTACATCTTCAAGGCCGTGCTGGACGAACGCATGGACGATTTGACGTTCCTGGCCGAACGCGTCGAGAAGACCGCGATCAGCAAGCTGGAGGCCTTCATCAACGCGCCGTTCGAGCGCATCGAATACGGCGACGCCATCACGCTGCTGCAGAAGTCCGGCCAGAAGTTCGACTATCCGGTCGAATGGGGCCTCGACCTGCAGACCGAGCACGAACGCTGGCTGACCGAACAACACGTCGGCCGGCCGGTGGTGGTGGCCAACTACCCCGAGCACATCAAGGCCTTCTACATGCGCCTGAACGACGACGGCCGCACCGTGGCCGCGATGGACGTGCTGGCACCGGGCATCGGCGAGATCATCGGCGGTTCGCAGCGCGAGGAGCGTCTGGACGTGCTCGACGCGCGCATGCGCCAGTTCGGCCTGGATCCGGCGCACTACCAGTGGTACCGCGACTTCCGCCGCTACGGCAGCGTGCCGCACGCCGGCTTCGGCCTCGGCTTCGAGCGCCTGGTGGTGTACGTCTGCGGCCTGCAGAACATCCGCGACGCGATCCCCTATCCGCGCGCGCCCGGCCTGGCCACCTTCTGACATGTGGATCGGACTGGTCTTCGCCTTCCTCGGCGTGTTCGGCTCGGCCCTGCCCGGCCACTTCGGCATGCGCGTGCTGGCCTACCGCGAGCATCTGGACCGGCAATTGCCATTCGCGCCCGGCACCGGCCAAGGCGGCCTGCCCTACAGCTGGTGGCTGATGCGTTTCGGCCACAAGGCCCATCCGCAGGCGCGGGTGCTGAACCAGTTCGGCAACCTGGCCGGCGTGTTCGGCTGGATCGCGCTGGTGGCGCTGGTCGCCGCCGTCTTCTGTTTCATCATGAGCAAGGCCTGAGTGCATGGACGAATACGACGATCTTCCCGAATACCTCATCGTCTCCGAACAGTGGTGGCTGGCCCGGCCGGAGCACCTGCTGGTCTGGGCCCGCCTGCGGGTCACCGAAAACGGCGTCGCCTTCGTGTTCGACAGCAAGGGCGAGACCCTGGCGTTCGAAAGCGAGGACATCGCCCGTGCCGCGCTGATGGACGCCGACTTCCGCTCGTTCGACGGCATGGACGAGGACGACGCCGACAGCCTGGGCCTCTGGCTGGAGGAGCTCGAGCCGCCGCAGGGCGACAACGACGAGGATCTGTTGCCGCAGATGATCAAGACCATCGGTCCGAGGCACTGACGTGGCCGTCCTGCTCGGCCGAAAAGCCCTGGTCTGCGGCGCCTCGGAAGGCATCGGTCTGGCCTCGGCACGCGCCCTGGCGACGCTCGGCGCCGACGTCACCCTGCTGGCCCGCCGCGAAGACGCCCTGCGTGCCGCACTGGCCACTCTGGACGACCGCCACGGGCAAGCGCATGCCCTGCTGGTAGCCGACCTGCTCGACCTGCATGCCGTCTTGCCCGGCATCGCCGGCGCCGGTTACGGCATTGTGGTCAACAACAGCGCAGGGCCGGCCGGCGGCGCCTTGCAAAACGCCGACGAAGCGCAGCTGCTGACGGTGTTCCGACAGCATGTGATCGGCGCCCAACAGCTGCTGCAGGCGGTGTTGCCTGGCATGCGCGCGGCGCGCTGGGGCCGTATCGTCAACGTCATCTCGACCTCGGTCAAGGAACCGATTCCGATACTGGGTGTGTCGAACACCATCCGCGGCGCCATGGCGTCCTGGGCCAAGACCCTAGCCACCGAACTGGCCGCCGACGGCATCACCGTCAACAACGTGCTGCCGGGCTATACGCGCACGCAGCGCCTGCAGCAGATCCTGCGCGACCGCGCCGCGGCCACCGGCAAATCCGAAGCTGCCGTCGCCGAAGCCATGCTGGCCAGCGTGCCGGCGGCGCGCTTCGCCGAAGCCGAGGAAATCGCACACGCCGTGGCCTTCCTGTGCCAACCGATGTCGGGTTACATCAACGGCGTCAATCTGCCGGTGGACGGCGGCCGCACCAAGTCGCTGTAAGAGGCCGACCGGCTGTACGGATGCGGTATCCTATGGCGTCTACGGGGAGAGCGCATGATTGGCATTGAACACTGGATTGCCGGCGAACGACGGGCCTCCGCGGCCGCCGATCGGTTGCCGGTATCCGATCCGGCGACCGGCACGGTTTATGCCGAGTGCCCGCGCGGCCACAGCCAGGACGCCGAGGCGGCGGTCGCCGCCGCCGAAGCCGCCTTCCCGGTTTGGTCGGTGCTGAAACCGAGCGAACGCGCGCGTTGGCTGAATCGCTTGGCCGATGCCATCGAAGCCCGCAGCAAGGCGTTCACCGCCTGCGAGAGCCGGGACACCGGCAAGCCGCTGGCGCTGGTGCGCGACATCGAAGTGCCGCGCGCGGTCGCCAATTTCCGCTTCTTCGCCGCGCAGTGCCTGAATGCGCCGGACCACGCTTTTCACGACGAGGCCGGCCTGAATTACACCCGGCACGCGCCGCTCGGCACGGTGGCGGTGATCAGCCCCTGGAACCTGCCGCTGTATCTGCTGAGCTGGAAGCTGGCGCCGGCCTTGGCCGCCGGCAACTGCGTCATCGCCAAACCCAGCGAAATCACCCCGATGTCGGCCGAGCTGTTGGCTGAAGTCGCCCATTCCATCGGCTTCCCGGCCGGCGTGCTGAACCTCCTGCAAGGCGCCGGCGACACCGTCGGCGCGGCCTTGGTCGCGCATCCGCGCGTGCGCGCCGTCAGCTTCACCGGCTCGACCCGCGTCGGCCACACCATCGCCGCCGAATGCGCCCGGCAGTTCAAGAAAGTGACGCTCGAGATGGGCGGCAAGAATCCGGCCGTGGTGTTCGATGACGCGCCGGAACACACGCCCGCCGCGCTGCTGCGCGCGGCGTTCCAGAACAGCGGCCAGATCTGCCTGTGCGCTTCGCGCATCCTGGTGCAGCGCGGCCGCTACGAACAGGTGAAAGCCGCCTTGGTGCGCGATGCCGCGGCGCTGCGGGTCGGACCGCCCTCGGATTCGGCCTCGCAGCTCGGCCCGATGATGTCGAAAGCGCATTTCGATAAGGTTATGGCTTATATCGCCTTGGCCCGCGAGGAAGGCGGCCGCATCCTGTGCGGCGGCGAAGCGGTCGAACGCGACGGCGGCTGGTACATCGCGCCGACCCTGATCGAAGGCCTGCCGATGTCGGCGCGCAGTTGCCGTGAGGAGATTTTCGGCCCGGTGGTCAGCCTGCATCCGTTCGAAGACGAGCGTGATGCCTTGGCGCTGGCCAACGATTCCGAATACGGCCTGGCCGCCAGCGTCTGGACCCGCGACCTCGGCCGCGCCCGGCGCATGGCCGACGGCCTACAGACCGGCATCGTCTGGATCAATACCTGGATGCAGCGCGACCTGCGCACGCCGTTCGGCGGCATGAAGCAGTCCGGCTTCGGCCGCGAGGGCGGCCTCGAGGCGCTGCTGTTCTTCACCGAACCGAAAACCGTCTGCATAGGAACCGACTGAATGCCCGAACTGAAGCAACTGCTCGAACAGAACAAGGACTGGGCGCAGCGCGTGCTGGCCGAGGATCCGGGCTTCTTCGCGCGTCTGGAGAAACTGCAGAGCCCGAAGCACATGTGGATCGGCTGCTCGGATTCGCGGGTGCCGGCCAACCAGATCACCGGCATGGATCCGGGCGAGGTGTTCGTGCACCGCAACGTCGCCAACGTGGTGGTTCACACCGACCTGAACTGCCTGAGCACCCTCCAGTTCGCGGTCGACATGCTGCAGGTCGAACACATCATCGTCTGCGGCCACTACGGCTGCGGCGGCATCCAGGCCACGCTCGATGGCCGCCGCATCGGACTGGTCGACAACTGGCTGCGGCACGTCGGCGACGTGCTCGACAAACACCAGGAACGCCTTGACGCGGTGGTGTCGGCCCGGCGCCACAACACGCTGTGCGAACTGAACGTGATCGAGCAGACCCTGAACGTCTGCCAGAGCACGGTATTGCAGGACGCCTGGCAGCGCGGCCAGACCATCACCGTACACGCCTGGATTTATTCGCTGCACAACGGTCACATCCGCGCGCTGAACACGGGCATCGAGAGCACCGAAGGCATCGTGTCCGGCTACCGCAACGCGCTGGCCGCGTGCTGGGAGCGCGCCCATGGCTGAGGCCATCCACGCCGGCGACGCGCCCAAGGCGGTCGGCTCGTATCCGCATGCGCGCCGTGCCGGCGACTGGCTGCTGCTGTCCGGCATCGGCCCGCGCGATCCGGCCGACGACCGCATCGCCGGCAACGTGTACGCCCCGGACGGCAGCCTGCAGAGCTACGACATCATCGCGCAATGCCATGCGGTGTTCGCCAACGTCAAGGCCGTGCTGCAGGCCGCCGGCGCCGGCATGCACGACCTGGTCGACGTCACCGTGTATCTGACCGACATGGCCGCCGACTTCGCGGCCTACAACCGGGTCTGGCGCGAATACTTCCCGGATCCGGCCACGGCACCCTGCCGCACCACGCTCGGCATCACCGCGCTGCCGACGCCGATCGCCATCGAACTCAAATGCACCGCCTATCTGGGAAAATGACATGCTGCCGCCGGCCTTCAACCTGCACGCCTGGATCGACGAGCACCGGCACCTGCTGAAGCCGCCGGTCGGCAACAAATGCATCGTCGACGGCGACTTCATCGTCATGGTCGTCGGCGGCCCGAACCAGCGTACCGATTACCACGTCGAGGACGGCCCCGAGTTCTTCTACCAGATCGAGGGCGAGATGGTGCTGCGCATCCAGGAAGACGGCGCCGTGCGCGACATCCCGATCAAGGCCGGCGAGATGTTCTACCTGCCGCCGCGCGTGCCGCATTCGCCGCAGCGCATGCCCGGCTCGGTCGGCCTGGTGATCGAACGCCGGCGCCTGGCGCACGAACAGGACGCGCTGCGCTGGTTCTGCGAGGCCTGCAACGCCGGACTGTACGCGGAGTCCTTCCAGCTGACCGACATCGAGAACCAGTTCCACGCCGTATTCGAGCGCTTCTACCGCTCACTTGAACACCGCATCTGCAAAGCCTGCGGCCACCTCAACCCGGCGCCGGCGCGCTTCCACGCCGAATCCTGAGGCCAGTACATGCTTCCCGTCGACCTGTTCTCCGCCGATCTGCTCGCCGCCAACCTGCTCTCGCCGGTGGTGTTGGCGTTCGCCTTGGGTCTGCTGGCCCGGCTGCTGCGCAGCGACCTGGAAATCCCGGCCGCGATCCAGAGCTACCTCTCCATCTTCCTGCTGCTGGCCATCGGCCTGAAGGGCGGCGTGGCGTTGCGGCAACAGACGCCACACGACCTGCCCGTGCTGATCCTCGCCACCATCGCGCTCGGCGTAGTGACCGCGTTCAGCGCCTACGGCCTGGCCCGGCTCTGGCTGCGCGACGGCCGCATCGACGGCTCCGCCATCGCCGCCCACTTCGGTTCGGTATCGGCGGTGACCTTCATCGCCGCGCAGCAGTTCAGCGAACGCAGCGGGCAGCCGGCCGATGCCGTGTTGGTGGCGTTGGTGGTGGCGATGGAAATCCCCGCCATCCTGGTCGGCCTGGCGCTGGCCAAGGGCGCCCAGGGCGTGCGCTGGCATCACGTACGCGAAGTGTTGACCGGCAAGACCGCGCTGCTGCTGCTCGGCGGCTTGACCATCGGCGCGCTCAGCAGCGCCGATGCGCTGGCCAAGGTCGACGCCATGTACTTCCAGCTGTTCCAGGGCACGCTGATGCTGTTCATGCTCGACATGGGCCTGTTGGCCGGCGGCCAGCTGCGCTTTGTCGGCCGCAGCGCGCTGCGGTTGATGGCATTCGCCACCGCGTTGCCCTTGCTGCACGGCCTGCTCGGCGTTTCGCTCGGCCACGCCATCGGCATGGACGCCGCGACCTCGGCGGTGTTCGGCACCATGGCCGCCAGCGCCTCGTACATCGCCGCGCCGGCTTCCATCCGCGCGTCCCTGCCGGAAGCCAACGTCGGTCGTTGCATTACCGCCGCGCTCGGCTTCACCTTCCCGTTCAATCTCGCCATCGGCATCCCGCTGTACTTCGCGTTCGCCGCGTTACTGAGCCGTCTCTGAGCACGTCATGCTGAAAATCGACACCCACGCCCATTACCTGCCCCGCGACTGGCCCGATTTGGCCGCCAAATACGGCGACAGCCGCTTCCCGGTGATCCACCATGGCAGCGACGGCGGCCACCGGATCTACAAGGACGGCAAGTTCTTCCGCGAAATATGGCCGAAGACCTGGGATCCGCAGGAGCGCATCGCCGACTACGCGCGCTTCGGCGTGCAGGTGCAGGTGATCTCCACCGTGCCGGTGATGTTCAGCTATTGGGCCGCGCCGAACCAGGCGCTGGAACTGCACCAGAGCCTGAACGACCACATGGCGCAGACCTGCCGCGAGCATCCGCGCCACTACGCCGGCATCGGCACCGTGCCGTTGCAGTCGCCGCGCCTGGCGATCCAGGAGATGGAACGCTGCATCGACCAGCTCGGCCTGAGCGGCGTGCAGATCGGCTCGCACGTCAACGACTGGAACCTGGACGCCGCCGAACTGCAGCCGTTCTTCGAGGCCGCACAGGATCTGGGCGCCGCCATCCTGGTGCACCCGTGGGACATGATGGGCGCCGAATCGATGCCGAAATACTGGATGCCCTGGCTGGTCGGCATGCCGGCCGAGCAGAGCCGCGCCGCCTGCGCGCTGGTGTTCGGCGGCGTACTGGAGCGTTTTCCGCGCCTGAAGGTGATGCTGGCGCACGGCGGCGGCAGCTTTCCGTACACCATCGGCCGCATCGAGCACGGCTTCCATATGCGCCCGGATCTGGTGGCCACCGACAACCCGGGCAATCCGCGCGACTACTTGCGCCGGCTGTATTTCGACTCCTGCGTGCACGATGGCCGCGCCCTGCGCTATTTGATCGACACCGTCGGCCTTGACCGCATCATGCTCGGCACCGATTACCCGTTCCCGCTCGGCGAACAGGAGCCGGGCTCCGGCATCCGCGGTCTGGCGCTCGGCGAGGACGCCGATGCCCAGCTGTTCCACCGTACCGCGCTGTCCTGGCTCGGTCTCGACGCCCGGCGGTTCGCGCCATGAGCGGCCTGTTTACGGAAGCGCACGCGCTGGCGCAGGACCTGGCCGATCCGCTGGCGCATTTCCGCGCCCTGTTCCACATCCCGCAGCACCAGGGCCGCGATCAATGGTATTTCTGCGGCAATTCGCTCGGCCTGCAGCCGAAGAGCGTGCGCGCGGCCTTGCAGCAGGAGCTCGACGACTGGGCCGCGTTCGGGGTGGAAGGCCACTTCCACGCCAAACATCCGTGGATGCCCTACCACACCGAACTGCGCGACCTGCTGGCCGAGTGCGTCGGCGCCAAGCCGCTGGAAGTGGTGGCGATGAATTCGCTGACGGTGAACCTGCATCTGCTGATGGTCAGCTTCTACCGCCCGACCCCGACCCGGCCGGCCATCGTCATCGAACAGGGTGCGTTTCCGTCCGACCGCTACGCGGTCGAATCGCAGATCCGCTTCCACGGCCACGATCCGGCCGAGTGCCTGATCGAAGTCGGCGCCGATTCGGACAGCGGCTTGGTGACCGAAGACGCCTTGGCGCAAGTGATGGCCGAACACGGCCACCGCGTGGCCTTGGTCCTTTGGCCCGGCGTGCAGTACCGCACCGGACAGGCATTCGACCTGCGCGCGATCAGCGTGCTCGGGCACACGCACGGCAGCAAGGTCGGCTTCGACCTGGCGCATGCGGTCGGCAACCTGCCGCTGCAGTTGCATGCCTCCGGCGCCGACTTCGCCGCCTGGTGCAGCTACAAATACCTGAACGCCGGCCCGGGCGCGATCGCCGGCGCGTTCGTGCACGAACGACACGCCACCGCCGCCTTGCCGCGCTTCAACGGCTGGTGGGGCCACCGCCAGGACACCCGCTTCAAGATGGGCGCCGAATTCCAGGGCTCGCCCGGCGCCGACGGTTGGCAGCTCAGCAATCCGCCGATCTTAGCCATGGCGCCGCTACGCGCCTCGCTGGAGATCTTCCAGCAGGCCGGCATCGACGCCCTGCGCCGCAAATCCAAAGCCCTGACCGGCTATCTGGCCGCGCTGATCGCGCAGGAGCTGGCCGGCGTCATCCGCAACGTGACCCCGGCCGACCCGGAGCGCCGCGGTTGCCAACTGAGCCTGCAGGTGTTGGCCGGTCGCGAGGCCGGACGTGCGCTGTTCGAACACCTGATGGCCGAAGGCGTGATCGGCGATTGGCGCGAACCGGACGTCATCCGGCTGTCGCCGACGCCGCTGTACAACCGCTTCGGCGATTGCTATCACGCGGTGCGCGTGATCAAGCAATGGGCGGACGCACGATGAAGGCGCAGCGCATCCACATCATCGGCGCCGGCCTGGCCGGCACCCTGCTCGCCATCCTGCTCGTACGCCGCGGGCATTCGGTGCGGGTGTTCGAGAAGCGCCCGGATCCGCGGCAAACCGGTTACCAAGGCGGCCGCTCGATCAACTTGGCGCTGGCCTTCCGCGGATTGCATGTGCTGCGGCAGGCGGGTCTGGACGCGGCGGTGATGCCGCAGACGGTGATGATGCGCGGCCGCATGGTGCACGACGTCGATGGCCGGCAGAATTTCCTGCGCTATGGCAAGGACGATTCGGAGGTGATCTGGTCGGTCCATCGCGGCCGCCTGAATCGGGCGCTGATCGACGCCGCCGAGGCGCTGGGCGTACGGATCGAATTCAACGCGCAGATCCGCGACCTCGACCTCGACGCCGGTTGCTTCACCCTGCAGGACGCCGACGGCGGGCGCGTGGAGCGCTTCGAGCGGCTGATCGGCGCCGACGGCGCCGGCTCGCAGGTGCGCCAGGCGATGGTGGCCGCCGGTTCGGTCACGGCCCGCACTGAATCGCTGGGCCATCATTACAAGGAACTGGAGATCGCGCCGGCCGACGACGGCAGCTTCCGCCTCGACGGCAACAGCCTGCACATCTGGCCGCGCGGCGGCTTCATGTGCATCGCGTTGCCCAACACCGAGCGCACCTTCACCGTCACCTTGTTCCTGCCGGCGTCCGGCGAGACCGGTTTCGACTGCATACGCAGCCCGCAGGACGCGCGCGCGTTCTTCCATGCGCAGTTCCCGGACGCGCTGGCGCTGATCGCCGATTTCGAGCAGGACTGGACGCAAAACCCGGAGAGCCCGCTGTCGACCCTGTATCTCGACCGCTGGCACCACCGCGACCGCGCCGTGCTGCTCGGCGACGCCGCGCATGCGATGGTGCCGTTCCACGGCCAAGGCATGAACTGCGCGTTCGAGGACTGCCTGGCCCTGCTCGAGGCCGTCGAGGCCGAAGCCGATTGGGAGACGGCCATCGCCCGTTACCAACGCGAACGCCAGGCCAACGCCGCCGCCATCCAGGCCATGGCGCTGGAAAACTACATCGAGATGCGCGACCGGGTCGACGACGCCGACTTCCTGCTGCAGCGCGCGCTGGAACGCGAACTGGCCGCGCGCCACCCCGAACGCTTCGTGCCGCGCTATTCGATGGTCAGCTTCCGGCGCACGCCCTATACCGTGGCGCTTGCCCGCGGCAGCGTGCAACGGGACATATTGCAGACGCTGTGTGCAGGAAAATCCGACATCGCACAGGTCGATTTCGCGCTAGCCTCGGAACTGGTCCATCGCCGTCTCGAGCCCCTGCATGACTGACACCTTCCTCTGGTTCGACCTGGAGACCTTCGGCCGCAGTCCGCGCGAAAGCCGTATCGCCCAATTCGCCGCGATCCGTACCGACGCCGCGTTGCAGCCGGTCGGCGAGCCGATCTCGCTGTTCTGCCGGCCGGCCGACGACTTCCTGCCGGAACCGGAAGCGGCGCTGATCACCGGCCTGACGCCGCAGGCGGTGTCCGCCGCGGGCCTGTGCGAGGCCGAGTTCATGGCCGTGCTGCACGAGCAGTTCAGCCAGCCGGGCACCTGCGCGCTGGGCTACAACACCCTGCGCTTCGACGACGAATTCATCCGCTTCGGGCTGTACCGCAACTTCTTCGACGCCTACGAGCGCGAATACGCCGGCGGCAACTCGCGCTGGGACCTGCTGGACGTGATGCGCATGCTGTACGCGCTGCAGCCCGGCGCCCTGCAGTGGCCGCTGCGCGAGGACGGCCAACCGAGCTTCAAGCTCGAACATCTGGCCAAGGCCAACGGCTGCTTCGAGGGCGAGGCGCACGAGGCGCTGTCGGACGTGCGCAGCCTGATCAACCTGGCGCGCAAGGCCAAGATGGCGGCGCCGGCGCTGTGGGATTACGCGCTGTCGCTGCGCGACAAGAACCGGGTGGCCGAACGCCTGCAGCCACACCGCGGCCGGCGCGTATTGCACGTATCCGGACAGTTCCCGGCCGCGCACGCCTGCACCGGACTGATGCTGCCGCTGATGACGCATCCGCTGATCAAGGGCCGCACGCTGGCGGTGGAACTGCGCCCGGAAGCCTTGATGCTGATCGAACGCGGCGCGGAAGAGATCGAACGCAACCTGTTCACCAAGGCCGCCTTGCTGCCCGAGGGCGAAGCGCGCATCGGAATCAAGGAAATCCACCACAACCGCTGTCCGATCGTACTGGAGCCGGAAGATGCCGCCGCGCTGGGCCTGAAACCGGACCTGGCCCGGCTCGGCATCGACCTGGCTCAGGCGCGCGAGATCCAGGCACAATTGCAGGCCGCCGCCGAACCGGTGATGGCCAAGCTCGCCGCCGTGTTCGGCAAGCCGCGCGAGTATGCCGACGACGATCCGGATGGCGCCCTGTACGCCGGCTTCATCGACCGCGCCGACAAGCTGAAATTCTCCAAGGCGCGCAGCAGCCAAGGCCAGGCGCCGCTGGTGTTCCACGACGCCCGGCTGACCGAGCTGTATTTCCGCTACAAGGCGCGCAATTGGCCGGAAACCCTGGATGCCGGCGAAGCCCGGCAATGGCAGGACTTCCGCCGCCTTAGGCTGACGCCGGAGCGCTTGGCGGCCTACCGCGAGGAATGCACGCGCCTGCTGGCCGAACAGCCCGGGCAGGCGCCGGTGCTGCAGGCCTTGCTGGACTGGGCGCAACGCATCGCGCCCTGACACGCGGGCGGCCCCGTGCGGGGCCGTCCAATATCCGGCAATAGGCCGGTTCAGTGCTTGATCATGATGTGGCGGATGGTGGTGTAATCCTCCAGGCCGTACATCGACATGTCCTTGCCGTAGCCGGACTGCTTGACGCCGCCGTGCGGCATCTCGCTGCACAGCATGAAGTGGGTGTTGACCCAGGTGCAGCCGTACTGCAGTTCGGCGCTGACGCGCATGGCCTTGCCGATGTCGGGAGTCCAGACCGAGGACGCCAGGCCGTAGTCGCTGTCGTTGGCGAAGGCGATGGCCTGGTCGACATCGCTGAAGCGCGACACCGAGACCACCGGACCGAACACTTCCTTGCGCACGATCTCGTCGGACTGGGTGGCGCCGGCGACCACGGTCGGCCGGTAGAAGTAGCCGCCCTCGCCGACCGCACCGCCGGTGGTGATTTCCATATGTCCGACGCCGCGCACGCGCTCGATGAATTCGGCCACGCGCTGCTGATGGGCCTGGCTGACCAGCGGCCCCATCTCGACGCCGTCCTCATCCTGCGTGCCGGTCTTGATGGTCGACACCGCGGCGGTCAGTTCCGCCACGAACTTCTCGTAGGCCTTGTCCTGCACGTACACGCGGCAGGCGGCGGTGCAGTCCTGGCCGGCGTTGTAGTAGCCGAAGGTGCGGATGCCTTCGACCGCGGCCTGGATGTCGGCGTCGTCGAAGATGATCACCGGCGCCTTGCCGCCGAGCTCCAGATGCGTGCGCTTGAGCGTGCGCGCGGCCACGTCCAGCATCTTCTTGCCGGTCGCGACCGAGCCGGTCAGCGAGATCATGCGCACCGGATCGGCATTCACCAGCGGTTCGCCGACCGTGCCGCCGCGGCCGAACAGCACATTGACGACACCGGCCGGCAACAGGTCGGCGATCAATTCGAAGAAGCGCAGCGCGGTCAGCGGCGTGATTTCGGACGGTTTCAGCACCAGGCAGTTGCCGGCGGCCAAGGCCGGCGCCATCTTCCAGGCCGCCATCATCAGCGGATAGTTCCAGGGCGCAATCGAGGCGATGACGCCGACCGGATCGCGGCGGATCATCGAGGTGTGGCCCGGCAGGTATTCGGCCGCGGCCGAACCGTTCAGCGTGCGCGCCGCGCCGGCGAAGAAGCGGAACACGTCGGCGATGGCCGGGATTTCGTCGTTCAGCGCCGCCGGGAACGGCTTGCCGCAATTGCGCGATTCCAACCGCGCTAGTTCCTCGGCATGCGCCTCGACCCGGTCGGCGATCTGCAGCAGCACCGCGGCGCGATCCTTCGGCGTGGTGCGCGCCCAACCTGCGAACGCCGCCTCGGCGGCGCGCACCGCGCGCGCCACCTGCTCTGGCCCGGCTTCGGCGATGCGCGCGATTTCCGCGCCGGTGGCCGGATCGTACACCGCCAGGCTTTCGCCGGTGCCGGTCTCGAGCCGGCCGTTGATCAACATCTGGGTCTGCATGGTTGCTCTCCTGGGTGGATGGTCATTTCCCGGCTCCGGCGACGGAGTCGGTGTCTCGGGTCAGGTAATAGGCGCCGAGGATCGGCAGCATGGTGGCCAGCATCACCATCAGCGCGACCACGTTGGTGATCGGCGTATCGCGCGGCTTGGACAGCTGGTTCAGCAGCCAGATCGGCAGCGTGCGTTCGCTGCCGGCGGTGAAGGTGGTGACGATTATCTCGTCGAAGCTGAGCGCGAACGCCAGCATGCCGCCGGCCAGCAGCGCGGTGGCGATGTTCGGCAACACCACATGGCGGAAGGTCTGGAAGCCGTCGGCGCCGAGGTCCATCGAGGCCTCCAGCAGCGAGGCCGACGTGCGCCGGAAACGGGCGATGACGTTGTTGTACACCACAACGATGCAGAACGTGGCGTGTCCGGTGACGATGGTCAGCATGCCGGATTCGAGGCCGGCCAGCTTGAACGCCGACAGCAACGCGATGCCGGTGACGATGCCCGGCAACGCGATCGGCAGGATGAACAACAGCGTGATCACCTCTTTGCCGAAGAAGGCGGTGCGGTACAGCGCGGCCGAGGCCAGGGTACCGAGCAGCATCGCCAACGCGGTGGCCTGCGCCGCCACCTCCACCGACAGCCAGACCGCCGCGCGCACGTCCTCGCGCGCGAAGGCCTTGGCGAACCACTCCAGGGTAAAGCCCTGCAAGGGAAAGCTGAACGAGCTGGCCTCGGTGTTGAACGCGTACATCGCGATGACCGCGATCGGGAAATGCATGAACAACAGCCCGCCCCAGGCGGCCGCCTTCATCAGCGGGTGGCCGTTAGAGCGCATCGAAGGCCCCCAGGCGCCGCGCCACGGCAAGATAGACGGCGATCAACACAATCGGCACCACGGTGAACGCCGCCGCCAACGGAATGTTGCCGGCCGCGCCCTGTTGCACGTACACGAAGTTGCCGATGAACAGGCCGGAGGGGCCGATCAGGGTCGGAATGATGAAGTCGCCGAGCGTCAGCGAAAAGGTGAAGATCGAACCGGCCACCACGCCGGGGAACGCCAACGGCAGCAGCACATGGCGGAACGTGGCGAACGGGCCGGCGCCCAGATCCTGCGAGGCCTGGGTCAGGCTCTGCGGCACCCGCTCGATGGCGGCCTGGATCGGCAAAATCATGAACGGCAACCAGATGTAGGTGAACACCAGAAAGCGGCCGAGGTGCGAGGTCGACAGCGTCGAGCCGCCGATGTATGGCAACGCCAGCAGGGATTCCAGCAGCGGCACCAGACCGAGCTTGCCGGCGACCCAGTACACGATGCCGCCCTTGGCGAGGATCACCGTCCAGCTGTAGGCCTTGACGATGTAGCTGGCCCACATCGGCAGCATCACGCCGATGTAGAACAGGCCCTTCTCGGCTTTGCCGGCGTGCACTGCCATGTAGTACGCGATTGGGAATGCGATCACGGCCGAGGCCAGGGTGACCGCCGAAGCCATCGCCACCGTGCGCACGATGATGTCCCAGTTGGCCGGCGCGAAGATGCGCGCGTAATTTTCCAGCGTCCACTCCGGCCGCACCGTCATCGAGAAGTCGTCGAAGCTGTAGAAACCCTGCATCAGCAGCGCCAGCAGCGAACCGAGATAGATCACCAGAAACCACAGCAAAGGCGGGCCCAGCAATACCGCCAGCAGCGCACGCGGATGCCGGTACAGGAAATCGGACAGCCGCCGCAGCGGCGTCTTCAGGTAGAGCGCGTTGGCCGCCATGCGCCGCTCAATCCCGCAACGGTACGACGGCCGATTCCGGCCAGGACAGGCGCACGGCATCGCCCGGAGTCGGCAAACCGCCGGCGTGCAGCATGCTGTTGGACAGCGTGACCGAGACCGGCAAGCCGTCGCCGACGGCGACTTCCAGCTGGCTGTTGGCGCCGTGGAAGCGCACCTCCAGCACGCGGCCTTCGACCGTATGGCCGTCGACCAGACCGCGGTCGACCGCGATGTTCTCCGGGCGCACCGAGAACGCCTGCCGGCGGCCGATCAGGCGTTCGGCGGCGGCGGCGTCGAAGATGTTGGCCGAGCCGACGAAATCGGCCACGAACACCGTTTCCGGACGGTTGTACAGCGTCTGCGGACTGGCGACCTGTTCGATGCGGCCCTGGTTGAACACCGCCACGCGGTCCGACATCGACAGCGCCTCGCCCTGGTCGTGGGTGACGAACACGAAGGTGATGCCGAGCCGCTTCTGCAGGGATTTCAGTTCCGACTGCATCTGCTCGCGCAGTTTCAAATCGAGCGCGCCCAGCGGCTCGTCCAACAACAGCACCTTCGGCCGGTTGACGATGGCGCGCGCCAGAGCGATGCGCTGGCGCTGGCCACCGGACAGCTGCGAGGGCCGACGCCCGGCCATCTCGGCCAAAGCCACGGAGGCCAAGGCCTCCTCGGCGCGGCTGCGCCGCTCGGTCTTGCCGACGCCTTTCACCATCAGGCCGTATTCCACGTTCTCCAGCACGTTCATGTGCGGAAACAGCGCGTAATCCTGGAATACGGTGTTGACGTCGCGCCGGTAGGGCGGCAATCCCGAGGCGACCTCGCCGCGGATGCGGATGCAGCCGCTGTCGGGCTGCTCGAAGCCGGCGATCAGCCTCAGACAGGTGGTCTTGCCGGAGCCGGACGGTCCGAGCAGGGAAAAGAATTCGCCATCGGGAATCGACAGGCTGACGCCGTCGACCGCGCGCACGGCACCGTATATGCGTGAAACCCGTTCAAACTCGACTGCAACTGCGGAGGTCATGACTGCTTCCATCGACACCATCGAAAAGGGCGAGGGGAACTCCCCTCGCCCGGCCCCGGAACGGAACGGTCAACCGCCCATGATGGCGATGTAGTCCTGGGTCCAGCGGCTGTACGGCACGCAGCCGGCCGGATCGGTGCAGCGCGCTTCCGGCGTGCGCCAGAAGTGGATCTTGTCGAAGTCGCCGAACCCGTTGGTCTTGCAGCCCTCGGCCCCGAGCAGCGCGTTGCCTTCGCAGGCCTTCGGCACCGCCGGCAACGAGCCGAACCAGGCCGCGACGTCGCCCTGCACTTTCGGGCTGATCGACCACTCCATCCAGGCGTAAGCGCAGTTCGGATGTTTGGCGTCCTTGTGCAGCATGGTGGTGTCGGCCCAGCCGGTGGCGCCTTCGACCGGCACCGCGGAGGCGATCGGCTGCTTCTCCAACTGCAACGCGTTGACCTGGTACGGCCAGGAGCCGGAAGCGACCACGCCCTCGTTCTTGAAATCGCTCATCTGCACGGTGGCGTCATGCCAGTAGCGGTGCACCATGGCCTTCTGCTTCTTCAGCAGATCGATGGCGGCGGCGTATTGCTGCTCGTTCAGCGCGTACGGGTCGGTGATGCCGAGCTCGGGACGCTTGGCTTTCAGATACAGCGCGGCGTCGGCGATGTAGATCGGGCCGTCGAAGGCCTGGATGCGGCCCTTGTTGGATTTGCCGTCCGGCAGCTTCTGCTCCTCGAACACCACGCCCCAGCTGGTCGGCGCGGTCTTGAACACGTTGGTGTTGTACATCAGCACGTTCGGGCCCCATTGATAGGGCACGCCGTAGTGCGTGCCGTCGACGGTATGCCAGGCGGCGTTCTGCAGGCGCTCGTCGACCGTGGCATAGGACGGCACGCGCGCGACGTCGATGGCCTGCACCTTGCCGCCGGCGACCAGGCGCAGCGAGGCGTCGCCGGAAGCGGTGACCAGGTCGTAGCCGCCCTGGTTCATCAGCGCCACCATTTCGTCGGAATTGCCGGCGGTCTTGACCGTGACCTTGCAGCCGGTCTGCTGTTCGAAGCCGGTGACCCAGTCGTAGTTCTTGTCGGTCTCGCCGCGCTCGATGTAACCCGGCCAGGCGATGATCGACAGCTCGCCCTCGAGGGCGTTCGACGCGGTTTGACCGGCATCGGCGCCGGCGGTTTGTTCTTCCTTCTTGCAGGCGCCCAATGCGGCGGCAACGGTGATGGCGAGTACGACGGGCTTCAGCGACTTGGACATGGCGTTTCCCTCTTGGCGTTCTGGTTTATACGCGAAATCGACACTCGTCCGGAAAAACCGCCGGGCGATTGTCAAACATATTAACCGGATTTCGGGAGCTGTCAGCAAATTCTTTACAGGCCCGAAGGGGCCGCGCAACCCACTGAGCTGAAAGGATTATTCGTTGGAGATGCCATGCGGCACGTGGCCGGCCGCCACGTGCAGGCGGGCGTTGTCGATGTTGTGTCGGGAGTCGTCGAAGAACAGGTCGGCGCCGAAGGCCTTCAGGAACGGCCCCTTGTCGCGTCCGCCCAGGAACAGCGATTCGTCCAGACGCACGCCCCACTCGCGCAAGGTCAGTATCACGCGCTTGTGCGCCGGCGCCGAACGCGCGGTGACCAAGGCGGTGCGAATCGGACAGTGTTCGGGCGGGAAATCGGCCTGCAGCTCGTGCAGGGCCGACAGAAAGCCCTTGAACGGACCGCCGGACAGCGGCTCGTGCGCCTTTTCGGCTTCGTGCGCGTGGAATGCGGCCAGGCCGCCCTGCTGCGAAATGCGCTCGGATTCGTCGCCGAACACCACCGCGTCGCCGTCGAAGGCGATGCGCAATTCCGGATGGCCCTGCTCGGCCGCTTCGGCCGGCAGGATGGTGGCGGCCGCGATGCCGTGTTCCAACGCGGCCTGCACCGAGGCCGGATTGGCCGACAGGAACAGGTGCGCGCCGAACGGCTGGATGTACGGGTAGACCTCGGCGCCGCTGGTGAACACCGCACGGGTGATTTTCAGCCCGTAATGCTCGATGGCGTTGAAGATGCGCAGGCCGGTGTCGGAGCTGTTGCGCGACAGCAGGATGACTTCGACCCGCGGCCGTTCCGGCGGCGCGCCGGCGTTCAGCGCCAGCAGCTTGGTGACCAGCGGGAAGGCGATGCCCGGCGGCAGCACGTCGTTCTCGCGCGCGCGCTGGTAGCGGGCGTAGGCCTCGATTCCCTCGGATTCGAACACACGGTGTCCGTCCTCCAGGTGGAACAGGGCGCGGGCGGTGATCGCCACCACCAGGGCGGCCTGGCCGCCGGATGACTGCGAGGTCGGTTGTCCGTTCATGCCGCCATTGTAGCGGATGCCGTTCTCACGGCGCGCGACTCAGATGACGAACTGCTCGTTGAGGATGCGGTCGTCCAGGTTGTGCGCCGGATCGAACAGCAGCTTGACCGTATGGCTCTGGCTTTCCACGATGCGCACCTCGACCACGTCGCGCACCTCGTGCGAATCGGCGGTGACGCTGACCGGGCGCTTGTAGGGATCGAGCACGCGCAGCATGACGCGCGTGTCGGCGCGCAGGATGGCGCCGCGCCAGCGCCGCGGCCGGAACGGCGCGATCGGCGTCAGCGCGATCACCGACGAGCCCAGCGGCAGGATCGGACCCATCGCCGAGAAGTTGTAGGCGGTGCTGCCGGCCGGCGTGGCCACCAGGATGCCGTCGCAGACCAGTTCCTCGAGCCGGACCTGGTCGTTCAGCGAGATTTCCAGATGCGCGGCCTGCCGCGTCTGGCGCAACAGCGAGACTTCGTTGTAGGCCAGGAAGCGGTGGCGCATGCCGGATTCGGTCAGCGCCTCCATCTCCAGCGGCTTGAGTTCGCTGCGTTCGGCGGCGTGCAGGCGATCCACCAAGCCGTCGGCCTGGTATTGGTTCATCAGGAACCCGACGCTGCCGAGCTTCATGCCGAACACCGGCAGGCCCAGATCGCCGTGGCGATGCAAGGTGCCGAGCATGAAGCCGTCGCCGCCCAACGCGCAAATGACTTCGGCGTCTTCCGGTGCGTGCTGGCCGTAACGCGCGGTCAACGCGCCCAAGGCCTCCTGGGCATTGGGCGCGTTGCTGGCGACGAACGCGATCTTCGGCGGATGCGATAAAGGCACGGGCGGCTCCGGTGCGGTCCGGTCATAGCATAACCGAACCGCCGCGGAATCAGCGGGTGCCGGTCGAGGCGATCTGCGCCAGGCGGCGGACCGCCACCGACAGGGTCGGGAAATCCATCTCGCTGAGCGAACGCATGTCGGTGAACATGCCGAGCGTGTACTTCAGCGCGGCGTCGTCGCGCGACAGCCAAGCCTCGACCCACTCCGACGGTTCCTTGCCGGCCTGCAGGCTGCCCAGCACGGTGCTGACCAGCTGGCGCTGCTGCGCCTGCAGTTCGTCGCGCAACACGCCACGGGCCTGGGCCTGCCAGCGTCCGGTCACCGGCAGGGCTTCGATGCCGGCCATCAGCCAGTTGATGTGCAGCGCCTCGCTGAGCGCGAAATGCGCCTGGGCCACGGCCTTCACCGGTTGGCTCTCGCGCAGGCTGAGCTCGATGATGTCCATCGACGAATCCAGGTACGGCAACGCCGCCAGGAAATGCGCCAACTGCGCCGACATGCCCAAACCGGACAGGCGGCTGAACTCGGCCTCGAAGCGGCCGCGGTCGGATTCGGTCAGGGCGCCCGGCAAGGACTGCAGCAGCACGCTGAACGGCTCCTGGTAGCGTTCGACCATGCGCGCGATGTCCGGCAACAGACCGGGCAAGGCGATCATCCAACGCGTCAGTTTGCGCTGCAGGTGCCAGATGCCGGTCAGCGCTTGGATCTGCACCGATTCCGGCACCTTGTTGTCCAAGGCGTCGATTTCGGCCCACAGCGCGCGCGCCTGCATGCTCTCGCGCACGATGGTATAGGCCTTTGCGATCTGCGCCGGGGTCTCGCCGGTGTCCTCCTGCATGCGCAGCAGGAAGGTCGAGCCCATGCGGTTGACCAGCGAGTTGGTGACCGCGGTGGCGATGATCTCGCGGCGCAAACGGTGGCTGAGCATGTATTCGGCGTACTTGTCCTGCAACGGCTGCGGGAAGTAGCGCTGCAGTTCCTTGGACAGGTACGGATCTTCCGGGACGTCGGAGTCGAGCAGCTGGTTGAAGATCACGATCTTGTCGTAGCTGAGCAGTACCGCCAGCTCCGGACGCGTCAGCCCCTGGCCTTTGGCCTTGCGCTCGGCCAGCTCGGCGTCGCTCGGCAGGAACTCGATGGCGCGGTCCAGCAGGCCCTGCGATTCCAGCGTCTGGATGAAGTGGGTGAACGAACCCAGACGTTGCGCGCTCATCGATTCCATCACGCTCAGCGCTTGGTTCTGGCGGTAGTTGTCGACCAGCACCAGCTCGCCGACTTCGTCGGTCATGCTGGCCAGCAGCGCGTTGCGGTTTTCCTGGTCCAGTTCGCCGGCCAGCATCACCGCGCCGAGCAGGATCTTGATGTTGACCTCGTGGTCGGAGGTGTCGACGCCGGCCGAGTTGTCGATGAAGTCGGTGTTCAGCAGCACGCCGGCCTGGGCGGCTTCGATGCGGCCGCGCTGGGTCATGCCCAGGTTGCCGCCCTCGCCCACCACCTTGCAGCGCAGTTCGCGGCCGTCGACGCGCAGGCCGTTGTTGGCGCGGTCGCCGCAGTCGGCGTGGGTCTCGGCGCTTGACTTGACGTAAGTGCCGATGCCGCCGTTCCACAGTAGGTCGACCGGCGCCTTCAGGATGGCGTTCATCAGCTGGTTCGGCGTCATCTCGGCCACCGACTCGTCGATGCCGAGCGCGGCCTTGGCCTCGGCGCTCAGCGCCACGGTCTTGGCCGAACGCGGGAACACGCCGCCGCCGCGGGCGATCAGCGACTTGTCGTAGTCCTCCCAGCTAGAGCGCGGCACGGCGAACAGGCGCTGGCGTTCCTTGAACGAGACCGCCGCGTCCGGATTCGGGTCGATGAAGATGTGGCGATGGTCGAACGCCGCCACCAGACGGATGTGCTCGGACAGCAGCATGCCGTTGCCGAACACGTCGCCGGACATGTCGCCGATGCCGACGCAGGTGAAGTCCTCGGTCTGGCTGTTGCGGCCGAGCGCGCGGAAGTGGCGCTTGACCGACTCCCAGGCGCCGCGGGCGGTGATGCCCATGCCCTTGTGGTCGTAACCGACCGAGCCGCCGGAGGCGAAGGCGTCGCCCAGCCAGAAGCCGTGCTCGGCCGAGATGCCGTTGGCGATGTCGGAGAAGGTCGCGGTGCCCTTGTCGGCGGCGACCACCAGGTACGGATCGTCCTGGTCGTGGCGGACCACATTTGCCGGCGGCACGATCTTGCCGCCGACGATGTTGTCGGTGATGTCCAGCAGGCCGTTGATGAAGCGCTTGTAGCAGGCCACGCCTTCCTTGAACCAGGCGTCGCGGTCGAGCGCCGGATCCGGCAGCTGCTTGGCGAAGAAGCCGCCCTTCGAGCCGACCGGCACGATGACGGTGTTCTTGACCATCTGCGCCTTGACCAGGCCGAGCACTTCCGTGCGGAAGTCCTCGCGGCGGTCGGACCAGCGCAGGCCGCCGCGGGCCACCGGACCGAAGCGCAGGTGCACGCCCTCGACGAACGGCGAATACACGAAGATCTCGCGGTACGGCACCGGCTTGGGCATGTCCGGAATGCGCGAGGGATCGAACTTGAAGCTGACGTAATCCTTGTGGCCGCTCTCGCCGCCTTGGAAGAAGCTGGTGCGCAGGGTGGCGTGCATCACCGTGGCGAAGGCGCGCAGGATGCGGTCCTCGTCCAAGCTGGCCACTTTCGCCAACTGTTTGCCGAGCAGCTTGTCGACCGCGCCGATCTGCTCCTCGCGCGCGGTGGCGACGAAGTTGGCCAGGTAGCGCTCGGCCGAGTCCACGCCCATGCGCATCAACGCCGGCGCCAGGTCGGTGTTGCTGGCCGGCAGGTCGGGGTTGAAGCGGGCGTCGAACAGGCCGATCAGGATGCGGGCCAGGGCCGGATAGCGCTGCAGCGTTTCTTCCATGTAGCTCTGCGAGAACGGCACGCCGATCTGCAGCAGGTACTTGCCATAGGCGCGCAGCACCGAAACCCGGCGCCAGCCCAGGCCGGCCAGGCTGACCAGCTTGTTGAAGCCGTCGTTCTCCGATTGGCCGCGCCAGACCGCGCCGAAGGCCTGCTCGAAGTCGGCCTTGATGTGCTCGGCGCGCAGCCCCGGAACGGTCGCTTCCAGCGCGAAGTCCTGGATCACCACGCGGCGGCCGTCGATGTGCAGGGTGTACGGATTCTCGGTCAGCACCTTCATGCCGAGGTTTTCCAGCATCGGCAGCGCGTCCGACAGCGCGATTTCGCGGTCCAGGCTGAACAGCTTGAAGCGCAGCGCGCCGTCCTTCTCGTACAGGTTGAGGGTGAGGCCGCCTTCGGCCTGCAGGCGCTCCATCTGGCGGATGTCGTCGATGCTCTGCGCCGGGGTCACGGTCTCCACGTAGCTCTGTGGCATGGCCGGCAGGTAGCGCGCGGCCAACGCGATGCCGCGCTCCTCGCCGAAGCCCTGGATCAGCGCGTCACGCAGCTCGTCTTTCCAGTTGCGGATGATGGCGCCGAGCTCCGCCTCCAGCGACTCCAGGTCGTAGGCGGCCGGCTGGTTGCCGGCGTGGCGGATCAGCAGGTGCAGCTGGGCCAGCGGCGAATCGCCGACCTTCAGGGTCTTGTCGATGCGCTCGCCGTCCAGCGCGGCCATCAGCATGGCCTCGATGCGGGTGCGGATTTCGGTGTTGAAACGGTCCTTCGGCAGGTAGATCAGCACCGAGTAGAAGCGGCCGTACGGATCCTTGCGGATGTACAGTTTCGGGCGGAAGCGTTCCTGCAGGCTGAGCACGCTGACGCTGGTCTGCAGCAACTGGTCCGGCGTGGCCTGGAACAGCTCTTCGCGCGGCAGGGTCTCCAGGATCTGGCGCAGGGCCTTGCCGCTGTGGCCTTCCAGGCTCAGGCCGGAAGCGTCCATCACTTTTTCGTAATTGCGGCGCACCACCGGAATTTCCCACGGACGGCGGTTGTAGGCTGCGGTGGTGTACAGGCCGATGAAGCGGTACTCGCCCACGGCGCGGCCGTCGGCGCCGTAACGCAGCACGCCGATGTAGTCCATGTAGGTCGGACGGTGCACGCTGGCGCGCGCCGCGGTCTTGGTCAGGATCAGCAGCTCGTGGCGCTCCATCTGCTTGCGGCCCAGGGTCTTGACCGGACGCGCCTGTGCGCTGTGATGGCTGTCGCGCAGCAGGCCCAGGCCGGTGCCCGGTACCGCCGACAGCGTTTCGGCGTCGCCGGAACCGCTCAGCGTGTATTCGCGGAAGCCCAGGAAGGTGAAGTGGTTGTCGGCCGCCCATTGCAGGAAGGCCTTGGCTTCATCCGGGGCGATCTCGGCGTTGTCGACGCGTTGCTGGGCCGCGATGTCGGCGATTTCCAGCATGCGGGTACGCATGGCCTGCCAGTCGGCGACGCTGACGCGCACGTCCTCCAGGGTGGCGCGCACGGCGGCGACCAGGGCCTCGGCGGATTCGGCGGTCTGGCGCTCGATCTCCATCCAGACCACCGACTCGCGGATCGGGCCCGGCAGCGATTTCAAGCGGCCGTCGGCCGCGCGTTCGACCGAAATGACCGGATGCACGATGGCGTAGCAGCTGATGCCGAGCGAATCCAGCACCATCTTGAACGAGTCGACCAGGAACGGGAAGTCCTCGGTCACGATTTCCAGCGAACTGCGGGTGTTGCCGCCGTCGACCGACAGACTGACGTCCTGGTTGACGCGCACGGCGGCGACGCCGGGCGTGCGGCTGCCGCAGACCTGCAGCAGCGACTCCAGGATCTTGACCCAGGCCTGCTGGTCCTGCAGCTCGAAATCCTCCAACGACACCTGCGACAGCGCGGCGTGCACGAAGGCATCGGCCGGCACGTCGCCGGTACTCCTCTGGGCGACGATTTGGGCGATGGCCTTGATGGCGGCGGTCGAAGGATTGATGATGGCGGTCATTTCGGATGTACTCGGTGAGGGATCGGTTGGGGTGGAACGGGGTCAACGCAGCCCGGTTTCGTTGCGGGCGATCACCAGACGCTGGATCTCGCTGGTGCCTTCGTAGATTTCGGTGATCTTGGCGTCGCGGAAATAGCGCTCGAGCGGCATTTCCTTGGAATAGCCCATGCCGCCGTGGATCTGCAGCGCTTGGTGGGTGATGAACATCGCGGCTTCGGACGCGGTGAGCTTGGCGACCGAGGCCTCGGTGCTGAAGCGGCCGCCGTTGCGGTCGGTCTGAGCCTTGGCCCACGCCGCGCGCAGGGTCAGGATCTCGGCAGCGTCCAGACGGCATTTCATGTCGGCGATCTTGGCCTGGATCATCTGGAAGCTGCCGATGGCCTGGCCGAAGCTCTTGCGCTCCTTGGCGTAGGCGACCGCGGCCTTGTAAGCGGCCTTGGCCAGTCCCACGGCCTGCGAGGCGATGCCGATGCGGCCGGCGTCGAGCACGCCCATGGCGATCTTGAAGCCCTCGCCTTCCACGCCCACCACTTCGTCGGCGGTGGCCACGTAGTCCTGGAACTCGATTTCGCAGGTGGCCGAGGCGCGGATGCCGAGCTTGGGTTCGGTCTTGCCGCGGTGGAAGCCCGGCTTGGCGGTGTCGATCATGAACGCGGTGATGCCTTTGGCGCCCTTGGCCGGATCGGTCATGGCGAACAGGATGATGTATTTGGCGACCGGACCGGAGGTGATCCAGCTCTTCTTGCCGTTGATTACATAGGTGCCGTCGGCCTGCTTGACCGCGCGGCAGCGCATGGCGGTGGCGTCGGAACCGGACTGCGGCTCGGTCAGCGCGAAGGCGCCGATTTCGCGACCCTCGGCGATGGCGCGCACGTACAGCTGCTTCTGCGCCTCGGTGCCGAACTTCAGGATACCGTTGCAGAACAGCGAGTTGTTGACCGAGACGATGGTCGAGTGCGCGCAATCGGCTTCGGCGATCTCGATCATGGCCAGCACATAGCTGACCGGATCCATGCCGGCGCCGCCATATTCGGTAGGCACTTCGATGCCCATCAGGCCGTTTTCGCCCAACAGGCGGATGTTGTCGAGCGGGAATTCGCCGGTACGGTCGAAGTGTTCGGCGCTGGGCGCGATCTTCTCCTGCGCGATGCGGCGGGCCACGTCCTGAATCATCAACTGCTCTTCGGTGAATCCAAAATCCATGATTGCCTCGGCTCGAAATGAATCACAAACAGCCATTTTAACCCCGTTGCCGAAGCTTATGTGTTCTTATGTGTTGCACCCGCCCGGGAAAACATATATCTTTGCATCATGATGAAAGGATATATATGAATCTCGAATCCTGGTCCCAGTGCCTGAAAGTGCTCGCCGATCCGACCCGCGTGCGTCTGCTGGCCCTGCTCGAACACGAGGAACTGACGGTGGCCGAGTTGGCCTCGATCACCGGCCTGGCGCAACCGCGCGTGTCCACCCACCTGTCCAAGCTCAAGGAGTTCGATCTGGTGCGCGACCGCCGCGCCGGGGTCAGCGCCTATTACCGCTTCAACGACAAGGATCTGGACGCGGCCGAACGCAGCCTATGGCAGGCCCTGCGCTCGGGCGCCGACGACCCGTTGCTCAAGCAGGATTTCGAACGGCTGTCGGTGGTGCTGGCGCAGCGCGCCGACGATGAAAACTGGCCGGATACCGTGGCCGGCGACATGGAGCGCCATTACTCGCCCGGCCGTACGTGGGAGGCCATGGCGCGCACCGCCCTGCCCTTGATCGACCCGGGCGAAGTGCTCGACATCGCCTCCGGCGACGGCGTGCTGGCCGAACTGTTCGCGCCCTACGCCAAACGTTATGTCTGCATCGATTCCAGCGCCAAGGTGGTGCAGGCCGCCACCGAACGCCTGCGCAAATGGCCGACGGTGTCGGTACTGAAGGCCGACATGCACGAGCTGCCGTTCGAGACGCCGCAGTTCGACCTGGTGCTGATGATGCAGGCGCTGAGCTATTCCCGGAAACCGGCGCAAGCCATCGAGGAGGCCGCGCGCGTGCTCCGGCCCAAGGGCGAGCTGCTGCTGAGCTGCCTGCTCAAGCACGGCCACAAGGGCGCGGTCGAACCCTATGGCCACGAGAACCTCGGTTTCAGCCAGAAGGAACTGATCCGCTTCGCAGAGAAGGCCGGACTGCGGGTCAAGCATTGCGAGGTGGTCAGCCGCGAACGGCGCGCGCCGCACTTCGAAATCGTGATGCTGATGGCGGTGAAACCCTGATGCTGCCCTGGAAGGAGCCGGCGCGCGCGGCCGCCCTGATCAACGCGCTGGACGAACGCATCCTGATCCTGGACGGCGCCATGGGCACCATGATCCAGGATCTGGGGCTGCAGGAATCCGACTACCGCGGCGAACGCTTCCGTGACGGTTTCGACCTGCTGGCCGAGGCCGATCACGCGCACGGCGCCGCCTGCGGTTGCGGCGGGCACGACCTGAAAGGCAACAACGATTTGCTGTCGCTGACACGCCCAGAGCTGATCGCCGGCATCCACCGGCAGTATCTGGACGCCGGCGCCGATTTGATCGAAACCAACACCTTCAACGCCACCCGCAGTTCGCAGTCAGACTATCGGCTGGAGCACCTGGCCTATGAGCTGAACCTGGCCTCGGCCCGGCTGGCGTGCGCCGCCTGCGACGCCAAGCAGGCCGAAACGCCCGAACGCCCGCGTTTCGCGGTCGGCGTGCTCGGACCGACCTCGCGTACCGCCTCGATCAGCCCGGACGTCAACGATCCGGCGTTCCGCAATACCGACTTCGACACCTTGGCCGGGCACTACCGCGAGGCCGCGCGCGGCCTGATCGACGGCGGCGCCGACATCCTGATGGTGGAGACCGTGTTCGACACATTGAACGCGAAAGCGGCGCTGTTCGCCATCGAGGAGGTGTTCCGCGAACGCGGCGAGCGCCTGCCGCTGATGGTGTCCGGCACCATCACCGACCGCTCCGGGCGCACGCTGTCCGGCCAGACCGCCGATGCCTTCTGGTATTCGTTACGGCACGCCCGGCCGCTGGCCATAGGGCTGAACTGCGCGCTGGGCGCCAAGGACCTGCGCGCGCACATCGACATCCTGTCGCAGGTGGCCGATACGCGCATCAGTTGCCACCCGAACGCCGGCCTGCCGAACGCTTTCGGCGGCTACGACGAGTCACCGGACTACATGGCCGAGCAACTGGGCGGATTCGCCCGCGCCGGCCTGCTCAACATCGTCGGCGGCTGCTGCGGCACCACCCCGGCGCACATCGCGGCAATAGCCGCGGCGGTGGCCGGCGTGCCGCCACGTCGGCTTCCGGTGCTACCGGCACACACCCGGCTGTCGGGCCTGGAGCCGTTCGTGATCACGCCGGAAACCAATTTCGTCAACGTCGGCGAGCGCACCAACGTCACCGGCTCGGCGCAGTTCAAGAAGCTGATCCTGCAGTGCGAATTCGACAAGGCGCTGGCGGTTGCCAAGCAGCAGGTCGAAAACGGCGCGCAGATCATCGACATCAACATGGACGACGGCATGCTGGATGCCGAAGCCGCGCTCGGCCGTTTCCTGCGTCTGATCGCCGCCGAGCCCGACATCGCGCGCGTGCCGCTGATGCTGGACTCCTCGAAATGGGCGGTGCTAGAAACGGGCCTGAAGTGGGTGCAGGGCAAATGCGTGGTCAACTCGATCTCGCTGAAGGAAGGCGAAGCCGAATTCCTGCGCCAGGCCGGCCTGATCCGCCGTTACGGCGCCGCCGTGGTGGTGATGGCCTTCGACGAAAGCGGCCAGGCCGACACGCTGGAACGCAAAGTGGCGATCTGCGCCCGCGCCTACGACCTGCTGACCGGACGCCTGGACTTCCCGCCGGAAGACATCATCTTCGACCCGAACATCTTCGCCATCGGCACCGGAATCGCCGAACACGACGGCTACGCAGTAGCCTTCATCGAGGCCGCGCGGAAACTCAAGCGCCGCTTTCCGCTGTCGCACGTATCCGGCGGCGTCTCCAACGTCAGCTTCAGCTTCCGCGGCAATATGCCGCTGCGCGAAGCCATGCATTCGGTGTTCCTGTACCACGCCATCCGCGCCGGCATGGACATGGGCATCGTCAACGCCGGCGGCATGCCGCTGTACGACGACATCGCGCCCGAACTGCGCGCGCTGCTGGAGGGTCTGGTGCTGGCCACCGACCCGGACGCCACCGAAAAGCTGATGGCCGCCGCCGACCGCTTCAAGGCCGGCCAAAACGCCGATGACGGCAGCTCTCTGGCCTGGCGCGCCTGGCCGGTCGAAGACCGGTTGGCGCACGCGTTGGTGCACGGCATCGACGCCTATGTGGAAGAGGACACGGAAGAGGCCCGGCTGGCCGCGGCGCATCCGCTGGAGGTCATCGAACGGCACCTGATGCGCGGCATGAACACCGTCGGCGACCTGTTCGGCGCCGGCAAGATGTTCCTGCCGCAAGTGATCAAATCGGCGCGGGTGATGAAGAAATCGGTCGCCCTGCTGCTACCGTACATCGAGGCGCTGAAGCAGACCGGCGGTGCCGGCAGCTCCAACGGCCGCATCGTCATGGCCACGGTCAAGGGCGACGTGCACGACATCGGCAAGAACATCGTCGGCGTGGTGCTGGCCTGCAACAATTTCGAGATCGTCGATCTCGGCGTGATGGTGCCGGCGCAGGACATCCTCAACGCCGCCGTGGCGCATGATGCGGTCGCCATCGGCCTGTCCGGTCTGATCACGCCCTCGCTCGAGGAGATGAGCCACGTCGCCAAGGAAATGAAGCGCCAGGGCCTGCGCCTGCCGCTGTTGATCGGCGGCGCCACCACCTCGCGCGCGCACACCGCACTGAAGATCGCGCCGCACCACGACCAACCGGTGGTCTGGGTCAAGGACGCCTCGCGCGCGGTCGGCGTGGCCGCAGCGGTCTGCGCGCCGGCGCAGCACGCGGAGTTCCTGAGCGGCATCGCCGAGGACTACCGTCGCATCCGCGAGCGGCACGCGCTGAAGTCCGACGCCAAGACCCTGGTCGGGCTGGATGCCGCCCGCGGCAATGCCCTGCGCCTGGATTGGAACGGCTATGCTCCGCCGGCGCCGAACTTCACCGGCACGCGCGTGTTCGACGACATTCCGCTGGCGGAACTGGTGCCGTACATCGACTGGACGCCGTTCTTCCAGAGCTGGGAGTTGGCCGGCCGCTATCCGGCCATTCTCGACGACGCCGTGGTCGGGCAACAGGCGCGGGCGCTGTATGCCGACGCGCAGGCGATGCTGGCGCGCATCATATCCGAGCACTGGCTGAGGGCCCGTGCCGTGGCCGGCTTCTGGCCGGCGCACAGCCGCGGCGAAGACGTGCGGCTGCAGACCGGAAGCGGCACGACCACCCTGCACTTCCTGCGCCAACAGGCCGACAAGCCCGATACCCGCGCCAATCTGAGCCTGGCCGATTTCATCGCACCCGAGGGCGGTCCGCCGGATTACATCGGCGCCTTCGCGGTCAACTGCGGCGAGGGCGTGGACGCCCGGGCCAAGGCGTTCGAAGCCGCTTACGACGATTACTCCTCGATCCTGCTGAAGGCCTTGGCCGACCGCTTCGCCGAGGCCTGCACCGAATGGCTGCACCGCACCGTACGCACCGAACTCTGGCCGTACGCGGCCGACGAGACGCTCGACAACGAGGCGCTGATCCAGGAACGCTACCGCGGCATCCGGCCGGCGCCGGGCTATCCGGCCTGCCCCGACCACAGCGAGAAGCGCACGCTGTTCGCCCTGCTCGACGCCGAGGAACGCATCGGCCTGCGGCTGACCGGGAATTTCGCCATGCAGCCGGCGTCGGCGGTCAGCGGTTACTACTTCGCGCATCCGCAGAGCCGGTATTTCGTAATCGGCCGGCTGGGCCGCGACCAGGTCGCGGATTACGCGGCGCGCAAAGGCATCGACATCGCCGAAGCCGAACGCTATTTGGCCGCCAATCTGGACTACGACCCGGAATGACACCCGTTAATGGCCCGGACGCCCGCCCGCCGGTGGTCGCGATTGTCGGCTGCGCGGGTGCCTATGGGCGTTGGCTGACATGCTTCCTGAGCGAGCGGATGGGACTGCAAGTCATCGGTCATGATCCGGCACTGGCGGATTCGCTGTCGCCGCGCACGCTGCTGCAACGCGCTGACGTGGTGGTGTTCAGCACACCGATCCGCGATACCCCGGCGATCATCGAGTCGTTCGCCAGGCTTGCCGATGGCATCGAAGCCGGCCAGCTATGGCTGGATCTCACCTCGGTCAAGCAGGCGCCGGTGCAGTCGATGCTGGGATCGCGCGCGGAGGTGGCGGGCCTACACCCGATGGCGGCGCCACCGAAGACCGTGACCCTCAAAGGCCACACGATGGCGGTGTGCCGGGCGCGCATACTGCGCTGGCAGGCATGGCTGGATGCATTGCTCGAAGAGTTGCAGGCGGACTGCGTGGAGATCGACCCGCAGGCGCATGACCGGGCAATGGCGCTGGTACAGGGACTGGTGCATGCGACGCACATGGTGCAGGCGAAAGTACTGTGCGTGCTCGCGGCCGATGCCGGCGGATTGCCAGGCCTGCATGGGCTACGCACCACCGGCCATCAGCTCGACCTCGCGGTGACCGGGCGGATCCTGTCCGGCAACCCGGCGATTTACACCGGCATCCAGTTCGACAATCCACACATGCCGGCGGTGCTGGCGCGGTTGGCGGCGGCGGCGGCGGAGTTGCGCGACGCGGTTGCCGATGGCAGCAGCGACGCCCGCACGGCGGTCGCGGAACGCTTCCTGCAGGTGCCCGCGGCGTGGTTTGGCGATTCGGTGCTGGCCGCCTGTAGCCACGATTTTGAACGCATGGGTTACCTGCAGGCCGACCTGCAGGACCGACGTTTCATCAGCGTGTACCTGCCACAGGACCGCCCCGGCTCGCTGCGCGCCTTGCTCGACGTGTTCGAGCGGCTGGGCATCAACTTGGCCTCGATCCATTCCTCGCGCACGCCGGATGGCAAACTACATTTCCGGATCGGCCTAGATCGGCTACCGGTCGCGCTGGAGTCCCTGCGCGCGGCGGTCGAAGACGCCGGCATCGGACTCGTGCTGGACGCCCGCGACGGAGACTGATGAGACTCACCAGATCAGGTCGTCGGGCACCTGGTATTTCGGGTCGGCGTAATCGTCCGGCAGGCTTTCCTCGCTCCCGTCGCAATACAGGGCCACCAGCGCCGGCAACAGATCGCGCACCGCCAAGGTGACGTCCTTCGGTACCAGGCAATACCGGCCGTTGAACTGCACCACGCCGAGCTCGCCGGCGTTCAGCGCGGTCAGCTGCTCCGGCGTGACGTACACGCGCTTGATCTTGCCGCCGTACATGAAATGGCGGGCGATTTCGGCGCTCTCGCTGTTCAGCGCCTTGCCCTCGAGCAGGCGTGCCACCGCCTCTTTGGCCTGTTTCTTGGCCAAGGCCTTTTCCTGCTTCTCGCGTTCGGCCTGTTCGCGCTCGCGTTTTTCCTGCGCGCTGCGCAGGGCGAAAGCCTTGGCCAGATCCATTTCCTCCGCCGACGGCCGTGGTTTGCCGCGGCCATGCCCTGCTTTCGAGCCGGAACGCGCCGGATGGGGTGACGGCTTGGGCGTGGGGCGGCGTTCGGGTTTGGGCGCGGGCTTGAAGCCGAGGCCCAGCAATTGGTCTTTCAGGGAATCGCTCATGGCTCAGTAATGCGGCGGCGGCGGCTCGGTGCCCGGATCGGCCAGCACCATGCCGCGCATGGACTTCAGCTCCTCCATCGCCCGGCGCAGTTGTTCGGACTGCCGGTAATTCTCCATGCGCGCTTCGGCCAATGCGTCGCTCATTTCGGCCAAGGCATGCTCCTGGAACGCGATGCGCGCCTCGAGTTCGGCGAGACGCTCTTCGACGCTGCCCGTCACGTCAGCCGGCCTTGGCGATGGAACGGCCGCGACCGATGCCGTAGTAGGCAAGGCCCGCGGCTTCAACCGTTTCCGGGTCGTAGATGTTGCGGCCGTCGAACACCGCGGCGGCCGAGAGCTGCTGTTTCAGCTGACCGAAATCCGGGCTGCGGAAATTCTTCCATTCGGTCACCACCACCAGTGCGTCGGCGTTCTGCAACGCGGCGTTGGCGGTACCGGTCAGCGCCAAGTCGTCGCGCTGGCCGAAGATGCGCTCGGCCTCGTGCATGGCTTCCGGGTCGAAGGCCTGGACCTTGGCGCCGGCCGCCCACAGGCTGGCCAACAGGTTGCGGCTGGAGGCGGCGCGCATGTCGTCGGTGTTGGGTTTGAACGCCAAGCCCCAGACCGCGAATGTGCGGCCCTTGAGCTCGCCGTTGAAGTGCCTGGAAATGAGCTCGAATAATTTGTCTTTCTGGCGGTCGTTGACCGCTTCGACCGCGGCCAGGATCTTCGCCTCGTAGCCGTGTTGGCACGCGGTGCGCTCCAGCGCCTGCACGTCCTTCGGAAAGCACGAGCCGCCATAGCCGGCGCCCGGATAGATGAAGCTGTAGCCGATGCGCGGATCGGAGCCGATGCCGTGCCGGACCATCTCGATGTCGGCGCCGACGCGTTCGGCGATGTTGGCCATCTCGTTCATGAAGCTGATCTTGGTCGCCAGCATGGCGTTGGCGGCGTACTTGGTCAGCTCGGCCGAACGCACGTCCATGGCCACGATGCGGTCGTGGTTGCGGTTGAACGGCGCGTACAGCTTCTTCAGCTGCTCCAGCGCCTTGGCCGACTTGGCGCCGATCACGATGCGGTCCGGGCGCATGCAGTCCTTGACCGCGTCGCCCTCTTTCAGGAATTCGGGATTGGACACCACGTCGAACGCCACCACGGCGCCGCGCGCCTGCAGGGCCGAAGCCACCGCGGCCTCGACCCGGTCGGCGGTGCCGACCGGCACCGTCGATTTGTTGACCACCACGGCCGGCCGCGACAGGTGCCGGCCGATGGTGTCGGCCACCGCCAGCACATACTGCAAATCGGCGCTGCCGTCCTCGTCCGGCGGGGTGCCGACCGCGATGAAGATGATGTCGCCGTGCTCGACCGCCGACTTGGCGTCGGTGGTGAACTGCAGACGGCCTTCCTGGTGGTTCTGCACCACCATCGGCGTCAGGCCCGGCTCGTAGATGGGAATACGGCCCTGGTTCAGGCCTTCGACCTTGGCGGCGTCGATATCGACGCACACCACGTGGTTGCCCATCTCCGCCAAGCAGGTGCCGGTGACCAGACCGACATAGCCGGTGCCGAATACGGTGACTTTCATCGCGTGCGTCCGTCCGGATTACTGGGCCGGCGCCGGTTCGCCGGCTTTGGCTTCCAACAGCTCCACTTCGAACACCAAGGTAGCGTTCGGGCCGATCACCGGCGGGCCGCCGGCTTCGCCGTAGGCCAACTCGCTCGGAATCCAGAACTTGTACTTGCTGCCGACCGGCATCAGGCCGACGCCTTCCGACCAGCCCGGGATGACCGCGTTCAGCGGGAAGTCAATCGGTTCATTGCGCTCGTAGGAGCTGTCGAACACGGTGCCGTCCAGCAGCGTGCCTTTGTAGTTGACTTTCACCACGTCGGTGGCGGCCGGCTTCGGGCCGGAGCCTTGGCGCAGCACCTGGTACTGCAGGCCGCTGGCGGTGGTGATCACGCCCGGCGCGGCCTTGTTCTTGGCCAGGAAGGCTTTGCCTTCTTCCAGGTTCTTCTTCGGCAGTTCGGCCGCGGTCTTCTCGGCGTGCGCCTGCAGCTTGGCGGCGAAGGCCTCGCGGATCTGCTGGTGCTGGGCGTCGTTGATCAGCGCCTTGCCGGCCATCTGGTCGGCCAAGCCCTTGCCCAGCATGTCGACGTCGATTTCGCCTTCGATTTCCTTCAGCGACTTGGCGATGTCCATGCCGATCATGTAGCTGACCTGCTTGCGTTCGCTGTTCATGCCGGCCAGGCCCTTGACCGTTTCGCTACCTTTCTCGACGCTGACGATTTCGGGCTTGGCGGCGGACTTGCCTTCGCCGGCGCCTTCGTCCTTGCTGCAGGCGGAAAGGCTGACGCACATCAGGGCGCCGGCCAGGGTGAGCGCGAGAGGTTGCTTGAACTTCATGGGGGACTTACTCCGGGGTGGGATTCAGACCCGTATTGTCGGTGCAAACGCCGCTTTCGGCAAACACTATCGCGCCGGCGTCATTGCGCCGCCAGCGCCGCCTCGATCTTGGCCACGATCTGCGCGTCGTCCGGCTTGACCTTACTCGGGAAGCTGCCGATCACGTTGCCTTTGCGGTCGATCAGGAACTTGTGGAAGTTCCAACCCGGCACGTCGCCGGTCAGCACCTTCAGGTCGCGGTAGATGCCGGTGGTCTGGTTGCCCTTGACATGCACCTTCTCGAACATCGGGAATTTCACGCCATAGGTCAAGGTGCAGAAATCCTTGATTTCCTTTTCGCTGCCCGGATCCTGGCCCATGAAGTCGTTGGACGGAAAGCCCAGCACGGCAAAGCCTTGTTTGCCGTATTTGGCGTTCAGCGCCTCCAATGCCTCGAATTGCGGGGTGTAACCGCATTTGCTGGCGGTATTGACCACCAACAGCACCTTGCCGCCGTAAGTGGCGCGCAGATCGACCTGTTTTTTCCCGGCCAGCGTGCGGTACTTGTGGTCCAGGACATCGATTTTGGCGGCACCGGCGGCACCTACCAAAAACAGCCCCAAGGCAATATAACGCAATGATTTGATTAACATATCGCGACTCCTCGGCGGGAAAAGTGAATGATTTCTGAATAGTTTGGCAAATCGACCATGAAGACGGTGTTGACAGGTAAACTTTTACTGTTATAGTTACCTACAACACCCACCCGATACATCACCGGAGCACCTTATGGCCCTCTCCCTGAAAAACACCCTGGCAAGCCTAGCACTTTCCGGTGTGATGCTGTTCGCGGGCTTCCTGTCCGGCCAAGCGCCGGTTGCGGCCGGCCAAACCGACCTGCCCGCCGGTCCGGCCGCCCAAGCGTCGGAATCCGCCGACGACAGCCGCATCGCCGGCAAGCGCCGCGCCAAACGCGCGCTGACCACCCCGTACTTCTCGTTCGGCAAAGCGAACTTCCCGGGAGCACGCTGATGAGCATCCAATGGAGCGACAACACCCCGATCTACCGGCAGCTGAAGGAACGGCTGGTCGGCATGATGCTGGACGGCGACATCAAGCCGGGCGACGCCCTGCCCTCGGTCCGCCAGATCGCCGCCGAATATCAGCTGAACCCGATCACCGTCTCGCGCGCCTTCCAGGAACTGGCCGACGAGCAGGTGGTGGAGAAGCGCCGCGGCCTGGGCATGTACATGAGCGGCGACGCCAAGGACCGCCTGCTGGCCAGCGAGAAGCAGCGCTTCCTGCACGACGAATGGCCGGCGATTGCCGAACGCATCAAACGCCTCGGCCTGGATACGGCACAATTACTCAACAACACCAAGGGGGAATCCGCATGAGCAGCGTCCTGAGCGCCACCGCGCTGAGCAAACACTACGGCAAGCAGGCCGCGGTCGATGCCATCGACCTGGACATCCAACCCGGGCGCATCGTCGGCCTGATCGGCCCGAACGGCTCCGGCAAGACCACCACGCTGAAGGCCGCGCTCGGTCTGATTCCGTTCGAGGGCGAGCTGAAGGTGATGGGCTTCGACCCGCGCACCCAGCGCGACGACCTGATGCGCGAGGTCTGCTTCATCGCCGACGTGGCGGTGCTGCCGCGCTGGATCCGCGTGCGCGAGGTCATCGATTTCGTGGCCGGCACCCATCCCAAGTTCGACCGCGCCAAGGCCGACGCCTACCTGGCCAAGACCAAGCTGAAGCCGTCGATGAAGGTCAAGGAGATGTCGAAGGGCATGATCGTGCAGCTGCACCTGGCGATCGTGATGTCGATCGACGCCCGCCTGCTGGTGCTGGACGAACCGACCCTGGGCCTGGACATCCTGTACCGCAAGCAGTTCTACCAGAACCTGCTGGAAGAGTATTTCGACGAGGGCAAGACCATCATCGTCACCACGCACCAGGTCGAGGAGATCGAACACATCCTCACCGACTTGGTGTTCATCCGCGAAGGCAAGATCACCCTGAACACCACCATGGACGAGATCGCCGGGCGCTTCACCGAAGTGATGGTCGGCTCCGACAGCTACGCCGCCGCCAAGGCCCTGGGCCCGATCGACGAGCGCTCGGTGTTCGGCAAGACCGTCTTCCTGTTCGACGGCGTCGCGCGCACCGACCTGTCCCGCCTCGGCGACGTCAAAACCCCCGGCATCGCCGACCTGTTCGTCGCCACCATGAAAGGAACCTACGCATGAACACGATGAATTGGCTGTTGAAACGCGAACATTGGGAACACAAAGGCGGCTTCTTCTGGGCGCCGATCGTGGTGTCCGGCATCATCGTGCTGATCAGCATCGGTTCGATGCTGTTCGCCACCGTGATGGGCCGCGACGGCGGCTTCCACATCGGCGGCAACAGCGATGTCAGCCTGTCGCAGGCGCTGGCCAGCGTGTCGCAGGCCGATAAGCTCGAAATCGCGCAAGGCATCGCGGTCGGCTATCCGGCCATCGCCATGCCGGTGATGGTGACCCTGGGCTTCGTGGTGTTCTTCTACGCCCTGGGCTGCCTGTACGACGAGCGCAAGGACCGCAGCATCCTGTTCTGGAAATCGCTGCCGATCTCCGACCGCGACACCGTGGTGGCCAAGGCGCTGACCGCGCTGGTGGTCGGGCCGCTGATCGCTATCGCGGTATCGCTGGCGCTGGCGCTGCTGGTCACCTTCACCTTCATGCTGCTGGCCGCGTTCCATGGCATGAACCTGTTCGGCGCGGTGCTCGGCAACGGCAACTTCTATCTGGTCATCCTGCAGATCCTGAGCTTCATCCCGATCTACGTGCTGTGGGCGCTGCCGACCGTCGGCTACCTGATGTTCGTGTCCAGCTGGGCCAAGACCAAGCCCTTCCTGTGGGCGGTGGGCGTACCGGTGCTCGGCGGCGTCATCCTGAGCTGGATCAACCTGCTGTCCGGCTCGCCGTTCGAACTGGACAAGTACTGGGAAATCATCGTCGGCCGCGGTCTGGGCAGCGCTTTCCCGGGCACCTGGCTGGGCTACGTCTCGGAGCAGAATGCCCATATCACCCCCGACAACGCCTTGGGCTTCCTGCTATCGAACACCTACAGCCTGCTGGCCACCGCCAACCTGTGGATCGGCGTCGCCATCGGCCTGGCCTTTCTGGCCGCGGCGGTGAAGATGCGCCGCTATCGCGACGAAGGCTGAATTCCACCCCGGCGGCGTACCATCCGGCGCGCCGCCCGTTCCCGGAATCCTTTTGGAGAATCCCATGTTGAAGTCCCTGCCCGCACTGGCGCTCGCCGCCGCCCTGTTGACCGCTTGCGCCCCCTCCGACGGCGACGGCACCGCCAAACAGGCGATCGATACCGCACACGCCGAGATGGACAAAGCCATCAAGGAAATCGCCTCGGAAAACATGAGCCTGACCGGCGCCAGCGGCACACCCAAGGCCGAAATCACCCCGACCGGCGAGCTGCTGATCGACGGCAAGCCGGTGCAGCTGACCGACGACCAGCGCGCCCAGCTGGCCAAACACCGCGAACTGCTGGTGGCCATCGCCAGCGACGGCGTCGCCATCGGCAAGGAAGGCGTGGCCTTGGCCGGCAAAGCGGTCAGCGAAGCGTTCAGCGGCGTGCTGAACGGCGACAGCGAGGAGTTCGAAAAGAAGATCGAAGCCGAAGCCAAACGCATCGAGCAGTCGGCCAAAACGCTGTGCGGCCGCCTGCCGGCGCTGATGGCCTCGGAACAGGCGCTGGCCAAGGCCATTCCGGCCTTCCAGCCCTACGCCCAGATGACCCAGACCGACGTCGACGAGTGCATGTCCGACATCGACGTGCCGGAAGCGCCGGAAGCCCCTGAAGCGCCACAGCCGCCGGCTCCGCCGGCACAATAAGGAACGCCTCATGAAAACCACACTGACTGCCCTGCTGCTGAGCACGTTGCTGCTGACCGGCTGTCTGCCGGAAGCGGACATCGAACAGAGTCTGGCCGACGCCCATGCCGAAATCGACCAGGCCGCCCGCCTGATCGCCGAGGAGAACATGCAGCTACAGGCCGATGGCCAACCCGATGCGGAAATCACGCCCGAGGGCGACCTGCTGATCGGCGGCAAGGCCGTCGCGTTGTCCGCCGGGCAACGTACGCTCTTGGCCGCGCACCGGAACCAGCTGGTCGGCATCGCCACCGAAGGCGTGCAGATCGGCCGCCAAGGCGTCGACCTGGCCGGCAGAGCCATGAAATCGGCGCTGTTCGCGGTACTGACTGGCAACGAAGCGCGCTTCGAACGCAAGATGGAAGCCGAAGCGGCGAAGATCGAGGCCTCCGCGATCACGCTGTGCGACCGTCTGCCGGCGCTGCTGGCTTCGCAGAGCGCGGTGTCCGATGCGGTGCCGGAATTCAAGCCCTATGCCCGCGTGGAGCAAAGCGATATCGCGGAATGCGCCCGTGACGTCGCGGAGGCCAAGGCGAAAGTGTTCGCCGCAAAGGCAAGCCCCAGCCGCTGAGCTCGGTGTTGAATCAGCAAAACCCCGGCTTGCCGGGGTTTTTTATGGGCGCGTTTATCCGCAAGCTGCGGCGTGCACCGAATTAGCCGCCAGCCGTGGTCAAGCGAGCCGGATCCAGCAATACCTTCAGCTCGTCCAGGCTGAGATCGGTCATGTCCTTGGCCACATCGATCACCGGCCGCTTTTCGGCGTAGGCCCGCTTGGCGATGCGCGCGGCCGCCTCGTAGCCGATGACCGGATTCAAGGCAGTCACCAGAATCGGGTTGCGGGCCAACGCCTCGTTCATCCGCGACGTGTTGAAGGTGATGCCGTTGATGGCCTTTTCCGCCAGATGCGTGCAGGCCGCGGCCAGCAGATTCAGGCTCTGCAGGCTGTTGTCGGCGATCAGCGGCATCATGGTGTTGAGCTGGAAGTTGCCGCTCTGGCCGGCGATGGAAACGGCCGTATGCAGGCCCATCACCTGCGCGCAGGCCATGGCCACCGCCTCGGGAATCACCGGATTGACCTTGCCCGGCATGATCGAGCTGCCCGGCTGCAGCGCCGGCAGCTCCAGTTCGGCCAGGCCGGTCAGCGGCCCGGAGTTCATCCAGCGCAGGTCGTTGGCGATCTTCATTAGGGTCACCGCCAGCGCATTGCACTGGCCGGACAGCTCCACCAGATGGTCCTGCGCGGCGATCGACTCGAATTTGTTGCCGGCCGGTTTGAACGCGATGCCGGTGTGCTTGGCCAGCGCTTTGCAGGCCAGCGCCGGCATCTTCGGATCGGCGTTCACCCCGGTACCGACCGCGGTGCCGCCCAGCGGCAACGCCGTCAGGCGCTTGCCGCTGTCATCCAGGCGCGCGATGGCCGAATCGAGCTGGGCCGCCCAACCCGACCACTCCTGCGCCACCGTCATCGGCATGGCGTCCATCAGATGCGTGCGGCCGGTCTTGAGCGTGGCGCCCGCCTGCCGCGCCTTGCGCTGGATGCTGCGGCGCAAGGCTTTCAGCGCCGGCAACAGGCCGTATTTCAAGGCCACGGCCGCGGACACCAGCGAGGCGCTGGGAATCATGTCGTTCGAGCTTTGGCCGTTATTGACGTCGTTGTTCGGATGCACGGCCAGGCCGTGCTCACGCTTCACCACGCCGGCGATGACCTCGTTCATGTTCATGTTGGTCGAGGTGCCGGAACCGGTCTGGAACACATCGACCGGAAATTGATCGGCGAACGCGCCGCCGGCAATCTCCAGCGCAACGCGCTCGATGGCCTTGGCCGGCTTGCGGCCCAGATGGCCGAGCTGGCCGTTGGCCTGGGCCACGCAGGCCTTGAGCAGGGCTAGGGCGCGCAGGAACTCCGGCGGCATTCCACGGCCGGACAGCGCGAAGTTCTGCACGGCGCGCTGGGTCTGGGCGCCGTATACGGCGTCGAACGGCACCAGCAGTTCGCCGAAACCGTCCTGCTCGACACGGAATTTCATCACCATCGCCGTTCTCCCGCCGGGTGCTTTCCGCGATGATAGCGCCTTTCACGGTACAATTACGGCCTGTCGCGGGCGATCGCCACGCCCTGCCCGCCGGCCCACCTCCAGCCAGTGACCCGCCATGACCGAACACGCCTTGCTTGCCCTGTCCCCCACCGATGGCCGCTATGCCGGCAAAGTCGACGCCCTGCGCGGCGTGTTCTCCGAATACGGCCTGATCAAGGCCCGCGTGCATGTCGAGATCGAGTGGCTGATCGCCCTGGCCAGCGAGGCCGGCATCCCCGAACTGCCGGTCTTCGACGCCGCCCAGGCCACGTTCCTGCGCGCCGTCGCCGCCGACTTCAGCCCGGCCGACGCCGCCTCGGTGAAGGCCATCGAGCGCACCACCAACCACGACGTCAAGGCCGTCGAGTACTTCATCAAGCAGCGCCTGGAAAGCCGCGCCGACCTGGCGCAAGCCAAGGAATTCGTGCACTTCGCCTGCACCTCCGAAGACATCAACAACCTGAGCTACGGCCTGATGCTGAAACAGGGCCGCGACGCCGTGCTGCGTCCGGCGCTCGGCCGCCTGGACGCGGCGCTGGTCGCCTTGGCGCACGCCAATGCCGGCCAGCCGATGCTGTCGCGCACGCACGGCCAGACCGCTTCGCCGACCACGCTCGGCAAGGAACTGGCCAACGTGGCGGCGCGCCTGCAACGCCAGCTGCGCCAGCTCGACGCCATCACCGTGCCGGGCAAGATCAACGGCGCGGTCGGCAACTACAACGCGCACGTCGTCGCCTATCCGAACGTCGACTGGCCGGCGTTCGCCGAGCGCTTCGTGTCCGCATTGGGCCTGGAATTCAACCCGTACACCACCCAGATCGAGCCGCACGACGGCATCGCCGAGCTGTGCGACGCCATGCGCCGGATCAACGTCATCGGCATCGACCTGTGCCGCGACGTCTGGGGCTACATCTCGCTCGGCTACTTCAAGCAGCAGCTGAAGGCCGGCGAAGTCGGTTCCTCGACCATGCCGCACAAGGTCAACCCGATCGACTTCGAGAACGCCGAAGGCAATTTCGGCATCGCCAACAGCCTGCTCGGCCATTTCGCCGAAAAGCTGCCGATCAGCCGCTGGCAGCGCGACCTGACCGACTCGACCGTGCTGCGCGCGCTCGGCACCGGCTTCGGCCATACCCTGATCGCGCTCGATTCGCTGCTGAAAGGCCTGGGCAAGCTGGAAACCAATCCGCAACGCCTGCAGGAAGACTTGGACGCCGCCTGGGAAGTGCTGGCCGAGCCGGTGCAGACCGTGATGCGCCGCTACGGTCTGCCCAATCCCTACGAGCAGCTGAAGGCGCTGACCCGCGGCCAAGGCATCACCCGCGACAGCATGCAGGCCTTCATCCGCGGCCTGGAGCTGCCGGCCGAAGCCAAGGACGCCCTGCTGGCGCTGACGCCGGCGACCTACATCGGCCGCGCCCAAGCGCTGGCCGACGCCATCGGGAAAGCCTGAGATGATCGAGACCCGCGGCAGTGCGGCGCATTTCCTCGGCATGCCGGTCGAGGAGTTCCTGCGCGATTACTGGCAGAAGAAACCGCTGCTGATCCGGCAGGCCTTTCCCGGCTTCGAGCCGCCGCTGGCCCCGGAGGATCTGGCCGGCCTGGCCTGCGAAGACGGTCCGCTGTCGCGCCTGGTCACCTACGACCGCCCGAACGACCGCTGGCATCTGCGCACCGGGCCGTTCGAGGAGTCCGAATTCCCCGAACTCGGCCACCGCGACTGGACCCTGCTGGTGCAGGACATGGACAAATGGGACGCCGACGTGGCCGAACTGCTGGCGCCGTTCGCGTTCCTGCCGCGCTGGCGCGTGGATGACGTGATGATCAGCTTCGCGGTCGAGGGCGGCTCGGTCGGCCCCCACATCGACCAGTACGACGTGTTCCTGGTGCAGGCCATGGGCTGCCGCAACTGGCAGATCGAGGACGCGCCGAGGCTGGAGCCGGCGTTCCGGCCGGATTCCGAACTGAAACTGTTGCAGGAATTCCACCCGAGCCACGGCTGGGATCTGGAGCCGGGCGACGTGCTGTACCTGCCGCCGGGCTACGCCCACCACGGCGAGGCGCGCAATCCCTGCATGACCTTCTCGGTCGGCATGCGCGCGCCGTCCACCGCCGAGATGCTGGCCGACTTCGCCGATGACCTGGCGCAACGGCTGCCGGAATACCACCGCTACGAGGACCCGGATCTGGCCGTGGCCGAGGATCCATTCGAGATCGACGAAGCCGCCTTCGCGCGCGTCGAGGCGGCGCTGTCGGTGCTGGAAAAGGCCTCGGCGCAGGAACGCCGGCGCTGGTTCGGGCAATTCATCACCCGCTACCGCGCCTCCGGCGACATCCAGGCCGCGCCCGACCAGCCGGCCTGGCCGGATGCGCTGGCGGCGCTGTCGGCCGGCGAGGAACTGCTGCGCAATCCGTTCGCGCGCTTCGCCTGGCACCGTGACGGCCAACAGGCGCAGCTACACGTCAGCGGCGAGAGCTTCGCGCTCGGCGCCGGTGATGCCCGCCTGCTCTGCCATCGGCCCGCGATCGGCGTCGATGAGCTCAACCGCCTGGGCAAGAGCGGGCAAGCCGCGTTGCAGGCCTTGTTCGAACAGGGCGTGTACCGGCTCGGCGACGGCGGATGAGCCCGGCGTTCCGCATCGTCCGCGCCGACTTCGGTCGGGACGCCGCACTGCTGCATGCGGTGCGCGAAACGGTGTTCGTGCAGGAACAGAATGTGCCGGCCGCGCTGGAACGCGACGCCATCGACCCCGAATGCGCGCATGTGCTGGCGCTGGACCAGGACGGACGGCCGATCGGCACCGGCCGCCTGACACCGCAGCGCACCATCGGCCGCATGGCGGTGCTGAAGGAGTGGCGCGGGCGCGGCGTAGGCGACGCGCTGCTGCGCGAACTGCTGGCCTGGGCCGCCGAATCGGGCTGGCCGGAGGTGAGCCTGCACGCGCAACTCGGCGCGCTGGGCTTCTACGAAAAGCACGGTTTCGCGGCCTACGGCCCGGAATACGACGAGGCCGGCATCCGCCACCGCTCGATGCGTCTGGAACTGATTCGGCCCTGAAGCGCGGGCGAGTCCGGTTGTGCTCCCGCCTGCCGGACTCGGGTATAATTCACGGATTGGGAAACCGGCTGGCGCGCTGGCATGCCGGTCAACACTCACCGTGAACGAAGGCCGAAATCCGTGGAAAGTCTGATCAAGCAATTCCTCAAGTCCTCCCAGCTTTCCGGCGGCAATGCCGCATTCATCGAAGAACTCTACGAAGACTTCCTGGTCGACCCGGCGTCGGTGCCGGCGCAGTGGAAAAACTACTTCGAAAGCCTGCAGGGCGGCGGCGACGTGCCGCACTCGGCGGTGTTGGCCGCGGTCCAGGCCCAGGCCAAGCAGGCCCGCTACGCCACCGGCGGCGGCGACGAGGAAATGGCCCGCAAGCAGACCGCCGTCGGCAAGCTGGTGACCGCCTACCGTTCGCGCGGCCACCTGAACGCCAACCTCGATCCGCTCGGCATGATGGAAAAGCCGGCCGCCCCCGACCTGGACATCGCGCACCACGGCCTCAGCCAGGCCGACCTCAACATCGAATTCCCGGCCAACACCTTCTTCGGCCAGGACAAGCTCAAGCTGTCCGACCTGCTCGAGCGCCTGAAGCGCACCTATTCCGGCAGCATCGGCGCCGAGTTCATGCACATCAGCGACGCCGAACAGCGCCAGTGGATCCAGCAGCGCATGGAGTCGGTGCAGAGCCGCCTGCAGGCCGGCCCGGAACAGCGCAAACGCATCCTCGAGCGCCTGACCGCCGCCGAAGGCCTGGAGCGCTACCTGCACACCAAATACGTCGGCCAGAAACGCTTCTCGCTGGAAGGCGGCGAATCGCTGATTCCGCTGATGGACCATCTGATCCAGCACGGCGGCAAGCACGGCATCAAGGACGCCATCATCGGCATGGCCCACCGCGGCCGCCTGAACGTGCTGGTCAACACCCTCGGCAAGCCGCCGCAGAAGCTGTTCGCCGAATTCGAGGGCCGTTTCGACCATCCCGATACCCCGGAGCATTCCGGCGACGTCAAGTACCACATGGGCTTCTCGGCCGACGTCAATTCGCCCGGCGGCCCGGTGCACCTGGCGCTGGCTTTCAACCCCTCGCATCTGGAAATCGTGGCGCCGGTGGTGGCCGGCAGCGTGCGCGCCCGCCAGATGCGCCGTCAGGACGACAACCGCTCGCAGGTGTTGCCGGTGGTGATCCACGGCGACGCCGCCTTCGCCGGCCAAGGCGTGGTCATGGAACTGTTCCAGATGTCGCAGGCCCGCGGCTTCGCGGTCGGCGGCAGCGTGCATGTGGTCATCAACAACCAGGTCGGCTTCACCACCTCGCGCCCCGATGACGCGCGCTCGACCCTGTACTGCACCGACCCGGCCAAGATCATCGGTGCGCCGGTGTTCCACGTCAACGGCGACGACCCGGAAGCGGTGGTGTACTGCGCCGAACTCGCGTTCGACTACCGCCGCACCTTCGGCCGCGACGTGGTCATCGATCTGGTCTGCTACCGCCGCCACGGCCACAACGAGGCCGACGAGCCGGCCGCGACCCAGCCGCTGATGTATCAGAACATCCGCGCCCGCAAGACCACCCGCGAACTGTACGCCGCGTCCTTGGCCGACGCCGGCGTGCTGTCCGACGCCGACGCCAAAGCGCTGGTCGACGGCTACCGCGGCAAACTCGACAAGGGCGAGGTCACCACCGACGTGGCGCAGGCCGCCAAGGACGAATTCGCGGTCGACTGGACGCCGTGGCTGAACGGCAAGCTGTCGCAGGCGGTGAAGACCGGTCTGGCGCAGTTCTCGCTGGAAAGCCTGGGCAAGAAGATCAGCGCCGTGCCGGACGGCTTCAAGCCGCACGCGCGCGTCGCCAAGATTTACGAAGACCGCCGCAAGATGGCCGCCGGCGAACTCGACATGGACTGGGGCTTCGCGGAGAACCTGGCCTACGCCAGCCTGCTGACCGAAGGCTACCGCCTGCGTCTGGTCGGCCAGGACGCCGGCCGCGGTACCTTCTTCCACCGCCACGCGGTGGTGCACGACCAGAACAACGGCCAGTCGCACATGCCGCTGCAGCAGTTCGTCAAGCACCCGAGCCACGCCGTGATCATCGATTCGCTGCTGTCCGAGGAAGCGGTCATGGCGTTCGAGTACGGTTATTCCACCGCCGAACCGATGACGCTCAACATCTGGGAAGGCCAGTTCGGCGACTTCGCCAACGGCGCCCAGGTGGTGATCGACCAGTTCATCACCTCCGGCGAGGCCAAATGGGACCGCCTGTGCGGCCTGGTGCTGTTCCTGCCGCACGGCTATGAAGGCCAGGGCCCGGAACACAGCTCGGCGCGCCTGGAGCGCTTCCTGCAGCTGTGCGCGCTGAACAACATCCAGGTCTGCACGCCGACCACCCCGGCGCAGATGTTCCACATGCTGCGCCGCCAGATGCTGCGCGCCACCCGCAAGCCGCTGGTGGTGATGACGCCGAAGTCGATGCTGCGCCACAAGCTGTCGGTCTCGCGCATGGAAGATCTCGCCAACGGCGCATTCCAGGAGCTGATTGCCGACAGCACCGCCAAGAACCCGGCCAAGGCCACGCGCGTGGTGGTCTGCGCCGGCAAGGTCTATTACGACCTAGTCGAAGCCGCCGCCGAGAAGAAGCTGGACAACGTCGCCATCGTGCGCGTCGAACAGCTGTATCCGTTCCCGCGCGAAGCATTGAAAGCCGAACTGGCGCGCTTCCCGGCCGCCAAGGATGTGTTCTGGTGCCAGGAAGAGCCGCAGAACCAGGGCGCCTGGTACCAGATCCAGCACCATCTGCGCAGCTGTCTGGGCGAAGGCCGCGTGCTGCACTACGCCGGCCGCGCCCGCTCCGCGGCGCCGGCCTGCGGCCACGCCAACACCCACACCGCCGAACAGGCGAAACTGATCGCCGACGCCCTGGTCAATCCGGGCCAGCGCGATTTCACCAACGAATAACCCCCAAAAGGCCATCGTCATGAGCATCGAAGTCAAAGTCCCCGTCCTGCCCGAATCCGTCTCGGACGCCATCATCGCCGCCTGGCACAAGAAAGCGGGCGACACGGTCCGCCGCGACGAGAACCTGATGGATCTCGAGACCGACAAGGTCGTGCTGGAAGTGCCCTCCCCGGTCGACGGCACCCTCAAGGAAATCAAGTTCGAAGCCGGCGCCACCGTGACCAGCAGCCAGGTCGTGGCCATCATCGAGGAAGGCGTGGTCGCCGCCGCGCCGGCTCCGGCCGCCAAGGCCGACGCGCCGAAAGCCGCCGCCCCGGCACCGGCCGCTGCCGCCGCGCCCGCCGCCAAGGTCGACACCGCCGGCCTGCCGCCCGGTGCCGCCAACTATGCCGCGCGCAACGAGATCAACCCGGCCGACGTCGCCGGTACCGGCCGCGCCGGCCGCGTGACCAAGGAAGACCTGGTCAACCACGTCAAGTCCGGCGGCGGCGCCCGCCCCGAACAACGCGTGCCGATGACCCGCATCCGCCAGCGCATCGCCGAACGCATGATGCAGTCGAAGAACTCGATCGCCATGCTGACCTCGTTCAACGAAGTCAACCTGTCGAAGGTGATGGCCATGCGCAAGGAGCTGGGCGAGCCGTTCGAGAAGACCCACGGCATCAAGCTCGGCTTCATGAGCTTCTTCGCCAAGGCCGCCGCCAATGCGCTGGCCAAGCACGGCATCGTCAACGCCTCGGTCGACGGCAACGACGTGATCTACCACGGCTACGCCGACATCTCGATCGCGGTCGCCACCGAGAAAGGCCTGGTCACCCCGGTGCTGCGCAACGTCGAGAACATGAGCTTCGCCGACATCGAAGCGGCCATCGCCGGTTACGCCAAGCAGGCCCGTGAAGGCGGCCTGAAGCTGGAAGACCTGCAGGGCGGCACCTTCACCATCACCAACGGCGGCACCTTCGGCTCGCTGATGTCGACCCCGATCGTCAATCCGCCGCAGTCGGCCATCCTCGGCATGCACGCCATCAAGGAGCGCCCGATCGCCGAGAACGGCCAGGTGGTGATCGCCCCGATGATGTACATCGCGCTGAGCTACGACCACCGCATCATCGACGGCAAGGACGCGGTGCTGTTCCTGGTCGACATCAAGAATCAGCTGGAAAACCCGCACCGCATGCTGCTCGGCCTGTAATCCACCTTCGAGGCGAATGAACCATGAGTACTGAATTTGACGTCGTCGTCATCGGCGCCGGCCCGGCCGGCTACCATGCCGCCATCCGCGCCGCGCAACTGGGCCTGAAGACCGCCTGCATCGACGCCGCGCTCGGCAAGGACGGCCAGCCCGCGCTGGGCGGCACCTGCCTGCGCGTCGGCTGCATCCCGTCCAAGGCGCTGCTGGATTCCTCGCGCCAATACTGGAACATGCAGCACCTGTTCGGCGAGCACGGCATCACCGCCGACAACGCCAAGATCGACGTCGGCACCATGGTCGGCCGCAAGGACAAGATCGTGAAGCAGTTCACCGGCGGCATCGCCGCGCTGTTCAAGGCCAACAAGGTCACGCCGTTCTACGGCTTCGGCCAGCTGCAGCCGGGCAAGCGCGTCACCGTCAAGCAGCATGACGGCAGCGTGGTCGAGCTGACCGGCAAGCATGTCGTGTTGGCCGCCGGCTCCGACTCGATCGAGCTGCCGTTCGCCAAGTTCGACGGCACGCACATCGTCGACAACGTCGGCGCGCTCGACTTCGCCGCGGTGCCCAAGCGCCTCGGCGTGATCGGCGCCGGCGTGATTGGTCTGGAACTCGGCAGCGTCTGGAAGCGCCTCGGCGCGGAAGTGACCATCCTGGAAGCGATGCCGGACTTCCTGGGCGCGGCCGACGCCGAAGTGTCGCGCGTCGCGCTCAAGGAATTCAAGAAGCAAGGCCTCGACATCAAGCTCGGCGCCAAGCTCGGCAAGGCCGAGGTCAAGAACGGCGAAGTGCACCTGACCTACAACGACGGCAAGGCCGACGTGCAGCTGACCGTCGACAAGCTGCTGGTCGCGGTCGGCCGCAAGGCCGCCAGCAAGGGTCTGCTGGCCGACGGCACCGGCGTCAAGCTTAATGAGCGCGGCCAGATCGAGGTCGATGCGCACTGCCGCACCGGCGTCGACGGCATCTGGGCAGTCGGCGACTGCGTGCGCGGCCCGATGCTGGCGCACAAGGGCTTCGAGGAAGGCATCGCGGTGGCCGAGATGATCGCCGGCCTGCCCGGCCACGTCAACTTCGACACCATCCCGTGGGTGATCTACACCGAACCGGAAATCGCCTGGGTCGGCAAGACCGAGCAGCAGCTCAAGGCCGAGGGCGTGGAATACAAGACCGGCAGCTTCCCGTTCGCCGCCGTCGGCCGCGCCGTGGCCATGGGCGAGCCGGCCGGCTTCGTCAAGGTCATCGCGCACGCCGAGACCGACCGCGTGCTCGGCATGCACCTGGTCGGCGTCGGCGTCTCCGAGCTGGTGCACGAAGGCGTGCTGACCATGGAGTTCCACGGTTCGGCCGAGGACCTGGCGCGCATCTGCCACGCCCACCCGACGCTGTCGGAAGCCATTCACGACGCCGCCATGGCGGTCGACAAACGCGCCATCCACAAGGTCAACTGAACCGGCACGGCGCGTACCGAAAAAACCTGCAGCGATGCGGGTTTTTTCTTGCCCGCCGGCCGCCGCACGGAGATTGCCATGCACACCGACACCGCCTTTCCCGCCTTCCGCATCCACAGCGACGACGCCGGCTACCGCGCCGGCATCGAAGCGGTCACGCGCGCGACGCTGACATCGGGCGATACCGTCATCGCGGCGCAGTACTCCAGCGTGAACTACAAGGACGCCTTGGCCGGCACCGGCCAAGGCAAGATTCTGCGCCGCTTTCCGCTCAATGGCGGCATCGACTGCGCCGGGCATGTCGTCGAATCGGCCGATCCGGCGCTGAAGCCGGGCGATTCGGTGCTGGTCACCGGCTCGGGCCTGTCGGAAACCAGCGATGGCGGCTATGGCGCCGAAGTGCGCATCGACGCCCGACATGTCATCCCGCTACCGTCGGGCTGGAGCCCGCGCGATGCGATGATCCTGGGCACCGCCGGCTTCACCGCGGGATTGGCATTGCTGCGCATGCAGGAGAACCATCAGCGTCCGGAACTCGGCCCGATCGCGGTCACCGGCGCCACCGGCGGCGTCGGCATGCTGGCCACCGCGCTGTTCGCCAAGGCCGGCTACACCGTGCACGCGGTATCCGGCAAACCGGAGCACGCCGACGTGCTGCGCGCGCTGGGCGCATCGCACGTGCTGGCGCGCGACGCCTTCTTGACTACGCGGCCGATGGACAGCGTGCGCTTCGGCGGCGCGCTCGACAACGTCGGCGGCGCCACGCTGGCCGCGCTGTTGGCGCAGACCGCGCCGTACGGCAATGTCGCCACCTGCGGCCTGGTGGCCAGCGCGGAACTGCCGGCGTCGGTGATGCCGTTCATCATCCGCGGCGTGTCGCTGCTCGGCATCGCCTCGGCCGGCACCGCGCGCCCGATCCGCGAACGGGTCTGGGCCTTGCTGGCGGAGCATTTCGACGCCGCCACGCTGGCCGCGCTGCCCGTGCGCGAAACCGGCATCGACGGACTGCCGGCGGTGTTCGAGCGCATGCTGGCCGGCGCGTCGTTCGGCCGCACCGTGGTCCGCATCCATGCGTAAGGCTTGCCAAAAACGCGTTTTTACCGTTAACTAACCGCACCGCTACAGGGGAAATTTATGGCACGCATTCTGGTCGTCGACGACTCGCCCTCGCAACTGCTGGGCATGAAACGCATCGTGGAAAAACTCGGCCATGAAGCGCTGACCGCCGAAGACGGCGTCATCGGCGTCGAGCTGTGCAAGACCGAGAAACCCGACCTGGTGCTGATGGACGTGGTGATGCCGAACCTCAACGGTTTCCAGGCCACCCGCGCGCTGACCCGCGACGAGGCCACCCAGCATATCCCGGTGGTGCTGGTCACCACCAAGGACCAGGAAACCGACCGCGTCTGGGGCATGCGCCAAGGCGCCAAAGCCTACCTGACCAAACCGTTCAACGAGAACGAACTGGTCGACATCATCAAGCAGGTGCTGACTCCGGCGGCCTAAGCGCCGCCGTACAGTTCCGCCATCCGCCGGTACAGGGCTTTCTGCTCTTCGGTGTCCGCCGGCGGCGCGCTGATTTCGATTTCCACCAACTGGTCGCCGTTGCCCTGCTTGCCGGGCATGCCGCGGCCCTTCAGGCGCAGACGTTTGCCGCTGTCGGAACCGGCCGGAATCTTCAGGCCGACCTTGCCGCCGAGAGTCGGCACTGAGACGGTGTCGCCCAAGGCCGCCTGCCAGGGCATCAGCGTCACGGTGTACAGCACGTTCTGTCCGTCCAGCTCGAACTCGGGGTGTTCCTGGTAGTCGATTTCGATCATCAAATCGCCGCCGCGTTCGCCCTGCTTGGCCAGGCGGATGCTTTGCCCGGCGCGGATGCCGGCCGGGATGTTGATTTCCAGCGTGCGTTCGCCGACGCGGATCTTCTGCTTGCCGCCGGCATACGCGCGCTCCAACGGGATGGCGAGTTTGACCCGGCTGCCCGAGGGCGCCTGCTGCGCGCGCTGGCCGCCGCCGAACAGCGACTCGAAGAAATCGCTGAAGCCGCCGCCCCCGCCGCCCAGGTCGTTGAAGTCGAACTGGAAGCCGCCACGGTTGAAGCCCGGCGGCGGGCGGAAATCCTCGCCGGGCCGATAGCCGCCGGCCTTGAGCTGATCGTACTGGGCGCGCTTGTCGCAATCCTTGAGCACCTCATAGGCCTCATTAACCGCTTTGAAGCGTTCCTCAGCACCCGTTTCCTTGCTCACGTCCGGATGGTATTTGCGCGCCAAACGGCGGTAGGCGGTCTTGATTTCGGCGTCGCTGGCCGACGGCTCGACGCCGAGAGTTTGGTAATAATCCTTGAATTCCATGGATTTCCTCGCCGTTAGAACGCGGTTCAGGATGGATGCAACAGACTTGACGGTGGATGCGCTGGAAACAGTTTATCATTCACCCTCATTCCCCAATATGCAGGTGATCCATGGCCATTCAAGTCGGCGGACGCATCCCGTCCGCAACCCTCAATCTGGTGCAGGACGGCGTGCAGGCCATCGACAGCGTGGAGTTCTTCGCCGGCCGTAAGGTGGTGCTGTTCGCCGTGCCGGGCGCGTTCACCCCGACCTGCTCGGCCAAACACCTGCCCGGCTACATCCAGCACATCGACCAATTCACCGCCAAGGGCTTCGCCGTGGCCTGCCTGTCGGTCAACGACGCCTTCGTGATGTCGGCCTGGGGCAAGAGCCAGGACACCCCATCCGCCATCCAGATGTTGGCCGACGGCAACGGCGAATTCACCAAGGCGCTCGGCCTCGAGCTGGACGCCAGCGCGTTCGGCATGGGCCTGCGCGCCAAGCGCTTCGCCCTGGTCGCCGACGACGGCATCGTCACCCACCTGTTCGTGGAGGCGCCGGGCGAGTTCTCGGTGTCCGCCGCCGAATCGGTGCTCGCTTCCCTGTAACGCAAAGGAGATCGTTATGAACAAATTCACCGCAATGATCCTGTTGACCGGCGTACTGGCCGGTTCGGCCGCCAACGCCCAGACCCGCGACATGCCGGCCGATTGCGCGCGCTGCGGCCGCGTGCTGGACATCGTCAAGGTCGACGATCCCAAATCCGGAACCGGCGGCGCGGTGGCCGGCGCCGTGATCGGCGGACTGGTCGGCAACCAGGTCGGCAGTGGCGACGGCAAGAAGGTCGCCACGGTCGCCGGCGCGGTCGGCGGCGCCTACGCCGGCAAGAAGATGGCCGAAGGCAACCGTGAATACAAGATCACCGTGCGCATGCGCGACGGCAGCACCAAGGTGGTCCGCCAGGAGTTGCTGCATGGCATCAAGGTCGGCTACATCGTGCGGGTCAAGGACGGCAAGGCCAAGCTTTACCGGCCCTGAGCCCGCGCTTCCGGCACGAACGAAAAACGGCGGATCGAATCCGCCGTTTTCCGTTTCAGAACTCGACGCGCCGTCATTCCGGCGCGCCGTCTCCGGCTTCGACCTCGGCATCGCCGCCGTCGTCGATGACGTCCAGGCTCTCGATGGCCATCAGCTTCTCGTCCTCGGCCACCCGCATCAGGGTCACGCCTTGGGCGTTGCGGCCGACCTGCGAGACTTCCGAGGCGCGCGTGCGCACCATGGTGCCCTGGTCGGAGATCAGCAGGATCTCGTGCTGTTCGGTCAGCTGGATGGCGCCGACCAGCTTGCCGTTGCGGTCGGAGGTCTGGATGGCGATCACGCCCTGGGTGCCGCGGCCTTTCTTCGGATAGGCCGAGACCTCGGTGCGCTTGCCGAAGCCGTTCTCGCTGGCGGTGAGGATGTCGCCCTCGCCCTCGACCACGACCATGCTGACCACCGTGGCGCCGTCTTCCGGCAGGCGCATGCCGCGCACGCCGGTGGCGGTGCGGCCCATCGAGCGCACTTCGGATTCATCGAAGCGCACGGCCTTGCCGTGCGAGCCGAACAGCATGATGTCCTTGCCGCCGTCGGTCAGCTGCACGTCGACCAGGCCGTCGCCCTCGTCGAGGTTGATGGCCCAGATGCCTTTCGAGCGCGGGTTGGAGAAATCCGACAGCGGGGTCTTCTTGACCGTGCCGTTGCGGGTGGCGAAGAACACGTAGCGGTCGTCGGCGAAATCGCGCACCGGCAGCACCGCCTGCACCTTTTCGCCCTCCTGCAGCGGAATCCAGTTGACGATCGGACGACCGCGCGAGTTCGGGCCGGAATCCGGCAGCTGATAGACCTTCAGCCAGAACACCCGCCCTTCGGAGGTGAAGGTCAGCAGCGTGTCATGGGTGTTGACCACCCACAGGCGTTCGATGAAGTCCTCGTCCTTGACCGAGGCCGCGGCGCGGCCCTTGCCGCCGCGTTTCTGCGCGCGGTAGGTGGACGGCATCTGGCGTTTGGCGTAACCGGCGTGCGAGAGCGTGACCACCACGTCCTCGGAGGCGATCAGGTCGAGGTCGGCCAGGTCTTCCTCGCTCGGGCGGATTTCGGTGCGGCGGTCGTCGCCGAAATCCTCCTTGACCTTCAGCAGCTCCTGGCGGATGACCGCCAGCAGGCGCTCCGGCACTTCCAGGATCTCGATCAGGTCGCGGATCTCGGCCAGCAGTTCCTTGTACTCCTCGGTCAGCTTCTCCTGCTCCAGCCCGGTCAGGCGGTTCAGGCGCATCTCCAGGATTTCCTTGGCCTGCACCTCGGACAGCTGGTAGCCATCGGCAAGCAGGCCGAACCCGGCGTCGAGGTCTTCCGGGCGCGAGGCGTGTGCGCCGGCGGCTTCGAGCAGGGCTTTGACCAGACCCGGCTGCCAACGCTTGGCCATCATGCGTTCCTTGGCCTCCTGCGGGTTCGGCGAGGCCTTGATCAGCTCGATCATCTCGTCGATGTTGGCCAAGGCGACCGTCAGGCCTTCCAGGATGTGGGCGCGGGCGCGGGCCTTGCGCAGTTCGAAGATGGTGCGGCGGGTGACCACCTCGCGGCGGTGGCGCACGAAGGCTTCCAGGATCTGCTTCAGGTTCAGCAGCTGCGGACGGCCGTCGACCAGGGCAACCATGTTGATGCCGAAGGTCTGCTGCAGCGGCGTCTCGTTGAACAGGTGGTTGAGCACGATCTCGGCGCTGTGGTCGCGCTTGACCTCGATGTAGATGCGCATGCCGTCCTTGTCGGACTCGTCGCGCAGTTCGGAGATGCCTTCGACGCGTTTTTCCTTGACCAGCTCGGCGATCTTCTCGATCAGGCGCGCCTTGTTCACCTGGTACGGAATTTCGGTGACGATGATGGCCTCGCGGCCGTTGTCCTGCATCTCGATGTCGGTCTTGGCGCGCATCACCACGCGGCCGCGGCCGGTGTGGTAGGCGGCGTGGATGCCGGCGGCGCCGTTGATGATGCCGGCGGTCGGGAAATCCGGACCGGGGATGTGCGCGATCAGTTCGCCGATGCCGATTTCCGGATCGTCGATCAGCGCGATGGTGCCGTTGATGACCTCGCCCAGGTTGTGCGGCGGAATCTTGGTCGCCATGCCGACCGCGATGCCTTCCGAGCCGTTGATTAGCAGGTTCGGGACCTTGGTCGGCATGACCGTCGGTTCCAGCTCCTTCTCGTCATAGTTCGGCTGGAAGTCGACCGTTTCCTTGTCGAGGTCGGCCAGCAGCTCGTGGGTGATGCGCGCCATGCGCGCCTCGGTGTAACGCATGGCCGCGGCGGAGTCGCCGTCGACCGAACCGAAGTTGCCCTGGCCGTCGACCAGCAGGTAGCGCAGCGAGAACGGCTGCGCCATGCGCACCAGGGTGTCGTACACCGACTGGTCGCCGTGCGGGTGGTACTTACCGATGACGTCACCGACGATGCGCGCCGACTTGTAGTACGGCTTGTTCGAGTGCGCGCCGAGCTCGTGCATGGCGAACAGCACGCGCCGGTGCACCGGCTTCAGGCCGTCGCGCACGTCGGGCAGGGCGCGGCCGACGATCACGCTCATGGCGTAATCGAGGTAGCTGCGGCGCATTTCGTCTTCGAGATTGACGGGGATGACTTCTTTGGCTAAATCGGACATTCAGGCACTCGGAATTAGAGGGGTTTGGATGCCGTTTCCGGGCCGTTTCCGACGCGGAAAAACACCCCTCCGATTGTACCAGAATTCAGCGTCCGTTTAGCGTTTTTTGCCCCGATGAAACAATACGTTAGGGGCTTGACACGGCTCCGAAACAGGCCGTCATTTTGGCCCGGTCCGGGCGCTCGATGACGCCCTTTTCGGTGACCAGGAAATCGATGCAGTCCGCCGGGGTCACGTCGAACACCGGATTGTAGACTTTGGCCGCCCGCGCGCCCACTTCGACGCCCGCGATGTGGGTCAGTTCGGTGGCGCTGCGTTGTTCGATTTCGATGTCGGCGCCTTGCGCGGTGGCCATGTCGACCGTGGTGCTGGGCGCCACCACCATCACCTTCAGGCCATGCGCCTTGGCCGCCAGCGCGTGCGCGTAGGTGCCGATCTTGTTGGCGACGTCGCCATTGGCGCAGATGCGGTCGGCGCCGACGATGACCGCATCCAGCCGGCCGGTCTGCATCAGGTAGGCCGAGGCCGAATCGACGATGAGCGTCGCCTCGATGCCGTCCTGCAGCAGTTCCCATACGGTCAGCCGCGAACCCTGCAGCCAGGGCCGGGTTTCGCTGGCATACACCTCGGCGATTCGCCCCATGGCGACGCCGGCGCGGATCACGCCCAGCGCGGTGCCGAAACCGGCGGTGGCCAGGGAGCCGGTGTTGCAGTGGGTCAGCACGCGCGCGCCGGTTGGCAGACAGTCGGCACCCATGCGGCCCATGGCGTGGTTGGCGGCCAAGTCTTCGGCCTGGATGGCGACGGCCTCGGCTTCGACGACGCGCCGCCAATCCACACCGGCGGCGCGCAAGGCAGCGGCCATCCGGCGCACGGCCCAGGCCAGGTTTACGGCGGTCGGGCGCGCATGCTCCAGTTCCTGCAACGGCGTGGCGATGCGCGCCAGCGCCTCGGCGCCATCGGCGGCGCTCACCGCCCGCGCGGCCAGTACCACGCCATAGGCGCCGGCAATGCCGATGGCCGGCGCACCGCGCACGGCGAGGGTCTTGATGGCCTCGACCACCTGCGCATGATCGCGGCAATCCAGGTATTCCTGCCGGTGCGGCAGCACGCGTTGATCGAGCACGCGCAGGCTGTCGCCGTTCCAGAGCAGGGGGCGGACGCGGTCGTATCGGCTGAAATCCATGGTATCGTTCCTGTGCATGCGCCATTTTACCCAATTCGCGGCCATCCCATATGGCTGAGGCTCGCATCTCCGCCAGCCCCGGTGGACAGGTTGAACTCGTCCTGCACACCGCCTGTGTCAAGGCCGGCGCCTATGCCCTCGCCCACCGCGTCATCAGCGCCCTGCCCTTGGCCAAACCGTTTCTGGCGTCGTCGCTGCGCAAGAACCTGAGCGGCAATACGCCGGCCAAGATCCAGGTACGGCTGATCCGCGACATCTACCGCCGCTACGGCCTGAAACCGGCCAATTGGGAAATCGCCGCGATCCTCGCCGTGGCCGACGCCGGTACGCCGCGCCTGCTGGACGGTGCGGCAATCGAGCGGCGTCTGCGCCGGAGCTTGGGCGAAACCGCCAGCCGTTGGCTGCTGCGCCTGGCGCCGTTGGCGCACTGGGCGCCGGAACTGCTGAGCGAAGTGGCTCGGACCTGGGCCATCGGACGCTATGCCGACAGCGTCGGCCGCGTGCGCAAGCTCGGTTCGGATTGGCTGCCGGCGCCGTTGGCCAAGAACCTGAAACTGCCGGCCGGACTGCTCTGGAACTGGTCGGAAGAAGCGTTCGAACTGGCCTTGCCGGCGCTGAAGCGCCTGCAGGACGCCGGTCGACGGCTCAGGCGCGGCTGAAGTCGAACGCGGCGATGTCGGCGAACGCGCCGGCACCGAGCAGGCACATCATCAAGCGGTCCATGCCCAGCGCCACGCCGGCGCAGTCCGGCATGTCCGGCAGCGACGCCAACAGGCGCTGATCGACCGGCGGCAGCGGCGCGCCGTTGCGTTCGCGGCGGCGCGCCAGATCGGCCTCGAAACGCGCGCGCTGCTCGGCGGCGTCGTTGAGTTCGTGGTAGCCGTTGGCCAGCTCCACGCCGCCGACATACAGCTCGAAGCGTTCGGCCACCGGAATGGCGTCGCGGCGGATGCGCGCCAAGGCGCACTGACTGGCCGGGAAGTCGTAAATCACGGTCAAGCGGTCGGCCGGCAACGCCGGTTCGATGGCGTGGGTCAACAGCAGATCGAGCAGATCATCATGCGTCAGACCGTCGGTATCGATGCGCGCATGTTGAGTCACGGCGGCCGACAGCAGCTCCAACGGCGCGGTCAGCGGGTCGATGCCGAGCCGGTGCTGGAACAGTTCACGGTAGCTGAAGCGCGCCAGATCCAGAGTGCGGCCGTTCAGTGCGAACACGCCGAGCACCAGTTCGACGCATTCGTCGATCAGCTGCAGGTGGTCCCAACCGACCCGGTACCACTCCAGCATGGTGAACTCGGGATTGTGCCGGCGGCCGTATTCGCCGTTGCGGAACACCCGGCCCAGTTCGTAGCAATCGCCCACGCCGCCGGCCAGCAAGCGCTTGAGCGGAAACTCCGGCGAGGTACGCAGCCAGCGGTGCCGGCTGCCGGCACTGCTCGGGCCGGTGAATTCGAGCCGGAACGACTCGATGTTCGGATCGGTGTTGCCGGCTTCCGACAATACCGGCGTTTCCACTTCCAGCACGCCGCGGGCGTGGAAGAACTCGCGGATGTGGCGATACACCGCGGCGCGCAAGCGCAACGCCTCGGACGTGACCAGACTGCGCCAATCAGCCACCGTCGGCTCCGGCGTGTTCGGCCAGGAACGCCAGCAGGCGCGCTTCGTCCCAGATCTCGAGGCCGAGTTCCTGCGCCTTGGCCAGCTTGCTGCCGGCCGCTTCGCCGGCCACCACGATGCCGGTTTTCTTCGACACGCTGCCGGAGACCTTGGCGCCGAGCGCCTCCAGCTTCGCGCCGGCTTCATCGCGCGACATCGCGGCCAGACCGCCGGTCAGCACCACCGTGACGCCGGCCAACGGGCCTTCGCTGGCGCGCTGCGGCGGACCTTCCGGCCAACGCACGCCGTTGGCGCGCAGGGCATCGATCACCTCGCGGTTGTGCGGCTGGGCGAAGAAATGCGCGATGCGCGCGGCGACCACCGGACCGATGTCGGGCACTTGCCGCAATTCGTCTTCGCCGGCGGCCATCAGCGGATCGAGCGCGCCGAAATGGCGCGCCAGGGTCTTGGCTGTGCTCTCACCGACATCGCGGATGCCGAGCGCGAACAGCATGCGCTCCAGCGCGGTTTCGCGGCTGGCGTCGATGGCGGCGATCAGGTTCTCGGCCCACTTGCTGGCGACCTTGCCGGCCTTCACCGTCTCCGGCGTACTGCCGTCGCGCTCATCGGCGCGGCGCTTCATCTCCAGGAAATCGGCGAGCGTCAGCAGATACAGATCGGCGACCGTGCGCACATAGCCGAATTCGACCAGCGCGTCGACGAAGCGCTCGCCGAGACCCTCGATGTCCATCGCGCGGCGCGAGGCGAAGTGCAACAGGGCCTGCTTGCGCTGCGCCGGGCAGAACAGGCCGCCGGTGCAGCGCGCCACCACTTCGCCGTCTTCGCGCTCGATGGCGGAGCCGCAGATCGGGCATTCCGTCGGCATCGTCCAGGGCCGGCTGCCGTCCGGCCGGCCGCCATCGGCCACCCGCACCACTTCCGGGATGACATCGCCGGCGCGGCGCACGATCACGGTGTCGCCGACGCGCACGTCCAGCCGCGCGACCTGGTCGGCGTTGTGCAAGGTGGCGTTGGTGACCACCACGCCGGCCACCTGCACCGGCACCAGCCGGGCGACCGGCGTCACCGCGCCGGTGCGGCCGATCTGCACCTCGATGTCCTCGACGACGGTGGATTCCTCCTGCGCCGGATACTTGTGCGCGATGGCCCAGCGCGGCGCACGCGACACGAAGCCCATGGCGCGCTGCTGGTCGTAGCGGTCAAGCTTGTACACCGAGCCGTCGATGTCGTACGGCAGACCGTCGCGCCGTGCGCCGAGTTCGCGGTAGAACGCCAGTACGCCCGCGACGCCGCGCGCGGTGCGCACCTCGGGGCAGACCGGCAGGCCCAGCGAACGCAGCCAAGCCAGGGCCTGCGAATGCGTGTCGATGCCGGCCGGCAAGGCGCTGACCTCGCCCAGCGCGTAGGCGTAGAACGCCAGCGGCCGCTTGGCGGTGACCGCCGGATCGAGCTGGCGCAGCGAACCGGCGGCGCCGTTGCGCGGATTGGCCAGGGTCTTCTCGCCATGCGCCAAAGCCCAGGCGTTGTATTCGGCGAATCCGGTTTTGGGCATGAACACCTCGCCGCGCACTTCCAGCACCGCGGGCGCGTCGCCGCGCAGGCGCAGTGGAATGCTTTTCACCGTGCGCAGGTTGCCGGTGACGTCCTCGCCGGTGCTGCCGTCGCCGCGGGTCGCGCCGCGCACGAACACACCGTGCTCGTAGCGCAGGCTGATCGCCAGGCCGTCGAGCTTCGGTTCTACCGAGAACACCGGTTCGCCGTCGCCGGTCTCCTTGCCGATGCGGACGACGAACTCGGCGACCTCGTCGTCGCTGAAGGCGTTGCCGAGCGACAGCATCGGCACCGTATGCGCGACCTGCGCGAAACCCGAGGCCGGCCGGCCGCCGACGCGGCGGGTCGGCGAGGCGGTGTCGGCGAGTTCGGGATGCGCGGCTTCCAGCTGTTGCAGTTCGCGCAGCAGGCGGTCCCATTCGGCGTCGGTGATCGACGGGTCGTCGAGCACGTAGTAGCGGTAGTTGGCGTCCTCGATGCGCGCCTGCAACTGCCGCATGCGTTCCTGCACCGGATCCATCTCAGCGTCCGGGCTTGATGTTCTGGCGCTCTTTTTCGCGGTCGAACGTGCGCAGCTCTTCCTTGATGTGCAGGATGCGCTGGCGGCCGAGCGCGTTGCGGTCGGCGTCGAGCAGCACGGCGTCCAGCAGCTGGGCCATGCGTTCGGCGATCGGCAGCATGGTGTCCCAGGCCTGCACCGCGGTGACCGGACCCGGCAGGGTCATGAAGAAGCTGACGCCGGGCGTCTGCAGCGCATCGATGTTGGCCAGGTCGAAATAGCCCGGCTGCACCACGTTGGCCATGCTGAACACCGGCTCGCCGGCGTCCGGGCCGTCGGCCAGACGGTGGTAGATGTTGTGGTGGCCGTACACCAGACCGACCTTCTCGGTGGCCAGCACCAGCTCGGCGCCGGAAATCGTCTGGCCGCTCTTGGCCGCCAGGTACAGCATCACCAGCTTCTCGTAGTTCTCGCTCTTGCGCTTGCCGATCTGGCTGGCCTTGGCCGGCGCCGGCTTGCTGTCGAAACCGAGCGTGGCCTGTTCGCGGTACTCCGGTTCGTCCGGCGTTTGGCCGTCCGTGGCGTGCCCGTCGTCGGCGCCGGCTTCCGGCTCCTGGCGCACGGCGCTGCGCGCCTGCGGCTTGCCGCGGCCGCGCAGCCGGCTGCTGATCACGATGTAGCCGATGACCAGCACGAACACCGCGGCGATGATGATCCGTACGATGGCTTCGTCGCTGAGATTGGAAAGCATGCTCACCTCCGCTTAGGCCACGCCGGCCAGTCGGGTGGCTTCGGCCAGGTCGACCGAGACCATGCGGCTGACGCCCGGCTCGCGCATGGTCACGCCCGACAGCTGCTTGGCCGATTCCATGGTGGCCTTGTTGTGGGTCACGAACAGGAACTGCACCGACTCGCTCATTTCCGTCACCATGCTGCTGAAGCGGCCGACGTTGGCCTCGTCGAGCGGCGCGTCGACTTCATCGAGCAGGCAGAACGGCGACGGGTTGAGCTTGAAGATGGCGAACACCAGCGAGACCGCGGTCAGCGCCTTTTCGCCGCCGGACAGCAGCGTGATGTTCGACACGCGCTTGCCGGGCGGACGCGCCATGATCGCGACGCCGGTGTCGAGCAGGTCCTCGCCGGTCAGCTCCAGATACGCGTGGCCGCCGCCGAACAGGCGCGGGAACAGGTCCTGCACGCCGGCGTTGACGCGGTCGAAGGTCTCCTTGAAGCGGCCGCGGGTCTCGCGGTCGATCTTGCGGATGGCCTCCTCCAGCGTTTCCAGCGCCTGGGTCAGGTCGGCGTTCTGGGCGTCGAGATAGGTCTTGCGCTCGCTTTGTTCGCCGTACTCCTGGATCGCGGCCAGGTTGACCGGCTCCAGCCGGCGCATCTTGTTGTCGATGTCGAGCAGGTTCTTGGCCCAGAGCTCGGGATTGAATTCCTCGCCCAGGTTTTCCAGCACGTGCTCGATGCTGCCGCCGGCCTGCTCGATGGCGGTCTTCAGCTGCTCGGCGCGCAGGGCCACCGCCTGTTCGTGCAGGCGCACGCCGGTGATCTTCTCGCGCTGCGCCAGGGCCTGGCTGTCGGCGCTCTGGCGTTGCTGCTCGTAGCGGCGCAGTTCCTGCTCGACGCCATCGAGCGCGGAGCGCGCCGAGGACAGCTCGCGCTCGAACAGCACGCGCTGGTCGAGCACGCGTTGGCGTTCGGCGGCCAATTGCTCGATCGGGCTGTCGCCGTGCTTGAGCTGTTCGGCCAATTCGGTGCTGCGCGCGACCAGCTGCACGCGCTGCTGGTGCAGGCGTTCGATCGACTGTTGCAGGCCGGCGGCGGCGGTCCGGTGCGACTGCGCCGCCAAGGCCAGTTGGTGGCTGGCGTCGGCGTGCTCGCGCTGCTGCTGGCGGGCCTCGTCGCGCGCCTGGCCGAGCGTGCGGCGCTGTTCGTCCAGCGCCTGGCGTTGGCGCTCCAGCTCGCCCATGCCGTCGGCCGCCTGCTGCAGGCGAACACGCGCCTCGCGCACCTGCACTTGCGCTTCATCCAAGGTCTGCGCGGCATTGCGCAGCTCGCCGTCGATCAACGCGATGCGGCTCTGCGCCGACTGCAGCTTGCCCTGCACGCCCTGGATCTGGCCGGACAGTTCGGACACGCCGCGGTGCGCCAGATACAGGCTGCGCTGCGCGTCTTCACGGGTCTGCTCGGCCTGCAACAGCCGGTCCTTGAGCGCGGCCAGATCGGCCTGCACGCGTTTTTCGTCCTCGGCCAAGCGCTCGATGTCGGCGCGGGTGGCCTTGATCTCGGCTTCGCGGCGCAGACTGCCCTGTTGGGCGTGGCCGGAGCGCAGCACGCGCACGAAACCCTTCGACAGCCACTCGCCCTGCGGGGTGATGACCGATTCGTGCTCGGCCAGACCGGCCAGACGGTTACGGGCGGCGGCCAGATCGGGCGCGGTATGCACGCGGCTCAGGTAGATGCGGATGGCGTCCGGGCCCTGGATGCGCGCGGCCAGCGTACCGTCGGGGAAGCCGCGACCGCTGCGGGTCTGGTCGATCAGCGCCAGATGGCCTTGATTGACTTCGGCGACATGCGCCAGCAAGGCGTCGCTGTCGTCGACCGCGACCGCCTCCAGCAAGGCGCCCAGCGCGGTTTCCACCGCGAACTCCCAGCCGGCCTCGACCTCGAGCATCTCACCCAGACGCGACTGGCCCGCGAGCCCTTGGCGTCCCAGCCAGTCCTTGGTCTGCTTGTCTTCCTGGCCGAGGGCGGCGTGCTGTAGCGCTTCCAGCGAGGCCAGACGGCCGCGCGCCGATTCGGACTGTTTGCGGATTTCCGACAGCTCGTTCTGTTTCTGGCGCTGCTCCTCCACCAGGGCCTGCTGTCCGGCCTTGCGTTCCTCCAGCTCGGCGGCGAGGCGGTCGAGGCTTTCACGTTGGGTGGCGTGCTCGGCTTCCATGGCCTGCAGACCGGCTTGGATCGCGTCCGGATCGAGGCTGGTGCGCTCGGCCTGCAACGCTTCGCTGCGCCGGCTGAGTTCGAGGTTCTGCTTCTCGAGGTATTCGATCTTGGTGCGCTCGACCTCGGCCCAACGCGTGGCTTCGGCCTGCGCCTTCAGGCAGGCGTCCCACTTCTGCTGCCATTCCTGCAGGTCGTGCTCGGCCTGGCGCAGCGCCGCCAACTTGCCGTCCTGCTCGGACTGCAGCGCGGCCAGTTTCGGCTCCAGCGCGGCGATCTCGGCCTGCACGGCGTCGAGCTTGGCCTGATCCTCGCCCAGATGGCTCTCGATCTGCGCGAAGGCCTGGTCGGCTTCGGCGCGGGCGGTCTCCAGGCGCTGCTTGAGTTCACGCTGGTGCTGGATCTGCTGTTCGATGCGCGCCAGCTCGCCGCTGACGCGGTAGCCTTCGGCCTGCACCTTGGCCAGCGCCTCGGCGGCCTCGGTCTGCTGGCTGCGGCATTGCTCGATCTGCGCTTCGGCGTGGCGCTGCTCGGCCAGCAGCTTCTGCAGCTGCAGCTCGCCGTCGCGCAGGGCTTCCTGGTGCTTGTGCAGCTCGATGCCGAGCTGGCGGTAGTCCATGGCCTTCAGCTGGGCGTCCTTCTCGGCGCGCTCGGCCTGCAGCTGCTGGTATTGCTCGGCGGCGCGCGCCTGCTTCTTCAGGTGCTCGAGCTGTTTGTCGATCTCCTCGCGCAGGTCGTTCAGGCGGTCGAGGTTCTCGCGCGTGCTCTTGATGCGTGACTCGGTTTCCTTGCGGCGCTCCTTGTACTTGGAGATGCCGGCGGCTTCCTCCAGATACACGCGCAGCTCCTCGGGCTTGGCCTCGATGATCTGGCCGATCATGCCCTGCTCGATGATCGAGTAGCTGCGCGGGCCCAGGCCGGTGCCCAGGAACAGGTCGGTGATGTCGCGCCGGCGGCAGCGCGAGCCGTTGAGGTAGTAGTTGGATTGGCCGTCGCGGCTGACCGAACGCTTGACCGAGATCTCGCTGAAGCGCGCGAACTCGCCGCCGATCTTGCCTTCGCTGTTGTCGAAGATCAGCTCGACGGTGGCTTGGCTGACCGGCTTGCGGGTCGAGGAGCCGGAGAAGATGACATCGGTCAGCGCGTCGCCGCGCAGGCGCGAGGCCGAGCTTTCGCCCATCACCCAGCGGATGGCGTCGATGATGTTGGACTTGCCGCAGCCGTTCGGCCCGACGATGCCGGTCATGTTCGTGGGCAGATGGAAAACCGTGGGGTCGACGAAGGACTTGAAGCCGGACAGTTTGATGGTCGAAAGGCGCATGGATGTGGTTTTCGGTCTTCGCTCAAGGCGCGACGGAACGGGTTCCGCGGCGGGGCTGGAATTCTCCCTCAATACCGGCGATAAGTTTATGATTTATATATGCTTATCGGCAAAATGAGGACGCAATTGACAGTATAGCGCGTACGGCCGGCGGGGGCGATAGGAAATTACGCTTTTTTGCCGGAAACGCGCTAGGCGCCGGCCTCGGCCGGGGTCTTGGCGACGATGGCCAAGGCGTGCACGTCGGTGTCCATCAGTGCGCCCATGGCGGCATAGACCCGCTTGTGGCGCTGGATCGGCGACAGGCCATCGAAGGCCGCGGACACGATGCTGACGCTGAAATGCCCGCGGCCGTCGCGGGCGCCGGCATGTCCGGCGTGCTTGGCGCTGTCATCGCGGATGTCCAACCGGACCGGCTGCAATGCCGTCAAAGCCTCGCGGATGCGTTCGACGCGATCGGCGCTCACGGCAGCACCGGCTTGAACGGCAGGATTTCGACGCTGCGGTACACGCCGGCGGCGATGTATGGATCGGCATCAGCCCAGGTTTTGGCTTCATCCAAGGACGGGAACTCGACCACCAGCAGGCTGCCGCTGAAACCGGCCTCGCCGGGATTTTCGCTGTCGATGGCCGGCATCGGGCCGGCGAGCTTCAGCCGGCCGTGCCCGAGCAGTTCCTGCAGGCGCGCCAGATGAGCGGGCCGGGCCGCCAGGCGTTGCGCCAAGGTACCCGGGTTATCCCTGGCCAAAACGATGTACCACATGGGGAAAAGGACGGCGGCTTGCGCCGCCGTACCGATCAGGCGCCGACGACGTTGGCGGCCTGCTTGCCTTTCGGACCCTGCACCACGTCGAAAGTGACGCGCTGGCCTTCCTTCAGCGAGCGGAAGCCCTCGGAGGCGATGGCCGAAAAATGCACGAAAATGTCCTCGCTGCCGTCTTCCGGCGCGATGAAACCGAAACCCTTGGCGTCATTGAACCACTTGACCGTACCCACACTCATTGCAACACCCCGTTTGAAGATTGATTGTTCACCAACATGAATCGCCGGTGAATCCAGAGTATGCACAAACGGCGTTTACTTGCCAAGTGTTTTTTCGGCGTCCAGCACGCCCCGGATAATCGGCATCAGGTGGCCGATGACCGAGTCGACGTTGGCCAGCACCTCGGCCAGTGTGATTTCGGTGTCTTGCGGATCGCAACCGGCAGCCCAATTGGCCACCACGCACAGGCTGGCGTAGTCCAAGCCGAGCTCGCGCGCCAGGCCCGCCTCCGGCATGCCGGTCATGCCGACCAGATTGCAGCCGTCGCGGCGCAGGCGGCGGATTTCGGCCTTGGTCTCCAGGCGCGGGCCTTGGGTAGCGCCGTAGCAGCCGCCGGCCACCAGCGGAATGCCGGCCGCGGCGCCGGCGGACAGGATGGCCTGCCGCAGGTCTTCGGTGTACGGATCGCCGAAATCGACGTGCAGGACCTCGGTGCCCGGCTCCTCGCACAGGGTGCTGATGCGGCCCCAGGTGTAGTCGATAAGTTGGTCCGGCACCGCCATCACGCGCGGGCCGTAAGCCTCGGTAATGCCACCGACGGTGTTCACCGCCAGCACCCGGCGCGCACCCAGATCGTGCAGGGCCTGTAGATTGGCGCGGTAATTGACCTGATGCGGCGGCACGCCGTGCCCCTCGCCATGCCGGGCCAGAAACGCCACGGCATGGCCATCGATGTCGGCGATGCGCACGGGGCCCGAGGGCCGGCCGTAGCGGGTATCGGCCTCCACGCTGTCGCGCCAGGTCACGCCCGGCAGACGGTACACGCCGGTGCCGCCGATGACGGCCAATGCGATGTCGTTCATGGCGCTCAATCCTTCATCGCGTAGATGCCCGGCAGATTGCGGGCGTGTTCGTTGACGTCCATGCCGTAACCGAACACGTAGCGGTCCGGCACGGTCAGGCCGATGTAGTCGGCTATCAGGCCGGGTACGCAGCGGTCGTGCTGCTTCACCGTCATCGCCGCGATCTTGACCTTGGTGGCGCCCTGGTCCTCGCACCAGTCGCGTACCGCCTTCAGGGTATGGCCTTCGTCCAGAATGTCATCCACCAGCAACACCGGCCGGCCTTCGATGACGGCGCCGGGCCGGCGCAACCAAGCCAGGCCCGAACCCGTGGTGGTGCCGTGGTAACGGGTGGCGTGCACGTAGTCGAATTCGACGTCGATGCCGAGCTGCAGCGCCAGACGCGCACCGAAGAACATGCCGCCGTTCATCAGGGTCAGGAACACCGGGAATTGGCCGTCGAAATCCTTGCGGATCTTCTCGGCCATGCGGTCGATGGCCTGCTCCACCGCGTCCCGGTCGTACAGGCAGTCGGAAGCCGCCAGCAGCTGTTCGAAGGTATGTTTCATCAGACACGCTCCAACGCGTTCAGGGCCGCGCACGCGGCCAGATAACGGGAATCGCCGGGCAACGCGGCCCAGTCGAAGGCGCGCGCCGCGCGCAGCCGGTCGAGCCGGGCCAGCGGGTACTCGCGCACGGCCATCGCCTCGATGGCGTCCGGCACGCAGGCCGGCGGACAGGCCAGCACCGCGTCGCAACCGGCCGACAGATGTTTTTCGATGCGCGCGCGCACGCCGCCAACGCTTTCGGCGGCGGCCATGCCGATGTCGTCGCTGAACACCACGCCGGCGAAACCGAGGCGCTGCTTCAGCAGGGTCTGGATCCAGAACGGCGAATAGCCGGCCGGATCCGGCGCCACCTGCGGATAGCGCACATGCGCCATCATCACCGCCTCGGCGCCGGCAGCCAAGCCGGCGCGGAACGGCACCAGATCGAGGGCTTCGATGTCGGCCAAGGGCCGGTCATCGACCGCTTCGTCGAAATGGGTATCGGCCAGCACCGAGCCGTGGCCGGGGAAATGCTTGAGAGTCGCGGCCATGCCGGCCTCGCGCAGTCCGGCCACGTAGGCGGCGATGAATTCCGCCACCGTCTCCGGTTCGGCGCTGAAGGCGCGGTTACCGATGGCGAGGTTGCCGCGGCCCAGGTCGGCCACCGGCGCGAAGCTCAGGTCCAGGCCGCTGGCGATCACTTCCGCCGCCATCAGGTACGCGTGTTCTTTCGCCATGGCCAAGGCCGCCGGCAGACCGCGGCCGGCCGCGGCGCCGATGTCCTCGAGGCAAGGCAGTTTGGCGAAGCCGTCGCGGAAGCGCTGCACGCGTCCGCCTTCCTGGTCGACGGTGATCAGCTGCGGCCGCGGCGCGCTGGCGCGGATATCGGCGCACAGGTCCTGCAACTGGGCCTTGGAGGCGAAATTGCGCGCGAACAGGATGACGCCGGCCACCGCCGGATGCTGCAGATGGCCGCGTTCTGCGGCGCTCACGGTGTGGCCTTCCAGACCGATGATCAGCATGCTTTCTCCTCCGCCGTCCAGTGCGCGAACGGCCGGGCCGCCAACGCCAGATTGTAATACCGGCGCTCATGGGTGACTTCGCGGCCGAGCCAGGACGGCCGCTCGAACGGTTCATCGACGCGCGACAGCTCGATCTCGGCCACCACCAGGCCGGCGTTGTCGCCGCGGAATTCATCGATCTCCCACAGGTGCGCGCCGACCTGCACCAGATGCCGGATCTTGTCGATGCGGCCGTCGCAGGACAAGGCCATCAGCGCTTCGGCATCGGCCGGCGGAATCGGGTATTCGAACTCCTGCCGGCTGGCGCCGAGCTCGCGCGACTTGATGTTGAGATTGGCCTGCTCGCCGCAGATGCGCACGCGCACCGAGCACTGCTCGCGGCCGGCGGCCAGCGCCGCGCCGTCGTTGAGATAGGCCTGGGCGATGCGCAGGGCATGGTGCGCCTGGGCGCGCCAACCGTCGCCGGCCAGCAGGAACTTGCGTTCGATCTCGATCGCCATCAGACGGCCTCGAACACGGCGATGGATTCGACGTGCGCGGTCTGCGGGAACATGTCCATGGCGCCCGCGGCCACCAGCCGGTAGCCGCGCTCCTGCACCAGATAGCCGGCATCGCGCGCCAGCGAGGCCGGATGGCAGGACACATACACGATGCGGCCGACGCCGCGCAGGTCGAGCTGCTTCAGCACCTCGATGGCGCCGGCCCGCGGCGGATCGAGCAGCAGCTTGCTGAAGCGCTGGCCTTTCCAGAGCTGGGCCGACAGGTCCTGGGTCAGGTCGGCGGCGAAGAATTCGGCGTTTGTCATGCCGTTGCGTTCGGCGTTGGCCTTGGCGCGTGCCACCAAGCCGTGGTCGCCCTCCACGCCCACCACCTGCCCGGCATGCTTGGCCAGCGGCAGGGTGAAATTACCGAGACCGCAGAACAGGTCGAGGATCACGTCGTCGGCGGTCGGCGCCAACAGCTCGATGGCCTTGTCGATCATGCGCCGGTTCAGCGCGGCGTTGACCTGGATGAAATCGAGCGGACGGAAGGTGAAACGGATGTCTTCGCCGAGGTCGAAGCCGAGCTCGGGGTAGCCGTCGCGCAGCGGATGCAGGGTGTGTACGCCGCCGGGCTGCAGGAAGATCTGCGCGCCGTGCGCGTCGCCGAAGGCCTGCAGCAAGGCCAGATCGTCGGCCGCCAGCGGCGCCAGATGGCGGAACACCAAGGCCACCGGGCCGTCGCCTTGGATGAACTCCACCTGCGGAATTTCGCGCTTGGCCTGCATGGCGCCAATTAATTCGGTCAGCGGCACGATCAGGGCATCGACCGTCGGCACCACCGTGCGGCAGCCGGCCAGCTGCGCCACGAAGCGCGGATCGGTCTCGCGGAAGCCGACCAGCACCCCGCCCTTCTTCTCGACATAGCGCACCGAAAAACGGCCCTTGCGCCGATAGCCCCAGGGCTCGGACACCATCGCCGGGAGCACCGACTCCGGCTGCACATGCCCAATGCGCTGCAGGTTCTCGGTCAGCGTGCACTGCTTGGCCTCGATCTGGCGCGCCGGCGCCAGATGCTGCAGCACGCAGCCCGAACAGACGCCGAAATGCGGGCATTCCGGCACGACGCGGTCCGGCGAGGCCTGCAGCACCTCCAGGGTCCTGGCTTCGTCGAAGTGCCGGTTGCGGCCGGTCTGCTGCGCGCGTACGCGTTCGCCCGGCAGCGCGCCGCTGACGAACACCGTCTTGCCCTCGACCCGCGCGACGCCGCGGCCGTCATGGCTCAGGTCGACGATGTCGAGCTCGTATTCGCGTTTCGCTTTGACGCCGCCTCGTGCCACAATGGGATTCCCGGATGCAAAACGCTATTTTCGCAGATTATCGGCCGCGGATGGGACCGCCGGCCCGGAACCGCCATGACCGACATCCTGTTGATCGAAGACGACGACATCAGCCGCGCCTACCTCGGCGAGGCCATCGGCCGGTTGCTGGTGCAATGGCGCGCCTGCGCCAGCTTCCGCGAGGCCCGCGACGCGTTCCGGCAAGGCCGGTTCGACCTGATCGTATCCGACTGCAACCTGCCGGACGGCGACCTGTTCGGCGCCATCGGTGAATTTCCGCCCGGCGTGCCGGTGCTGGCGCTCAGCGCCGAGCTCGATGCCGCGACCCGAACGCGCCTGCTGGCGGCCGGCGCGGCCGAGGCCATGGCCAAACCGATGCCGGTCGGCGACTTGCATGCCGCGGTGCTGCGCCTGTGCGGTCTGGACAGCGCACCTCTGTGGAATCCCGACAAGGCCCTGCGCGCGCTGGCGCAGAACCCGCAGGCGGTGGCCAGCCTGAAGGCTCTGTTCCAGGCCGAAGTGCCGGCGATGTCGGCCGCGGTGCGCGCGGCGCTGGACGCCGGTGACCTGAAGACCTTGGGCGACGTGCTGCACAAGCTCAAGGCCAGTTGCGGCTTTCTCGGCGCTGAACGCCTGTTGGCCGAATGCCGCGCGCTGGAAGCCGCGCCCGGCCCGGAGGCGCTGGCACGTTTCGAATGCGTCTGCGCCGAAACCTTGGCCGCTATTTGAGCAGCGATCGGCTCAACTCGCCGATCATCTGCCAGCTGCGCGGCAGCGATTTGCCCAGATGCGAGGCGATGGCGGCATGCAACACGCCGCGCAACACCGCCAACGCCGGACGCGACGGCATGCGGTCGGCATTGAACGCCAGCCACTCGGCACCGACCAGCGCGCCGGCGTCTTCCGCGCCGCAGGGCATCAGGCCCAGCTCCGGGTGCACGCGGTAATGCCGCTCCGGTCCGATTTCCTCGCCGCTGGCGGTGAACGACCAGGGCGTGACGAAGCCCAGATGGCCGACCAGGTCGCGCTCGAAACGGCGTACCAACCAGGCGAGGTCGCCGTTGCCGGCCAGCTCGGCGCGCGCCTGCAGCAGGCGCTGGTACAGCTCGTTGTCGGCGTCATGGCGCGGGCACAGCTTCAGCACCAGCTCGTTGAGGTACAGCCCGGCCATCAGCCGTTCGCCGGCGAACGCCAGCGGCGGCGGCAGGGCTTCGGATTGGGTCAATGTGCCGAGCTCGCCCTTCAGCAGGAAGCTGGCCTTGATATGCTGCAGCGGCTGCAGCTGGGCGCGCAGGATGTGGTTCTTGGCGCCGGTCACGCCCTTGGCCACCAAGGCCACGATGCCGTGGTCGCGGGTCAGCAGTTCGAGCTGCAGGCTGGTCTCGCGGTAGGCGCGCTTGTGCAGCACCAATGCCGGCTGCCACTCGACGCGCATCAGTCGTTGTAGCCGAAGCGACGCAGCGCGGCTTCGTCATCGGACCAGCCGTCGCGCACGCGGCACCAGGTCTCCAGGAACACCTTGGCGCCGAACAGCTTCTCCATGCCGATGCGGGCCGCGGCGCTGATCGCCTTCAGCTGCTGGCCGCCTTTGCCGATGACGATGGCCTTCTGGCCTTCGCGCTCCAGCCAGATCACCGCGCCGATGCGCAGCAATGCGCCATCGACCTCGAACTTCTCGATCTCGACCGTGGCCGAATACGGCAGCTCGTCGCCCAGGCGCTGCATCAGCTGCTCGCGCACCAGCTCGCCGGCCAGGAAGCGCTGGCTCTTGTCGGTGATCTCGTCCTCGTCGTACAGCGGTTCGGACTCCGGCATGTGCGCCAACAGCGCCTTGACCAGATGGGCGGTGCCCTTGCCTTTCAGCGCCGAGATCAGGTGCACCGAGTCGAAGGCGCGGCCGTCGGTGACCTCCTTGATGAACGGCAACAGCGCGTCCTTGTCCTTGAGCTTGTCGATCTTGTTGATCGCCAGCAGCACCGGCACGTCGGAGTCCTTCAGCGCCTGGTAGGCCAGCGTGTCGTCGCTGTGCCAACGGCCGGCCTCGACCACCAGCACCGAGGCGTGCACGTCGCTGACCGCGCCGCGCGCGGCCCGGTTCATGTGCCGGTTCATCGCCCGGCTCTGTTTGGCGTGGATGCCGGGGGTATCGACCAGCACCAGCTGGCCTTCCGGGAAGCTGGCGATGCCGAGCATGCGGTGGCGGGTGGTCTGCGGCCGCGAGGACACGATGCTGATCTTGCTGCCGACCAGAGCGTTGACCAAGGTCGACTTGCCCACGTTCGGGCGGCCGATCACGGCCACGAAACCGGCGCGGTAAGGATGGGATGACGCGTTGTCGTTCATTTGGCTTTTCCTAGCAGGATCAGCGCCTGCTGCGCGGCCTCGGCTTCGGCGGCCTTCACCGACGAACCGCGGCCCTGGGTGCGGATGGCGAGCTGCTCGATCAGGCACTCGGCCTCGAACACCCGTTCGTGTTCGCTGCCGGTGGCCTGCACCAGGCGGTACGCGGGCAAGGGATGCTGTTTGGACTGCAGCCATTCCTGCAGACGGGTCTTGGGGTCCTTGCCGGCCGAACGCGCCGGCACCAACTGCAGGCGCGGCCCGAACCATTCGGCCACCAGCCGGCGGGCGGCGTCGATGCCGGCATCGAGATAGACTGCGGCGATCACCGCCTCGACCGCGTCGGCCAGGATCGAATCGCGGCGGTGGCCGCCGGTCTTCATCTCGCCCGGCCCAAGCTGCAGGCGGGCGCCCAGGTCGCGCTCGCGGGCGATGTCGGCCAACACCGGCTCGCGCACCAGCAGGGAACGCGCCTGGGTCAGGTCGCCTTCGCTGGCGGTCGGGAATTTGGCGTACAGCGCCTCGGACACCAGCAGGCCGAGCACGGCGTCGCCAAGGAACTCGAGGCGTTCGTTATGCGGTTTTCCGGCGCTGCGGTGGCGCAGCGCCTGTTCCAGCAAGGCGGGATTGTTGAACCGGTCCAGCAACCGCTTACTCGACGCCCGGCTGTCCGGAAACCGGGAAGCTGCGCTCGAACTTGGCCACGAAGTCGAGGTTGTACATCAGCGGCTTGCGCACTTCGTAGTTCAGCTCCAGGGTCTTGCCGGCCGGGCCGTTGACCAGTTTGACGTTCTTGTCGAGGTTGATGTTGTCGACGTAGCTGATCTGGAAGCGGCGGTACAGGCTGTCCTTGATCTGCGGCAGGCCTTGGTTCTGGGCGCCGGCGGCCTGGGTCACGGCCTTGATGTCGTTGACCGCGCTGTAATACTCCGAGTACACCGGGAACAGGCGCATGGCCAGGAAGCCGAAGAAAGCGGCCAGCGCCAGGATGAGGATGAAACTGATCAGCGTCATGCCCTGTTGGGTGCGTTGCATGGTATGGCTCTCCCGTTAGTCGATTTTGGTGCCGATGCGCGAAGGCTGGAAGCTGTCGGTGCAGAACCAACCCGAACAGTTGAGCCATATTACCATCGCCCGGCCGACGATGTTCCGCTCCGGCACGAAGCCCCATTCGCGGCTGTCGGCGCTGCGGTCGCGGTTGTCGCCCATCACGAAGTAATGGCCGGCCGGCACCGTCCAGCTGCCGTTGTGGCGGTAACCCAGCGGCACGCCGTCCATCTCCAGCATGGCGTGGCGGCGGCCCTCCAGGGTTTCGGTGTAGATGCGCGAACCGGTCATCTCGCTGGACACGCCTTCGCCGATGAACACGCCGTCTTCGGCATAAGTGAACGGCACGCCGTTGACCGCGACCCGGTTCTCCTCGACGCTCACGGTGTCGCCCGGCAGGCCGATGACGCGCTTGATGTAATCGGTGCCGGCGGCCGGATCGCCCTCGCCCATGCCCGGATAGCGGAACACCATGACGTCGCCGCGCGCCGGCTGGCCGATCTCGACCACCTTTTTATTGAGCACCGGCAGGCGGATGCCGTAATCGAACTTGTTGACCAGGATGAAGTCGCCGATCAGCAGGTTCGGCATCATCGAGCCGGACGGGATGCGGAACGGCTCGGCCAGGAACGAACGCAGCGCCAGCACCGCGAAGATGACCGGGAACAGCGATTTGGCGTACTCGACCGGCACCGGATCCTTGGCCTCCGGGTCGGCGGCCTTGCGGCGCTTCTCGAACGCCAGCTTGTCGGCCAGCCAGACCAGGCCGGTGACCAGGGCCAGCAGGGTCAGAATCAGGGCGAAATCGATCTTCACGGGCAATCCTTATTTGTTGTCGACCGACAGCACGGCCATGAACGCTTCTTGCGGAATCTCGACCTTGCCGAACTGCTTCATCCGCTTCTTGCCTTCCTTCTGTTTCTCGAGCAGCTTCTTCTTGCGGGTGGCGTCGCCGCCGTAGCACTTGGCCAGCACGTTCTTGCGCATGGCCTTGACCGTGGAGCGCGCGATGATCTGCGAACCGACCGCGGCCTGGATGGCGACGTCGAACATCTGGCGCGGGATCAGGTCCTTCATCTTCTCGCACAGCTCGCGGCCGCGGCGTTCGGCGTGCGCGCGGTGCAGGATCATCGACATGGCGTCGACCCGGTCGCCGTTGATCATCACGTCGACGCGCACGAACGGGCCGGCGTCGAAGCGCAGGAAGTGGTAGTCGAGCGAGGCGTAGCCTCGCGACACCGACTTCAGGCGGTCGAAGAAGTCGGTCACCACCTCGGCCATCGGCAGCTCGTAGCTGATCTGCACCTGGCTGCCCATGTAGTTGATGCCCTGCTGCGAGCCGCGCTTCTCCTCGCACAGGGTGATGACGTTGCCGACGTAATCCGGCGGGGTCAGGATGGTGGCCAGGATCACCGGCTCGCGGATCTCGTCGATCTTATTGACCGGCGGCAGCTTGGCCGGGTTGTCCAGCGGCATCACCGTGCCGTCGGTCAGCAACACCTCGTACACCACGGTCGGCGCGGTCGAGATCAGGTTCAGGTCGTACTCGCGCTCCAGGCGCTCCTGCACGATCTCCATGTGCAGCATGCCCAGGAAGCCGCAGCGGAAGCCGAAGCCCATCGCCTCCGAGCTTTCCGGCTCGAAGTTGAGCGCGGCGTCGTTGAGCTTGAGCTTGTCGAGCGCCTCGCGCAGGGCCGGATAGTCCTCGGCGTCGACCGGGAACAGGCCGGCGAACACGCGCGACTGCATGGTCTGGAAGCCCGGCAGGGGCTCGCTGGCCGGGTTGCCGGCCAGGGTCAGGGTATCGCCGACCGGCGCGCCGTGCACGTCCTTGATCGAGGCGTTCAGCCAGCCTACTTCGCCGGCCGAGAGCTTGCCCAGCACCTTGCGCTTGGGCGTGAACACGCCGACCTCGTCGACCTGGTGCACGCGCCCGGTGGACATCACCAGGATCTTGTCGCCGGGCTTGATCTCGCCCTGCACCACGCGCACCAGCGAGACCACGCCCAGGTAGTTGTCGAACCAGGAGTCGATGATCAGCGCCTGCAGATGGCCGGTGTCGACCGGTTTCGGCGGCGGGATGCGCTCGACGATGGCCTCCAGCACGTCGCGCACGTTCAGGCCGGTCTTGGCCGAAATGGCCACCGCATCCGAGGCGTCGATGCCGATCACCGCTTCGATCTCGCCCTTCACGCGCTCGATGTCGGCGGTCGGCAGGTCGATCTTGTTCAGCACCGGCACCACTTCCAGGCCCTGCTCCACCGCGGTGTAGCAGTTGGCCACCGACTGCGCCTCGACGCCCTGGGCGGCGTCGACCACCAGCAACGCGCCTTCGCAGGCGGCCAGCGAGCGCGAGACTTCATAGCTGAAGTCGACGTGGCCGGGGGTATCGATGAAGTTCAGCTGGTAGGTCTTGCCGTCTTTCGCGGTGTACGGCAGCGACACCGACTGGGCCTTGATGGTGATGCCGCGCTCGCGCTCGATCGGATTGGAGTCGAGCACCTGCGCCTCCATCTCGCGGTCCTGCAGGCCGCCGCAGATCTGGATGATGCGGTCGGCCAGAGTCGATTTGCCGTGGTCCACGTGCGCGATGATGGAGAAGTTGCGGATATGCTGCATGGGTTCGCTTTGTCGGAAAACGCTAGCCGATCATTATCGCACATGGGACCGCGTCTGAGGCAGGGTTTCCGCCCCAGAATCAATTTCTTACGGCATTTCCAGGACCACGATCGCGGTGCTCTGTTCGTTGCGGACCAGCAGCCGGACCCGTTCGCCCGACTTGATGCCGGCGAGGGCCTTGTTGAAGGCGGCGACCGAGGCCACCGGCTGGCGGCCGACCTCGAGGATGACGTCGCCCTCGTTGATGCCGGCGCGGGCCAGCATCGGCTGGCTGACGCGCGCGACCTGCACGCCGCCCTCGGCGATGTCCAGGCGCCGGCGGGTGGCCGGCGTGACCTCGGTGACGCTGAAGCCGAGTTTGGCGGCGTCGGCCGGGGCGGCCGGACGGCCCGGACCGGCGGCAAGCGACTCGTCCAGGGCGGTCAGCACCACCGGCACCGACTGCCGGCGGCCGTCGCGCAGCAGGGTGACCTGGGCCTTGCTGCCGGGCTTGAGCGCGCCGACCAGCGGCGGCAGGTCGGAGGATTCGACCACGGCCTGGCCGTTGAACGCGGTGATCACGTCACCGGCGCGGATGCCGGACTTGGCGGCCGGACTGCCGTTCTGCACGCTGGCCACGAACGCGCCTTCGGCGGTCTTCAGGCCGAGCTCGGCCAGTTCCTCGGACTGCACGTCGCGCACCTGCACGCCGAGTTGGCCGCGCTGCACGGTGCCGGTGGCCTTCAGCTGCTCGACCGCGTTCATCGCGGTGCGGATCGGGATGGCGAAACTGACGCCCATGTAGCCGCCGGAATTGCTGAAGATCTGCGAGTTGATGCCGACCACCTGGCCGCGCGTGTTCAGCAGCGGGCCGCCGGAGTTGCCGCGGTTGATGGCCACGTCGGTCTGGATGAACGGTACGTAGCGCTGGCTGCCGTCCACGCTCGGACGGCCGAGCGCGCTGACGATGCCGGCGGTGACCGAATGGTCGAAGCCGAACGGCGAACCGATGGCGACCACCCACTGGCCGGGCTTGACCGCGTCCGAATCGCCGACGGCCAGCACCGGCAGGCCGCGGGCCTCGACCTTCAGCAGCGCCACGTCGGTGGCCGGATCGGAGCCGACGAGCTTGGCCGGCAGCTCGCGGCGATCGGCCAGATGCACGGTGACCGTGTCCATGCCCTCGATCACGTGGTGGTTGGTCAGCACGTAGCCATCGGCCGAAATGATGAAGCCGGAACCGTAGGAGGTGCCGCCGCGGCGCGGCGCCTGCGGGCCGGGCTGACCGGGCATCGGCTGGCCGAAGAAGCGGCGGAAGAATTCCTGCATCTGCTCGTCGTCAGGGCCCTCGGCGCGGGCGCTGCGGGATTCGCCGCGCGCTTCGATGCTGACCACGGCCGGACCGGTGCGCTCGACCAAGGCGCTGAAATCCGGCAAGGACACCAGCGGCGCGGCGTTGGCCGCCGGCGCGCTCTGCGCCTGCACCGGTTGCTGGGCCTGCTGCCAACAGGCCACCAGCAGGGCGCAACTGAAGAAACCGACTGCAAAACGGGATACGGGAGAGAACTTCGACATGGGCATTCCTCGTTGACGACGGAGTTTCGGGGGGAATTCAGCGCCGGGCGGCGGCCAGGATGCGCTCCAAGGTGGCGACCGGTACCTTGCCGAGCACCACGTAGCGCGTGCTGCCGTCGGCGAACATCAGGCCGTTGACCGAATCCTTGCGCATCTGCGCCTTGTCCTTGACCGCGGCCGGTTCGACATACAGCGACACGCTGGCCAAGCCGTCGCTGAACAGATAGTGTTCGGACGCGCCCTTGCGGCCGCGGGCCACCAGCTGGAAGCCTTTCACGTCCTTGAACGGATTGTCCAAGGCCTTCGGTGCCGGCGGCCGTTGGCCGGCCGGCTTGCCCTTGGCCGGACTGATGCGGATCTGGGTGAAGGCGACCTGCTCGACCGTGTAGCCGCGCTCGTCCAAGGTGATGATCTTCAGCGGCAACCCGGTCTCCTGGTCCAGCCACAGGCGGTAGCCGTAACGCCAGGCATCGGCCGCGCGCACCTCGATGACCTGCGCCGGCCGGCCGGCGATGCGGCCCTGCTCGGCCAAGGACGCCTTGTACCACTTGTTGCGCGCCAGGCGGCCGAACTGGCTGAAAGTGGTCTGCGCCGAGGCCGCGCCGGAAGTCGGCGCGTCGCCGCCGAGCGAATCGTTCTGGATCTTGCCGTTGCGCTTCAGCAGTTCGCGCGGCGGACCGGACAGGGTGCGCAGGCGCAGGGTTTCGACGCCGTCGCGCATGCGGTGCTCGACCGCCAGCGACTCGATGCGGTCGCCCTGGGCGAATACGATGACGCCCTGGTATTCGTTGTTGAGCACCGCGCCGTCGATGCGTTCCAGCCACTGGCGGGCGTCATCGCGCCAGAGCTGGCGCACCCAGTCCTTGCCGTTCTGCAGCCAGGAACCGTCTTCGGCCGCCGACGCCGGCAAGGCCGTCAGCGCGCACAGCAAGAGGATGGCGGCCTGACGTCTCACGGGCGCTCCTGCGGCTCGGGCGCGGCGTCCGGCTCGGACAGCAGCTCGGCATAGGAAATCAAGTCGCTGGCGGCGTTGCCGCTCATTTGGTTGTGGCGCACCAGATAATCGTCCAGCGCCTGATCGCGCTTGGGCCAGGTCTTGGAACGGGTCGCTTCGTTCAACTCGAAGCCGCTCGGATCGTCCGCGGCCGCAGCGGTGGGGGCAGGCGTGGCGTTATCGGCCAATTGCGGACGCTGCAGGTTGCGGCGCACCACCGGCGCCGACTGCACCGTGGCGGCGGCGCCGGCCGGCTTGAGCACGGCGCGCGAGGCCGGCTTGGCGGCCAGCTCGACGGTTTCGGGCGTATTGGGTTCGGCATCCGGCCAGAGCCGATAGCCGATACCGACCGCCACGGTCAACGCCGCCAGCGATGCGACCAAGGCCCAGGCCCGGCCGCGGTTCGGAGCGCCGTCGCAACGGGCGCAGATGTCGGTCGCGCTGGTTTCCGGCATCAGGCGGAACGGCTGCGCCTTCAGCACCGTGGACGCCAGCCAGGCGCGTTCGCAGGCCGCGCGCAGACCGGGATCGGCGGCCAGGCGTTTCTCGAAGAAGCGCCGCTCGCTGCCGTGCAGTTCGCCGTCGATGTAGGCGCTCAGTTGTTCCAGGTCGGTTTCGCTGATCGGTTTCATGGCCTGACTCGCTGTTGCTCGTAAAGGGGACGCAGGCGGGCGTCGATCGCCTCGCGTGCGCGGAAGATGCGGGATCGGACGGTGCCGACGGGCGAACCCATGACCTCGGCGATTTCCTCGTAGGACAGCCCTTCCATCTCGCGCAGGGTGATGGCCTGCCGGATCTCGTCCGGCAAGGCCGCCAGCGCCTTGCTGACCACTTGGGCAACTTCTTCGCGCAGAAGTTCCTGCTCCGGCGTATCGTTGTCCTGCACGTACACGCCGCCGTCGATGAACTCGGCGTCCTCGATCTCGACGTCGGCGCCCGGCCGCCGTTTCTGGCTGGCCAGATGGTTCTTGGCGGTGTTGACCGCGATCCGGTACATCCAGGTGTAGAACTGGCTGTCGCCGCGGAAGCCCGGCAGCGAGCGGAAGGCCTTGATGAAGCTATCCTGCACCACGTCCTGGCATTCGCCGTGGTCGCGCACGAAGCGGCTGACCACGGCCGCGATCCGGTGCTGGTACTTGCGCACCAGCAGGTCGAAGGCGGTTTTGTCCCCTTTCTGGGCCTTGCGGACCAGTTCGGCGTCGATTTCGTGTTCGGCCATCGGGCCCGGATCTCCGTTTCGTCTGCAGCCATCGGCTACGGGTTGGTCGCCGGAGGCCGGAAAAAGTTCCCGGCGATTGACCGCCGGCGCCAAAGCGGTGAAGATAAGCTTACTTTAATTTCAATCAAACGAATGTATGAACCAGTTCAGCGGCCTCACCTCCCGGCATTGGCATGTCGAAACCCGTAACGACGGCATCCTGGTGCTCACCCTCGACCGCCAGGACGCGAGCGTCAACGCCCTGTGCCAGGCCGTGCTGATGGAGCTGGACGCTCTGCTGGAACGGATCGCGCTGGCGCCGCCGAAGGGCGTGGTGTTCCGTTCGGGCAAGGCCGCCGGCTTCATCCCCGGCGCCGACATCTCCGAATTCGCCGAATTCGACGCCAAGGGCACCGTCCTGGATTCGATCCGCAACGGCCAGAACATCTTCCAGCGCATCGCCGAACTGCCCTGCCCGACCGCCGTGTTGATCCACGGCCACTGCATGGGCGGCGGCACCGAGCTGAGCCTGGCCTGCGCCATCCGCGTGGCCTCGAACGACGCCAGCACCCGCATCGGCCTGCCGGAAGTGAAACTCGGCATCTATCCGGGCTGGGGCGGCAGCGTGCGCCTGCCGCGCCTGGTCGGCGCGCCGGCCGCGTTCGACATGATGCTGACCGGCCGTGCGCTGTCGGCCTCGGCGGCCCGCGCCATCGGCCTGGTCGACGCGGTGACCGAACCGGCGCTGATGATGGCCAAAGCCGTGGAACTGATCGAACGCGGCGTGCAGCGTCCGTTCAAGCAGCGCGCCACCGCCTGGCTGACCAACACCCTGCCGGCCCGCAAGCTGCTGTCGGGCGTGCTGGTCAAACAGGTGGCGCGCAAGGCGCGCAAGGACCACTACCCGGCGCCGTACAGCCTGATCAGCACCTGGGTGCGCGCCGGCGGCCTGCCGGTGCCGGCGGCGTTGGTGCAGGAAGCGCATTCGGTGGTGAAGCTGGCCCAAGGCCCGACCGCGCGCAACCTGACCCGCATCTTCTTCCTGATGGAACGCCTGAAATCGCTGGGCGGCAAGGATGGGGCCGGCAAGCCGGACCCGGGCATCCGCCACGTGCACGTCATCGGCGCCGGCGTGATGGGCGGCGACATCGCCGCCTGGTGCGCCCTGCGCGGCTTCGAGGTGACCCTGCAGGACCGCGAGATGCAGTACATCCAGCCGGCGCTGGACCGCGCCGCGGCGCTGTTCGGCAAGAAGGTGAAGGACGCCGGCAAGCGCGAAGCCACCGCCGCCCGTCTGCGCGCCGACGTGGCCGGCGACGGCGTGGCCCAGGCCGACCTGGTGATCGAGGCCATCTTCGAAAACCTCGACGCCAAGCAGGCGCTGTACGCCGCGCTGGAACCGAAGATGAAGCCGGACGCGCTGCTGGTGTCGAACACCAGCTCGATCGCGCTCGACCTGCTGCGTTCCAAGCTCGCCAACCCCGAGCGTTTCGCCGGCCTGCACTACTTCAACCCGGTGGCGATGATGCCGCTGGTGGAAATCGTGCGCCACGACGGCATGGCGCCGGAAACCGAACGCCGCCTGGCCGCGTTCTGCCGCGCCATCGACAAGCTGCCGGTGCCGGTCGCCGGCACGCCGGGTTTCCTGGTCAACCGCATCCTGGCGCCGTACATGCAGGAAGCGATCCTGGCGTTCAGCGAAGGCATTCCGGGCCGCGCCATCGACAAGGCCGCGCTCGACTTCGGCATGCCGATGGGCCCGATTGAACTGGTCGACACCGTCGGCCTGGACGTGGCCGCCAGCGTCGGCAAGATCATGGCCGCGTTCCATGGCCAAGAGCTGCCGGATGTATTCAAAGTGGAAGACGGCAAGCGCGGCAAGAAGGACGGCCAAGGCCTGTACGCCTGGAAGGACGGCAAGCCGGTCAAACCGGAACTGCCGAACGGCTACCAAGCCCCGACCGACCTGCAGGACCGCCTGGTGTTCGCGCTGCTGAACGAAGCGGTGTCCTGCCTGCACCAGGGCGTGGTCGGCGATGCCGAACTGCTGGACGCCGGCGTCATCTTCGGCACCGGCTTTGCGCCGTTCCGCGGCGGCCCGATCGAGCACATCAAGGCCGTCGGCCGCGACGCCTGCCTGGCCAAACTGCGCGAACTGGAGGCCAAATACGGCGCGCGCTTCACGCCCAAAGCCGGCTGGGACGCGCTGTAAGCCGGAACGCCGCACACGAAAAAGCCGGGCATCGCCCGGCTTTTTTCTTGCACATCAAAACCGCTTATTTGCGGCAGCCGATCAGCTTGATGTCCTGGCCCGGACGGATGATGTAATCCGGCGGCGACAGGTCGTTTTCCTTGATCAGGCGCTGCAGGTCGCAATCGAACGTGCGCTTGATCATCATCAGCGTCTCGCCCGGCTTGACCGTGTACTTGCCGGCATGGGTTTCCGGCGCGGCGGTCACACCCTCGGCCGGCGCTTCGGCGGCAACGAGCACCGGTTCCGGCGCGGCGAACACCGGCGTCTTGCGTGCCTGGCTGAGCGTGCGCGCCAACTCGGCGCGCGGGCCCGACAGGCAGTTGGCCTGGTAGCTTTCCACCAATTTTTGCGGCGCGCGCAGCACCGTGCCCTGGCCGATGAACTGGTTCGGTTCGTAATGCGGGTTGAGGTTACGCAGCACGCGGAACCAGCCGAACTGGTTGTGCGGATTGCCCAGGCAGATGGTCAGCTCGTTGATGCTGCTCGGGCGCTGCAGGGTGAAGCTGGCCGGGGTGTAATCCAGTTTCGGGAAAGTCAGGCCGTAGTCCTCGCCGTGCAGGAACAGCCAGGCCGCGGCGATCACCGCCGGCACGTAGTCACGGGTTTCGGCCGGCCATTCCTTGTACACGCGCTCCTGCCAGAATTCGCCGCCGCGCTCGCCGTAAATGCGCCGTGCCCGCCCTTCGCCGCCGTTGTAGCCGGCGATCGCCATCTCCAGGCTCTTGTTCAGTTCCTCGAAGCGCTCGTTCATGTATTCGGCATTGGCGCGCGCGGCGTACTGCGGATCGTAGCGCATGTCGCGGCCGGCGCTGACGTCCAGCCCGAAACGGCGGCCGGTGGACGGCATGAACTGCAGCGGCCCGGAGGCGCCGGCGCGCGAGGTGGAATGCGCCTTGCCGCCGGACTCCTTGGTCATCATGCCGAACAGCAGCGCCTCCGGCAGGCCGGCCTTCTCGTATTCCGGCGCCATCAGGTAACGCATGTACTGGTAGTTCTCCCAGGAATCCATGAAGAACGCGCGGTTCACCGTCAGCCAGTTGCCGATGGCGGCCTGCACCGGTTCGTTGTACTTGGCCAGCAGTTCGATGCGCGAACCGAGCAACTTCACCGTGCTGTCGATGGCCGGCAGGCTTTCCGGGTTGGGCAGACGCACCACTGCCGGCGATGGCATGTCGTGGTGCTTGATCATGCGCTCGTAGGCGCTGATCAGCGTGCTGCGCGAACAGCTGCGCAGCTTGAAGCAGGCGTTGGCGTGCTCTTCCATGTCCTCGATGGCGGCGTTCATCGCCAGCAGCTGGGCTTCGTCGCCGGCTTCGTAGCGCTTCCAGGCCTGTTGGTAGGCCTGCACGGTGACCTCCATGCGCGCATACAGCGCCTCCTCGGGCTTGGGTTTGGCGGCCTGGACGGCGCCGGCGGCGAGCAGCAGGAAAGCGGTGACGAACAGATGACGCATGAAAACTCCCGGGCGATGCACTAAGCTATACAGCCGTCATTATTCCCCATCGACGGTCCGGACTCCATTAAATTTTCATGAACCGATGAGCCGCTGGCGACCGCCACCCGAGAAATCCACCGCCCTGATCACCCGCGAGGGCCTGGAGCGCCTGCGCGCCGAGCTGCAGGAGCTCTGGCACGTGCGCCGGCCGGAGGTGGTGAAGGCCTTGGCCGCGGCCGCGGCCGAGGGCGACCGCTCCGAAAACGCCGAATACACCTACCGCAAGAAGCAGCTGGGCGAGATCGACCGGCGCGTGCGCTACCTGAGCAAGCGCATCGAGGTACTGAAGGTGCCGGACAGCTCCCGCGCGCCGCGCGAGAAGGTGTTCTTCGGCGCCTGGTTCGAGCTGGAGGACGAAGACGGCAACGCGCGCACGCACCGCATCGTGGGCCCGGACGAAACCGACGCCAAACGCGGCTGGATCAGCATCGACTCGCCCTTGGCGCGGGCGGTATTGAACAAAGCGGTGGACGCCGAATTCGAAGTGGAACTGCCGACCGGCCGTGCCAACTTCGTGCTGGTGTCGGTGCGGTACGAGTAATCCCCCTGCCCTTCGGAATTAAAAGCGCTACCCCTTCGGCATTTAAAAGCGCTACCCCTTCGGCATTTAAAAGCGCTACCCCTTCGGCATTTAAAAGCGCTACCCCTTCGGCATTTAAAAGCGCTACCCCGGCGCTTCGCGCCACCCCTTCGTAAACGAAGGGGAGTTTATCCAAGCGGCTTGATGTTTTTAATCCCCTTCATTCATGAAGGGGTGCCCGAAGGGCGGGGTAGTAAAAAATCGGCGCAACGCCGACTCAAAAATCCGCGTTATCCAGATCGACCAAGGCGAACAGGTCGTGCTCGTCGGCGCCCATGATGGTGACGTCCACGAATTGGCCGGGCTTCAGGCCCATGCGTTCGCCGTCCTGGATCTGCACCAAGCCGTCGATTTCCGGGGCGTCGGCCTTCGAGCGCGCGATGGCCAGTTCGCCGTCGACGGCATCGACCAGCACCTGCTGCACGCTGCCGACCTTGCGCTGCAATTTTTCGGCGCTGATTTCGGCCTGCAGTTCCATGAAGCGTGCCAAGCGTTCTTCCTTGACCTCCTCCGGCACCGCGCCCGGCAACTCGTTGGCGGTCGCGCCCTCCACCGGCGAATAGGCGAAGGCGCCGACGCGGTCGAGCTCGGCCTGGTCGATGAAGCTCAGCAGCTGCTCGAAGTCTTCCTCGGTTTCGCCCGGGAAGCCGACGATGAAGGTGGAGCGGATGGTGAGATCGGGGCAGATTTCGCGCCAACGCTGGATGCGCTCCAGGTTCTTGTCGACCGCGCCCGGGCGCTTCATCGCCTTCAGGATGCGCGGACTGGCGTGCTGGAACGGGATGTCGAGGTACGGCAGCAGCTTGCCCTCGGCCATCAGCGGAATGATGTCGTCCACATGCGGGTACGGGTACACGTAATGCAGGCGGCTCCACACGCCCAGCTCCGACAGGCCCTCGCACAGGTCCTTCATGCGGGTCTGGTAGGCCTTGTCGCGCCAGGTGCGCTCGGCGTAGCGCACATCCACGCCGTAGGCGCTGGTGTCCTGCGAGATCACCAGCAGTTCCTGCACGCCGCCGCGCACCAGCTTCTCGGCTTCGCGCAGCACGTCGTCCACCGGCCGCGAGACCAAATCGCCGCGCATGGACGGGATGATGCAGAAGCTGCAGCGGTGGTTGCAGCCCTCGGAGATCTTCAGGTAGGCGTAGTGCTTGGGCGTGAGCTTGATGCCGTAGTCCGGCACCAGGTCGATGAACGGGTCGTGCTTGGGCGGCAGCGCGGCGTGCACCGCGCCCATCACGCTCTGGTAGTCCTGCGGGCCGGAGATGGACAGCACATCCGGGAACTGCTCGCGGATCTGCTCCGGGCGCTTGCCCAGGCAGCCGGTGACGATGACCTTGCCGTTCTCGGCCATGGCCTCGCCGATGGCGTCCAGCGATTCCTCCACCGCCGAGTCGATGAAGCCGCAGGTGTTGACCACCACCACGTCGGCCTTGTCGTAGGTCGGCACGATGTCGTAGCCCTCCACCCGCAGCTGGGTCAGGATGCGCTCGGAATCGACCAGCGCCTTGGGGCAGCCGAGGCTGACGAAACCGACTTTCGGATTGGACTTTGACATGCGGGAACGGGGACCGGATACTGGGCCTTGGATTATACCGTTCCCGGCCAAGCCATTGATGAATCAGCCTGAATTCCGACTCGACGGCCGCCTGGAGGCCGATACGCATTTCCTTCTGGACGCCCCGCTCTGCCGCATCGGGCTGATGGACGACGCCCGCTTCCCCTGGCTGATCCTGGTGCCGCGGGTGCCGAACGTGCGCGAATGGCCGGACCTGGGCACCGAGCACCAGCTGCAGCTGCAGGCCGAAATCAACGCCGCCGCCCGCGCCCTGCAGTCCGTGTTCCCGCACGGGCAGAAGCTCAACATCGCGGCGCTGGGCAATGTGGTGCCGCAGCTGCACATCCATGTGATCCTGCGCCATGACGGCGATGCGGCCTGGCCGGCACCGGTGTGGAATTCCGGTCAGCGGCAGCCGTATGGCGAGGCCGAGGCAGGCAGAATTATAAGTCTTCTAATAACTTCAATTTCTGAGACTTTTTCTAATTGACCAAAATTCCAGCATAAGATTAAAGTGGTTTGTGGCGCTCTAATGCTCATAACGACTTTATACAAATGGGGAAATTTTTAATGATTCGCTGGATTCTTACTGCAGCAGTTGTCGCAACAACTCCCGCTGCGTTTGCAGTCACTAAGAATATCGAGTGCAGACAAACGACAGATAAAAATATGGAGCAAGTTATTTACGCCAAAGTAGATGACGAGTCTAATAAAGCAGAGGTTGAATTTTTTGGCTTAAGCGCAGAATGCGCTCAAGAAAGAACATGTGGAATAAAAATCTACGCCAAAGACACGTTACCGAGCGTGATTCGCCTTACCAGTGTGACACATGCAGGCCTATCGGCTTCATACACGACGATAATTGATATAAACCGCACAGATCTTACCGTTGTTACACGTACAAAGCTTGAACTGCCCACCGGCATCAGTGAATCTACCGCTCATGGAAAATGCACTGTTAAATCAGCGAAATCTCCGAAGCTGTTATGAGAAATAAATAGCCAATCTATTTGAGATTTTTTATGTCGCATTTTCTAATCAAAAAAGCCGCTTATTCTGCTATTGAGGAGAGGTACCGATGCACTCATGAAGTACGCGAGATTCGCCTTAGAATTCTCGTAGACAGTAGGAAAGCTTATTACAACCAATGCATTAGTTGTGGACATGCCGGAAGTGCAATCGGGTTAAAATCAATAAAAAACCAAGCGAAACCAATATCCATCACTCTGTTTGATAACGAGCTTGAGATTAAATGGCGAGCGCGTAAAAACGCTGAATACCAAGCTATCTATATAGCAATTGAACCAAGCCTGAAAGCGGAGTATGAAGCTTATCTAGAGTCTGAAACATGGAGAAAGCGTCGTATGGTTATTTTGGAACGCGCAACTAAAAAATGCGAGTGCTGCGAACACTATCCAGCCACTGAGATTCACCACAAGACATACGCTCGAATTGGGCAAGAACTCGACTCAGACTTGATGGCAGTTTGCAAACTATGTCACGACCAAATCCATGGTAAATTCAATCCATCAAAATAAATAGAAAAACAAAAGATAGCTTGAATAGCATCACAAGGAAAAATAAATTCATTACTAGTGGATATAAAAAAGCCGACTCCGCATCGCGGGCCGGCTTTTTTCATACGCAAACGAATTATGGACTTCAGGTCTTCGGCAGGGTGACGCCGGTCTGGCCCTGGTATTTGCCGCCACGGTCCTTGTAGGAGGTCTCGCAGACTTCATCGGACTGGAAGAACAGCATCTGCGCCACGCCCTCGCCCGCGTAGATCTTGGCCGGCAGCGGCGTGGTGTTGCTGAATTCGAGCGTCACGTGGCCTTCCCATTCCGGCTCCAGCGGCGTCACGTTCACGATGATGCCGCAGCGCGCGTAGGTGCTCTTGCCCAGGCATACCACCAGGGTGTCGCGCGGGATGCGGAAGAACTCCACGGTGCGCGCCAACGCGAAGGAGTTGGGCGGGATGATGCAGACGTCGGATTCGATGTCGACGAAGCTGGTCGGGTCGAAGGCCTTGGGGTCGACGATTGTCGAGTTGATGTTGGTGAAGATCTTGAACTCGCGCGCGCAGCGCACGTCGTAGCCGTAGCTGGAGGTGCCGTACGACACGATGCGGTGGCCGTCGGCGGCGGTCTTCACCTGGCCGGGCTCGAACGGTTCGATCATGCCGTGCTGCTCGGCCATGCGGCGGATCCACTTGTCGGACTTGATGCTCATGTCGGGGCTCTCAGGTGTTTTGGATGACAATGTTCGGGAAGCCGATGCTCTTGTTGCGCGCCTGGCGCGAGAGCTTGGCGGCGGCCTTGCGGGCGATGGCGCGGTAGGCGGCGGCGGCCGGTGAATCCGGCGCGACGGCCACGGTCGGCGTGCCGGCGTCCATCTGCTCGCGGATGGCGCGCTGCAGCGGCAGCTGGCCCAGCAGCTCGGTGCCGTATTGTTCGGCCATGCGCGCGCCGCCGCCCTCGCCGAACACGGCGTCGGCGTGGCCGCAGTTGGAGCAGATGTGCACGGCCATGTTCTCGACGATGCCGAGCACCGGCACCTCGACCTTCTCGAACATTTTCAGCGCCTTCTTGGCGTCGATCAGCGCGATGTCCTGCGGCGTGGTCACGATCAGCGCGGCCGAGACCGGGATGCGCTGGGCCAGGGTCAATTGGATGTCGCCGGTGCCCGGCGGCAGGTCGATGATCAGGTAGTCCAGGTCCTGCCAACGCGTGGTGGTCAGCAGCTGCTGCAGGTACTGGGTGGTCATCGGGCCGCGCCAGATGGTGGGGGTGTCTTCGCCCAGGAACAAGCCGATCGACATCGCCTGCAGGCCGTAGGCGATCTTCGGCTCCACGGTCTTGCCGTCCAGGCTGTCGGGCTTGCCGGAGATGCCGAGCATCATCGGGATCGACGGGCCGTGGATGTCGGCGTCCAAAATGCCGACGCTGGCGCCCTCGGCCGCCAAAGCCAGCGCCAGGTTGACGGCGGTGGTCGATTTGCCGACGCCGCCTTTGCCGGAGGCCACGGCCACGATGTTCTTCACGCCCGGCAGCGGCGACAGCTCTTTCTGCACCTTGTGCGCCGGGATGCGGGTCTGGATCTCGACGCTGACCGCCTGCGCGCCCAGGCGCTCGGCCAAGCGGCTGCGGATGGCCTCGATCAGGGCCGGCTGGCCGCTTTTGGCCGGATAGGCCCACTGCAGGGCCAGCGCCACGTTCTGGCCGTCGATGCCGACGGCACGCACGGCGTTGGCCGAGATCAGGTCCAGGCCGGTATCGGGGTCGAGGATGTGCGCCAATTCGGCGCGGACGGCGTCTTCGGTGAGCGACATGCGGCGTACTTCGCGGAAAAGCCTATTGTAGCGGCAAAGGAAAGCCACAAACAGGGGCCGGAGCCTTTATAATTCTGTGATGAATCTCGCCCCCGCACTCGTCACCACCGCCCTTCCCTACGCCAACGGCCCCCTGCATCTGGGCCATCTGGTCGGTTACATCCAGGCCGACATCTGGGTCCGCGCCCGCCGACTGGCCGGCGGCACCGTCCACTTCGTCTGCGCCGACGACACCCACGGCACCCCGATCATGCTGGCCGCGGAAAAGGCCGGACTGAGCCCGGAGGCCTTCATCGCCGCCATCCAGGCCGGGCACGAGGCCGATTTCAAGGCCTTCTCGGTCGATTTCGACCACTACGACTCGACCCATTCCGCCCATAACCGGGCCATGACCGAGCGCGTGTACGCCGCCCTGAAGGCGCGCGGCAGCATCGCAGTGCGCACCATCAACCAGATGTACGATCCGGAAAAGGGCATGTTCCTGCCGGACCGCTACATCAAGGGCGCCTGCCCGAACTGCAAGGCCGCCGACCAGTACGGCGACAACTGCGAGGCCTGCGGTGCCACCTACGCCCCGACCGACCTGATCGACCCGGTGTCGGTGGTATCCGGCGCCAAGCCGGTGCTGAAGGAATCCGAGCACTACTTCTTCAAGCTCGGCGACTACGCCTCGTTCCTGGACGCCTGGCTGAAGGGCGGCGTGGCGCACGAGGGCATCCAGACCAAGCTGCGCGAATGGCTGGACGCCGACGGCGGCCTGCGCGACTGGGACATCTCGCGCGACGCGCCCTACTTCGGCTTCCCGATTCCGGGCGCGCCGGACAAGTTCTTCTACGTCTGGCTGGACGCGCCGATCGGCTACCTGTCCAGCTTCCAGGCCCTGTGCCAACGCGAAGGCCTCGACTTCGACGCCTTCCTGGACGCCGCGCGCAACGCCGCCGGCGAAACCGAACTGCACCACTTCCTGGGCAAGGACATCGTCAACTTCCATGGCCTGTTCTGGCCGGCGGTGCTGCACGGCGCCGGATTCCGGGCGCCGACCGCGTTGCACGTGAACGGCTACCTGACGGTGAACGGCGCCAAGATGTCGAAATCGCGCGGCACCTTCGTGATGGCGCGCAGCTATCTGGATGCCGGCCTGCAGCCGGAAGCGCTGCGCTACTACTTCGCCGGCAAATCCGGTTCCGGCGTGGCCGACCTCGACCTCAACCTCGACGACTTCGTGGCCAAGGTCAATGCCGACATCGTCGGCAAGTTCGTCAACATCGCCAGCCGCTGCGCCGGTTTCATCGCCACCCGTTTCGACGGCCAATTGGCCGACACGCTGCCGGATTCGGCCATGTACGCGCAGTTCGAAACCGAATTCGCCGCCATCCGGCAAAGCTATCTGGATGGCGAGATCGGCCAAGCGCTGCGCCAGACCATGGCGTTGGCCGACATCGCCAACCGCTACATCGACGACACCAAGCCCTGGGTTTTGGCCAAGCAGCCGGACGGCCTGGACACGCTGCACGCCGTCTGCACCCAGGCGCTGAACCTGTTCCGCGTGCTGGCGCTGGCGCTCAAGCCCGTGTTGCCGCAAGTGGCGGCGCAGGCCGAAGCCTTCCTGAACGCACCGGCCGCGCGCTGGTCCGATTTCACCGGCCCGCTGCTGGCGCACCGCATCGCCGCCTACAGCCCGCTGTTCACCCGCATCGACCCCAAACACATCCAAGCCATGATCGACGCCTCGAAAGACACCACCGCCGCCCCGCCCGCCACTGAAGCCAAACCAGCCAAGGCCGCCGAACCAAAGAAAGCTCCGGCTGTTGAGGCCGCACCCGGCACCATCGGCATCGAGGACTTCGCCAAGCTCGATCTGCGCATCGGCAAAGTGCTGGAGTGCGGCTTCGTGGACGGCTCCGACAAGCTGCTGCGCTTCCTGCTGGATGCGGGCGACCTCGGCCAGCGCCAGATCTTCTCCGGCATCCGCGCCAGCTACGGCGAGCCGGAGAAGCTGGTCGGCCGCAACGTGGTGTTCATCGCCAACCTGGCGCCGCGCAAGATGCGCTTCGGCATCTCGGAAGGCATGATCCTGTCGGCCGGCGGCAACGACGGCCTGTTCCTGCTGGACGCCGACGCCGGCGCGCAACCCGGCCACCCGGTCAAGTAAGGATGCCGCAGCGGCCGACCGCCGAGGCCATCGACGCGCTGCTGCCGCAGACCCAATGCGGCCTGTGCGGTTATGCCGGCTGCCGGCCGTACGCCGAGGCCATCGCCGACGGCGAGGCCGACATCAACCAATGCCCGCCCGGCGGCGAAGCCGGCATCCGCGCGCTGGCCGCGTTGCTGGAATGCGAACCGAAACCGCTGAGTCCCGAACACGGCGAAACCCGGCCGGCGTCGGTGGTGGTCATCCGCGAAGCCGAATGCATCGGCTGTACCAAATGCATCCAGGCCTGTCCGGTCGATGCCATCGTCGGCGCGTCGAAACTGATGCATACCGTGTTGGCCGACCGCTGCACCGGTTGCGATCTGTGCATTCCGCCCTGCCCGGTCGATTGCATCGACGTGGTTTACGTTTAGCGGGAATCCCGCTGCGCGGCGCGCTTCCCCCTTTGCGCGGGGGATCGAGGGGGATTCGAGGTTACTTGAGGCGCTCGATCTTGTAACCCTTGGCGCGCAGCTTGGCCACCACGCCGTCTTCGCCGAGCAGATGCAGGGCGCCGACCACCACCAAGGTATCGTCGCTGCCAGGCGCGTCCAAGCGGGCCTGCAACGCCGGCAACCACGCGTCGTTCCGTTCGACGTTGATGCGCCGGTACAGCGCCGGATACTCGCGGCGCATCTCCAGCCCCATTTCGCGCCAGAGGTATTTGTCGTCGCCGCGGCGCCAGGCCGCGTGCAGGGCTTCGGTGCGGGCTTTGGCCTCGTCGGCTTCGGCCAGCGATTCGCGCAGTAGTTGGCGCTGTTCGTCGCCGCTCATGCCGTCCAGCAGCGCGATCTGCTGAGCGCCGGTTTCCAGGCCCGCGCCGGGCTTTCCGGCCTTGGCGGCCTCGGCCACGAAGTGGGCATCCAGGCCCAAGGCCGGATCCAGGCCGAGCTTGGCCATTTCGATGTTGCTGATCAACAGCGCCACGAACCAGGGTTCGAAACGTTGCAAGAGCGAGGCGGACAGGCCGGACGTGGCCAGCGCATCGCTGTTGGCCGCGGCCCACGCGCCGAGTTTGCCGTCCAACTCGGGACCGATCTCCTCGGCCAAGGTCTTGCCGTCGCCGCGCAGCGCGGCGCGGCTCATCGCCATGGCCGTGGCCGGCGAGCCCATCTCCTGCGGCGGCAGTTCGAACAGCACCGTCTCGGCATCCTTGAACGCGGCCTGCACGGTGGCCGACAGCGGGTAGTCGTCCGGCTTCAGCAGATGGAACGAGCCCAGCAGATACAGGCTGTTGTCGGCATCGCTGACCCGCCACAGCGCCGGCGTCGGCGGCTGGGCGCTGGCGCAGCCGGCCAGCAGCAGCGTCAGGCACAGCAGAGGGCGGGCAAGGCGCATGCTCAGATCTTCCGCGGCTTCTTCTCGCCGGCGGTCACCGCCAGGTCGAGCCGGTTTTCCGGCGGCGGCATCGGGCAGGTCGAGTAGGCGTTGAACGCGCACGGCGGGTTATAGGCCTTGTTGAAGTCGACCACGGTGGTGCCGTCGGCGCCGGCCGGATCGGCGTACAGGAAGCGCGCCGCGGCATAGCTTTCCTTGCCCGAGGTGCGGTCGGCGAAGATCAGGAACAGGCGGCCGTCGCCCTCATCCACCGCTTCCAGCGTGTGCGTGACCTCGCCCACTGTGAAGCTGACCGTGCCCGGATTCATCATCGGCTCGACCATGCCGAGGATATTGACGATGTCGATGGTGCGGCCGGCTTCGTGCGGGGTGAAGGTGGCGGTGAAACGGAACGCGGTGTCGATCGGGAAATAGTCGATGCCGGTGAATTTCGTCCGGGTCTCGGCCTCGGCGTCGCGCACGCGCAGGGCCAGCTTGCCGCCGCGTTCGATGACCACGAAGCTGGCGCGGCCGTTCTCGAAGCCGACCACGCTCGGCGTGCCGCGGCTGTCGGGCGTCAGCTCGGTCTTGCCGGTCAGCGGCTGGCCGTCCAGGGTCAGCGCCACGCCGGCTTCCGGCTGCAGCCAGACCCGGTTGCCGGCGGCGGTGGAGATCACGCCCAAGCGCGCCGGGCCGGTCGCCAAGCGGGTGCCATTGTCGGCGCCGGAACCGACGCGGGTGAAGCCCTCGACCGGCAGCCAGTGCATGCCGACCAGCGACAGCCAGCCGTCCGGCTTTTTCAGGCGCTCGATGCGTTCGCTGCGCCAAGCGGCGATTTCGGCTTCGTATTTCATCTTCTCGGCTTTTTCCTTGGCCAGTTGTTCAGGGCTTGGGCCCTGTTGGCAGGCGGCCAACAGCAGGGTGGCGGCCATCATCAGTATCTTGCGCATCATCGTCCTCTCATGAACAGGCGGTCCAGCTCGGACCGGCTCAGCTGCACCCAGGTGGGGCGGCCGTGGTTGCATTGCCCGGAGCGCTCGGTGGCTTCCATCGCGCGCAGCAGGGCATTCATTTCCGGCAGGCTCAAGCGCCGGTTGGCGCGCACCGAGCCGTGGCAGGCCATCGTCGACAGCAGTTCGTTCTGCGCTTCCTGCAGCCGGCGCGAAGCGCCGAACTCGCGGAACTCGGACAGCACGTCCAGGAACAGCTGGCGCGCGTCGACGTCGGCCAGCAGACTCGGCACTGCGCGCACGCTGACCGATTGCGGTCCGCTGCGCACCACCTCGAAGCCCAGCTCGCGCAGGGGTTCGGCCAGGCTCTCGCTGGCCGAGGCCTCGGATTCGCTCAACGGCACCGATACCGGCACCAGCAGCGGCTGGCTGCGGATGCCGCCGTCGCCCTGCGCCGCCTTCAACTGCTCGTAGGTGATGCGTTCGTGCGCGGCGTGCATGTCGACCAGCACCAAGCCGGCGTCGTTCTCGGCCAGGATGAACACGCCGTGCAGCTGCGCCAGCGCGAAACCCAGCGGCGGCGAGCCGTCGGTCGGCGGTTCGGGCATCGGCTGCGCCGCGGCGGCCGGCGCGGCCTCGGCAGGTTCGGCGTACAGGCTGCGGTAGTGCGCCAGATTTTCCTGCACCGGCAGCGCCATGCGCGTTTGCGGCGCGGCATAGGCCAACGGATACGCCGATGGCGACGGCATCACGGGCGACGGCAAGGCCTCCGGCGCGGCGCCGGCGCGGGTATCGGCCAGCAGCCGGTGCAGGCTGCGGTAGATGAAATCGTGCACGCTGCGGCCGTCGCGGAAGCGCACTTCATGCTTGGCCGGATGCACGTTGACATCGACCCGCAGCGGATCGATGTCCAGGAACAGCACGAAGGCCGGATGCCGGCCGTGGTACAGCACGTCGGCATAGGCTTGGCGCACCGCATGCGCCACGGTCTTGTCGCGCACCGCGCGGCCGTTGACGAAGAAGTACTGCTGGTCGGCGCTGGAGCGGGCCGCGGTCGGCAACCCGACCCAGCCGCGCAGCACCATACCCTGATGCTCGGCGGCCACCGGCAGGCATTGTCCGGCGAAGCCCTCGCCCAGCACCTGCGCCACCCGCTCCAGATGGCGGGCGTCGGCGTCGACCGGCTTGTAGTGCTTGTAGGCCTTGCCGTTGTGGCGCACGCGCAGTTCCACCGCCGGCTTGGCCAGCGCCAGCGAGCCGAGCCAGTCGTCGATGTGGTTGAGCTCGGTGCGCTCGGCCTTCAGGAACTTGCGCCGGGCCGGCACGTTGTAGAACAGGTCGCGCACCTCCACCGTACTGCCCTTGGGGTGCGCCTCCGGCAGCACCGCACCCAGCCGGCCGCCGTCGATGGCCAGCGCCGCGCCGTGCTCGGCCTCGGGCCGGCGCGAACGGATGGCGAAGCGCGAAACCGACGCGATCGAGGGCAGCGCCTCGCCGCGGAAGCCGAGCGTGGCCACCTGCTCGAGGTCGTCCAAGCTGGCGATCTTGCTGGTGGCGTGCCGTTGCACCGCCACCGGCAGCTCCTCGGGCGCGATGCCGTCGCCGTCGTCACGCACGCGGATCAGGCGGATGCCGCCCTCCTCGAGCTCGATCTCGACCTTGGCCGCGCCGGCGTCCAGCGCGTTCTCGACCAGTTCCTTGACCACCGAGAACGGGCGCTCGACCACCTCGCCGGCGGCGATCTGGTTGATCAGGACATCGGGCAGCTTATGGATGCGCATGGCCGTCCATTGTACCGAATGCGCGCGGCGGGCGGCCGGAAATCAGGGGATGATGCCGGGGCCGGCGGCGGTCACGCCGGCACCGGAAACCTCGCCCTTGCGGGCGTAATAGGTGCCCGGCAGGGGCTGTTCGACGAAATAATTGCGCAGGCCCTGGGCGATGGCGTAGGCCAAGCGCTTGCGGTGCTCCGGGTCGCCGAGCTTGCGCTCCTCGTCCGGATTGGTGATGAAGCCGGTCTCGACCAGCATCGAGGGCACATCCGGCGAGCGCAACACCACGAAATTGGCGTGCTCGACCTGCTTCTTGTGGGCCTTGCCGAGATCCTTGAGCGAACCGAGCACCTTTTCGGCGGCGTCCTCGCTCATGCGCATGGTGGCGCTCTGCGACAGGTCCAGCAGCACCGCCGACAGGTTCTTGTCCTTGTCGTCCAAGCTGACCCCGCCGACCAGGTCGGCGGCGTTTTCCTTGTCGGCCAGCCAGCGCGCGGCCTGCGAGGAGGCGCCCTTGGTCGACAGCACGAACACCGAGGAGCCGCTGGCGGCGTTGTTCAGCGCGGCATCGGCGTGGATCGAGACGAACAGGTCGGCCTGCGCCCGGCGCGCGCGCTGGTAGCGTTCCTGCAAGGGCACGAACGTATCGTCGTCGCGGATCAGCACCGCGCGCATACCTGGATCGGCGTTGACCAGGGCCGCCAGTTCCTTGGCCACGCGCAGGGTCACATCTTTCTCGCGCAGGCCGCTGCCGCCCAGCGCGCCGGGATCCTTGCCGCCGTGACCGGCGTCGATGGCGATCACCAGTTTGCGCGCCGAGGGGCCGAGCACGTCGTTGACGGTCTTGGCTTTCTTCGGCAACGCCGCCTGGGCCTGCGCCGGCGTCGGGTGGATCGAGGGCTTCTGGCTGGGCAGCGGCGGCACCGGCTTGTTGCCGGCCGGCTTGACCGTGGTGGTCGGTTTGTCGCCCGAGCTGTCGATGTCGATCTGCACGATTTCATCGTCCATCAGCGCGTAACCGATGTTGCTGCGGCCGGGTACGTTAGCCGATGCCGGCGCGCCGGCGGCCGGCTTGGCCGGCGTGCTGGCGACGGACGGAGCGGTCTTGGCCGGCACGGGAGCTTGAATCACGGCCGGCGCGGGCTCCGTCTTGGCCGGTGCGGCGGCGAGCACGGCGCCTTTACCGCGTAATTCCAAGGCCAGCCGGGGCTTGCCGGCGGCATCGTCCAGACGCGTCGCCAATTCGGCGCCCTGCACCAGATCGAATACCAGGCGGACGCCGGTCGGGGTCTTGCCCTGGCGCACCGACAGCACGATGCCGTTGGCCGGCGGCAACGCGAACTGCGGCGCCAGCTGCGCGCCGTCGATGTCGAGCACGGCGCGGTCGGGGGCTTTCAGGGTGAAGGATTTGTAGCTGGCCGGACCCGAGAGGTCGATCAGCGCCTTGGTCGAATCGCCGTCCTGCAGCAGCACGATGCCGGACAAGGTGACGCCGGCGGCCGAAGCGTGGCCGGCGGCAAGCAGCAGCGCGAGGCAGAGCAGTCGTTTCAGCATCATTCTCATAAGCGGGATTGAAGCATTGGCGGCCGGTCGGCGCAAGCCTTGATTATACATACCGTACCACGGTTCATGCGGCGTTCAAGCCGGACGCGGCCAGCCAGGCGGCGCCGTCGGCCGTGCGCGCATCGATGCGGATGCGGCGCACATCGCCTTCGCCGGCGAGGTCGATGCGCAGATCGGCGGGCGGAATATGGCCTTCGCCGCGTTCCGGCCACTCCACCAACATCACCCGGCTGCGGCCGTCGTAATCGTCCAATGACAGATAATCGACCTCGTCGGGGTCGGCGATGCGGTACAGGTCCATGTGCACGGCATCCAGGCCGTCGGACAGCGCATAGGTCTCGATCAGGGTATAGGTCGGGCTCTTGATCGCGCCGCGCACGCCGAGCGCCTGCAGGAAGGCGCGCGCGAAGGTCGACTTGCCGGCGCCGAGGTCGCCGTGCAGGTGCACCGTCATGCCCGGCGGGCATACGGCCGCCAGACGCGCGGCCAAGGCGGCGGTGTCTTCGGGGCTGCGGCTGTCGGCGGCGTGTGCGGTCATGTGAAGCATTTTATACTGGCGCGATGGACTTCCACGCCCTGCTCGGCAAAATCCGCGACCACAGCCGCGAACTCGGCTTCACCGGCTTCGGCGTGGCCGAGGCCGCGCTGGGCGAGGACCAAGCGCATCTGCGCGACTGGCTGGCCCACGGCCTGCACGGCCAGATGGACTACATGGCCCGGCATGGCGAGATGCGTTCGCGCCCGGAACTGCTGCAACCGGGCACGGTGTCGGTGATCTCGGTGCGCATGGATTACGGCACCGACCCCGGACAGGCCTGGCAAACCCTGCACGACTCCGAACGCGCCTATGTGGCGCGCTACGCGCTCGGCCGCGACTACCACAAGCTGATGCGGCGGCGGTTGCAGCGTCTGGCCGATTTCATCGCCGGCGAAACCGGCGGTTTCGGCTACCGGGTGCTGGTGGATTCGGCGCCGGCGCTGGAACGGGCGCTGGCGCGCAACGCCGGTCTGGGCTGGATCGGCAAGCACACCTGCCTGATCGACAAGGACGAGGGCTCCTGGTTCTTCCTCGGCGAGATCTACACCGACCTGCCGCTGCCGCGCAGCGCGCTCAAGCCGCAGGGCCATTGCGGCACCTGCACGCGCTGCATCGACGTCTGCCCGACCGCGGCCATCGTGGCACCGAACCGCTTGGATGCGCGGCGCTGCATCAGCTATCTGACCATCGAGCACCAAGGCAGCATCCCGGAGGAGTTCCGCGCCGCCATCGGCAACCGCATCTTCGGCTGCGACGACTGCCAGCTGGTCTGCCCCTGGAACAAGTTCGCCAAGATCCACGCCGAGCCGGATTTCGCCGCCCGCCACCGGCTCGACGAAGCCGGACTGCTCGAGCTGTTCGCCTGGAGCGAGGAGGAATTCCTGCAGCGCACCGAAGGCTCGGCCATCCGCCGCACCGGGTACGTCAACTGGCTGCGCAACATCGCGGTGGCGCTCGGCAACGCCGCGCCGAGCGAGGCCAACCGCGCCGCACTGGCCGAAAGGTGCGGGCACCCCGACCCGGTGGTGCGCGAACACGCGCGCTGGGCCTTGGACCGGCTGGACGCCGCGCTCAGCGGCTGAGCAGGCGCGCCAGCAGTTCGCGCGTCACCGGATCGAGCGCGGCCGCGTCGCCGCCCTCGCCTTCCACATGCGGCATCAGGCCGATGGCGATGCGCTTGCCGAGTTCCACGCCCCACTGGTCGAAGGCGTTGATGCCCCAGATCGTCGACTGCACGAACACGCTGTGTTCGTACAGCGCCAGCAGCATGCCCAGGGCATACGGCGTCAGCTCGTCGAGCAGAATCACGGTCGAAGGCCGGTTGCCGGGATAACGCCGTTGCGGATCGGCATCGTCCTGGCCGTTGGCCAGGGATTCGGCCTGCGCCAGCAGGTTGGCGAGCATGAAGTGATGGTTGGTCGGCTGGCTGTGGCCGGAACGCAGCACGCCGAGGATGTCGAGCGGCACCGTGCCCACGCCCTGCTGCAGGTATTGGAAGAAGCTGTGCTGGCTGGGATTGCCGCTGGCGCCCATCAGCACCGGCGAGGTCGCCTGCGGGCAGTCGCGGCCGTCGACGGTGACCGATTTGCCCAGGCTTTCCATGATTACCTGCTGCAGATGCGCCGGCAGCAGGGCCAAGCGCTCGTCGTACGGGATGATGCCCTGCGTGCCGTAGCCCATGGCGTTGCGGTTCCAGACCGACATCAGCGCCTGCCAATACACCGCGTTGCACCCGGCCGGCGCCTCCAGGAAATGCGCGTCCATGTCGGCGCCGCCGCGCAGGAATTCGCGGAACGCCGGCATGCCGAGGCCGAGCACGGCCGCGAACGACACCGCCGACCAGACCGAGAAACGGCCACCGACCCAGTCCCAGATCGGCAGGATGTTGCCGGCCGGCACGTCGAAGGCCTCGGCGCGCGCGGCGTTGGCGGTGACCGCGAACACGCGTTCCGAATCGCCGGCCCAGGCTTTGAGCACGGCGCCGTTGATCAGCGTCTCCTGGCTGGTGAAGCTCTTGCTGACCAGCAGCACCGCGGTCGTCGCCGGATCGAGCGTAGCCATGTAACGGTCCAGATGCATGCCGTCGGCCGAACTCAGGAAATGCACGCGGAATCCGCCGTCGGCGTGCTCGGCCAAGGCGTCGAGCAGCAGCCGCGGTCCGAGGTCGGAGCCGCCGATGCCGACGCTGAGGATGTCGGTGACGCCGCGCGCGCGCAGCCGGGCCGCGGTTTCCGCCATCCGGGCCAGCGCCGCCATGGCGTCGGCATGCGCCGCGCGCGCCGCCGGCGCAGCCGACAGACCGCTGCGCAGCGCCGTATGCAGGGCCGGACGGTCCTCGCTGGCGTTGACGTGCGCGCCGTCGAACAGCGCGCGCGCCTGCGCTTCGATACCGGAGGCCACTAACCGCGCCTGCAGATCGGCGACGGCCTCGGCATCGATGTGCTGGCGGGCGAAATTCAGGTACAGCGGCCCGACGCGGCAGGCGAAATCGGCGGCGCGCCCCGATTCAGCCGCCACCAACCCCGCGATGGTCTTGCTGCGGCAACGCTCGGCATGTGCTGCCAGCGCCTGCCAGTCCTCCGTGTTCCACATGACGTCAACTGCCCTCTTGGCTGTCGAATTCGAGATTGTCGATCAGGCGCGTCAATCCCAGACGCGCCGCGATCAGCGCCACCCGTGCGCTGGTGCGCGCACGCGCCAGCCGGCCGAGTTCGGCCGAACGGATTTCGGCGTAGTCGACCTCGAAACCCTGCGCCTCCAGCCGCGCGAAGGCCTCGTGCTCGATGCGCTCGACCGGCGTGCCGGCCAGATAGGCGTCGCGCATGAAACAGAGGGTGCGGTAGACCTCGGCCGCGGTGACGCGTTCGGCATCGGTCAGGTATTGGTTGCGCGAGCTCATCGCCAGCCCCGAGGCTTCGCGCAGGGTAGGCGCCGGCACGATCTCGACCGGGAAGCTCATTTCGGCCGCCATGTAGCGGATGACCTGCAGCTGCTGGTAGTCCTTGCGGCCGAACACCGCGAGATCCGGCTGCACCATGTTGAACAGTCGCGCCACCACCGTGGCCACGCCGTTGAAGTGGCCGGGCCGGTAGGCGCCGCAGAGGATGTCGGTGATGCCGGGCACGTGCATCTGCACGGTGTTCTTGGCGCCGAACGGATACATCACGTCCGCGGTCGGCAGGAACGCCGCGTCGCAGCCATGCGCCTGCAGGCCGCCGCAGTCGCGCTGCTCGCTGCGCGGATAGCGCGCGTAATCCTCGTTCGGACCGAACTGGGTGGGATTGACGAAGATGCTGGCCACCACCTTATCGGCGCGCTGCCTGGCCAGTTCGACCAGGGCGAAATGGCCGGCGTGCAGGTTGCCCATGGTCGGCACGAAGCCGATGCGCTGGCCCTCGGCCTTCCATTCGTTGATTTGCCGCCGCAGCTCGGCGAGTCCGGTGAAGACGTGCATCAGGCGTATCCGTGTTCGGGCGCGGGGAAGGCGCCGGATTTGACCTCGTCAACGTAAGCGCGGAACGCGGCCTCCACCGAATCGCGGCCTTTCAGGAAGTCCTTGACGAAGCGCGGCCGACGGTGGCCGGAGTTGATGCCGAGCGCGTCGTGGCAGACCAGGATCTGGCCGTCGCAGTCCGGACCGGCCCCGATGCCGATGGTGGGGATGCCGACCGCGCCGGTGATGTCGGCGGCCAGCGTCGAGGGCACGCATTCCAGCACGAGCAGCTGCGCGCCGGCGGCCTCGACCGCCCGCGCCTGCGCCAGCAGCGCCTTGGCGGCGTCGGCGTCGCGGCCCTGGACCCTGAAGCCGCCCAGTTTAAGCACCGATTGCGGGGTCAGTCCCAGATGTGCGCAGACCGGGATCTCGCGCTCGCTCAAATACCCGATGGCGTCCAGCACGATACCGGCGCCCTCGAGCTTGACCATGCTGGCCAGACCCTCGGCCAGCAGCGCCGTGGCGGCGTCGAGCGCGCGTTCGGGGCCGGCGTAGGTCTGGAACGGCATGTCGGCGATCAGCAGCGCCGAGCGCAGGCCCTTGGCCACGCAGCGGCTGTGGTACACCATGTCCTCGAGCGTGACCGAGACGGTGTTGGCGCCGCCCTGCACAACCATGCCCAGCGAATCGCCGACCAGCACGGCGTCGATGCCGGCATGGTCCATGGCGCGCGCGAAGCTGGCGTCGTAGGCGGTCAGCGCGGCGATGCGTTCGCCACGTTGCTTCATCTGGCGCAGGGCGGGCACGGTGATCGGCGCGCGGAGCGGCGCATCGGCGTCATTGGCGTACATGGTCGATTCCTTCGGCGAGTCGTTCGATCGGCTGTTTGGGCAGGGCCGCGAGCAGCTCCATTAAAGCACCTTGGCCGGGAACTGTCAGGTCGGGCGCGAGTTCGGCCAAGGGCACCAGCACGAACGCGCGTTGGGCCATGCGCGGATGCGGCACCTGCAGGCCCTCGGCCTCGATGCGGCGTTCACCGTACAGCAGGATGTCGCAATCCAGCGTGCGTGGCCCCCAGCGAGTTTCCTGCGCTCTGTCGCGGCCATGCCGGCGTTCGATGTCCAGCAATTCATGCAACAGCACGCCCGGCGGCAAGGCGGTGTCGAGCTCGAGCACGGCGTTCAGGTAATCGGGTTGTTCCACCCCGCCCCAGGCCGGCGTGCGATAGACGCCGGACACAGCGCAGAGACGGCTGCGCGGCAGTTTCGCGATGGCCTGCGCGGCACTGCGCAGGATGGCGGCGGTGTCGCCTTGGTTGCCGCCGAGGCCGATGAAGACGCGTGCGGACACGGCAATCAGCCGGCGGGCCGCGGCCTGCTGCGCCGACGGCGGCGTTTCGGCGGCTGCGCGGCGCTTTCGCCGCTGCCGGCCGGGGCATGCGCCGGGATGATTTCCGCCAGCTGTTCGGGCGCCAAGGCCTGCGCCTGCTCCCAGAACCGCAGCTCCTCGGCCAATTCCGGCACGCCATGCGCGCGCAGCGACAGGAAATCGAAGGCGGCGCGGAAGCGCGGATGCGCCAGCAGGCGGAACACCCGCTTGCGCGTGCGCTGTCCGAAACGCGACTGCAGCTGCCAGATTTCCTGCATCGGCAGCGAGAACCGGCGCGGAATGGCCACGCGCTCGGTCTGGCGCAGGGTGACGCGGTCGGCGGCGCGCTGCTGCGCCACCGCCAGCTCGGCGCCGGAGGCCTGCAATACCGCGACCTCGCGGCAATAGGCCGGCCACAGCAGACAGGCGAACAGGAAGCCCGGCGCCACCGTCTTGTCGGCGCGCACGCGCTCGTCGGTGTTGCGCAGCGCCTGCATCAGCATGGCGCGCAGGGCGCCGCTGCGGTTGGTCTTGAGCGCCTTGGCGGCGTCCGGGAACAGCACGTCGAGCAGACCGAACTGCTCCAGCAGCAGGAAGCTCGGCACCGCGCTGCCGGCCAGGAAGATCTTCAGCACCTCGTCGAACAGGCGCGCCGAGGACGCGCCGGCCAGCAGCGGCGCCATGGCCGGAATCGGCGCGGCGGCCTCGGGGTGGATCGAGAAGCCGAGCTTGGCCGCCAGGCGCACCGCGCGCAGCATGCGCACCGGATCCTCGCGGTAACGGGTTTCCGGATCACCGATCAGCTTCAGCACGCGGTCCTTGACGTCGCGGTAGCCGCCGACGATGTCGCGCACGCTGAAATCCTCGACCGTGTAATACAGGGCGTTGGCGGTGAAGTCGCGGCGGAACGCGTCCTCCTCCAGGGTGCCGTAGACGTTGTCCCGGATCAGCCGGCCTTCCTCGTGCACTTCGCGGTCGGCGGCGGCGGTGTCGTCGTCGCCGGAGGCGCGGAACGTGGCGACCTCGATGATCTCGGAGCCGAACATCACGTGCGCCAGCCGGAAGCGGCGGCCGATCAGGCGGCAGTTGCGGAACTGGGCGCGCACCTGTTCCGGGGTGGCGTTGGTGGCGACGTCGAAGTCCTTCGGGTGGCCGCCGGTCAGCAGGTCGCGCACGGCGCCGCCGACGATGTAGGCCTTGAAGCCGGCGTCGCGTAGCTTGTACAGCACGCGCAGGGCGTTCGGGCTGATGTCCTTGCGGGAGATGCCGTGGTCGGCGCGGGCGATGACGGTGCCGTGGCCCGCCTCCTGGGGTTCGCTCATAAGCTTCCTAAATGCAGTAAAATGTCCACGTCCAAGCCCCGTGGCCAAGCCGTATTTTACGGGGTTTACCGCCCTTTAGGTGATTTATGCCCTTTGTCGTTACCGAAAACTGCATCCGCTGCAAATACACCGACTGCGTCGAGGTCTGCCCGGTCGACTGCTTCCACGAAGGTCCGAACTTCCTGGTGATCGATCCGGTCGAGTGCATCGACTGCACCCTGTGCGAACCGGAATGCCCGGCCAAGGCCATCTTCCCCGAGGACGACGTGCCGGCCGGCCAGGAGCATTTCGTGGCGCTGAACGCCGAGCTGTCTGCACAATGGCCGGTCATCACCACCCGCAAAGAGCCGCTGGCGGAAGCGGCCGAATGGGACGGCAAACCGGACAAGCTGCAATACCTGCAACGCTGAGTCCGGAACCGCCGCGACAAAAAAGAGCGCCCCATGGGCGCTCTTTTCCGTTCAACACCGGGAAACTTACAGCTTGGCTTTCAGCAGACCGAGCAGCTGGCCGGCGGCGGCGCTTTCGCTGGCCGCACCGTCGACACCGACCGCGATGATGCGGGAGCCGGCGCCGTTGGCCTGCACCGAAACCAGGAAAGTCTCGCCGGCGAAACGCACTTCGTAGCTGGCGATGCTTTCGGCCCGGCTCAGGATCTCGGCGCCCTCGACGGCGGCGAGCGCGTCGCCGGCACGCTTCCAGACCGAGGCGACATCGCCGCCGACATCGACGCTGCGCACCGATTCGACGCGCACGGCATTGGCGCCGATCAGGCTCTTGGCCGGGATGCGCATGGCGTCGCGGTCGCTCGGGCGGCTCAGGTCGGCCGGCACCGTGATCGGCTTGGCCAATTCGGCGCCCTCGTAATCCGGCTTGCTCTTGAACCAGCCGCAGCCGCCGACGGTGAGCGTCAGCAACAGCATGGGCAGGCCACATTTCGACATCAGGGACATACGGTTTCCTCGGATCAGATCGATTGTTCGACAGTGTTGCACAATTCCGCCATGCGCAACGCCTCGGCGCGGTGCGGCTCGGACAGCGGCAGCAACGGCAGGCGCAGGTCTTGGCCGTAGCCCAGCAGGCGCATCAGGGCCTTGACCGGCACCGGATTGGGTTCGACGCCGAGGAAGTCGTACAGGCCGCGCAGACGCGCGTCCAGCACCTGGGCGCCGGCCAGGTTGTCGTCACGCAACAGCCGGCAGATGGCGGCGAAAGTCGCCGGCACCACGTTCGAGGCCACCGAAATCACGCCGTGCGCGCCGCCGGCCATGGCACGCACGAAAGTCGGATCGTCGCCGCTGAGCAGGGAAAAATCCGGTCCGGCCAGCGGATACAGCGCAGCCCAGCGGCCTTCGTCGCCCACCGCTTCCTTCAAGCCGATGATATTGGCATGCGGGCGCAGCGCGGCCACGGTGTCCGGTTGCATGTCGCAGCCGGTGCGGCCGGGCACGTTGTACAGCACCACCGGGATGCCCGCGGCATCGGCCACGGCACGGTAGTGCGCAATCAGGCCGGCTTGGGTTGGCCGCACGTACGGCGGCGTCACCACCAAGGCAATATCGGCACCGCTGTCCTGCGCCAGTTTGGTCTGGGCGATGGTCTTGGCGGTGGAAGACAGGCCGCTACCGGCCAGCACCGGAATCCGCTTGCCGACGCAGGCGGCCGCGGTTTCAATGAGTTGCGCGTATTCGGCGTCGCTCAGCGCGGCGGCTTCGCCGGTGGAACCGGCGACCACCACGGCCGCGGTGCCGGCCTCGATCTGGCGTTCGATCTGGGCCCGCCAGGCGGCCAGATCAGGCCGGCCGTCGGCGTCGAACGGGGTGGTGAGTGCGGTGATGCTGCCGTGTAACTGCACGCGGAAGGCTCCTGGATTGCGGTCGAAAATGGCACTTGCCGGCAAGCCGGCGAAACTCTATTCTGTGAGCACCATTCTGACACAGATTCCCGTGTCCCAGGAACGCGCATTGAACGACACCGAAACGCAAGCGCCGGCCTCCGGCAACCACCTGCTGATAAGCGCCTACAGCACCTATCCGCACTCGCCCCTGCTCATGGTTTCGCGCCGGATTTCCGAGTCCGGCTGCAACCTGCTCGACACCCGCCTGTCCACCGTCGGCCGTGACGTCTCGCTGGTCGCGCTGGCGGCCGGCAGCTGGGACGCCATCGTCAAGCTCGAGGCCCTGCTCGGCAAGCTCGAACGCGAGGACCGCATCCGCATCGCGTTCTACCGCACCGGCCCGAAACCGATGCAGTCGAACCTGCTGCCGTATCTGGTGGAAGTGGTGGCCGCCGACAAGCCGGGCATCCTGTTCCAGCTGGCCGACTTCTTCGACCGCCAGGGCATCACCATCGAGAACATGCAGAGCAACGGCTACCAGGCCATGCACACCGGCGCCTCGATGTTCACCGCCCAACTCACCATCGGCATCCCCGCCAGCATGCACATCGCGGCGCTGCGCGACGACTTCATGGAGTTCTGCGACCACCTGAACCTGGACGCCATCATGGACCCGATGAAATATTGAAAAATCCCCCGGCCAAGGAAAACGCCAATGACACGCAGCAAGCGCATCTACGTCCTGGACACCAACGTCCTGATGCACGATCCGACCGCGTTGTTCAAGTTCGAAGAGCATGACGTTTTCATCCCGATGATGGTGCTGGAGGAGCTGGACAACGGCAAGAAAGGCCACTCCGAATCCTCCCGCAACGCCCGCCAGGTCAGCCGCTTCATCAACGAGCTGATCGAAGCCCACGGCAACCGCGACATCGCCGAGGGCATTGCGCTGGTGCAGCCCAAGGGCCTGAACCTGCGCGCCGCCGACAGCGTCGGCCGCCTGCTGTTCCAGCTGAAACCGACCGAATCCGGCAAACGCTTCGGCACCGTGATGCCGGACAACCTGATCCTCGGCGCCATCCTGCAGCTGAAGGAGGACCACCCGGAGACGCCGGTGGTACTGGTTTCGAAGGACATCAACCTGCGCATCAAGGCCTCGATCTGCGGCGTGCTGGCCGAGGACTACGAGAACGACCGCGCCATCGACGACTTCAACCTGCTGTTCACCGGCGTCAAGGAGCTGCAAGCGGACTTCTGGGAGCGCCACCAGGGCAACCTGCGCTCCTGGACCGACAAGGGCCGCACCTTCTACGAGATCCGACGCGCGCGCGACGACGACTGGTACCTGAACCAGTTCCTGTACATGCCGGGCGAGGACGAGGTCGAGATGCGGGTGGTGAAGATCGACGGTGAACGCGTGGTATTGCAGATCGTCGACGACTTCCGCACGCCGCAGCATCAGGTCTGGGGCATCAACGCCCGCAACCGCGAGCAGAACTTCGCGCTGAACGCGCTGATGGATCCGGACATCGACCTGGTCACCCTGCTCGGCACCGCCGGCACCGGCAAGACTCTGCTGGCGCTGGCCGCCGGTCTGGCGCAGACCATGGACGTGCAACGCTACCGCGAGATCATCATGACCCGCGCCACCGTTTCGGTCGGCGAGGACATCGGCTTCCTGCCCGGCACCGAGGAGGAGAAGATGACGCCCTGGATGGGCGCGCTGACCGACAACCTGGAAGTGCTGACCAGCACCCACGACCACAACTCCTGGGGCCGCGGCGCCACCAACGACCTGCTGGCCTCGCGCATCAAGATCCGCGCCATGAACTTCATGCGCGGCCGCACCTTCCTGACCCGCTGGCTGATCGTGGACGAGGCGCAGAACCTGACGCCCAAGCAGATGAAGACGCTGATCACCCGCGCCGGCCCGGGCACCAAGATCATCTGCATGGGCAACGTCGAGCAGATCGACACGCCGTATCTGACCGAGACCACCTCCGGCCTGACCTACGCGGTGGACCGCTTCAAGACCTGGACGCACTCGGCGCACATCACCCTGCGCCGCGGCGAACGCTCGCGCCTGGCCGATTACGCCTCCGAGGTGCTGTAAGCCATGGCGCGCGCGCCCTCGGTGCTCACCATCGCCGGTTCCGATTCCGGCGGCGGCGCCGGCATCCAGGCCGACCTGAAGACCTTCGCGGCGCACGGCGTGCACGGGCTGTCGGCCATCGCCGCGCTGACCGCGCAGAATACCCGCGGCGTGCAGGCGGTACACGTGCCGCCGGTGGCGTTCCTGAAAGCGCAGCTGGATTCGGCGTTCGCCGACTTCGACGTGCGCGCGGTCAAGATCGGCATGCTGGCCAACGCCAAAGTCGTCGACACGGTGGCCGACGCGCTGGAAATCCACCAACCGAAGCATGTGGTGCTCGATCCGGTGATGGTGTCCAGCTCCGGCCACACTTTGCTGGAAACCCGCGCCATCCGCCGCTTGGTAGACCGCCTGCTGCCGCTGGCCACGGTCATCACGCCGAACATCGACGAAGCCGTGCTGCTGCTAGACCACACCATCGACAGCGATGAAGAGGCCGAAGCCGCCTTGGTGGAACTGCTGGCGTTGGGCGCGAAGGCGGTGCTGCTGAAAGGCGGCCATCTGCGCGGCAAGACCGTGATCGACCGGCTCGACACCGGCAAGGCGCTGTACGAATTCGAACACCCGCGCCTGAAGGTTTCCGGACACGGCACCGGCTGCACGCTGTCCTCGGCCATCGCGGCCAATCTGGCCTTGAAGAAATCGCTACCGGACGCCTGCGAGGCGGCAGGGGATTACGTGTTCGATGCGCTCAAGGCGGCCTACAAGCCCGGCAAGGCCGCATTATCGGTGCTGCGACACATCAACGCCTGAGCATCACGGCAGACCACATGAAAAAAGCGCGCCGAGGCGCGCTTTTTTCGTTTCCGGCGGAAGAGAACTTACGCCTTGATGTGCTTGATGATGGCCTGCGCGAAGGTCTGCGTGGAGCCGGTGCCGCCCAGATCGGGGGTCAGGCTGTCCTTATCGTTCATGGTGTCGACGATGGCCTGCTTCAGGCGCTTGGCGGCGTCCACCTGGCCGATGTGCTCCAGCATCTGCACCGCGCCCAGCAGCAGCGCGCACGGATTGGCGACGCCCTTGCCGGCGATGTCCGGGGCCGAGCCGTGCACGGCCTCGAAAATGGCGCAGTCCTTGCCGATGTTGGCGCCCGGGGCCAGGCCCAGGCCGCCGACCAGACCGGCACACAGGTCGGAGATGATGTCGCCGAACAGGTTGGTGGTCACGATCACGTCGAACTGCTCGGGACGCATCACCAGCTGCATGCAGGTGTTGTCCACGATCATCTCGTTGCATTCGATGTCCGGGTACTGGGCGGCCACTTCGCGCGCCACCTTCAGGAACAGGCCCGAGGTCGACTTCAGGATGTTGGCCTTGTGCACGATGGTGACCTTCTTGCGGCCGATGGCGCGGGCCATGTCGAAGGCGTAGCGCACGATGCGCTCGGAGCCCTTGCGGGTGATCTTCTGGGTCAGCAGCGCGGTCTCGCCGTCTTCCGACAGGCTCTGGCCTTCGCCGATGTAGGCGCCTTCGGTGTTCTCGCGCACGGTGATCAGGTCGATGCCGCTGTAGCGCGACTTGGTGTTCGGGAAGCTGATGGCCGGACGCACGTTGGCGTACAGGTCGAACTTGCGGCGCAGGGCCACGTTGATCGAGGCGAAACCTTCGCCGACCGGGGTGGTCAGCGGGCTCTTCAGCGCCACTTTGTGCTGGGCGATCGCGGCCAGGGTCGCTTCCGGCAGCAGTTCGCCGGTCTTCTCATAGGCGCTCAGGCCGGCGTCGACGAAGTCGTACTCCAAACCGACGTTGAGGGCGTTCAGCACCTCGAGGGTGGCGTCCATGATTTCCGGGCCAATGCCATCGCCCCGGATGACAGCGATCGTCTGCGACATGTGTATTCACCAATATTCAGCGGATGAGGGGCATTATTATACCCCATCCGGCCGGCTCTCCGCCCCAACGGCGGCTAAACCGAAGGCAACTGCGGCCAAGCCGCGCGCATCGGAATCAATCGTGTTTGTGCTCGGGCACCGCGGCGTGGATGCCCTGGCCTTCCAGCTGGTCGAGGAAGTCGACGCCCCGGCGCAGATGCGGGATGACGATCGAGCCGCCGACCACCAGCGCCACCGAAAACGCCTCGAAGAATTCGTCGCGGTTGACGCCTGCTTCCTTGCATTGGGCGATGTGGTAGCTGATGCAGTCGTCGCAGCGCAGCACCATCGACGCCACCAGGCCGAGCAACTCCTTGGTCTTCAGGCTCAGCGCGCCGTCCTTGTAGGTCTGGGTGTCGAGCGCGAAGAAACGGCGCACCACCTGGTTGTCCTCGGACAGGATGCGCTCGTTCATGCGCTGGCGGAATTCGGTGAAGGCTTTGACGCGGTCGGACTCGCTCATGGGTTCTGCTCCAAAAGTGGGATGAATCGGCCGGCGCGGTCGAGCGCCACCAGGTCGTCGAAGCCGCCGACATGGGTGCCGTTGACGAAGATCTGCGGTACCGAGGTGCGCTGGGCCTTGGCCAGCATCTCGGCACGGGCGGCCGGATCGAGGTCGATGCGGACCTCGTGCCAGTCCAGGCCTTTGGCCTTCAGGAAGTTCTTGGCCGCGACGCAATACGGGCAGATCGCGGTGCTGTAGATCAGGATGTCGGCCATGGCGGGTTCAGGGGATTGTCGGGAACTCTGCGGTACACTCAGGGTCTTAGTGTACGTGAACCCCGGTGCAGAACGCATGAACGCCAGCTATCCCCGCACCACCCTGCTCGGCCTGACGGTCGCCGCCGGGCTGCTGGCCGCCGTGCCGGCCGCGGCGCAGGAAACCGCCCTGCCCGAACTCGGCTCCTCGGCCGGCGAACTGATCACCCCGCAGCAGGAAGCCCAATACGGCGCTTACACCCTGTACCAGCTGCGGCAGATGAACCTGCTGCTGGAGGATCCGCTGGTCGAGGCCTGGCTGCAGACCATGGGCCACCGGCTGGGCGCCTCCTCCGACAATCCGAAACAGCCGTATACCTTCTTCATGTTGCGCGAGCGCCAGATCAACGCCTTCGCCACGCTCGGCGGCTACATCGGCATGAACAGCGGCCTGGTGCTGACCGCCCGCAGCGAAGACGAAGTCGCCGGCGTGCTCGGCCATGAGATCTCGCATGTGACCCAGCGCCACGTGGTGCGCTCGGTCGAACGCGCCAAGAAGGAACAGATCCCGATTATGCTGGCCGCGCTCGGCATGGTCATCGCCGCGCAATCGGCCGGCGGCGACAGCGCTTCCAGCGATGACGCCACCATGGCCGCCGTGGTCGGATCGCAGGCGCTGATGATGCAGCGCCAAATCGACTACACCCGCGCCAACGAATCCGAGGCCGACCGCATCGGCATCCAGACCCTGAACCGGGCCGGCTACGACGTCGACGCCTTGGGCGATTTCTTCGCCCGCATGGAAAGCGCCGGCCGCGCCAACTCCGGCGGCTATACCGCACCGGACTACCTGCGCACGCACCCGGTGACCGCCACCCGCATCAGCGAGGCCCGCGACCGGGCGCAGAAGATCAAGCAGGAAACCTCCACGCCGAGCGTGGGCACCCGCGCCGGCAACAACCCGTTGCTGCCCGATTTCGCCCAGGCCCACGCCGCTCGCCCGGGCGAAGGCATCGGCCGCGACTTCCCCTGGGTCAAGGAGCGCCTGCGCGTGCTGTCGGCGGCCAGTCCGGGCGCGGCGATCACCGAATACCGGCGCGGCGTGGACGGCTTCGAAAGCCAGCCGACGGATGCCCAGAAATACGGACTGGCGTTGGCCTACATCGGCCATCGGCAAGGCGGCGCGGCCGAAGCCCTGCTCGGCCCGTTGTATACGGCGCATCCGGACAACCTGTATATCGCGCTGGCGCGCGCGGAGGCGGCCCAGGTGTCGGCCAATCCGGCCCTGGCGCAGACCCGCTACGAACAGCTGATGCGGCACTATCCGGGCAACCGCGCGGTGATCCTGTCGTACGCCGGCTTCCTGCTCGAGCAGGACGACGCGGCGCAGGCGCGGCGGGCGCAGGACGTGCTGCGCCGGCTGGCGGCCGGCACCGGCGAGGACGTGGTGTTCCAGCGCACCATGGCGCGCGCCTACGAACTCTCCGGCAACCGTCTGCGCGCGGCAGAGGTCTATGCCGAGGTGTCTTTCCTCAACGGCCGGGTCGATGACGCCATCGGCCAGCTGGCCGCGTTGCTGAAGAACGACGAGCTCGATTATTACCAACGGGCCCGGATCGAGGCGCGCATCGCCGAGTTCACGCCGATTTCGCTGGAGCTGAAACGCCAGGGCATCAAGCCGGAGCAGCAAGGCGGCTGACACATCCGGATGACGCCCGGATGACAGGCCGTCATATTACAGTCATAATCATCCGATTAAATACCTTATCTTCCTGGACTAAGGTTTTGATGTGCAAGCCCATATCCTGATCGTCGAAGACGAGCCGGCCATCCGCGACATGATCGCCTACGCCCTGCGCACGCAATCCTACCAGCCGGTCTGCGCGCAAGACGGCAAGGAGGCTCTGCAGGCCGTGGCCGAACGCATCCCCGACCTGATCCTGCTCGACTGGATGCTGCCGGGCACCACCGGCATCGAGCTGGTCCGGCGCTTCCGCAAGGAAGCCAACACCCGCAACGTGCCGATCATCATGCTGACCGCCAAGGGCGAGGAAAGCGACCGCATCGCCGGTTTCGACAGCGGCGCCGACGATTACGTGGTCAAGCCGTTCTCGGCCCGGGAACTGCTGGCGCGCATCAAGGCCGTGCTGCGCCGGAGCCGGGAGACCGAGGACGACGGTTCGATCGAGATCGGCGCGTTGCGCCTGGACGGCCGCCAGCAGAAACTGCTGGTGCACGGCCAAAGCGTGCACGTGGGCCCCACCGAATACCGGTTGCTGCACTTCTTCATGAGCCACGCCGGGCGCGTGTACACCCGCAACCAGCTGTTGGATTTCGTCTGGGGCGGCGGCAGCGAGATCGAGGACCGCACCGTCGACGTGCACGTGCGCCGCCTGCGCAAGGTGCTGGAACCGTTCCGGCTGGAGTCGATGATCGAGACCGTGCGCGGCTCCGGCTACCGCTTCGCGGATACGGGCCTGAAAGCCTGAGCATGCCGAAGGCGACCCTGACCGCACTGGCCTGGCGGCAGAGCTGGATCCTCTGGGCGTTCACCTATGCCTTCGGTTTGGCCGCCGGCTATTGGTTCGGCGCCTGGGCCGGCCTGTGGGCCGCGTTCACCGCCATCACCGTGCTGCAGATCGTCCGCGCCTACGCCAAGCTCGGCCGCATCCTGAACCAGCTCGAATCGCGCGTCATCAACCCGCGGCCGGAAGGCTTGGGCGTCTGGGGCGCGCTGGAAATCCTGATCTTCAAGAAGAACCAGGAGCACCGGCACCGCATCGCGCGGCTGGTGCAGATGCTGCGCGGCTACCGGCTGGCGGCCGGTGCCATGCCCGAGGGCGCGCTGGTGGTCAGCCGCGAAACCGGCTACCTGGTGTGGTCGAACAAGACCGCCAAGCGCATGCTCGGCCTCTCGCCCGGCGACGAGGACAGCAACCTGTTCCGCCTGTTCGATGCCCCGATCAAGGACTGGTTCACCGCCGGTGACGCCGAAAAACCGCTGCTGAACGTGTCCTCGCCGGCCGAGGCCGGCGCCTTTCTGGACCTGTTCCTGCTGCCGTACACGCCGCAGAACAGCCTGCTGATCCTGCGCGATTCGACCAAGATGCGCCGGCTGGAGCAGATGCGCAGCGATTTCGTGGCCAACGTCTCGCACGAACTGCGCACGCCGCTGACGGTGATCCACGGCTATCTGGAACTGATCGAACAGCAGGAGAATCCGGAACTGGCGACCATCATCCAGGAGATGCAGAAGCAGTCGAGCCGGATGAACCATCTGGTCGAGGATCTGCTGAACCTGTCGCGGCTGGAATCGGAGAGCTCGCTGCCGGAAGAACCGATCAGCACCGATTCGCTGATGAAGACGCTGTTGCAGGAAGCCGCCGCGCTCAGCCAAGGCCGGCATCAAGTGCAGGCCGTCGGCGATTTCCACGGGCAGCTGCTGGGCGCGCCGAAGGAGATCCACAGCGCCTTCTCCAACCTGGTCTCGAACGCCGTGCGCTACACCCCGACCGGCGGCGGCATCCGTCTCGGCTTCGAGCGCAACGCCGCCGGCGGGCTGGACTTCTTCGTCAGCGACACCGGCTTCGGCATCCCGGCCGACCAGATCGGCCGCCTGACCGAACGCTTCTACCGGGTCTCGGCCAGCCGATCGCGCGAACTCGGCGGCACCGGCCTCGGGCTGTCGATCTGCAAGCACGTGCTCAACCTGCACCAGGCCGAGCTGCTGATCGAGAGCACTCCCGGAAAAGGCAGCACCTTCCGCTGCCGCTTCCCCGGGGCGCGCCTGGCTTAACCGCGCTTTCGGCATCTGCTATCCTTGTCGAAAAGGCTTCTTCCATGACCGATTCCACGCCCCTGCCCGCTCCGGAGCTGTTCCTGAACCGGGAGCTGTCGCAGCTCGAGTTCAATTTCCGGGTGTTGGCGCAGGCCCGCGACGAAGGCATTCCGCTGCTGGAACGCCTGAAATACCTGTGCATCTCCTGCACCAACCTCGACGAGTTCTTCGAGATCCGCGCCGCCACGGTGAAGACCGCGATGCAGTACAAGGCGCCGCTGCTGCCGGACAACATGGATCCGCAGCTGGCGTTGGAGAAGATCTACGCGCTGTCCAACAGGCTGGTGCAGGAGCAGTACGCGCTGTGGAACGACGTGCTGCGCCCCGAGCTGGCGCAGGCCGGCGTGCGCATCTCCAAGCAGGACACCTGGAGTCCGGCGCAGAAGCGTTGGCTGCACAACTACTTCCGCAACGAGATCCTGCCGGTGCTGTCGCCGCTGGCGCTGGATCCGGCGCATCCGTTCCCGCAGATCCTCAACAAGAGCCTGAACGTCGCGGTCATCCTGCAGGGCAAGGACGCCTTCGGCCGCCACGGCGGCATCGCCATCGTGCGCGCGCCGCGTTCGTTGCCGCGCATCATCCAGATTCCCGAAAGCGTGTCCGGCGGCAAGGACGACTACGTGTTCCTGTCGGCGATCCTGACCGAATTCGTCGGCGACCTGTTCCCCGGCATGAAGGTCAAGGGCGCCTGGCAGTTCCGCGTCACCCGCAACTCCGAGCTGTTCGTCGACGAGGAAGAGGTGGAGAACCTGGCCAGCGCGCTGAAGGACGAACTGCACGCGCGCGGCTACAACCCGGCGGTGCGCCTGGAAATCGCCAAGGATTGCCCCGACCGCATCGTCGAAATCCTGCTGGAGAACTTCAACCTGTCGGAAAAGGCGCTGTTCCGCATCAACGGCCCGGTGAACCTGAACCGCGTGGCGCAGGTATACGACATGGCCAAGCGCCCTGACCTGAAGTTCCCTAACTTCAAGCAGGGCAAGGCCGAGATGGACGAGGAGGATCCGTTCGGCAGCATCCGCGAAGGCGATATCCTGGTGCACCACCCGTACCAGAGCTTCAACGCCGTGCTCGACGTGCTGCAGCACGCCGCCAACGACCCGCATGTGCTGGCCATCAAACAGACGCTGTACCGCACCGGACGCGACTCCAAGATCATCGAGCACCTGATCACCGCCGCGCACAACGGCAAGGACGTTTCGGTGGTGGTCGAGCTGCGCGCCCGCTTCGACGAAGAGGCCAACCTCAGCCTGGCCAACCGGCTGCAGGAGGCCGGCGTGCAGGTCATCTACGGCGTGGTCGGCTTCAAGACCCACGCCAAGATGATGCTGATCGTGCGCCGCGAAGGCAAGGTGCTGCGCCGCTACGCGCACCTGGGCACCGGCAACTACCACGCCGGCACCGCCAAGGTGTACACCGACATCGGCCTGCTGACCTGCCATCCGGGCATCACCCAGGACGTGCATTCGATCTTCCAGCAGCTCTCGGGCCTGGGCAAGACCATCAAGCTCAAGCACCTGCTGACCTCGCCGTTCACGCTGCACGCCGGTCTGCTGAAGAAGATCCAGCGCGAGGCCAAGCTGGCGCGCGAGGGCAAGAAGGCGCACATCATCGCCAAGATGAACGCGATCAACGAGCCGGACGTGATCAAGGCGCTGTACGCCGCCTCGCAGGACGGCGTCAGGATCGAGCTTATCGTGCGCGGCGCCTGCTGCCTGCGCCCGGGCGTGCCGGGCCTGTCCGAGAACATCACCGTGCGCGCGCTGGTCGGCCGCTTCCTCGAGCACAGCCGCGTGTACTGGTTCGGCAACAACGGCAAATCCGAGATCTACTGCTCCAGCGCCGACTGGCTGGAACGCAACCTGCTGCGCCGGGTGGAGACCTGCTTCCCGGTGCTGGAGCCGGAACTGGCCGCGCGCGTGTTCAAGGAAGAGCTGGAATACTACCTGCGCGACAACGCCCAGGCCTGGCGCCTGCTGTCCGACGGCAGCTACGAGAAGATCGCGCCGGCCGACGGCGAGGCGCCGTTCTCCGCCCAGGCCCACCTGCTGGCCAAACTATGCCGAAAACGCTGACCGCCGCGACGCCGCTACAGCTCAAGGACGGCGACCTGGTCGCCGCCGTCGACCTGGGCTCGAACAGTTTCCACATGGTGGTGGCGCGCCACGTGCTGGGCCAGCTGCGCATCATCGACCGCATCAAGGAACACGTGCAGCTGGCCGACGGACTGGACGCCGAAAAGCGCCTGAGCGACGCCGCCGCCAAGCGCGCGCTCGACTGCCTGGCGCTGTTCGGGCAACGCCTGGCCTATGTGCGGCCCGGCAACGTGCGCGTGGTCGCCACCAACACCATCCGCACCATGGTCGATCCGGCCGCCTTCCTCGAGCGCGCGGAAGCCGCGCTCGGCCACCGCATCGACGTCATCGCCGGACGCGAGGAGGCGCGGCTGATCTACCTCGGCGTCGCGCATGACAAGCCGCCGCGCAAAGGCAAGCGCCTGGTCATCGACATCGGCGGCGGCTCGACCGAATTCGTCATCGGCAAGGGCTTTGCCGTCATCGAGCGCGAAAGCCTGCAGATCGGCTGCATCGCCAACATCAAGCGCTTCTTCCCGGACGGCAAGCTGACGCCGAAGCAGTGGCACAAAGCCAAGACCCAGATCGGCGTCGACATGCAGCCGTTCATGGAGAGCTTCCGCAGGCATGGCTGGAAGGAAGTGTACGGCGCGTCCGGCACCATCAAGGCGCTGTCGGACATGGCCAAGGTCCGCGGCCTGTCGGACGGCACACTGAACCTGAAGATCCTGCAGCTGCTGCGCCAGGAGCTAATCGGCTTCGGGCTCATCAACGCCATCCGCTGGCCGCAGATCTCGGCCTCGCGCCGCAAATCCATCGCCGGCGGCCTGCTGGCGCTGGAGGCGGCGTTCGAGGCCCTGGGCATCGAAAGCCTGCAGACCAGCGACTACGCGCTGCGCGAGGGCGCCCTGTTCGACATCCTCGGCCGCAACCGCGAGCATGACCCGCGTCTGGACTCGGTCAAGGCGCTGCAGGAACGCTATTCGATCGACGTGCGCCAGGCCGAACGGGTCGAGGCCTACGCGGTCGCCCTGTTCGACCAGGTGCGCAAATATTGGGGGCTGTCGGCCGCCGACCGCGAGGCCCTGGCCTGGGCCTGCCGCCTGCACGAAATCGGCCTGACCGTGGCGCACAGCCAGCACCACCACCACGGCGCGTATCTGGTGGCGAACTCGGACATCTCCGGCTTCTCGCGCACCGAGCAGCACCTGATCTCGGTGCTGATCCGCAACCAGCGCCGCGGCATCCACTTCAAGAGCCTGATGACGCTGAGCGAAGCGCGTGCGGTCGACGCCCTGCGCTGCATCCTGCTGCTGCGGCTGGCGGTGCTGTTCTACCGCAGCCACTCCGATGAGAAGATCCCGAAGCCGAAGCTGAAGGTCGAACGCAGTCGGCTGTCGCTGGTGCTGTCGAAACGCTGGTTGGAACGGCATCCGCTGACGCGCTCCGACCTTGAGAGCGAACGCGCCTACCTCAAGGCCGCCGGCGTCGGCCTGGCAATCGTCGAGAAATGACATGAACTACCTGCACGGATTCCATGCCGGCAACCACGCCGACGTGCTCAAGCACACGGTGCTGATCCATCTGCTGAAGCGCCTGAAGGCCAAAGACAAACCGTTCTTCGTGCTTGATACCCACGCCGGGCGCGGCCGCTACCTGATCCAGGGCGAACAGGCGCGCAAGACCGACGAGGCCCAGGGCGGCGTGTTCCGCATGATCACCCTGCGCAAGCTGCCGGCGCCGCTGGCGGCTTATCTGGAACAGGTCGAACGCGACAATCCGGTCGGCGCGCTGGTCAGCTACCCGGGTTCACCGCTGATCGCCGCGCAGCAGATGCGCGCCGAAGACCGGCTGGTGTGCGTGGAGGCGCAGAAGGGCGAGGCCGACGCGCTGAAGTCGCTGTTCGCGCACGACGGCCGCGTGCAGGTACTGGCCGGCGACGGCTACGCCGCGGTCAAGGCCCAGTTGCCGCCGAAGGAACGCCGCGGCCTGGTGCTGATCGACCCGCCCTACGAGGCGCAGGAGCAGGAATACGGCCTGATCCTGCAGGCCCTGAATGACGGCTTGGCGCGCTGGCCGACCGGCATCTATGCGGTCTGGTACCCGATCAAACAGCGCGCCGCGCTCAAGCCGTTCCTGCGCAGGGCGGCACAACTGCCCTGCAAGTCGGCCTTGGTGCTGGAGTTGCTGGTACGGCCGGACAACTCGCCGCTGCGGATGAACGGCAGCGGCATGCTGATCCTCAATGCGCCGTTCCGGATGGACGCCGAACTGGGCTCCTCGCTGTCGAAACTGGTCGAACTGCTCGACGACGGCGGCGCCAGCCACCGCGTCGAATGGCTGAAAAACGCGGACTGAACGCCGCGGACTGCTAAAATAGGCGGATGGATTCCGCCTTGCTGCCGAAAGCAGCGTCCCCGCACAAAATCACCGCGCTGCAGGTTCCGGCCAACGGCGCCGCTCTGGCGTACGCCCTGCTGCGCCACGCGCGCGCGGCCGACACGCTGCAGCTGGTGGTGACCCCCGACAGTTTCGGCGCGCAGCAGCTGGAGCAGGATTTGCGCGCGTTCCGGCCGGAGCTGCCGATCCTGCACTTCCCGGATTGGGAAACGCTGGTGTACGACCAGTTCAGCCCGCATCCGGACTTGGTCTCGCAGCGCATCGATTGCCTGTACCGCCTGCCGGGAAGCCGCCGCGGCGTCTTGGTGGTGCCGGTCAGCAGCCTGATGCAGCGCATCGCGCCGGCCGAGTGGATCGCCGCGCAGGTGCTTGACCTGGCCGTCGGCCAGCGCCTGGATCTGGGCGAGGAACGCCTGCGCCTGCAGCGCTTCGGCTACCGGCATGTGCCGCGGGTGATGGACGCCGGCGACTTCTCGATCCGCGGCGCCATCCTCGACCTGTTCCCCAGCGGCGCCGAGCAGCCGATCCGGATCGAGCTGCTGGACGACAGCATCGATTCGCTGCGTCTGTTCGACCCGGAAACCCAGCGCTCCGGCGAAAGCCGGACGCGGTTCAAGCTGCTGCCGGCGCGCGAGTTCCCGCTCGACGCCGACAGCTGCAAACGCGCCCGCGGCGAACTGTTGGAACGCTTCGACATCAATCCGCGCACCTGCGGCCTGTACGCCGACCTCAAGGAAGGCGTGGCGCCGGCCGGCATCGAGTACTACCTGCCGCTGTTCTTCGAACACACCGGCACCCTCGCCGACTACCTGCCCGGCGGCGTCGACATCCTGCTGGCGCCGAACGCGCTGGACGCCGCCGACCACTTCTGGCAGCAGGTGCGCGAACGCCACGAGCAGCGTCGGCACGACATCGAGCGTCCGATCCTGGCGCCGGACGAGCTGTACATCGCACCGGACGAACTGCGCGCGCGCCTGAACCGCGGCCATCGTTACGAATTCCGCCAGGACGGCGGCGAGCTGGCCGTGCAGCCGCTGGACGTGGGACCGGCACCGGCCTGCGCCTGGCAGGACGGCCAATCGGCCGCAGGCGACGCGTTGCGCACGTTCCTGCAGGCCTATCCCGGGCGGGTGATCCTGGCCGCCGACAGCGCCGGGCGGCGGGAAGCGCTGAAGGACCTGGTCAAGGGCGCCGGTATCGAAACGCAGGTGGCGGCCGACTGGCCGGCCGCGCTCGCCGCCGCCGCGCCGGGTACGCTGACCTTGGCGGCGGCCGGCTTCAGCGACGGCTTCAGCCTGCGCGAACCAGCCTTGGCGGTGCTGACCGAACGCCAGCTGTTCCCCGAGCGCGCCAGCCAGAGCCGCCGCCGCAAAAGCGCGGCGAAGAGCCCGGAAGCGATCCTGCGCGACCTGAACGAAATCAGCATCGGCTCGCCGATCGTGCACGAAGACCATGGCGTCGGCCGCTACCAGGGCCTGATCAGCCTCGAGGCCGGCGGCAGCGTCGGCGAATTCCTCAGCATCGAATATGCCAAGGGCGACAAGCTGTACGTGCCGGTGGCGCAGCTGCATCTGGTGTCGCGCTATTCCGGCGCCGACGCCGATCACGCGCCGCTGCACAGCCTGGGCGGCGAAGCCTGGGAAAAGGCCAAGCGCCGCGCCGCCGACAAGGTGCGCGACGTGGCCGCCGAACTGCTCGAGATCCAGGCCAAGCGCCAGGCGCAGAGCGGCTTCGGACTGGCGCTGGACCGGCCGCTGTACGAACGCTTCGCGGCCGCCTTCCCGTTCGAGGAGACACCCGACCAGCAGCAGGCGATCGAGGCCGTGCTGGCCGACATGGCGCAGAACAATCCGATGGACCGCGTGGTCTGCGGCGATGTCGGCTTCGGCAAGACCGAAGTCGCGCTGCGCGCCGCGTTCGTGGCGGCCATGGCCGGCAAGCAGGTGGCGGTGCTGGTGCCGACCACGCTGCTGGCCGAACAGCATTTCCGAAATTTCAGCGACCGCTTCGCCGACTGGCCGATCAAGGTCGAGGTGCTGTCGCGCTTCAAGAGCGTGAAAGAGGTGAAGCAGGCGCTCGAGCTGCTGGCGCTCGGCAAGATCGACGTCATCATCGGCACCCACCGCCTGCTGCAGAAGGACGTCGCCTTCGACGACCTCGGCCTGGTGATCGTGGACGAGGAGCAGCGCTTCGGCGTGCGCCACAAGGAGGCGCTGAAGGCGCTGAAGGCCAACGTGCACCTGCTGACGCTGACCGCCACGCCGATCCCGCGCACGCTCAACATGGCGATGAGCGGCCTGCGCCAGCTGTCGATCATCGGCACGCCGCCGGCGCACCGCACGGCGGTGAAGACCTTCATCTGCCCGTGGGACGACGCCACCCTGCTGGAGGCCTGCCAGCGCGAACTGGCGCGCGGCGGCCAGATCTATTTCCTGCACAACGACATCGACACCATCGAGAAGACCGCGCGCGAGCTGGGCGTGCTGGTGCCGGACGCGCGCATCCGGGTGGCGCACGGCCAGATGCCGGAACGCCAGCTGGAACAGGTGATGCTGGATTTCCACAAGCAGCGCTTCAACATCCTGGTGTCGACCACCATCATCGAGTCCGGCATCGATATCCCGAGCGCGAACACCATCATCATCAACCGCGCCGACCGCTTCGGCCTGGCGCAGCTGCACCAGCTGCGCGGCCGCGTCGGGCGCAGCCACCACCGCGCCTACGCCTACCTGATCGTGCCGGACATGAAGCGGCTGACCGCCGACGCGCGCAAGCGCCTGGACGCGCTGGCCTCGCTGGAAGAACTCGGCGCCGGTTTCACGCTATCGACCCACGACCTGGAGATCCGCGGCGCCGGCGAACTGCTCGGCGAAGGCCAATCCGGACAGATCGCCGAAATCGGCTTCGCCCTGTACGCGCAATATCTCGAACGCGCGGTGGCCTCGATCAAGGATGGCCGCATCCCGGACGTGTTCAATCCGGCCGCACGCGCGTCGGAAGTCAACCTGCACAGCCCGGCGCTGATTCCCGAGCACGTGATCGAGGACGTGCATACGCGCCTGACCCTGTACAAGCGCATCGCCTCGGCCGACAGCGACGACGCGCTGCGCGACCTGCAGGTGGAGATGATCGACCGCTTCGGCCTGCTGGAGCCGCCGACCCAACACCTGCTCGACTGCGCCGGGCTGCGCCTGCAGGCGCAGCGCCTGGGCATCGTCAAGATCGACCTGCACGACGGCGGCGGCAGCCTGCTGTTCAGCGCCAAGCCGGCGGTCGATCCGATGGCGGTGATCCGCCTGATCCAGCGCAACCCGAAAACCTACGCCATGCAGGGCCCGGAACGCCTGAAGATCAGCAACAAAACCGAAACCGGCGAGCAACGCGTGATGTTCCTGCGCGCCCTGCTCGCCCAGCTGGGTAGCGCAACATGACGCGCCGGCGGCTGGTTGCCGTGCTGGGCCTGTTGCTGTGCCTCGGCCCGCCGGCCGAGGCCGCCAAGCAGACCGTCATCCTGCTCCGCCACGGCGAAAAGGCCGCCACGCTCGGCCGCGATCCGGACCTCAGCCCGATGGGCGCGGCGCGCGCCGAACGCCTGTCGGCATTGGTGGCCAATGCGTTGCCGGCGGCGGTATATGCAAGCGAATTCCAGCGCACCCAGCAGACCGCACGGCCGTTGGCCTTGGCCGCCGGCGTGCCGATCCGCATGCTGCCGGCCGCGACCCGTGCGCAGGAATTGCTGTCGCGTCTGTGCGCGTTGCCGGACGGATCGACCGCAGCCGTAGTCGGCCACAGCAACACCGTGCCGGCGTTGGTGCAGGCCTGGAGCGGCGAGCCGGCCGAGGCCATCGCCGACGGCGACTACGGGCGGATCTATGTGGTCCGGCTGGAGAACTGCCGGGTCGCCGGTGTCAGCGTGTTGCGCTATTAAGTCACGCCTCAGCCGCAGTGCGCTAGAATGGCGGCCGATACCCACCTGGAGGATCTGCGATGAAACGGATGTTGTTTGTCTTGGCCGCCTGCGGCCTGTTAAGCGCCTGCGGCGGCAAGGATGATGCCCCGAAAGCCGACGAGGCGGTGTCGAAGAACCTGTATGTCTACAACTGGAGCGATTACATCGCCGAAGACACCGTGGCCGCGTTCGAGAAGGAAACCGGCATCAAGGTGGTGTACGACGTCTACGACGGCAACGAGACTCTAGAAGCCAAGCTGTTGGCCGGCGCCTCGGGCTACGACGTGGTGTTCCCCTCGGCCCGTCCGTTCGCCGAGAAGCACATCGCCGCCGGCATTTACGCCGACCTCGACAAGGCCGCGCTGCCGAACGCCAAGAACAACGATCCGTCGGTGATGGCCGCGCTGGCCGGCATCGATCCGGGCAACGCCAAGCTGATGCCGTATCTGTGGGGCACCACCGGCATCGGCATCAACGTCAAGAAAGTGCGCGAGATCCTCGGCGAAGACGCCGCGCTCGACAGCTGGTCGCTGATCTTCGATCCGGCCGTGGCCGGCAAGCTGGCGCAATGCGGCATCGCGGTGCTGGACGACCCCGAAGACGCCTTCACCTCGGCCGTGCTGTGGAAAGGCCTGAATCCGAAGGTGTCCGACGCCAAGACCTTGGACGGCATCAAAGCCGCGTTCCTGGGTACGCGTCCGAACATCACCTACTTCCACTCCTCGAAATACATCACCGACCTGGCCAACGGCGACGTCTGCGTGGCGATGGGCTATTCCGGCGACGTGTTCCAGGCCCGCGACCGCGCCGAGGAAGCCGGCAACGGCGTGGAGATCGCCTTCGTCATCCCGAAGGAAGGCGCCGCGCGCTGGATCGACGTGATGGCCGTGCCGGCCGACGCGCCGAACAAGGCCAACGCCATGAAGTTCATCGACTTCCTGATGAAGGCCGAGGTCGCCGCCGGCGTCGCCGAATACGTGTCCTACGCCACGCCGAACACCGCCGCCAAGGCCCTGTTGCCGGCCGAGGTGCAAACCGACGAGTCGATCTATCCCAAGCCCGAGGTCGCCGCCAAACTGGTCGATCCGGCCACGTTCCCGATGGACGTGCAACGCGAACGCGTGCGGCTGTGGACCACGATCAAGACCGGCAAGTGACACGGCCGGCATGCTGGAAAATAAACCCGCTCCGGCGGGTTTATTTTTTGCCCAGTTTCCAGCAGCGGTGGATCTTCGGATTGCGCTCGAAATCCGGCGCGATGGTCTGCGCCGAGATGTCCTCGACCGCGGCGAATTCCGACACCGCCGCCAGGTCGAAGCGGAACTTGCGGAAGTTGTTGGAGAAATAGCAGACGCCGCCCGGCGCCAACAGGCCGACGATGGCGCGCAGCAGCGCGACATGGTCCTTCTGCACGTCGAAGTCCTCGGCGCTGGCCGAGTTGGAGAAGGTCGGCGGATCGCAGAACACCAGATCGTAGGATTGACGGCAGTTGCCCAGCCATTCCATCACGTCGGCCTTCACCAGCTGGTGGCTGCCGCCGGTGATGCCGTTGAGCTCGAAATTGGCGTCGGCCCAGTCCAGATAGGTGCTCGACAGATCGACCGAGGTCGAGGCCGACGCGCCGCCGAGGATGGCGTGCACACTGGCGGTACCGGTATAGCAGAACAGGTTGAGGAAACGCTTTCCGCGCGCTTCCTGCCCCAGCCGCAGGCGCATCGGCCGATGGTCGAGGAACAGGCCGGTGTCGAGGTAGTCGAACAGATTGACCCACAGCCGGGCGCGGCCTTCGGCCACCTGCAGGAAGTCGTGGGTTTCGTCCATGCGCCCGTACTTGCTACCGCCCTTGCCGCGCCGGCGCTTCTTCACCGAGACCTGCGCACGCGGCAGCGCGAACACCGACTCCACCGCCTGCAACAATTCCTTGAAACGGTGCTGGGTGGTCTGCTCGGGAATTTCAGCCGGCGCCTCGTATTCCTGCACATGCAGGAACAGCCGGCCCTGGCCGTCGGCCTCGGGGTAGCGGTCGATGGCGGCGGCGTATTCCGGCAGGTCCGCGTCGTACACCCGATAGCAGTCCACGCCCTCGCGCGTAGCCCAGCGCCCGAGGTTCTTCAGGTTCTTCTGCAGCCGGTTGGCCACCATCTGCGCGCCCTCGGACAGCGGCCGTGAGCCTTCGCGCTCCGGGCGCGGCACATGGATCGGATCGCAGACCAGCAGGGTGCAGGCCAGCGAACCGTTGTGGAACTCGTATTTCTTCTTGGCGCGCAGGCCGCTGGCGAAGGCTAGGTCGTCGTTGCCGCACAGCAGCACCGCGCGCCAGCCCGGCACCTGCGTGCGCAGCGCGTCGCCGGTTTCGCGGTACAGCGCCGGATCGGCCTGCAGGCGCTGGTTGTACGGCATGTTGCAGACCACCAGTCCGTGTTCCTCGCGCGGCGCCTGCAGCGCCGACACCGGGCGGCGCTCGAAACGCACCAGTTCGGCCAAGCCGGCACGGTCGCAGTTGGCTACCGCCTTGCGCAACACCTCGGCCTGTTCGTCGTAGCCGTAGAACACCGGCTTGAGCGCGGCGCGGCCGGCCTCGGCGCGGGTCTTGGCCTCGGCGCGGATCTGTTGCCAGGCCGCGGCGTCGAAACCCGACCACTGCGTCGGCAGGCGTTCGCCATGGCGGTACAGGCCGGGCGCTTCGTCGGCGGCCATCAATGCGGCCTCGACCAGCAAGGTGCCGCTGCCGCACATCGGATCGAGTACGGCGCCGCCGGCGCGGTAGACCTCCGGCCATTTACCGCGGTACAGCATGGCCGCGGCCAGATTCTCCTTGATCGGCGCTTCGCCTTGGTCCTGACGCCAGCCGCGCTTGTGCAGGGAGCCGCCGCCGAGGTCGATGGCGATGTCGGCGCGGTCCTTGCGCACGTGCAGGTTGACGCGCACGTCCGGATGCTCGACGTCGATGTCCGGCCGCGTGCCGGTGCGGGCGCGCAGGCGGTCGACGATCGCGTCCTTGGCGCGCTGCGCGGCGTAACGCTCATGGGTCAGGCCCTGGCCGGAGATGCGCGCGTCGATGGCCAGCGTGGCGCCGGCCGGGATATGCGTTTCCCACGGCAGGGCATGCATGCCCTGATAGAGGTCGTTCTCGTCGCGGCAGTCGAAATGCGCAATCGGCCACAGCACGCGCGAGGCCAGCCGCGAATGCATGACCGCGCGCTGCGCGTCGGCCAGCGTGCCCTCGGCGTTGACGCCGGCCACGGTGGCGGTGGCCGGCACACCCAAGGCCTTGAGTTCGTCGACCAGCAGGTATTCGAGCCCTTTGGCGCAGGACAGGAAGAACTTCACGACAGCGCGCCGAGCAGGAGCGCGAATTGCTGCGCGCAGTGATCGACGTGTTCGGCCAGACGGTGCGAATCGTTCACCAGGCTCAGGCGCGCCGAGCGCTTCTCCGCCCAGGCCACCACATGTCCGGCCGGAATCAGTTCATCGTGCCATCCGTGCACGATCGACAGCGGCACCGCCGGCGCATCCAGGGGCAGATCGTCGAAGCCGTCCAGCGCGATCGGCGGCGCCATCAGGAACAGACCCTGAACCGGCCGCGCCAACGCGACCCGGCAGGAGACGAAGGCGCCCATGCTGGAACCGGCCAGCACCACCGGACCCCCGGCGGCGTCGACCCGCGCCTGCAGGCGCGCGATGCGTGCGCGCACGTCGCCCATCGGCGGCATCACGGCGTCCAGGTCGCGGTAATCGGGAATCTCGCAGCGCCAGCCGAGCAGGTCGCAGGCTTGCGCCAGGGCCATGGCCTTGGTGGCGTCGGGGCCGCTGTTCAGGCCGTGCGAGATGATGACGTGTCCGCTCATGGAGGCTCCGGGATGGGGCGGTTCGGCCGGGAGGCGGCCGCCGGGGAATGGTAAACTGTGCGTATTATGAGCGATTCCGCTGCGCCCTGCCCGATTGCCGACCAGCCCCTGCCGTATGCGGACCGGCTGCCGACGCGCGATGCGGCGGCCATCGACCTGGTGGTGATGCACTGCACCGAGCTGCCGGACCTGGCCATGGCGCGCGAATACGGCGAGCGCATCCTGCACGAATCCGGCACCGGCAACAGCGGACACTACTACATCGACCGCGACGGCAGCGTGCTGCGCTACGTCGACCCGCTACGCATCGCGCATCACACCCGCGGCTACAACCCGCGCTCGGTCGGCATCGAAATCGTCAACACCGGCCGCTACCCCGAGTGGTATGACAGCCGGCATCAGGCCATGCATGAGCCCTACACGCCGGCGCAGATTGCCGCCGTGATTGCGCTGTTGCGGTGCCTGCGGCAGGAACTGCCGGCGCTGCGCTTCATCGCCGGCCACGAAGACCTGGACACCGCGCGTGTGCCGGCCAGCGACGACCCGGCGCGGACGGTCTGGCGCAAGCGCGATCCCGGCCCGCATTTCCCTTGGCCGCAGGTGCTCGACGCCTGCGGCCTCACCCGCCTGCAACCGGACAATCCCGCATGAGCAACCGCGTCGTCGACGAACTGATCGAACTGCTGACCCTCGAACGCCTCGAGGAGAACCTGTTCCGCGGCCAAAGCCGCGACATCGGCACCAAATACGTGTTCGGCGGCCAGGTGTTGGGCCAGGCGTTGAGCGCGGCACAGCAGACGGTGGGCGACGAGCGCGCGGTGCATTCGCTGCACGCCTACTTCCTGCGCGCCGGCGACATCAACGCGCCGATCGTGTTCGACGTCGACCGCGGCCGCGACGGCCACAGCTTCTCGGTCAGGCGGGTGACCGCGATCCAGCACGGCAAGCCGATCCTGGTGTTCGCGTCCTCGTTCCAGAAGCACGAGGACGGCGTCAGCCACCAGTTCCACATCCCGGAAGTGCCGCAGCCCGAGGACGTCGAGCCGCCCCAGCCGCCCAGCCCGGAAGTGCTGTCGCATCTGTCGGCCAAGATGCAGCGCTGGCTGTCGCGCATGGGGCCGTTCGAGATGCGCCCGGTGTATCCGCGCGACGAACTCAAGCCCAGCAAGCGTCCGCCCTACCAGCAGGTCTGGTTCCGCCTCAGCGGTCCGATCGGCGACGACGTCAACCTGCACCGCGCCATGCTGGCCTATGCCTCGGATTTCTATCTGCTCGGCACCAGCACCTTCCCGCATGGCATCAGTTACTACCAGCCGACCGTGCAGATGGCCTCGCTCGACCACGCGCTGTGGTTCCACCGCCCGTTCCGCATCGACGACTGGCTACTGTATTCGCTGGACAGCCCCTCGGCCTCCGGCGCGCGCGGCCTGGCGCGCGGCAGCATCTATACCCGCGACGGCGTGCTGGTGGCTTCGGTGGCGCAGGAAGGCCTGATCCGCGTATTGCCGCAGGAACCGGAGAACAAGGCATGAGGATGATGTTCAGCTCGGCCCGGCTGGAGAACGTCGAGCAGGTGAAAGCGCTGTTCGACGCCGCCGGCATCGAATGCCGCATCATCGGCGGCCGCAGTTACAAGACCTACTCGCGCCGCGGCTTCAGCTACAACGAGAAGCAGGCAGTGCTCGACGAGCCGCAACCGCAGCTGTGGGTGTCGCGCGCCGACGATTACCGCGCCGCGCGCGAGATCCTCAAGCAGCAGGGCCTGCTGGAAGGCAAGTCGGCGGAACCTTCGTACCTGCCGGAAAGCTACCGGCAGGCGCCGAAGCGCGCCGCGAAACCGGCCGACCGGCTGAACAAGGCGCGTATGCTGCTGTTGGTGGTGGTGATCGGCCTGATCGTGATCCAGGGCATCCGCCTGATGGCGGCCTGAGAAAGCGCCGGCTCAGCGCCGGCGACGGATCAACAACGCGCCGGCCAAGCCGGCGATCAGCAACAAGCCCGCGACCGATACGAACGGACTGGCGTACCAGGGCGCGGCGGCCTCGACGGCCGGTTGCGCGCCGGCGGCCACCGGCGCGGCCGGAACGCCTTTCTCGATCTGCTGCATGCGCTCGGTCAGCTGCTTGATCTGGCTGTTCTGCAGTTCAATCAGGCGCTTGCTCTCCGTCTGCAGTTTCGCAGCCTCGTCCAGCTGCTTGCGCAGGTTGGCGATTTCGACCTGGCGCGCGGCGATTTCCTCGGCGCCGGCGGCGTTCTCGGAACGCAGTTCATTGCCTTGGCCGGAACGGCTGGCACCGGATTGGCTTCCCGCAGTATTCATGTTCCCCACCGTCGGCACGATTTTCAGCCGTCCTTGATTGATTGCCACCGCGCCCGCCGGTTTGCGTGCCGGGGCGGAATCCGCGCCGCGGCCGAGCCGGTTGGCTGCATCGAGCACCGGCGCCGGCTGCGCCTGTACCTTGCGCGCCCATTGGCTGTTGAGCAGATTGGCGCTGTCTTCGGGCAGCAACGCGCGGGTCTGGCGCTCGTCGGGCAGACGCAGCACGCTGCCGCGCTTGAGCCGGTTGGCGTCGCCGCGGATGAAGGCCTCGGGATTGGCGCGCTGGATCGCCGCCATCATCTGGTTCAGGCTGATGCGGCTGTCGGCCAATTGGCCGCGCCGTTCGGTGGCGATGGCATACAGGGTTTCGCCGGCGCGCACTTCGCGTTGGTTGTCGGCCGTGGCCGGAATCGCCGGCACGCGCGGCGGCGCAGACGTCGCCGATTGCGCAGGACGCGGCGCCGGTTTGGCGGTCGGCTTGACGGGTGCCGACGGCTTTTCCTCAGCAACCGGCGCCGGCTCACGCGACTCCGTTCGGCTTCCGGTCGGGATCGCGGGCGTACGCGGCGCCGGCGACGGAACCGGGGCCGCCACCACCGGCGCCAACTCCACGGTCGGCGCGTCGATGGTCTGCACCGCGGTTCGGGCGATGAACGGCGGATCGACCAAGGCGGTGACTTCCTTCACCAACCGGCCGCCGTCGCGCCAGTTGGCATCCAGCAGCAGGTTGAACACCGGCTCGTTGAACGGGCGTTCGGAACTCAATTGCAACACGGGCCGGCCGCTGTCGTCGTACACCAGACGGATCTGGATGTCCTGGTACTGGCCGCGCTCGAGGCCCAGGCGGCGGAAGGCGTCGTCGGAGGCCAGACGAAAGTCCAGGCTGCGCAGGTCGTCGGCGTCGGCGTCATACACGGGCACCGTCGCCAGCAGCGGCTGCCCCAGCCCGGACTGCATCTGCACCTGGCCGAGACTCACGGCATACGCCGGCGAGGCGGCCAGTGCCGCGGCCAGTGCCAGTGCGTGGGGGCGGAGCGTCATGGGTACGCGGTGTCCTTGTCGTCGAATCAGCGTTTCGCCGCCAGCAATTCGGCGATCTGCACCGCGTTCAACGCGGCGCCTTTGCGGATATTGTCGGAAACCACCCACAAGTTCAAGCCGTTCGGGCAGGAGATGTCCTCGCGGATGCGGCCGACATAGACCGCATCGGTGCCGGAAGCGTGCGTCACCGGTGTCGGATAACCGCCCGGCGCGCGCTCGTCGACCACGGTCACGCCCGGCGTCTTCTCCAGCAGCACGCGCGCCTCAGCGGCCGACAGCTTGCGCTCGGTCTCGACGTGCACGGCCTCGGAATGGCCGTAGAACACCGGCACGCGCACGGCGGTCGGGTTGACCTGGATGCTGTCGTCGCCGAGGATCTTGCGCGTCTCCCAGACCAGCTTCATCTCCTCCTTGGTGTAGCCGTTGTCGAGGAACTCGTCGATGTGCGGAATCAGGTTGAACGCGATCTGCACCGGGAAGCGCTGCGGCTCGGGCTCCTTGAAGCCGAGGATGTTGGCGGTCTGCCGGCCGAGCTCTTCCAGCGCCGAACGGCCGGCGCCGGACACCGACTGGTAAGTGGCGACATTGATGCGGCGGATGCCGGCGGCGCGGTGGATCGGCGCCAGCGCCACCAGCATCTGCATGGTCGAGCAGTTGGGGTTGGCCACGATGCCGCGCGGGATCGAATCCAGCGCCTCGGGGTTCACTTCCGAAACCACCAGCGGCACATCGGCGTCCATGCGGAACGCCGAGCTGTTGTCGATCACGACGGCGCCGGCCGCGGCGAATTTCGGCGCGTATTCCTTCGAGATGCCGCCGCCGGCCGAGAATAGCGCGAAATCGACGCCGCTCGAATCGAAGGTGGCGAGGTCGCGCACGGTGAGCTTGCCGCCCTTGAACTCGACCTGGTCGCCGGCGGAACGCTCGGACGCCAGCGGTATCAGGGTACCGACCGGGAAGTCGCGCTCCTCCAGGATGCTGAGCATGGTCTGGCCGACGGCGCCGGTGGCGCCGACGACGGCTACGGTGAAGGTCTTGCGCATGGTTTCGTCACTCATTCGGGAATTTCAGTTGCGGCCGGCGGGCACGCGCGGCGTCTGCGCCGGCACGTCGCCGCATTGCGCGCGGTGGCGCAGCGCCAGGTCCATCAGGGTCAGCGCCATCATCGCCTCGCAGATCGGCGGCGCGCGCAGGCCGACGCAGGGATCGTGGCGGCCGGTGGTGACCACCTCGACCGCCTTGCCGTCGGCGTCCAGCGACTCGCCGGGCAGGCGCAGGCTGGAGGTCGGCTTGAACGCGACCTGGCAGGTGATGTCCTGGCCGCTGCTGATGCCGCCGAGGATGCCGCCGGCGTGGTTGCTGTGGAAGCCGTCGGCGCCGATCAGGTCGCGGTGCCGGCTACCGGGCTGTTCCACCGCGGCGAACCCGGCGCCGAACTCGACGCCCTTGACCGCATTGATCGACAGCATGGCGGCGCCCAATTCGGCGTCCAGCTTGCCGTAGATCGGCTGGCCCCAGCCCACCGGCACGCCGGTGGCCACGGTCAGCACACGCGCGCCGAGCGAATCGCCGGACTTGCGGGTGGCGTCGAGCAGCGCTTCCAGTTCCGGCACCTGCGCCGCATCCGGCCAGAAGAACGGATTGGCTTCGACCACCGACCAGTCGATGACGGCCGGCATCTCGGCGCGCAACGTGCCGACCTGGTTGACGCAGGCATGCACGGCGATGCCGTATTTCCCTGCCAGCCACTTCTTGGCGATGACGCCGGCAGCCACGCGCATCGTGGTCTCGCGCGCCGACGAGCGGCCGCCGCCGCGCGGATCGCGGATGCCGTACTTGTGGTGGTAGGTGTAATCGGCGTGGCCCGGGCGGAACTGCGCGGCGATGGCGTCGTAGTCCTTGGAGCGGGCGTCGGTGTTGCGGATCAGCAAGGCGATCGGGGTGCCGGTGGTGAGGCCCTGGTACACGCCGGACAGAATCTCGACCGCATCCTCTTCCCGGCGCTGCGAGGTGTGCCGGCTCTTGCCGGTCGCGCGTCGGGCCAGGTCGGCGGCGAACTCGGATGCGTCGATGGCCAAACCGGGCGGGCAACCGTCGATCACGCAGCCGATGGCCGGGCCGTGGCTCTCGCCGAAGGTGGTGACCGTGAACAGTTTTCCGAAACGGTTATCCGACACGGGTTTCCTCAGCGCGCATCCGCGAGTGCTTTGATGCGTCCATGATGGGCGAGGATGTCGTTGCGGTCAATCGCGAAGATGCCCATCTGGCCGACCTTGAACTCGATCCACAGGAACGGCACTTCCGGCAGCAACGCCGCCAGATGGCGCTCGCTCTCGCCCACTTCGCAGATCAGCAGACCGTGCTCGCTCAGGTGCGCCGGGGCGTCGCGCAGGATCTTCAGCGCGAAGTCCAGACCGTCGTCGCCGGCGCGCAGGCCGAGGTCCGGCTCGTAGGCATATTCCTTCGGCAAGGCGTCGGTCTCGTCGTTGGTGACGTACGGCGGATTGGTCACGATCAGGTCGTAGACCTTGCCCTGCAGGCCGGCGAACAGGTCGCTCTTGATCAAGCTGCAGTTATCGGCGTACAGACGCGCTTTGTTCTCGGCGGCCAACGCCAACGCGTCGTCGGAGATATCGACGCCGTCGACCTGCCAGTCCGGATTGTAATGCGCCATGGCGATGGCGATGCAGCCCGAACCGGTGCACAGGTCGAGCGCGGATACGACCGGACGGCCGCCCAACCAGGGTTCAAAACCGGATTCGATCAACTCGGCGATCGGCGAACGCGGCACCAGGGCGCGCGTATCGGACTTGAAGCTCAGGCCGGCGAACCAGGCCTCGCCGGTCAGGTAGCAGGCCGGGATGCGCTCGTCGATGCGGCGGCGGAACAGATTCAGCACAGCGTCCTTTTCCGCGGCGGTCAGCTTGGCCTGGCCATAGGCCGGACCGATATCGTGCGGCAGATGCAGGGCGTGCAGCACCAGCTGGGTCGATTCGTCCAAGGCATTGTCGAAACTATGGCCGAAGGTCAACCCGGCTTCGCCGAAGCGGCTGGCGCCATAACGGATGAAATCGATGAGGGTGGACAATTCGGCGGTCATGGCGGTTCCGGCAGGTGCGTGGACGCCTATTATACGGCCGCAAAGGCTATAATTCCCCTTGAATTCCCGCCACTTGCCGCCGATGAACCGCAAAATCACCACCATCCTGATCGTCGCCTTGGCCACCGGCCTCGGCTTGGCCCTATCCAGCCGCCTGTTCCCGCCCAGTCTGCCCGGCAACGCCGCACCGGCCCTGCCGGCGCTGGAAGTGAGCAAGGTCATCGACACGCCGCGCGCCTTGGCTCCGTTCACCCTGCAAAGCGCCGACGGCGCGCTGACCGCTGAGAGTCTGAAAGGCCACTGGACCGTGGTGTTCGTCGGCTTCACGCATTGCCCGGACGTCTGCCCGACCACGCTGACCGATTTGGCCAAAGCGCAGAAGATCTGGGCCGAAGCGAAACTGCCGAACGCGCCGCGCCTGCTGTTCGTGTCCATCGACCCCGAGCGCGACACCCCGGCCGGCATCGCCGAGTACGCGGCCTATTTCCACCCCGATACGCTGACCGCCACCGCCGCCGAGCCGCAGCTGGGCGCGTTCACCCGCGACCTCGGCCTGGTGTACATGAAAGTGCCGCAAGGCGACAGCTACACCATGGACCATTCCGCGACTCTGGTGCTGCTCAACCCGAAGGCCGAATTCGCCGGCCTGATCCGCCCGCCGCTGAAGCCGGACGCCATCGCGCGCGACCTGCTGGCGCTGACCAAGGCCACGCCATGAAACCGAGTTCGCTCGCGCAATACCTGCTGCCGCACCGCCTGCTGTCGTCGCTGGCCTACCGGCTGGCGCATTCGACCACGCCATGGATCAAGCGCCGCTTCATCCACACCATCCTGGCGAACTTCGACGTCAACCTGGCCGAAGCCGCCAATCCGGATCCGGACAGCTACCCGAGCTTCAACGCGTTCTTCACCCGTGCGCTGAAACCCGGCGCGCGCGTGGCCGATCCGGACCCGCGCACGCTGCTGCTGCCGGCCGACGGCAAGGTCAGCCAATGCGGCAAGATCGAGGACGGCCGCATCTTCCAGGCCAAGGGCCACCACTTCACCGCCGCCGAACTGCTGGGCGACGCCGGCATGGCCGAAGCCTACCGCCACGGCGAGTTCATGAACATCTACCTGTCGCCGCGCGACTACCACCGTGTGCACATGCCCTGGACCGGCACCCTGGTGGAAACCCTGCACGTGCCGGGCCGGCTGTTCAGCGTCTCGCCCGGCACCGTGGCCGACGTGCCGCGCCTGTTCGCCCGCAACGAGCGTCTGGTCTGCCACTTCGACACCGACTTCGGGCCGATGTGCGCGGTGATGGTCGGCGCCATGCTGGTCTCGGGCGTGGAGACGGTGTGGAACGGCGTCAACATCCCCGAATACGCCGACCGCCCAAAACGCATCGACTTCCGCGGCCGGAACATCCGCCTGGAACGCTTCGCGGAAATGGCGCGCTTCAACTACGGCTCGACCGTGATCCTGCTGTTCCCGGAAGGCAAGATCGAACTGGATGCGTTCGCGCATCAGCAGCCGACCGTGCTCGGCCGGCGCATGGGCCGCGTGCGTTAACGCAAGGCGCCGGTCCGATCAGGATGGCGGCGGCGCGCCGGCTTTCTCCGTCTCGCCGCATTCCTCCACTTTGTCGTCCAGATCCATGCGATAACGCGTACCGGCGATTTCCAGTTCCCGTAATACCGGCGGCACCACGGCAAAACGGCCGGCCCGCAACGCCTCGCGCGTGCCCGGGCAATTGAACGGCAACAGCAGATTGCCGATCCGGTGCCACCCCTGCGGCCCGCGCTTGAGCACGCCGAGCGAACCGGAGCCGAGCTGCAGCGCCACCTCCTGCGTGCCATCGGCGTCAAGGTCGATCAGGTAGGCGTCGCAGGTCTTGCCGCTGTCGCGCAGGCATTCGGGATATTGCCAGGATTCGTCTTTCATCGCCGCCGGCCAGTCCTGGGCCAGGAAATCGGCAGGCAGCGCCGCGCCGTTCGGCCACACGCGGATGTTGGTGGCCAACAATTCCCGACTCATCTTCGCCGGCTGCGCGTTCCATTCGGTCTGTTTGGCCAAGGCCGCCGCGGCCTTCAGCCGGACGGTGGCGGCATCGGCCAGCGTGTTGTCCGATTGCAGATCGCGCAGGGCGTCCTGACCGAAGCGTTGGCCGCTGAAGCGCAGGTAGTCGTAATCGAAGGCGGCGGCGGTGATGTTGCCGGCACGCAGATGCGCGACCTGGCTGTTGACCGAAATGCGTGCCGGATCGAGCGCCGGCGAGAAAATCGCCAGTAACAGGAACAGCAGCATGAAGGCCGTGAAGATGTTGACAGGCGCGATCCGTGACAGCCATTGCGGGCTACGCAGCGCGGCCCAGAAATAACCCGCTCCGCAGCCCAAGGCCACCACCAGACAGAACGCGGCGACCAGGCGGTCGACGGTCCAGCCGTACTGTCCGACCCGCAGACTGAGTGCATAGGCGGCAATCAGGGCCAGAGGCAGAATCAACAGGACCGCAATTTTCGCACCGAAGCGAATCGGCAGCGCGACTTCCGAACTGACACTGCCATCCTGGAACGCGGCATTAATTAATACCGCGAGAACTGCCGATGCAGCCAACAGCAATGCCGTCGCGGCTTTGGTGGCCCACAGCGGCTCCAGGCCGGTGAACGGCAATGCCAGCAGGAATCCACCGATTAGCAGCACGGCCACCGGTAGAATCCAGGACAGCAAAACCAAAACCAGACTGCGAACGCCATGCACGATGGCCGGCCGCACGTCGGTGATGTGCAGGGCATAGGCGAAGGCGAAGGTGGTGACCGGAATCGCGAACCACGGCTCGTCCAGCATATCGCGCAGGAAATCGAGCGTGATCAGGTGGAACAGCGCCGCGCCGAGCACGAGCACCAGCCAGGACAGGCCGGTGAACGCGGCCGCGAACGCGACCTGGATCAGCAGTTTCCAGGAAGACTCGAAATAGCTGCGATAGGATGCGATGCGGCGGCCGTCCAGCGCGGCGGCGGTGACCATCGAATGCGCGATGAAGAAGCCGGCCAAGGCATGCACCCACAACTCGGGCGACGGATAGCGGGCGCCGCCGGGGGTGACACCGTAACGCCAATCCGGCGCGCCGAGGCTGCGCCAGATGTCGTAAAAGCCGAGCAGGGCCAGCACCAGCGCCGCCGGAAGCAACCAGCGCAGCAGGCTACGGCCTGGAATGTGCCCGAGCCCGGAAATCGCCAGACCCGGCGCGATGGCGGCGACCAGCAGCAGCGCCGCGAAGAGACCGGAGTTGCCGGCGTTCCAGATGCCGTTCTCGGCGGCCTGGTAGATCAGGTACAGCGCCAAGCCCTGCAGCAGGCCGATCAGCACGCGGGCGCCGGCGGTGGCGCGGTTGACGTCGGAACGCGGTACGCGGCTTTCGGTCTCGGACATGGCGGCGGTCTCCGGAGGCTTTGCCGCGATTATAGCCCCGCCATGGCAGAATGATGCCATTCCACCGGAGCCGTACACCATGCGCATTCCCGCCCTGCTCGCGTTGTCCGCCGGCTTGATTTCGCCGGCCTTGGCCGCCACGGTACGCGTGGCCACGTTCAACGCCTCGCTGTATTCCGAGCGCGCCGACGGCTTGGTCGAACGCCTGCGGAATGACGATCCGGCGGCACGCAAGATCGCCGCGGTCATCCAGCACAAACGGCCGGACATCCTGCTGCTGAACGAATTCGACTACGACGCCGATGGCACCGCCGCCGACCTGTTCCAGCAACGCTATCTGGCCGTGCCGCAATACGGCCAGGCGGAAATCAGCTACCCGTACCGTTACTTCGCGCCGGTCAACACCGGCGTGCCAAGCGGTTTCGACCTGGACGGCGACGGCCGCTGCGACGGCCCCGGTGATGCTTGGGGTTTCGGCCGGCATCCCGGCCAATACGGCATGTTGGTGCTGTCACGCTTTCCGATCGAGCAATCAGCGGTACGCACGTTCCGCGACGTCCTTTGGCGGGACATGCCCGGCGCCTTGGCGCCACAGCATCCGGACGGCTCGTCCTGGTATCCGCCCGCGGCGTGGCACGTGTTCCCGCTGTCCTCGAAATCGCACTGGGACGTGCCGGTACGGACGCCGCTGGGCACGATTCATCTGTTGGCCGCGCACCCCACGCCGCCGGTGTTCGACGGCCCGGAAGACCGCAACGGCCGGCGTAACGCCGATGAAATCCGGTTCTGGCGTGACTATATATCGACGCAGAACGCCGATTGGATCGTCGACGACGAGGGCCGGCGCGGCGGCTTGGCCGCGGAAGCGCGCTTCGTGATCGTGGGCGACCTCAACGCCGATCCGGCCGACGGCGGCGGCCGGCGCGAGGCCATCATCGAGTTATTGGAACATCCGCGCATATTGCGCATGGCCACACCGCAGTCCGTCGGTGCGGAGGCGGCGGCTTGGGCCGATGGCGGCGCCAACACCGGTCACCGTGGCGCGCACCGGCACGACACCGCCGCGTTCGGGCCGCAATCGGGCAATCTGCGCGTCGATTACGTGTTGCCGTCGACCGGTTTCCGGGCCACCGCCTCGGGCGTGTTCTGGCCGATGCCGGACGAAACCGGCGCGGACTGGCTGGACGCCAGCGACCACCGCATGGTGTGGGTCGATCTGACGGATTAAATCAGGTCGACCTTCAACGCGGCGGCGGCGCGGCGCGCCTTGGCGCGCGCGGCCTCGATCGACACATCGCGGGCCAAGGTGACCGCCACGCGGCGGGAGCCGTCCACCGACGGTTTGCCGAACAGGCGCAGTGCGGTGCCGGGTTCGATCAAGGCCCGGTCGACCTCGCGGAACTGCGGAATGCCCTTGCCCTTGGCCAGAATGGCGACCGAAGCCGACGGTCCGTAATCGGCGATTTCCGGAATCGGCAGGCCGAGGATGGCGCGCGCGTGCAGGGCGAATTCCGACAGCTCCTGCGAGATCAGTGTGACCAGTCCGGTGTCGTGCGGGCGCGGCGAGACTTCGCTGAACCAGACCTTGTCGCCTTTCACGAACAGCTCGACGCCGAACACGCCGTAGCCGCCGAGCTCGTCGGTGACGGCGCGGGCGATGCGTTGCGCCTCGGCCAGCGCGGCGTCGCGCATCGGCTGCGGCATCCAGCTCTCGCGGTAGTCGCCGTCGACCTGCAGATGGCCGACCGGCGCGCAGAACGAGGTGCCGTCGCGGTGGCGCACGGTCAACAGGGTGATTTCGTAATCGAAGTCGACGAAGCCTTCGACGATGCAGCGGCCCTGGCCGGCGCGGCCGCCGGTCTGCGCCTTTTCCCAGGCCGGGGCGATGTCGTCCACGCCGCGCACCGTGCTCTGGCCCTTGCCGGACGAGGACATCAGCGGCTTGACCACGCACGGCAGGCCGATGGCCTTGACCGCTTCCAGGTATTCGGCCTCGGTGTCGACGAAGCCGTACGGCGAGGTGGGCAGCCCGAGCGTTTCCGCGGCCAGCCGGCGGATGCCTTCGCGGTCCATGGTCAGGCGCGCGGCGCGCGCGGTCGGAATCACCCGCAGGCCGGCACCCTCCTCCAACTCCACCAAGGTCTGGGTGTGGATGGCTTCGATTTCCGGCACCACCAGATGCGGTCTGACATGCGCGATCAGATCGCGCAATGCGGCCGGGTCGAGCATGTTCAGCGTATGGCATTCGTGCGCCACCTGCATCGCCGGCGCGTTGTCGTAACGGTCGGCGGCGATCACCTGCACGCCGAAACGCTGCAGTTCGATGGCCACTTCCTTGCCGAGTTCGCCGGCGCCGAGCAGCAGGACACGGAAGGCGTTGCGGGCTTCGGGCGTGCCGATGGCGGTGGCTTGGACGGTCATGGCGATTGTCGGCGGATGATGGGGTATGTCATTATACGCAGGATGAAACGCCTCGTTCCGGCGCGCCTGCGCCCCGCACTGCTGACCCTGTTCTGTACCGGACCCTTGTTGCTTTCAGCCTGCCAGGCGACGTCCGAGTCGGCCGTGCAGCGCTGGTCGGAACCGGCGTTCGCCGGCATTCCCGACGCAGGCAAACTCGGCGAACTGTCCGGCATGGCGCGCTCCAACCGCCATGACGGCATCTTCTGGGCCATGAACGACGGCGACAACGCCGCCGAGCTGGTCGCCATCGACGCGCAAGCCAAGACCCGTGCGACAATCCAAGTCGAGGGCGTGCGCAACATCGACTGGGAAGACGTGGCCAGCTATGAAATCGACGGCCGCAGCTATCTCGCCATCGCCGATACCGGCGACAACGGCGGCATCCGGCCGGAGCTGTTCATCCATATATTCGAAGAGCCCGAACAACTGGCCGACGTCACGCTCAAGCCGATACGCAGCCTCCGCTTCCGTTGGGCCGACGGCGCCCGTGACGTCGAATCGATGATGGCCTCCGGTCAACGCGGCCGCTTCTACCTGATTTCCAAGAAGCGCGTGCCGGCGGAACTGTTCACGTTGGCCATGGACGCCGCCGACGGCAGCTCGCCGGAACTGCTGTCGGTGCTGGACGGCATCGCCCAGCCGGATGCGAAGACCATGAATACCAAGGGTGACTTCGGCCGCTACCGCGCGCAGATCACCGGCGCCGACCTCGAACCGGACGGCCAAGTGTTCGCGGTGCTCAATTACCAGCAGATCAATTTCTTCGCCCTGCCCGAGCGTCCGGTGCCGGCACTGAAACCGCTGGCCACCATCACCCTGCCGTGGCTGCCGCAGGCCGAAGCCATCGGCTATTCCGCCGACGGCGACAGCCTGTTCGTCGGCAGCGAACAGGCACCGACGCCGCTGATCCGCTTCGACCGCATCCAGCCCTGAGCGGATAGCCGGCTCCGTCCAATTACCAAGGCGACCCTCGTCGCCTTTTTTATTTCATTGATTTTTAATATTTTTCCTTCACTTGACGCAGTCAATATATTTGATATCATTTTGATACCAATCACGGAGAATCCCATGAAAGAAAACCAACTCGCGTCCTATCACGGCATCGTCAGCCTCCTCGTCGGCCTGCTCGTCATCGCCGTCGCCGGCTTCGGCTTCTTCATTGGTGGCGTGCAAGGCCAGGCGCCGGCTATTGGCATTGGCTCGCTACTGATGCTGACATTGGCCGCCTTCAGCTTGGCCGGTCTGTACATGGTGGAGCCGAACCAGGCCGCCGTGCTCAGCCTGTTCGGCAAATATGTCGGCACGGTCAAGGAACAGGGCCTGCGTTGGAACAATCCGTTCTACGGCAAGAAGAAGGTGTCGCTGCGCGTGCGCAACTTCGAATCCGGCAAGCTGAAGGTCAACGACCTCGACGGCAGCCCGATCGAGATCGCGGCGGTGGTGGTCTGGGGCGTGGTCGACTCGGCCGAAGCGGTGTACAACGTCGATGACTACGAAAGCTTCGTGCACATCCAGTCGGAAGCGGCGCTGCGCGCGATGGCCACCAGCTATCCGTACGACCAGCACGAGGACGGCAAGATCGCCTTGCGCAGCCACGCCGACGAAATCGCCAAGCACTTGACCGAAGAGATCCAGGAGCGCCTGGCCGAAGCCGGCGTGCGCGTGATCGAAGCGCGCATCAGCCATCTGGCCTACGCGCCGGAAATCGCCCAGGCCATGCTGCAGCGCCAGCAGGCCAGCGCCATCATCGCGGCCCGCACCCGCATCGTCGAAGGCGCGGTCAGCATGGTCGAAATGGCGCTCGGCGAGCTGTCCAAGCGCAACGTGGTCGAGCTCGATCCCGAGCGCCGCGCCGCGATGGTATCCAATCTGCTGGTGGTGCTGTGCGGCGAACGCGGCACCCAGCCCGTGGTCAATGCCGGCTCGATCTACTGACCGCTCGCCATGAGCGAGAAAAAGGCCTTTCCGCTGCGCATCAACGCCCGGGTGCTGGAAGCCGTCCAGCACTGGGCCGATGATGAGTTGCGCTCGCTGAACGCACAGATCGAATATGTGCTGCGCGACGCGTTGCGCCGCAACGGCCGATTGAAGGCACCGAACGCGGATACCGGGGAAAACGCCGGCACAGGAGAATCCGAATGAAACACGCACCGACAGTCCTGCCGCTGCTGCTGGCGATGGTCCTGCCTTGCACTATGGCCGCCGCCGGCAACACACCCGGCACCGGGGCCACTGCCTCGGCCAATACCGAATCCGCACCGGCCATCGGCATCGCGGATCGCTTCCTGGTCCTGCTCGATGCCGGCGACCATGCCGGTGCGCATGCCCTGTTCGACGACTCCCTCGGGAAAAGCCTGTCGTCGGTACAGTTGGGCGATGTCTGGAACGCGCTGCCGCGCCAATTCGGCGCGCTGCGCAGCCGCGGCGCGGCGCGGCTGACCGCGCAAAACGGCCAGAACCTGGTGTTCTACCGCCACCAATTCGCCAATGCGGCACTGGATGCGCTGGTCGCGGTCGATGCACGCGGCAGGATTTCGGGCTTCCGCATCCTGCCTGCGGCGGCGCAGACGCCTCCCACTCCCTTACCTGTCGCCGATTCCGCGTTTTCGGAACGCATGTTGCAGATCGGCGATGACGCCACCGGACTGCCGGCGACGCTGACCCTGCCCGCCGGCGATGGCCCCTTCCCCGCCGTGGTGCTGGTGCACGGCTCCGGGCCGCACGACCGCGACGAAAGCATTGGGCCGAACAAACCGTTCAGCGATCTGGCCCATGGTCTGGCGCGCGACGGTATCGCCGTGCTGCGCTACGAGAAACGCACCAAGGCGCGGCCGCAGGATTTCGCCGGCGGCCATTTCACGCTGCGCGAAGAAACGGTGGACGACGCCGTCGCCGCACTGGCGCTCCTGCGCCGGACGCCCGGCATCGATGCGGCCCGGGTATTCGTGCTCGGCCATAGTCTGGGCGGTTACGCGGCGCCGATGATCGCCAGACAGGCCGGCAACGTGCGCGGTCTCGTGCTGTTGGCGGCCAACGCCCGCGATCTGCACGACATCGTGCCGGAGCAGGTCGAATACCTGGCCGAACTGGACGATGCGGTCACCGAGCCGGAGTTGCAGGCGATTGCCGCGATGCGCGCGCAACGCGATGAAATCGAGGCGATGCGCGGCGGCGGACCGGCGCCGGCCAAGCCGATGCTGGGTTTGCCGGAAACCTATTGGCGCGGGCTGCTGGCTTACGATCCGGTAGCCGAAGCCAAGGCCTTGAAATTGCCGATGCTGTTGGTCCAAGGCGAACGCGACTACCAAGTGACGGTGGCCGGCGATCTGGCGCGCTGGCAGAAAGGCCTGTCCGGCCGAGCCGACGTGCGCATCCGGCGCTATCCGGCGTTGAACCATCTGCTGATGCCGGGCCAAGGCCGGGGCAATCCGCAGGAGTACCTCAAGCCCGCGCAGGTCGATGCCGCCGTGATCGCCGACATCGCGGCGTGGATCAAGGCGCACTGAGGCCATGGCGACCGTGAAATCCTTCGAACTGGCGCCACCCGGTCCGGCCGCGAATCTGCTGCTGATCGCCGCGGCCCTGCTGCCGGCGCTGGTGACGGCAGCCGTCTGGGCCGGCGATCCGGCCGCGTTCGAGGCTGTGCCGGCATGGGCATTGGTCATGATCATCCTGTTCGGCCCGGTGCTGATCGGATTCGGGCTGCTGCATGCGCGCAATCCGCGCATCGAATTGGACGCGGTGCATTTGACGCTGCGATTGGGCCTGATCCGCACGCGCTGGCGGCGCGCCGACCTGCAGGTGCAGCAGGCGCGCCTGCTCGACCTGGACGGCGAACGCGACTGGCAACCGCGATGGAAGCTGTTCGGGGCCGCCCTGCCCGGCCTGCAATCCGGGCTGTTCCGGCTGCGCAACGGCCGAAACGCGCGCGTGTACCTGACGGCACGGCAGGCGGTGGTGTTGCTGCCTACCCAACGCGGCCCGATTTTATTAAGCTTGGTGCGACCGAGGGATTTCCTCGCCGCCCTGCAGAGCGCCTGATGCTGACGCCCCCGGAATACCGACTGATCAACGGCCGCGTGTACGACGCGGTGCCGGCCTGTCTGTACCGCGCCCACGGCAACGCGCAGGCGCGGCAGCTTGCGTCGGCCGATTGGCTGGTCCGCGACCGCCGCGACGGCCGTTACGTCGCCACGCTGCATCACGGCCGCGCGCGCTTCTTCCTGCGCAACAGCCGGCCGCGCCCGCGCGCCGATGCGCTGGATGAGCTGTTGTTCGATGCCGCTGCCGGATCGGGCCTGCGGCCGGTGTCCGACCTTGAGCCGCTATTGGCCGAACTTGGCCTGGACGTGCTGGAATACGCGGAACGTAGCGGACTGGCGCCGGTGGCCGAACCGGTGCAACTCGAATACGCCGGCCGCGACCGCTACCGGCGGCCGCTGTGGCTGGACTACGACGCCGCCAAAGCCTGGCGGCGCATGCGTGCCGCCGCCGGTGGCGACGGCGTGATCTTGGACGCCATTTCCGGCTTCCGCAGCGCGCATTACCAGATGGGCATCTTCCGCCGCAAGCTGGCCCGCGGCCTGACGGTTTCCGACATCCTGCAGGTCAACACCGCGCCGGGCTTCAGCGAGCACCACAGCGGGCACGCGCTCGACATCGGCACACCCGGCGAGCCACCGGCCGAAGAACGTTTCGAAGCCACGGCCGCCTTCGCCTGGCTGCAGGCCCGCGCCGGCGCTTTCGGTTTCGGCATGAGCTATCCGCGCGGCAACCGCCACGGCATCGCCTACGAGCCGTGGCACTGGTGTTGGTCGGAAGACGCTCAGTCCTGAGAGCGCTTGGCCGGCTGTTTGCCGGAATCGGCGATGCGCCATAGATAGAACGCGGCCAACGTGCGGTACGGCGCCCAGGCCTCGCCGCGCGCCAGCAACGCCTTCGGCGCCGGCATCGCGGCCAGGCCGTCCAACGCCATCGCGCCTTGGCGCACGCCCAGGTCGTCGACCGGCAGCACGTCCGGCCGGCCCAAGCGGAACATCAGCATCATCTCCACCGTCCAGCGGCCGATGCCGCGGGTGGGCACCAGCGCGTCGATGATGGCCTCGTTGTCGAGATACTGCAGGCGGCGCGAATCCGGGATCTCGCCGGCCTTCTCGCGCCGCGCCAGATCGCGCAGGGCCAGCACCTTGTTGCCGGACACGCCGCAGGCGCGCAGCTGTTCATCGCTCAGCCGGGCCAGATTGCGGTGATGGAAGGACGGCGCGCCCATGGCCTGTTCGACCCGCGCCACGATGGTGGCCGCGGCCTTGCCGCTGAGCTGCTGGTACAGGATGGCGCGCGCCAAGGCGTCGGCCACATCGAACGGCCTGCGCCAGCCGGCGGCGTGCTCCAACGGCGCGATGCGGCGGACCCATGGCACGAACGCCGGATCGGCCTTGAGCAGGGTGCGGCGCGCCAAATCGATGTCGAAACCGCGTTTAAAGCGCACCATGGCCGATCCTCGAGAAGTCCTTCTGGTTGCGCCGGCGCCAGGCCAACACCGCGGCGATCGCCAACAGCAGCAGCGGCATGCCGAAGATATTGACCGCCTTCACGCGCTGCCCGAGCCGCTCGACGTCGGCGTTGAGTTCGCGTTGGATGCGCCGAAGCTCCTGGCGCAGGCGCACCTTGTCGGCGGCCAAGGCGCGGTAGTCGGCGTCGTTCAGCCGGTTCTCGGGGATGCGGCCGTCCACCTGCAGGCCGTTGATGCCGGCCTGCACGGTGTCCAGCTCGGCCAACAGGCGGGTCTGGCTTTCGCGATAGGCCTGCTCGGCGGCGCGACGGATGCGGTCGACCTTGTCGAACGGCCGCGAGACGCTGCCGCGGCTGCGGATGCTGATCAGGTCGTCGGAACCGGACAGCTGGTCGATGGCGTTGAAGAAGAAATCGCCGTTGCTGGCCTGCGCGCTGAACACCGGTTGCCCGAACAGGTTGTTCTCGACCACCCACAGCCGGTCGCTCAGGAAATCGGTGTCGGCAATCACGATCAGGTTGATGCCGGCGCCGCCGGCGGCCGGCTTGTCGCGGCTGAACCGCGCGGCCAGCACGAACGGCTCCTGCGCCGAGACGAAGCGGTTGAGCAACCGTTCGGGATCGGCGGCGGCCTGGCGGTAGGCGTCGGCGGCGATCAGCCGCGAGGAATCCGAGCTCTGCAGCAGCGGCTCGATGCGCAGCGGGCTGTCGTCCAGCACCGACAGCGCGCCGGCGCCCGACAGCACGATGCGGTCGAGGTCGGCGGTGACCGGATCGCGCTGGTTCATGGCCTCGGCCGGCAGGCTGATCAAGCCCGGGTTGCGCTTCGGGAACTGGTTCTCGTCGAGCTGCATCAGCCAGGCGTATTTGCTGTCGAGCACCACCTGGCCGGGATCGAAACCGATGCCCCAACGCCGCAGGAGGCCGCCGAAATCGGAACCCAGGTAGAGATCGGCCGGAACCGGACTGCCGAGCCGGAAGCCCGGGACCGATTCGGCATCGGGATCCAGCAACAGTACCGCATGCCCGCCGGATTCGACGAAATCGCGGATGCGCGCCAGAGTCTCCGCCGGCCATTGCCGCGGATGCATGATCCACAGCACGTCGGTGTCCTCGGGAATGCGCAGGCCCTGCGGCGACAGGTGGCTGAGCTGATAACGCTCGGACAGTTGGCGGTACACGACCCAGGCCGGCGACGAGCCGCCCTGCAGCGGATTGCCCTCGCCCGAGACCGGCAGGTCGCTGACCAGCACGACCTTCGGACGTTCCTGGCGCTGCACCGACTGAATCAGCTTCGACAGCTCGTATTCGAGATGCTGTTCGGCCTCGGGCTTGATGAAGCCGATCGACTGGTTGCGGCCGCCGGAGTCGGCGGTCAGCCCGAAATACAGCGGTCCGGAGCCGTCCTCCAGCGGAATCGCCAGGATGCCTTTGCCGATGGCGCGGTCCTCGGCCGCCGAATACGGCTCGGGATCCACGGCCTCGAAACGGATGCGGCCGCCCGACTGCGCGGCGTATTCGCCGATCTTCTCGCTCACCCGATCGGCGTATTGACGGAACTGCGGGTACGGACGCGCCTCCTTTTCGGAGTAATACAGGGTCAGGGTCACCGGCTCGCGCGTCGCGGCGATGATGCGCCTGCTGCCCTCGCTCAGGCTGAACAGCCGGTTCTCGGTCAGGTCGACGCGCAGCGGCGGCAGCAGCGTCTGCACCGCGAACGCCAGCGCCAGATAGCACACAACCGACGCGACGGCCGCCAGCGGCAGCAACGCCGCGCGCTTCCAGAGCGGCAGGCCGCCCTTGCGCGCCTGCAGCAGCAGCACGTTGGCGCCGAGCCAGAACGCGGCGGTGATGGCGAAATACAGCAGGTCGCGCAGATCGAGCACGCCGCGGGTCACCGACTGCAGATGGGTGAGCATGCTGAGCGAGGCGATCAGGTCGACCACCGACTGCGGAAACAGCTCGCGCACCGGATTCAGCGCCAGCGGATAGCCGGCCAGCAGATACAGCAGGATCAGCAATGCGCTGAGGATGTACACCACCAGCTGGTTCTCGCTCAGCGCCGACAGGCACAGGCCGATCGCCAGCATCGCCGCCAGCATGGCCGCGGCGCCGACATACCCGAGCGCGATGACGCCGTGGTCGGGATCGCCGAGCCAGGACAGGCTCAGCCACAGCGGAAACGACAGCAGCAACGCCGAGACCGCCACGCCCCAGGCCGCGGCGAACTTGGCCAGCACCGTCTGCCAAGGCGGCACCGGCAGCGCGTCGAGCAGTTCGATGGTGCCGGAACGGAACTCCTCGGACCAGGCGCGCATCGACAGCGCCGGCACCAGCAGCAGGCAGACCCACGGCAACAGCCGGAAATAGGACTGCATGCCGGCCTGGCCGGCCTCGAACAGGTCGCCGAGGTAGAACACGAAGCTGTTCGACAGCAGCAGGAAGATGACCACGTACACCAGCGCCAGCGGCGTGCGCCAGTACGCCCGCCACTCGCGCCGGACCAGGGCCGGAAAGGCGCTCATGCGCGCGCCTCGGCCACGGTCTTGGCGAACACCTCGTCCAGGCGGCCGTATTCCAGACGCATGTCCTGATACGGCACCTGCCTGTGCGCCAGGCGCTCGGCGATGAGCTGGTTCTGCGGCTTGCTGCCCTGCACGAACACGTACAGACGCCCGTCGACCGCGTTCTGCTCGAAGCCGCTGACGCCGGACAGACCTTCCAGCGCGGCGCGCGCGGCGATGCTTTCCTGCGCCACGAACGACACCGCGTTGTGGTAGCGCGACTGCTGCAGCAGCTCGTCGGTGGTCCTGTCGAGCCGGATGCGGCCGCCCGCCATGATCACCGTGCGCGGACACAGCGACAGCACTTCGTCGATCTGGTGCGTGCTCATCAGCACCGCGCTCTGTTTCGAAAGCTCGAGGATCATCGCGCGCACCTGCTGCTTCTGGATCGGATCGAGGCCGTCGGTCGGCTCGTCCAGCAGCAGCACCGGCGGGCGGTGCATCACCGCCGCCGCCAAGGCCACGCGCCGGGCCGAGCCTTTCGACAGGGTCGCGACCGGCTGGTAGGCGATGGCGTTGAGCGAAAGTCCGGCGAATACGGCCTCGAGCGCCTGCACGGCCTCGGCCCGCGGTAGTCCGCGGGCACGCGCGACGAAACGCAGGTAGTCCAGCACCGTATCCTCGCGGTAGATCGGGGCGTGTTCCGGCAGATAGCCGAGGCGGCGCCGGGCGTCGAGCCCCTGCCGCATGCTGTCGAAACCGGCGATCGCCGCCTGTCCGGCGTCCGGCCGCAGGAAGCCGGCCAGCATGCGCATGGCGGTGGTCTTGCCGGCGCCGTTCGGGCCGAGCAAGGCGACGATCTCGCCGCGCTCGACCTGCAGCGTGAACCCGTCGACGGCCTGGATGGCGGCGAACGCCTTGCAAAGTCCTTGAGCCTGGATCATCCTTCTGTCTCTGCCATGAGCGGCCAGTCTATCGGATGCAGCCGGCCGCGGACAAGAAAAAAGCGGGCAATGCCCGCTTTTTTCCGGAATCCACGACGCTTACTTGACCGGCCAATAGACCTTGAACTTGGCGTCCTCGGTCATCATCTGCGGCACCGGCACCAGATATTCCTCGTAGGCGCGGTCGCGGGTCGAAGCGCCGTTGACCAAAGCCCAGGCGCGAACGACCTGGCGCTCGCTTTCCAGACCGGTGGCGTAGCCGGTGTAGTCGGTGGTCGCGGCGCGGCCGGCCGGCAACTGTTCGAACACCACTTCGGCTTCGGTCTTCACGTCCCAGGCGCCTTCGGTCTGGCCGTCCTTGCTGACCGGCTGCACGACGTCGAAGCTGTAGCTGTCGGAGGTGAATTCGTTGGTCACGATGCGCATCGGGCCGGAGGCCTTCAGGCCGTTGGCGGCGATGATCTTGTTGATCCAGGCCATTTTATTGACGATGGCCAGGGCGATTTCGTTGTTGTCGCGCTTGGCGATCACGGTCGCGCTCAGCACGTTCGCGGCCGGCAGGTCGACGAAGCTGATCGGGTTCTCGCGGTCGGCGTAGCTCAGCTTCGGCACGGTGGCCAGGAAGGTGTTCAGGCGCTTGCCGCCGGCCTTCAGCTTGTCGCCGACGTTGCGCTCGACGTACATGCCGGCGTAGCGGCCCAGCAGGTTCCAGCCGTAATCGACTTCATAGACCTGGCGGATTTCGACGTTCTTGTTCAGCGGACCGGTGCGCTTGAAGAAGATGGTCAGGGTCTTGTCGCTGCCCTGCGAGCTGTCCTCGATCTTGAACTTGATCTTCTCTTCCGGCACGCTTTCGACCAGTTCCCACTTGCCCGAACCGGTGGAGCGGTTCAGCGAGCTGTAGCTCATGGTCGCGCCGACGCCCGAGGCCGGGTCGCTGACCTGCGATTTCAGCATGCTGTCCGAACGCAGGACGCTCCATTCGTCGAAGCGGTTGAAGCCGTTGAGCACGTCGAACACGGTGCCGATCGGGCGGTTGCTTTCGGTTTTGTATTCCACGGTGCGCTGCGAGGGCAGGAACAGGGCCACGGCGGCGAACAGCACCACGACCACGGCCAGTGAAATCAGGAATTCGTAAATCCGGTTCATTTAAAGACTCTCTCCAAGGACAAACCGCCCTACCGGGCAATCAGTCCTAAAGGATACCACTTTAATGCCGCCTTGGTCAGTCCGCCCGGGCGTTTTTCAGCCCGGGCCGGGCGCCGTTCAGACGATCTTCAATTCAAAGGCCTTGAGCACCGCCCGGGTCCGGTCGCGCACGCCCAGCTTGGACAGGATGTTGGACACGTGGTTCTTGATGGTGCCCTCGGCCACATGCAGGGAGTTGGCGATTTCCTTGTTGGAAAAACCGCCGGCCATCAGGCGCAGGATCTCGGTTTCGCGCTCGGTCAGCGGGTCCGGGCGCTCCAGGCTGACGAAGTGGTTGTTCAGCCCCTCCAGACCGGACAGCAGGCGCTGCGACATGGCCGGCTGCACCAGCGAGCCGCCCTTGGCCACCACCTCGATGGCCTCGACCAGCTGCTCCAGGCTGACGTCCTTGAGCAGGTAGCCCTTGGCGCCGGCTTTGATGCCGGCCAGCACCAGCTCGTCGTCGTCGAAGGTGGTCAGGATGATGGTCGGCGGCAGCAAGCCTTTGGCCGACAGCTCCTGCACGGCTTCCAAGCCCGATTTGACCGGCATGCGCATGTCCATCAGCACCACGTCGGGCTTCAGCCCGGGAATGGTGTCGATGGCCTGCTGGCCGTCGCCGGCTTCGGCGATGACCTGGATGTTCTCGGCCAGGGACAGCAGGGACTTGACGCCTTGGCGCACCAAGGTCTGGTCATCGACCAATACGACGCGGATCATGTGCAGGCTCCCAAAGGTAGTGTGATGGTGACGCCGAAGCCCTGCCCCGGCGCGGTCTGGATGCGCATTTGGCCTTTGGCGGCCTCGACGCGCTCCTTCATGCCGCGCAGGCCGTTGCCGAGCCTGCCCGGACCGCCGCCTTTGCCGTCGTCCTGGGACTTCAGGATCAACAGGTTATCGAGCTTTTGCAAGGACAATTCGAGCTTGCGGGCGTTGGCGTGCTTGATGGTGTTGGTGAGCAGTTCCTGCACGCAGCGCACGATGGCTTGGGCGCAGGCGGAATCCTCGATGCGCAGATCGGGGTCGGCCTGCAGCTCGATGGCCAGATTCGGCACCGATTCCAGCAACGGCGCGATGGCGGCCAGCACGTCGATGGCCGGGCCGTGGCGCATCTCGGAAACCGCCTCGCGCACGTCCGAGAGCAGCAATTTGGCCAGCGAATGGCTCTGCTTCACGTGCTCCTGGGCCTGGCCTTCGGTCAGGTGGCCGGCCACCTCCAGGTTCAGGCTGAGCGCGGTCAGGTGGTGCCCGAGCAGGTCGTGCAGCTCGCGCGAGATGCGCAGGCGTTCGCCGATGCGCGAGTCCTCGGCCAGCAGGGCGCGCGCCGCGCGCAACTCGGCGTTCAGCCGGCGCTGCTCCTCGCGGGCCGCGGCCTGCAGTTTGGCGACATAGCCGGTGACGAACACGAAGGTCGAGAACCCGGCGTACAGCAGGCTCTGCATCAGCGCCTCCCACCAGGTCAGGTCCATCGGTCCGAAAATGAACACCGGAACCACGGTCAGATGGCTGAGCACCAACCAAGCGAGTCCCAGAGGCAGCGGCAACAGCCAGGGCAGGATGCCGGCGATGACCATCAACAGCACGCTGCCCAGGCCGGTCGAGGAGTAATAACTGACCGCGATCGCCGAGGCGCTGAGCAGGAACAGATACAGGCCGTCGCGCCAGCTGGTGCGGTAGATGCTGAGCCGGCCGGCGACCCGTACGTACAGCAGGCCGAAGGCCGCGAACGACACCACCCAACCGGCCAACGAGCGCGCCAACAGGCCGCTTTCGGCCAAGCCCTGGTGCCAGGCGTAGGCCAACGGCACCCCGACCATGACCCAGGTGAACAGGCCGGCGTAACGGAGCAGCTGCTGGTGGTTCAGGCGCGAATTCATAGCCGCATCATACCCGCATATCAAGGACTTGGCGGCGGCCGAAAGTCATGCCCGCGGCCGTCCGGCAAAAACCCCCACCCGCGCGGGGGACTCCATGCGATAATCGCGCCTGAGCCGCAGTCGGGCCGGAAGTTTTTTGGAGCAGTGTCGATGTCGATTACGATCCGAGACGTGCAAGAGCACGAACTGGACGCCATTTTGGCCATGAACAACGCCGCCGGCAGCGGAATCCTGCCGATGAATCAGGCCCAGATCCGCTACTTCTGGCAGAACGCGGACTATTTCCGGGTCGCCGAAACCGACGACTGCCTGGTCGGCTTCCTGATCGCGATGACCCGCGACGCCGATTACGAGAGCAGCAACTTCCGCTGGTTCAAGGACCATTACGGCGCCTTCGTGTACGTCGACCGCATTGTCATCGCCAAAGGCCAACGCAGCGCCGGCATCGGCCGCCTGTTCTATGCCGACGTGCAGAGCTTCGCCGAAGTGCGCGCCCCGGCCCTGGTGGCCGAGGTGTTCATGGAGGAAAGCACGCACCCCGCCCTGCTGTTCCACGGCAGCTTCGGTTTCCATGAGGTCGGCCAGCACCAGATGCCGGATTCGCCGCTGCGCGCCGCGATGCTGTACAAGGAAATGTGCAGCTACCCGTTCGTGCAGGCCACCTACGGCAGCCAGCTGCCGGCCGTGCCCTGGCTGCAGGGCCGCCGCCGGCCGGCGGCCGACGCGCGCCGGGCCACGGGAACCTGACATGGCCAAGAGCGCCTCTCTCGAACAGCACGGGGAAGTCAAATTCGGCCAGGTCGGCATCGCCAACCTGCGCATCCAGTCGCTCGACATCGACGCCCTGGCCGCGGAAATGCGCGAGCGCGTCGAGCGCGCCCCGAAGCTGTTCCGCAACGCCGCGGTAATCCTGGATTTCAGCGCCCTGTCGGCCTGCCCGGCGGCCGACACCGTGGACCGTCTGATCGACGTCCTGCGCGGCGCCGGCGTGTTGCCGGTCGCCATCGCCTACGGCACCCCGGCCATCGAGCAACTGGCCGCGCAGGTCGGCCTGCCGATCCTGGCCAAGTTCCGCGCCGGCTACGAACGCGAAGCCGCCGAACCGGTGGCCGCGCCCGCCGCGCCGCCGCCTGCCGCACCGGCCGCCGCGCCGACCGCCACGGCCCAAGCCGAACCCGGCGTGCTGCAGACCCAACCGCTGCGCTCCGGCCAGCAGGTGTACGCCGCCGGCCGCGACCTGACCGTGTGCGCCATGGTCGGCGCCGGCGCCGAAGCCATCGCCGACGGCTCCATCCACATCTACGGCGCTTTGCGCGGCCGGGCCCTGGCCGGGGCCTCGGGCAACGCCAAGGCCCGCATCTTCTGCCGCGAGTTCAACGCCGAGCTGGTCGCCATCGCCGGCACCTACAAGGTGCTCGACGAGATCCCCAAGAAGCTGTTGGGCAAGGCCGTGCAGATCTGGCTGGACAAGGACCAGCTGCGCATCGAAGAGCTGGCCTGAGGCATAATGGCTGCGGGGAACCGGAAACGAAAAACATAAGGAGAGCAGTTTTGGCAGAAATCATCGTAGTGACCTCCGGCAAGGGCGGCGTCGGCAAGACCACCTCCAGCGCCAGCATCGCCTGCGGCCTGGCCAAGGCCGGCAAGAAGACCGTGGTGATCGACTTCGACGTCGGCCTGCGCAACCTCGACCTGATCATGGGCTGCGAACGCCGCGTGGTGTACGACTTCGTCAACGTCGTGCACGGCGAAGCCAGCCTGAAGCAGGCGTTGATCAAGGACAAGCGCCTCGACAACCTGTTCGTATTGGCCGCCTCGCAGACCCGCGACAAGGACGCGCTGACCAAGGAAGGCGTGGGCAAGGTGCTGAACGACCTGCAGGCCGAAGGCTTCGACTACATCCTGTGCGACTCCCCGGCCGGCATCGAAAAAGGCGCGTTCCTGGCGATGTACTTCGCCGACCGCGCGGTGGTCGTGGTCAATCCGGAAGTGTCCTCGGTGCGCGACTCCGACCGCATCCTCGGCCTGCTGGCCTCCAAGACCAAGAAGGCCGAAGCCGGCGAACGCATCGTCGAGCATCTACTGCTGACCCGTTACAACCCGGCGCGCGTGGAGAAAGGCGAGATGCTGTCGATCGCCGACGTGCAGGAGATCCTCGGCCTGAGCGTGGTCGGCGTGATCCCGGAATCGCCGGAAGTGCTGCAGAGCTCCAACTCGGGCAATCCGGTGATCCTCGACGAAGAATCGCAGGCCGGCCAGGCCTACACCGACGCCGTCGCCCGCATCCTCGGCGAGGACCGCCCGATGCGTTTCACCACGGTCGAGAAGAAGGGTTTCTTCTCCAAGATGTTCGGAGGCTGAACCATGGGACTGCTGCGCAACATCATCGAACAACTCGAGAAACTGGACAGCAAACCGACCTCGGCGGCCACCGCCAAGAACCGGCTGCAGATCCTGGTCAACCAGACCCGCCGCGACGCCAACGCCCCGGACTACATGCCGCGCCTGCGCAGCGAACTGCTGGAAGTGATCAAGAAGTACGTGCAGGTCAACGAAGAGGCGGTCAAGGTCAACTTCGAAAAGGACCGCGACGGCATCCAGGAAGTGCTCGACATCCAGATCGCCCTGCCCGACAAAGGCTGAGCATGGGATTCGAGGCGGACGCGCCGGTGTTGCGTCTGCGCGACACCGACATCGGACAGGCCCGGCATCTGCTGGGCCTGTTTTCGTTGCGGCTGGTCGTGGTCGCCGACGGCGAACCGATCCCCGGCAGCTATTGGGGCGAATGCGAGGCCGGCCTGATCGGCAGCGACGTGTACGCGCGCGCCGACACGCCCCTGCACTCGCTGCTGCACGAGGCCTGCCACCTGATCGTGCTGCCGCCCGAGCGCCGGGCCGCGGTGCACACCGACGCCACCGATTCGGTGCCGGAAGAGGACGCCACCTGCTACCTGCAGCTGCGGCTGGCCGATTACCTGCCTGGCTTCGGTTTTTCGCGCGCCTGCGCCGACATGGACGCCTGGGGCTACAGCTTCCGGCTGGGCTCGGCCGGCGCCTGGTTCGAGCGCGACGCCGAGGACGCGCGTGCCTTCCTGGAGCGCGCCGGCCTGTTGGCCCCGGACGGCGCCCTTCCGCTGCTGGCGCACTTGCCGAAAGCCGCGCCAGACCCTACGCTAGAACGCTGATCCACAGGAGCCCGCCATGAACCGCCGCACACCGATCGCCCTCGCCCTTCTGCTCGCCCTCGGCGCGGGCCACAGCGCCGCCGCCAAGAAACCGGAGCCGGAATCGGCCGACCAGTTCGTGGCGCGGGTCAACAAATCCTTCAGCGACATCTACAACGAGCTGACCTCGGCCTCCTGGCTGGCCGCCACCTACATCAACGAAGACAGCCAGCGCATCGAATCGGCCGCCAACCAGCGCAGCCTGACGATGCTGAACGGCTTTCTGGAGCAGGCCAAACGCTACCGCGGCCACTACCGCGCCGACACCGCGCGCGCGCTGCAGCTGATCCGGCTGTCGACCGCGATGCCGGCGCCGCAGGATCCGGCCCAGCTCAAGGAACTGACCGAGATCGTCAGCCGCCTCGGCGCCGCCTACGGCGCCGGCAAATACTGCCCGGACGCCGCCAAACCGGACGCGTGCCTGGACATCGGCGAAATCTCCGACATCCTGGCCGACACCCAAGGCAAGAGCTACGAGGAACTGGAGCGCGCCTGGAAGGGCTGGCACACCATCTCGGTGCCGATGCGCAAGGACTACCAGCGCTTCGTCGAGCTGACCAACACCGGCGCACGCGAAATGGGCTTCGCCAACACCGGCGACCAGTGGCGCTCCGGCTACGACATGAGTCCCGCCGACTTCCAGCAGGAAAGCGACCGCCTGTGGGGCCAGGTGCGTCCGCTGTACGAACAGCTGCAGTGCTACGCCAAGAACAAACTGGTGCAGAAGTACGGCAGCAAGGGCGAGATCGACGGCATGATCCCCGCGCATCTGACCGGCAACCTGTGGCAGCAGGACTGGGGCGCGCTGTGGCCGCTGCTGGAGCCGTACAAAGGCGTCGGCAGTCTCGACATCAACGGCGCGCTGGCCGCCAAGCGCAAGGCCCTGTTCGACAAACTGGTGGCCGACGCCGGCGGCGCCGAGAAGCTGAGCGCCGTGCAGCTGGCCGAACTGGAACGCAAGGCCGACCTGGAAAGCGCGGTGGCCATGACCCGCATGGCGGAAAGCTTCTACACCGGCCTGGGCATGCCGGCGTTGCCGAAGTCGTTCTACGCCAACTCGCAGCTGGTGCAGCCGCGCGACCGCGACGTGGTCTGCCACGCCAGCGCCTGGCCGATGAACACCAGCGGCGACGTGCGCATCAAGATGTGCATCAAGCCGAACGAGGAGGAGTTCACCACCATCTACCACGAGCTCGGCCACGTGTATTACTACTTGGCCTACAAGGACCAGCCCTACCTGTTCCAGAACGGCGCGCATGACGGCTTCCACGAGGCCATCGGCGACACCATCGTGCTGTCGATGACGCCGGAATACCTGAACTCGATCGGCTTGGTCGACAAGCCGGCGGTCAGCGACGAAGCGGTGATCAACGCCCAGATGCGCATGGCGCTGGCCAAGGTCGCGTTCATGCCGTTCGGGCTGATGATCGACCGCTGGCGCTGGGGCGTGTTCGACGGCTCGATCGCGCCGGAGAACTACAACAAGGCCTGGTGGAGCCTGAAGGCCAAGTACCAGGGCGTGGCCCCGGCCGATGCCCGCGGCGAGGAATTCTTCGACGCCGGCGCCAAGTACCATGTGCCGGGCAACACCCCGTATACCCGCTACTTCCTATCGCACATCCTGCAGTTCCAGTTCTACAAGGCGCTGTGCGACGCCTCCGGCCATAAGGGTCCGCTGTACCAGTGCAACTTCGCCGGCAACGCCGAAGCCGGTCGCCGGTATTGGGCCATGCTGGGCAAAGGCGCCAGCCAACCCTGGCAGCAGACCATGAAGGAGCTGACCGGCAAGGAGGAAATGGACGGTTCGGCCGTGCTGGAATACTTCGCGCCGCTGCAGGCCTGGCTGACCAAGCAGAACGAAGGCAAGCAGTGCGGCTGGCAGGCGCCGGAGGCCTGATGCGCGCCGACGCCGCCGATCTGGCACCGCAGCCGCTGGCCACCGCCACCGCCCTGCCCGCGCGTTTCTACACCGGCGAGGCGACGGCCGATCTCGACCAGCGGGCGGTGTTCGACCGCCACTGGCAATACATCTGCCACGCCAGCCAGATCGGCGATGAGGGCGATTACACGGTGGCGGCCATGGGCCGCCTGCCGGTGATCGTGATCCGCACCGCCGACGGCCTGCGCGGCTACCACAACGTCTGCCGGCACCGTGCCGGCCCGATGGCGCACTGCCCCGGCAAGGGCGCCAAGCAGCTGCGCTGCAAGTACCACGGCTGGACCTACAATCTGGACGGCAGCCTGCGCACCGCGACCGAGATGAAGGACGTGGCCGACTTCGACATCGCCGACGTGCGCCTGCCGGAAGTGCACGTGCGCGAGTTCGAGGGCCTGGTGTTCGCCGCCGCCTCGAACGATGCGCCGCCGTTCGAAGAGTACGTGGAAGGCATCGCCGAACGCCTGGCGGTCAGCGGCCACCGTCTGGTCGACCTGCGCTTCCACCAGCACCTGCATTACGACATCGACTGCAACTGGAAGACCTACGTCGACAATTATCTGGAAGGCTACCACGTGCCGCACGTGCATCCGGAGCTCAACAAGCTGCTGGATTACCGCAGCTACGTGACCGAAACCAAGCGCTGGCATTCCATGCAGTTCAGCCCGCTGGAAAGCGGCGACGACCTGTACGGCTCGGGCGAGGCGCTGTACTACTTCATGTACCCGAACACCATGCTCAACATCCTGCCGGGCCGCCTGCAGACCAACCGGGTGCTGCCGTTACCGGGCAACCGCTGCCGCGTGGAGTTCGATTTCTTCTACGTGGAGAGCAAAGGCGAAAGCGACGACATCCGCCGCCAGCGCGACCTGGAATTCTCCGATGTGGTGCAGGACGAGGACATCCGCATCTGCATCGACGTGCAGAAGGGCCTGGACAGCGGCTCGTATCACGCCGGCCGGCTGAACCCGCTACGCGAGAACGCCCTGCACCACTTCCAGGAACTGCTGCGCGCGGATTACCGCGCGCACGGCGGATCAGCCGGCTGATCCATGCGCTAAAGATCCAAGTTCACGCGGCGCACTTCGGTGCGCCGTGTTTTTTGGATCGAACCCCGACATCACAACTCGTCGGTCGGTTCGAACGCCGCCGGCTCGGCCGGGCTGTGCGGCGGTGCGTGCGGTTGCCGCAGATAGACCAGCCAGATGCCGATGGCGGCGACCACGAACAGCAGCGCGGCGATGGCCAGATGCAGCGGGTGCTTGCCCAGCAGGGGAACCAGCAGGCCGGAGATCAGCGCGTTGCCCATCAGGCCGATGAAGGCCTGCATCGAGGATGCCGTGCCGCGGATGGCCGGATACAGGTCGAGCAGCGCGATGGTCACGATCGGGAACACCAGCGCGATGCCGAACGCGAAGCCGGTCATCGGCAGCACCGCCCACGGCAGGCGCAGGGTCTCGGTGGACAGGCAATACGCCAGATTGGCCACGGCCGACAGCAGGCAGATGGCGAAGCCCCAGGCCACCAGACGCGAGGCCGAGACCTTGCCGGCCAGACGGCCGCTGAGGAAGGCGCCTACGCTCATGCCGGCGATGGTGGGCACGAAGAACCAGCCGAACTGGGTCTCGTCCAGGCGCAGGTGCAGCATCACGTAATCCGGCGCCGCCGCGATGTACAGGAACAGGCAGCCGAACAGGCTGGTGCTGGTCAGCGCCAGCAGCCGGAACGGCCGGCTGGACAGCATGCCGCCGTAAGCCTTGGCCAGCGTGACCGGATGCAGCGGCGTACGCTTGGCCGCCGGGTGCGATTCCGGCAGCAGGCTGCCGACGATGGCCAGCATCAGCGCCGACAGCGCCACCAGGAACCAGAAGATGCCGCGCCAGTCGCTGCCGACCAGGATGAAGCCGCCGATAATCGGCGCCACCGCCGGCGCGATCGAGAAGATCATCGACACCAGGCTCATCATGCGCTGGGCGTGGTCGCCGTCGAACACGTCGCGGATCACCGCGCGCCCGACGATCAGGCCGACGCCGGCGCACAGGCCCTGCACGAAGCGGTAGACCAGCAGTTCCTGCAGGCTGCCGGCCATGGCGCAGCCGACCGAGGCCAGCAGGAACAGCGCCAGCCCACCGAGGATCACCGGTTTCCGGCCGAAAGCGTCCGACAGCGCGCCATGTAACAGCGACATCGCGGCGTAGCCCAGCAGATAGACGCTGATGGTCTGCTGGATGGCGGCGTCCATCACCCGCAGGTCGACCGCCAGGGCGTGGAAGGCGGGGAAGATGCTGTCGATCGCGAACGGCCCGACCATCGCCAGCAGGCCGAGGATGATCGCCAACCGGCGGCGCGAAATCGCCAGATTTCCGGCGCGGCTCATAGCGGAATCGGCGGCAGGCCGAGCGCCGGCGCCAAATACCACCAGGCCGCGGCCAGCACGAAGGCGACCAGGCCCAGACGCAGCAGGAAGCCGGCCGCCTTGAACAGCAGATACAGGCAGAAAACGGCAATCAGGCCGATGACCAGACCGGTGACGAGGGTGGTGCTCATGCAGGCTCCTTTGCCCGTCTAGTTTACTCCATCATGGCGGCGCCAAGGCCGCCCGTTGCCCGGCGTTCCCCGTTAGAATGGGGCTTTGCAGCATCCGAGTTCCGCATGACCGACATGACCCGCCCCAGTTTCCACGGCTTCGAGCAGATTCCGCTGCGCGAATACGCCGAACGCGCCTATCTCGACTACTCCATGTACGTGGTGCTCGACCGCGCCCTGCCCTTCCTCGGCGACGGCCTGAAGCCGGTGCAGCGCCGGATCATCTACGCCATGAGCGAGCTGTCGCTGAACGCCTCGGCCAAACCGAAGAAATCGGCGCGTACCATCGGCGACGTCATCGGCAAATACCACCCGCACGGCGATTCGGCCTGCTACGAGGCCATGGTGCTGATGGCGCAGCCGTTCTCCTACCGCTATCCGCTGATCGAGGGCCAGGGCAACTTCGGCTCCAGCGACGACCCGAAATCGTTCGCGGCCATGCGCTACACCGAATCCAAGCTGACCCCGATCGCGGAAGTGCTGCTGGGCGAACTCGGCCAGGGCACCGTGGACTGGAACCCGAACTTCGACGGAACCCTGCAGGAGCCGACCTGGCTGCCGGCGCGTCTGCCGCACATCCTGCTCAACGGCACCACCGGCATCGCCGTCGGCATGGCCACCGACATCCCGCCGCACAACCTCAACGAAGTGGTCAGCGCCTGCATCCGCCTGCTCGACGACCCCGACGCCAGCGTGCGCGACCTGTGCGAACACGTGCTGGGCCCGGATTATCCGAGCCGGGCCGAGATCATCACGCCGCGCCAGGAGATCGCGGCCATGTACGAGAGCGGCGGCGGCTCGATCCGCGCGCGCGCCACCTACGTCAAGGAAGGCAACGACATCGTGCTGACCGCGCTGCCGTACCAAGTGTCGCCCTCGAAGGTGATGGAGCAGATCGCGCAGCAGATGCGCGCCAAGAAGCTGCCCTGGCTGGAGGACCTGCGCGACGAGTCCGACCACGAGACGCCGACCCGCCTGGTGCTGGTGCCGCGCTCGAACCGGGTCGACGTCGACGCGTTGATGGGCCACCTGTTCGCAACCACCGACCTGGAGAAGAGCTACCGGGTCAACTTCAACATCATCGGCCTGGACGGACGGCCGCAGGTCAAGGACCTGAAATCGCTGCTGGGCGAATGGCTGGGCTTCCGCATGGACACCCTGCGCAAACGCCTGAACCACCGCAAGGACAAGGTCGAGCGCCGCCTGCACCTGCTGGAAGGCCTGCTGACCGCCTTCCTCAACCTGGACGAGGTGATCCACATCATCCGCACCGAAGACGAGCCGAAAGCGGTGCTGATGGCGCGCTTCGGACTCAGTGAGGAACAGGCCGACTACATCCTGGAGACCAAGCTGAAGCAGCTGGCGCGCCTGGAGGAGATGAAGATCCGCGGCGAGCAGGAATCGTTGGCGGCCGAGCTGGCCAAGATCACGGCCATCCTGGGTTCCAACGCCAAGCTCAAGAAGCTGCTGAAGGACGAACTGCAGGCCGATGCCGCCAAGTTCGGCGACGCCCGCCTGTCGCCGCTGGTCACCCGCGGCTCGGCGCAGGCCATCGACGAAAGCGCGCTGGTGGCCAGCGAACCGATGACCGTGGTGCTGTCGCAGAAAGGCTGGATCCGCGCCGGCAAGGGCCACGAGCTCGATCCGGCGGCGCTGGGCTACCGCGAGGGCGACGCCCTGCGCGACTTCGTGCGCGGCCGCAGCACGATGAACGTGGCGGTGCTGGACTCCACCGGCCGTAGCTATTCCTGCCTGACCCACACCCTGCCCTCGGCGCGCGGCAACGGCGAACCGCTCAGCGGCCGCTTCACGCCGCCGTCCGGGGCCGAGTTCGTCGGCCTGGCCTCGGCCGAACCGGCGCAGAAGTTCATCGTCGCCAGCAGCTTCGGCTACGGCTTCATCACCGCGTTCGAGAACTTCCTGGCCGGCAAGAAGGCCGGCAAGCAGCTGATCAACGCCGACGCTGCGGCCGAGATCCTGCCGCCGGCCGCGGTGCACGACATCGAGACCGATTTCGTGGTGGCGATCAGCTCGACCGGCAACCTGTTGGCGTTCCCGGCCAAGGAACTGCCCGAGCTCGACAAGGGCAAAGGCAACAAGATCCTGCAGATCCCGCCGGCCAAGCTGAAAGCCGGCGAGGAAACCGTCATCGCCATCACCTGCGTCAAGCTGGGCGGCGAATTGGTGCTGCACTGCGGCCAGCGCAAGCTGGTATTGGCCTGGCGCGACCTGCAGGCCTACCAGGGCGCGCGCGCCCAGCGCGGCCACGCCCTGCCGCGCGGCTTCCAGCGCGTCGACAGCATCGAAAGCCAATAATCCCCACCTAAGCCGGAGCCGCCATGCGTGTGATCCTGAAACGTCTGTTGTTGGCGCTGACCGCGCTGGTGTTGCTGCTGGTATTGGCGGCCTACGGCCTGCTGCGCACCGCCTCCCGGGTCATCGGGCCGAAATGCCCATCGGGCTTGACCTGGTAACCCGCCCGCTTGAGCAGCACCTGGGTGACCGCGACGATGGGCAGGATGTTTCCGTACTCTGCGATGGCATAGCTCATGGCGCGACCCGATGGCATGGGGCGCTCATTCCATCCGCCACGCGGGCGCCCGACAATTCATCGAACGCCATAGGCCGCTTGTCGAAGCGGCTAGATCGCCGCCACCGCGGCGTTGTGCACGCCGGCCACCGCGCGGCCGGAAGGATCCGCCATGGTCGCGAACGCGGCATCCCAGGCGATCGCCGCCGGTGACGAGCACGCGATCGACTTGCCGCCCGGCACCGTGTTCGCGCAGGCGTCGCCCGGGAAGATGTCCTCGAAGATCCGGCGATAGAAATACGCCTCGCGGGTCTGCGGCGGGTTGATCGGGAAGCGTTGCTCGGCTGCGGCGAAATCCGCATCGCTCACGTGGGCCTCGGCATGCGCCTTCAGGCCATCGATCCAGCCGTAGCCCACGCCATCGCTGAACTGCTCCTTCTGCCGCCACAGGATTTCCTGCGGCAGGTAACCCTCGAAGGCCTCGCGCAGGACCGACTTTTCCATCTTCCCGCCGCCGCTCATCTTGTGCATCGCGTCCATGCGCATCGCCACGTCCATGAACTCGACGTCCAGGAACGGCACCCGCGGCTCCACGCCCCAGGCCATCATCGACTTGTTGGCGCGCAGGCAATCGAAGCTGTGCAGCGCGTCGAGCTTGCGCACCAGCTCCTCGTGGAATTCGCGCGCGTTCGGTGCCTTGTGGAAGTACAGGTAGCCGCCGAACAGTTCGTCGCTGCCCTCGCCGCTCAGCACCATCTTCACGCCCATCGCCTTGATCCGGCGCGCCAGCAGGAACATCGGCGTCGATGCACGGATGGTGGTGACGTCGTAGGTCTCGATATGGCGGATCACTTCCGGCAGCGCATCCAGCCCTTCGGCGAAGCTGTAGGTGAAACCGTGATGCACGGTGCCCAATGCATCCGCGGCGATCTGCGCGGCAGCGAGATCCGGCGAACCCTCCAGGCCAATCGCGAAACTGTGCAGGCGCGGCCACCAGGCTTCGCCCTTGTCGTCGTCCTCCACCCGCTTGCGCGCGAACTTGGCGGCGCAGGCCGCGACCAGCGAGGAATCCAGCCCACCCGAGAGCAGCACGCCGTACGGCACGTCGCTCATCAGCTGGCGATGCACCGCGCGCTCGAAGGCCTCGCGCAGTTCGGCCTTGTCCGCGGCCACGCCTTGGACCGCGTCATAGTCGCGCCAGGCGCGCTTGTACCAGTGCACCAGCTCGCCGGTCGCGCTGTCGTAGACATGGCCGGGCGGGAACGCCGCCACGTCGTCGCAGACGCGCACCAGCGATTTCATCTCCGACGCCACCCACAGGCGACCATCGGCATCGTGGCCCCAGTACAACGGACAGATGCCCATGTGGTCGCGCGCGATCAGCACGCGCTTCGCGGCTGCATCCCACAATGCGAAAGCGAAGATGCCGTTGAGCCGGCCCAGCCAGGTCTCGGGCGCTTCGCCGTCGCGATGCAGGGCGTTGATCACTTCGCAGTCGGAGCCGGTCTGGAACGCGTAGGGCTTGGCGAGGCGGCGTTCGAGGTCGCGGTGGTTGTAGATCTCGCCGTTCACCGCCAGCGCAAGGTCGCCATCGGCGGAATGGATGGGTTGCGCGCCACCGGCGGGATCGACGATCGCCAGCCGCTCGTGGACCAGCAGCGCGTTCGCATCCACGTGCACCCCGCTCCAGTCTGGCCCACGGTGCCGCTGGCGCGCGGACAGCGACAGTGCCAGTGGCCGCAGGGGATGCAGGTCCGCGCCGGGGCGGAGGTCGAAGACGCCGAGGATCGAGCACATCGTGGAAATCCTTGTGGAGGTGTTGTTATTCGAAGGGGAAAACGAAAAAACCCGCACTTCTCAGTGCGGGCTTCGGAGAGATCAGCGTGTGACGCGCGCGCTAATCGCCGACCCGCGGGGGCTGGCGTTATTGCGATTGTTATTGGCGCACACGAAAGTCATGGGGTGATCTTAACCCGCCTCTGCGCCGCTGCGCAACGGTTGCGCCAGCAACCGTTCCACCAGCGCCAGGTAAAGCGCCGGCAGGCGCTCCAGGTCCGCGACCGCCACGTGTTCGTCGACCTTGTGGATGCTGGCGTTGACCGGCCCGATCTCGATGCACTGCGCGCCCAGCGGCGCGATGAAGCGAGCATCCGAGGTGCCGCCACCGGTGCTTTCCTCGGGCGGCGCACCGGCGAATTCCCCGAGCACGGCGCGCGCGGCCGCACGCAACGGGCCTTCCGGGGTATGGAACGGTTCGCCGCCGCGATGCCACCGGATCACGAAATCCAGGCCGTATTCGCGCAGGATGGTCTCGCACTCCGCTTCCAGCTGCACCGCGGTCCAGTTCGGGTTGTAGCGCAGGTTGAACAGCACCTGCAGCTCGCCCGGGATCACGTTGTTGGCGCCGGTACCCGCGTGGATGTTGGACATCTGCAGGCTGGTCGGCGGGAAGCTTTCGTAGCCCGCGTCCCACTGCTTCCACGCCAGTTCGGCCAGCGCCGCCAGCGACTGGTGGATCGGGTTGCGCGCCTTTTCCGGATAGGCCACGTGGCCCTGGATGCCCTTCACCGTCAGCGTGGCGGACAGCGTGCCGCGACGACCGACGCGCAGCAGGTCGCCAAGCGTCGATTTCGACGACGGTTCGCCGGTGATGCACCAGTCGATGCGCTGGCCGCGCTCGCGGAAGGTGTCGGCGACCTTGCGCACGCCGTCGATGGCATCGCCCTCCTCGTCCGAGGTCAGCAACAACGCCACCGTCCCCGCATGGTCCGGATGCGCGGCAACGAAGGCCTCCAGGGCAACGACGAACGCAGCCACGCTGCCCTTCATGTCCGCTGCGCCGCGTCCGTACAGCACGCCGTTGCGCACTTCGGGCACGAACGGATCGCTGGCCCAATCCCCGTGCGGCCCTGGTGGCACCACATCGGTATGCCCGAGAAGCACCAGCACCGGCCCGTCGCCGCTGCCATGCGTCGCCCACAGGTTGTCGACCTCGCCGAAGCGCAGGTGTTCGCAGGCGAACCCGGCACACTGCAAGCGCTGCGCGATCAGCTGCTGGCAGCCTGCATCGTCCGGGGTGATCGACGGCCGGGCGATCAATTCCTGGGTCAACGCCAACACGTCGCTCATGGCCGCATCCTCACTCGGCGAACAGTTTCTTGTACTGGGTGTCCTTGAAGCCGAGCACCACACGGCCGTCCGGGAACACCAGCACCGGACGCTTCACCAGCGCCGGATATTCCTTCAGCAGCATCAGGTACTCGGGCTTGGAGCCCGGCGATTTCTTGTTCGGCAACAGGTTGCGCCAGGTGGTGCTGGCCTTGTTCAGTAGCGCGTCGAAGCCGCCGAGCTGTTCGGCCCAGGCGCTCAGCATCTCCGGGGCGACCGGGTTGCTGCGGTAATCGATAAAAGTGAACGGCCGCTCGATGCGCTTCAGCCAGTTCTGCGCCTTTTTGCAGGTGTCGCAGTTCGGCAGGCCGTAGAGGGTCAGGCTCATTCCACGGCTCCGCGCAGCAGTTCGTTGACCGAGGTCTTGCCGCGGGTCTTTTCGTCGACCTGCTTGACGATCACCGCGCAGTACAGCGAATGCGTGCCGTCGGCCGAAGGCAGCGACCCGGACACCACCACCGATCCGGCCGGCACGCGGCCATAGCCGATTTCGCCGGTGGCGCGGTTGTAGATGCGGGTGCTCTGGCCGATGAACACGCCCATGCCGATCACCGAGCCGCGCTCGACGATCACGCCCTCGACCACTTCCGAGCGCGCGCCGATGAAGCAGTCGTCCTCGATGATGGTGGGCGCCGCCTGCAGCGGTTCCAGCACGCCGCCGATGCCGGCGCCGCCGGAGATGTGGCAGCGCGCGCCGACCTGGGCGCAGGAGCCGACCGTGGCCCAGGTGTCGACCATGGTGCCGGGACCGACGTAGGCGCCGATGTTGACGAAGCTCGGCATCAGCACCGCGTCCTTGCCGATGAAGCTGCCGGCGCGGGCGACCGTACCCGGCACCACGCGCGCGCCCAGACGGCGGAAGTCGTCGGCGTCGTAGTTCTCGAAGCGCAGCGGCACCTTGTCCCAGAACGGATTGGCCGGTTCGCCCATCACCTGCATGTCGTGGCAGCGGAAATACAGCAGCACGGCCTTCTTCAGCCATTCGTTGACCTTCCAGCCGCCGTCGGCCGGTTCGGCCACGCGCGCGTCGCCGGATTCCAGCAGCGCGATGACGTGGTACAGGTCGGGTTTCAGGGTCTCGATGGCAGCCGCGTCGAGCGCGGCGCGGTTGTCGAAGGCGTGTTCGATGCGGAGTTTCAGTTCGGCGGTCATGGTTTCCTTCCTTGCAGATAGTCTAACAGCGCCTCGTGCAGCGAATGCAGGGCGTCGGGATCGGTGATGGCGCGGTCTTCGCGGTCGCTGAGCACGAAGATGTCCTCGGCGCGTTCGCCGAAGGTGGCGATGCGGGCGTCGTGCACGCGCACCTTGCGCTGCAGCAGCACGTAGGCGATGCCGGCCAGCAGGCCCGGGCGGTCGGCGCAGACCAGGCTCATCAGAGTGCGGCCGTCGGCGGCGGACGGGCTGAATTCGATGCGCGGCGCGATCTTGAAATGCCGCAGTCGGATCGGCAGCAGGTGTTTGGCCGGCCGGATGCTGGCCGGATCCTTCAGCGCCGCCTGCAGGGTCTGCGCCACGCGCTTGGCGTCGGGCGTGTGGCCGCCTTTCAGGGTGACGAAGTTGTCGAGGGCGTAACCGTCGATCGACAGCAGCACGCGCGCGTGCGCCACGCCCAAATCCAGGCGGTCGAGCGTGGCCATCAGGCCGGAGAAGATGCCGTCGCGGTTCGGCGTGCGCACGAACACCTCGAGCGAATCGCCGCCCGGCAGCTCACGCACCAGCACCTGGGTGTCGCCGGCGGCGGCCAGGATGCCCTGCGTCTGCCAGACCAGTTGCTCGGGCCGGTAGCGCAGGAAAGCGTCTTCGGGGAACGTATCCCACAGCGCGGCGATCACGGCTTCGTCCAGGCCGGCGTCCATCAGCGCCGCCATCGCCATATCGCGGGTGTCGGCGCGGATGTCGGCGGCGTTCAGCGGATGCTCCAGACCGACGCGCAGCACGTAGCGGGTGGCGGTGTACAGATCGGCCAGCAGCTGGTCCTTGAACGCGTTCCACAGCTTCGGGCTGGTGCCGGCGATGTCGGCGCAGGTCAGCACGTACAGGTAGTCCAGATGTTCGCGGTCGGCGACCGTACGGGCGAAGGCGTTGACCACGTCCGGATCGGAGATGTCGGATTTCTGCGCGGTCAAGGACATCAGCAGATGCTGGCGCACCAGCCACTCGACCAGCTGGGCGTCGGCGCTGGGCAGGCCGTGCGCGGCCGCGAAGCGCAGGAAGTCGTAGGCGCCGAGCTCGGCATGGTCGCCGCCGCGGCCCTTGGCGATGTCGTGGAACAGGCCGGCCAGCCAGATCAACGAAGGTTTGCGCAGACGCGGGAAGACTTCGTGCGGCAGCGCGAAGCCGTCCAACCTGCCCTGCTCGAAGCGGCGCAGGTATTCGAGCACGTTCAGCGTATGCTGGTCCACGGTATAGACATGGAACAGGTCGTATTGCATGCGCCCGGTGACCTTGCCGAACTCCGGCAGGTAACGCGCCAGCACGCCCAGACGCGCCATGCGCTGCAGGCTGAGCACGCCGTGCGGCTGGGCGACCAGCTCCATGAACGCGGCGCGTGCCGGCTCCGGTTGCTGGCCATACGGCAGGATGGTGTCGAGCGCCTCGGCCAGGCCACGGGCGGTATCGGAATGCAGGCCTTTGCAGGCATCCTGGCTGCCCCAGATCCGGAACAGGCCCAACAGCGCCGGCATGCCGAGTTCGGCGAAGCGGTTGTCGGCGGCCAACAGGTAGCCGTTCTTCAGCACATAACCGTCGGCCAGCGGCGTGATCGCCGGCTCGACGGCGAGATGCTCCTCGAAGCGCTGCAACAGGCGGTCGTTGATGCGCAGCAGGATGGCGGCGGCGCGGAAGAAGGCCTGCATCAGCTGTTCCACGGCCAGGCTCTCCGGGCTGTCGTGCAGGCCGTACAGTTCCGCCAGGCGCTTCTGGTGGTCGAACAACAGGCGCTCCTCGGGCCGCTTCACCAGCAGATGCAGACCGAAACGCAGCCGCGCCACGATGCGCCAATCGCGCAGCAGCGCGTCCCATTCGGCCTCGCCGAGCAGACCCAGCGGCACCAGGCCGGCCAACGACGGCACGCCGTACAGCTTCTTGGCCAACCAGTTCAGGGTATGGAAATCGCGCAGGCCTCCCGGACCGTCCTTCAGGTTCGGTTCCAGGTTGTCGGCGGTGTTGTGGAAGCGTGCATGCCGGCGGCGTTGCTCGTCGCGCTTGGCCTCGAAGTATTCGCGGGCGCCGTAAACCTCGGGCGATTCGATCGCCTGCTTGAGCGCGTCGTGGATTCCGGCATCGCCGGCCAATAGACGCGTCTCCAACAAGGCGGTGTAGGTCGCCACCTCGGCGCGGCTCTCGGCCAGACAGTCATCGACCGAACGCACCGCCTGGCTGAGCTTCAGGCCGCAGTCCCACAACAGCGAGAAGAAGCCAGCCACGGCCTCGGCGCGGGCCTGCTGCGCCTCCGGGGAGCCGCAGACTAGGATGTCGACGTCGGAATGCGGATACAGCTCGCCCCGGCCGTAGCCGCCGGTGGCGACCAGGACCAGCGGCACCTGTTCGCCCAAGGTCAGCGTCCAAGCGCGCACGGTCAGCGCGTCGATGATGGTGCGGTAGTGCGCGATCAAGGCCTCGACCGGTGCGCCGGCGACCAGACGTTCGGTCAACTCAAGGCGCGCTTCGGCCAGCAGGACTTTCGCGGCGGCGCTGAACTCCGGCGCCGATCCGGCGCGGCCGCAAGCCGCCAGCGCATCCGACAGCCGCGGCTCGGCCCCGTCGGTCACAGGTCGTTGTCGTCGCCCGGCAGGCGGGTGAGGATCTCCACGCCGTCGTCGGTCACCAGCACGGTGTGCTCCCACTGCGCCGACAGCGAACGGTCCTTGGTGACCACGGTCCAGCCGTCCGGCATCAGCCGGGTGTGGCGGGCGCCCTCGTTGATCATCGGCTCGATGGTGAAGGTCATGCCCTTCTCCAGACGCAGACCGGCACCCGGCTGGCCGTAGTGCAGCACCTGCGGGTCCTCGTGGTACACGCGGCCGATGCCGTGGCCGCAGTATTCGCGCACCACCGAGAAGCGCTCGGCCTCGGCCAGCGTCTGGATGGCGTGGCCGATGTCGCCCAAGGTGGCGCCCGGGCGCACGGCGCGGATGCCGGCGAACATCGCCTCGCGGGTGATTTCGACCAGACGCCGGGCCTTCACCGACGGCTCGCCGACGTAGTACATGCGGCTGGTGTCGCCGTGCCAGCCGTCCTTGATCACGGTCACGTCGATGTTGATGATGTCGCCGTCCTTGAGCACCTTGGCCGGGGACGGAATGCCGTGGCAGATGACGTTGTTGACCGAGGTACAGACCGTGGCCGGGAAGCCCTTGTAGCCGACGTTGGCCGGGATGGCCTGCTGGACCTGAACGATGTGTTCATGGCAGATGCGGTCGAGCTCGGCGGTGGTGACGCCGGGTTTGACATGCGGGGCCACGACCTGCAGCACTTCCGCGGCCAGGCGGCCGGCCACGCGCATCTTTTCGACGTCTTCGGGGGTTTTGATCGATACTTTCATCCCGCCATTATCCGATACTTGCGGCAAAATCGCACTTTCTTGTATAATTCCGGGGCTTCACCGCCCACGCCGAGCGTCAATCGGCGAATTCACACACCGGATATTCCCCCGCTTCGGGGTGCCCCTCGGGGTTCGAAGCGGCGATCCGGTGGAGGCCCAACCCCGGAACCCGACGCCTGCAGACAGGCCGGTTCCCTTTCGCGAAAAGGATTCACCATGTCCCAAGTCACCATGCGCCAGATGCTGGAAGCCGGCGTCCACTTCGGCCACCAGACCCGCTACTGGAACCCGAAAATGGGTCCGTACATCTTCGGCGCCCGCGGCAAGATCCACATCATCAACCTCGAGAAGACCATGCCGTTGTTCACCGACGCCATGAACTTCATCTCGGCCATCGCCCAAAAGCGCGGCACCATCCTGTTCGTCGGCACCAAGCGTTCGGCGCGCGAAGCCATCAAGGAAGAAGCGACCCGCTGCAACATGCCGTACATGAGCATGCGCTGGCTGGGCGGCACGCTGACCAACTTCCGCACCGTGAAGCAGTCCGTCTCGCGCCTGAAGGAGCTGGAAGCGGCCGAAACCGACGGCACCTTCGAGAAGCTGGTCAAGCACGAAGTGCTGGGCCTGCGCCGCGAACGCGACAAGCTGGAAGCCTCGCTGGGCGGCATCAAGGACATGAACCGCCTGCCGGACGCCCTGTTCGTCATCGACATCGGCCATGAGAACATCGCCATCCAGGAAGCCAAGAAGCTCGGCATCCCGGTGATCGCGGTGGTCGACACCAACTACGACCCCAACCTGGTCGACTACGCCATCCCGGGCAACGACGACGCCATCCGCGCCGTGCAGCTGTACGTCCGCGCCGCCGCCGACGCCGTGCTGGAAGGCAAGGCCGCCGCCCCGATCGTGGCTTCCGGCAACGACGAGTTCGTCGAACTGGACGCCGACGGCAACCCGGTCGGCAAAGACGACAAGAAAGGCGCCCGCCGCGCCCCGGCCAAGAAAGCCGCCCCGCGCCGCGAAAAACGCGACGCCTGAGCCGTGACCCCGGGGGTGCGCAAGCACCCCCTTCCCCATCGGCCGAGCGCCGATGCGACTCCCTGAACAATCCGAGGTCCCCAATGGAAATTACCGCTAGCCTGGTGAAAGAACTCCGCGAGCGCTCCGGCGCCGGCATGATGGAATGCAAGAAGGCGCTGTCCGAGAACAACGGCGACATCGACGCCGCGATGGAATTCCTGCGCAAGACCGGCCTGGCCAAGGCCGACAAGAAAGCCGACCGCGTCACCGCCGAAGGCCGCATCGGCATGGCCGCCGACGGCGGCAAGGCCGTGCTGGTCGAAGTCAACTCCGAAACCGATTTCGTGGCCAAGGACGAGAACTTCGTCAACTTCGTCAACGCCGTCGCCCAAGCCGCACTGGCCTCCGGCGCCGCCGACGCCGACGCCCTGAAATCCGCCCCGATGGCCGGCGGCACCGTGGAAGAAGCCCGCGCCGCGCTGATCGCCAAGGTCGGCGAGAACGTGCAGGTCCGCCGCCTGGTGCGCGTGGAATCGGCCAACAACGTCGCCGCCTACATCCACGGCGGCCGCATCGGCGTGCTGGTGGAACTGGCCGGCGGCGACAACGAACTGGCCCGCGGCATCGCCATGCACGTGGCCGCCATGAACCCGCCGTACAACAAAGCCGCCGACGTGCCGGCCGATTTCATCGCCAAAGAGAAGGAAATCGAGCTGGCGAAGATGCCGGAGAAGGACAAGAACAAGCCCGCCGACATCCTCGAGAAGATCATCGCCGGCAAGGTCAGCAAGATCGTCAACGAAGTCACCCTGTACGGCCAGCCGTACGTGCTGAACACCGACCTGAGCGTCGAAGCCGCGGTCAAGGCCGGCGGCGCCGACGTCATCGGCTTCCAGCGCCTGGTGGTCGGCGAAGGCATCGAGAAGGTGGTGGAAGACTACGCCGCCGAAGTCGCCAAGGCCATGGCGGTCTGATCCGGAAAAAGCCACCCTCGGGTGGCTTTTTTTTCGCCTGACCTCGAACAAGGAAGACACATGAGCCGAATCACCCCCTTGGATTACGCCAGCCTCCCGCATGAGGCCTACCGGGTGGCGCCGGAGAAGATGCTCGCAGGCAGCCCGGAGCAGGCTGTGCGCAACGCCTTCAGCGACCCGTCCGGCCAATTCCATGTCGGCTTCTGGGAAGCGCAGCCCGGCAAATGGCGGGTCGCCTATACCGAACACGAATACTGCGAGATCCTCGACGGCGTGATCGTGATGACCGACGACGCCGGCCACGCACGCACCGTGCGCAAAGGCGACCGCTTCACCATCGAAGCCGGCTACCGCGGCACCTGGGAAGTGCTCGAGCCGGCGCGCAAGGTCTACGTCATCTTCGAACCGAAAGCCTGAACCGCCGACCGCCTTTCCGTTAAAATACCCACCGCACACCGCCCGGAGCCCGCCATGAGCCAACTCAAATACCGCCGCATCCTGTTGAAACTGTCCGGCGAGGCCCTGATGGGCGACGGCGACTACGGCATCGACCCGGCCGTGATCAACGGCTTGGCGAAGGAAATCATCGAAGCGCAGAAAGCCGGCGCGGAGATCGGCGTGGTCATCGGCGGCGGCAACATCTTCCGCGGCGCCGGCTTGGCCGCCGGCGGCATGGACCGGGTCACCGGCGACCACATGGGCATGTTGGCCACGGTAATCAACGCCCTGGCCATGCAGGACGCGCTGGAGAAGCACGGCGTCAACGCCCGGGTGATGAGCGCGATCAAGATCAACCAGATCTGCGAGGACTATATCCGCCGCCGCGCCGTGCGCCATCTGGAGAAAGGCCGCATCACCCTGTTCGCGGCCGGCACCGGCAACCCGTTCTTCACCACCGACTCCGCCGCCGCGCTGCGCGCCACCGAGATCAACGCCGAGCTGCTGCTGAAGGCGACCAAGGTCGACGGCATCTACGATGCCGACCCGAAGAAGAACCCGGGCGCCAAGCGTTTCGACAAACTGACCTACGACGAAGTGCTCGCGCGCGACCTGCAGGTGATGGACACCGCCGCCTTCGCCCTGTGCCGCGAGAACGACATCCCGCTGCGCATCTACGACATGGGCCGCGAAGGCGCGTTGATGCGCATCCTGCAGGGCGAGGACATCGGCACCCTGGTCACCCGCTAACCATGCACGCGCATCCGCACGGCCACGGACACGGGCATGCCGGCCACGGAAACAGCCAGCATCTGTTCGCCTGGGCGATGTGGATCAACCTGGCGTATTCGGCGCTGGAGGCCGGCATCGGCATTTACAGCAATTCGCTGGCGCTGATTTCCGACGCCCTGCACAATCTGGGCGACGCCGCCGGCTTGGCTTTGGCCTGGGGCGCGGCCTGGATGGCCAGCCAACCGCCGACCGAGCGCCACACCTTCGGCTGGCGCCGCGCCACGCAGATCTCACCGCTGTTCAACGCACTGATCCTGGTCGGTTTCAGCGGCGCCCTGCTGTGGGAGGCGATTACCCGCCTGCACGCGCCGCCCGAGGTACCGGGGCTGACGGTGATGGCCGTCGCCGGGCTCGGCATCGTGGTCAACCTGGGTACCGCCGCCCTGTTCCACCGCGGCCAGCACACCGACCTGAACAAGCGCGGCGCCTACCTGCATCTGCTGGCCGACGCCGCGGTGTCGCTGGCGGCGGTCATCGCCGGCCTCGGCATCTGGTGGGCCGGCTGGCGCTGGCTCGACCCGCTGACCGCGGTGCTGGTGGCGGTGGTGATCGGCGTCGGCAGTTGGGGCCTGCTGAAGGCCAGCTTTCTGCAGGTGATGGACGCCGTTCCCGAGGGACTGGATAAAGCCGAGGTCGAACGCTGGCTGCTGGCCCTGCCCGGCGTCTCGGCCGTGCACCACGTGCATATCTGGTCGCTCGGCGCCGAGGAGATCGCGCTGACCGCGCATGTCGTGCGCGCCACCGCCGAAGGCCATGACGACTTCATCGACGCCGCCAACCACGGGCTGCACGAACGCTTCGGCATCAACCATGCCACGCTGCAGATCGAGCTCGGCGGCGCCTGCCTGCACGACCACCACGACCACGCCCCGCACCACTGAGCTTTTTCAGCGATTTTAAGCGTTTAGCGGCCGCTCGGGCTATAATTGGGCCTGTCCCGAAAACCGGAGCCACGCATGCTCAACGAAATCAAGAAAGACGCGCAGACGCGCATGGCCAAAAGCATCGACGCCCTCAAGCACGAGCTGAGCTCGCTGCGTACCGGACGCGCCAGCACCGGCCTGGTCGACAACCTGAAAGTCAATTACTACGGTACCGACACCCCGCTCAGCCAGGTCGCCACGGTCGCCATCGCCGACGCGCGCTCGATCACCATCACGCCGTGGGAGAAATCCATGGTCGGCGCGGTCGAGAAGGCCATCCTGGCCTCCAACCTCGGCTTCACCCCGAACACCCTCGGCCAGGTCATCCGCATCAACCTGCCGCCGCTGACCGAAGAACGCCGCAAGGAGCTGATCAAGCACGTGTACGCCGAAGGCGAGAACGCCAAGATTTCGGTGCGCAACATCCGCCGCGACGCCATCTCGGCGGTGAAGGATCTGCTCAAGGACAAGGCCATCTCGGAAGACGAGGCGCACCGCGCCGAGGACGAGATCCAGAAGATCACCGACAAGGCGGTCAAGGACATCGACGACGTCGCCAAGGCGAAAGAATCCGAGCTGCTGGCCGTCTGAGCCGATGGCCATGCCTACCGAGGCCGCGCGCCTGCCCCGCCACATCGCCGTCATCATGGACGGCAACGGGCGTTGGGCCGAGCGCCGCGGCAGCATCCGCAGCGTCGGCCACCGCGCCGGCGCCAAGGCGGTGCAGACCGCCATCGAATTCTGCCTCGAGCGCGGCATCGGCTGCCTGACCCTGTTCGCGTTCTCCAGCGAGAACTGGCGGCGCCCGGAAGAGGAAGTCGGCACGCTGATGAAGCTGTTCCTGCGCATGCTCGAATCGGAGATCGAGGAACTGCACCGGCGCGGCGTGCGCATCGGCTTCATCGGCCAGCGCAGCGATTTTCCGGCCGAAATCCGGGAAAAGATGGATTGGGCCGAACGCCTGACCGCCGGCAACGACACCCTGCGCCTGAACATCGCCGGTAGCTACGGCGGCCGCTGGGACATCGTCAACGCCTGCCGCCGGTTGCTCGCGGCCAATGACGGCGCGCCGCTGCGCGCCGAACAGGTCACCGAGGAAAGTCTCGGCGGATTCATGGCCCTGGCCGACCAGCCCGAGCCCGACCTGCTGATCCGCACCGGCGGCGACTGCCGCATCAGCAACTTCCTGCTCTGGCAGATGGCTTACACCGAGTTCTGGTTCACCCCGGTGCTCTGGCCGGACATCGACCGCGCCGTGCTGCAGCAGGCGCTCGACGACTACGCCGGACGCGAGCGCCGTTTCGGCCTGATCAGCGCGCAAGTGCGCGGAGAATCGGCATGAGCCATGGCGCACGGCTGAAATCGGCCCTCTGGATGATTCCGCTGGCGGTCGCGGCGGTGCTGTACCTGCCGACGCCCTGGATGGGCGCTTTGATGGCGGCGGTATTGCTGGCCGGCCTGCATGAATGGACCGGCATGGCCGGGCTGTATACGCCGCGCGGCAAGCAGCTGTATCTGCTGACCAATGCCGCGCTGATGGCGGCGCTGGCCTGGACCGACGGCCCCGGACACCGCGGTCTGTGGCTGGCCTGCCTGGCCGGCGGCGCGTTCTGGCTGTTGGCGGCGTTGTGGCTCTGGCGCTTCGATTTCCTGCGTGAGCGTTCGATCCGCAGCCGCGTCCTGAAGTTGTTGGCCGGCACCTTGGCCTGCGTCCCGGCCTGGGCCGCCCTGGTCTGGATCCACGGCAGCCCGCAAGGACCGGTCTGGACCTTGTTCGTCATCGGCCTGATCGCCGCCGCCGACAGCGGCGCCTATCTGTTCGGGGTCAATTTCGGCAAACGCAAACTGGCGCCGAACATCAGCCCGGGCAAAAGCTGGGAAGGCTTCTGGGGCGGCTTGGCCGCCACCGTCGCCTTGGCCGCGCTGTGTCTGCCGCTGTTCGATACGTCCAACGCCGGTTACGCGCGTTTCGCGCTGCTCGGACTCGCGGTCGGCATCTTCTCGGTGGTCGGCGACCTGCTGGAAAGCCTGCTGAAACGCCACGCCGGCATCAAGGACTCCAGCAGCCTGATTCCCGGCCACGGCGGCCTCTTGGACCGCCTGGACAGCATCGTGTCCGGACTGGTGGTGGCGGCCTTGGTGAAGTTCTGGCTGGGTCTATGAGACGCGTCTGCCTGTTCGGCGCGACGGGATCCATCGGCCGCTCGACCCTGGACGTGATCGACCGCCATGCGGAGCGCTTCACGGTGTCGGCGCTGTCGGCGCACACCCAGGTCGATGCCCTGCTCGAACTGTGCCGGCGTTATCGTCCCAAACAAGCCTGCATCGCGCAGGCCGATCTGCATCCGCAGCTGCGCGACGGCCTGCGCGCCGCCGGCCTCGACACCGAAGCCTTGGCCGGCGCGGAAGGACTGGACGCATTGGCCGCCGACGGCGGTTCGGATACCGTGGTCGCCGCCATCGTCGGCGCAGCCGGCGTGTCGTCCACGCTCGCCGCCGCCCGCGCCGGCAAACGCATCCTGCTGGCCAACAAGGAATCGGTGGTGCTGGCGGGGCAGTTGCTGATGCGGACCGTGCAGGCGCATGGCGCGCAACTGTTCCCGATCGACAGCGAACACAACGCCATCTTCCAATGCCTGCCGCCAAACGGCGGCAGACAGGGCGTACGCCGTCTGGTGCTGACCGCTTCCGGCGGCCCGTTCCGCGGCTACTCGCGCGCGCAGCTGGAAGCCATCACGCCCGAGCAGGCCTGCAAGCACCCGAACTGGTCGATGGGCCGCAAGATTTCGGTGGATTCCGCCAGCCTGATGAACAAGGGCCTGGAAGTGATCGAGGCGCACCACCTGTTCGACATGCCGCCCGGGCGCATCGACGTGGTGGTGCACCCGCAAAGCATCGTGCATTCGATGGTCGACTACCTCGACGGTTCGGTGATCGCCCAGATGGGCCTGCCCGACATGCGCACCGCCATCGCCTACGGCCTGTCGCATCCGGAGCGGATCGACGCCGGCGTCGGCGCGCTGGACTTGGCCGCCTTGGCCAAACTCGAGTTCGAAGCGCCCGACCGCGCCACCTTCCCCTGCCTCGACCTGGCCTACGAGGCCATCGCCCGCGGCGGCAACGCGCCGGCCGTGCTGAACGCCGCCAACGAGGTCGCGGTCGAGCGCTTCCTGGCCGGCGATCTGCCGTTCCTGGGCATACCGGACACCATCGCGCGCGTGTTGGCCGCCGTGCCATGGGAACCCGCGGCCGATTTGGCGGTCCTATTGGCCAGCGACGGCGAAGCGCGACTGCGCGCCGCCGGCCAAGCCCTCTGACCTGCGAGCCATGAACGTCATCAGCCCCGTCTTCTGGTACATCATCACCATCGGCGTTTTGGTCGCGGTACACGAATGGGGCCATTTCATCGTGGCGCGCGCCTGCGGCGTGCACGTCGAGCGCTTCTCGATCGGCTTCGGCCGCGCGTTGCTGTCGCGCACCGGCCGCAATGGCACCGAATACCGTTTGGCGCTGGTTCCGTTCGGCGGCTACGTGAAGATGCTGGACGAACGCGACGGCGACGTGCCGGCCGAGCTGCGGCCGTTCGCCTTCAACCGGCAGCCGGTCGGCCGCCGCTTCGCCATCGTCGCGGCCGGTCCGCTGGCCAACCTGATCCTGTGCATCGGCCTGCTGTGGGCCGCGTTCGGGTTGGGCGTACAGGAACTGCGGCCCTTGCTCGGCCCGGCGCACGGGCTGGCGCAGCAGGCCGGTTTCCAAGCCGGCGACGAACTGCGGGCGGTCGATGGCCGTCCGGTGCAGACCTGGAACGACGCCCTGCCGCCGCTGGCGCTGGCCGCCATCGACCGGCGTCCGATCCGCATCGACGTCGAAACCCTGGACGGCGAATCGCGTACGCGCCATCTGGCGCTGGAGCGCCTGCCGGCCGACTTCGCGCAAGGCAAGCTGCTGCAGGAAATCGGCCTCAGCCCCTACTTCGCCGCACCGGCCGCGATCGTCGGCAGCGTCGAAGCCGGCAGTCCGGCCGACGGCGTGCTGCGCCCGGGCGACCGCATCACCGCCATCGAAGGCGAGCCGGTCAAGGACTTCGGCGATGTCGCCGCGCTGTTGAAGGAACGCTCGGGCACCGGGCGCAATCTGCGCGTGGACGTCGCGCGCGGCGGTGCGGCACTGCAGTTCCTGATCGAACCGAAGGCGATGGCGGTCGGCGGCGAAACCCGCTGGCGGCTGGGCATCGCCAGCCCGGCGGCGACCCGGACCGTGCAGTATCCGTTCTGGCAAGCGCTGCCGAAAGCGATCGGCAAGACCGCCGACATGACCGCCAACAGCCTGTCGGTGATCAAGCGCCTGCTGACCGGCGCGGCCTCGATGGACAACCTGTCCGGCCCGGTCGGCATCGCGCAGGCCGCCGACCACCAGGCCGGCTGGGGTCTGGCGGCGTTCCTGTCGTTCCTGGCCGCGGTGTCGCTGGCGCTGTGCATCATGAACCTGCTGCCGATTCCGGTGCTCGACGGCGGCCATCTGCTGTATTTCGCCGTGGAATGGGCGACCGGCCGGCCGCTGTCGGAAGCCGCACAGGCCATCGGCCAGCGCATCGGCCTGCTTTTGCTGGCCGGCCTGATCGGAATGGCCATTTTCAACGATTTTTTTCGTATCATCTCCTAATCCACCCGGCGTCACCACACTGGAATCCCCATGACCTCTCCCAAATTCCGCAAAAGCCTGCTGTGCCTGTCCTTGGCCGTGGCGCTCGGACAGCCCGTCCACGCCCAGGTCGCCGACACCTTCGTCGCCGGCGACATCCGGGTCGACGGCCTGCAGCGCATCTCGGCCGGTACGGTGTTCACCTACCTGCCGATCGAGAAGGGCGACGAGGTCACCGGCGCCAAGACCACCGAGGCCATCCGCGCCCTTTACAAGACCGGCTTCTTCAGCGACGTCCGCTTCGAGCGCCAGGGCGACATCCTGGTTGTCAGCGTGGTCGAGCGGCCGTCGATCAACACCCTGACGCTCAAAGGCAACAAGGAAATCAAGACCGAAGACCTGCTCAAGGGCCTGAAAGGCATCGGCCTGGCCGAGGGCGAGACCTACAACCCGCTGAACCTGGACCGGGTCACCCAGGAACTGCTGCGCCAGTACAACAACAAGGGCAAATACGGCGTCACCATCACCCCGACCGTGGCCACCATCGACCGCAACCGGGTCGACGTCACGCTCGACATCGCCGAAGGCAAGGGCGCGCGCCTGCGTGACATCAACATCGTCGGCAACGCGGTCTATGCCGACGACGTGCTGCGCGAAGGCTGGGAATCGAACACCAGCAACTGGCTGTCCTGGTACAAGCGCGACGACCAGTATTCGCGCGAGAAGCTGTCCGGCGACCTCGAGAAGCTCTCGGATTATTACCTCGACCGCGGCTACGTCGACTTCAACGTCGAATCGACCCAGGTCGCGATCACCCCGGACAAGAAGGACATCTTCCTGACCGCCAACGTGACCGAAGGCGAAGTCTACAAGGTCAGTTCGGTCAAGGTCAGCGGCGACACCATCGTGCCGGTCGCCGAAGTCGAGAAGCTGGTGCTGGTCCGCGCCGGCAACACCTTCTCCCGCCAACTGCTGACCGCGACCAACGACCGCATCACCGCCATGCTCGGCAACATCGGCTATGCCTTCGCCGAAGTGAACCCGGTCCCGGAAATCGACCGCGAGGGCCGGGAGATCGGAATCGACTTCGTGGTCACCCCCGGACCGCGCGTGCAGGTCCGCCGCATCGAGATCGAAGGCAACGTGCGCACCAACGACGAAGTGGTTCGGCGCGAGATGCGCCAGTTCGAAAACAGCTGGTATTCGCAGTCGGCGCTGGACCGCTCCAAGATCCGCCTGCAGCGCCTGGGCTTCTTCGAGACCGTCGAAGTCGAATCGAAACCGGTTCCGGGACGCCCGGATCAGGTCGATGTCGTGATGAAGGTCAAGGAGCGCAACTCCGGCAGCTTCGTGTTCGGTCTCGGCTACCAGCAGCTGTACGGCATGACCGCCTCGGTGCAGCTCAGCGAGAACAACTTCCTCGGCACCGGCAACCGGATGGCGGTCTCGGTGCAGAACAACAGCTATTCCAAGCGCCTGAGCTTCTCCTATACCGACCCCTACTTCACCGAGAACGGCGTCAGCGTCGGCTACAACGTCTCGTTCAGCGATTACAACCAAGGCGATTTCAACACCGCGCGCTACACCTCGAAGAACTTCAATTTCGAGTCGGTCATCGGCATCCCGCTGAGCGAGACCGACAGCGTGCAGTTCGCGCTCGGTTTCGACAAGATCGACCTGACCACCACCCTCGGCTCGACCCCCAAGCCGCTGATCGACTACCTCGACGACATCCTCGGCACCCAGCCGTATTTTCCGTGCTTCCCGTCGGTCGACGACGACAACAACCCCGCGACGCCGTCCGAGAACGACGACAACAACCCCGCGGCGCCGGACCCCGACATCTGCGGCTTCAACCAGACCTGGCCGACCCGTCAGGTGCGCGCGCAAGCCGGTTGGGGCCGCGACTCGCGCAACGATTACCTGTTGCCGACCGCCGGCACCTACCACCGGATCGGCGCCGAATTCTCGTTCCCGGGCTCGGACATCTCCTACTACAAGCTCAGCTACCAGTTCGAACACTACCGTCCGCTGAATTCCTGGCTGGTGCTCAAAATCGGCACGGACTTGGGCTACGGCGACAGCTACGGCAACAGCGGCGGTTACGGCCTGCCGTTCTTCAAGAACTTCTACGTCGGCGGGCCGCAGTCGGTGCGCGGCTACGAGGCCAACACCCTGGGACCGAGCTACGGCACCTGCGCCATCGTCGCGCCGGCAACCACCTGCGTTCCGAACTACCTGCAGCCGCTCGGCGGCGCCCTGAAAGTAGCCGGCACCTTCGAGCTGCTGTTCCCGAAACTGTTCAACTCGCGCGGCACGCGCCTGTCGGCCTTCCTCGACTACGGCAACGCCTTCGCCGGCAGCTTCGACTACAGCGGCTACACCGATCCGAGCGTGGGCGCGGTGTACGGCACCGAGAAATTCAAGCTGAACGCCCTGCGCGCCTCGGCCGGCGTCGCCCTGCAGTGGCAGGCCCCGGTCGGCCCGATTTCGATCAGCTACGCGATGCCGATCAACGAAGGCGAGTTGGACCGCGTCGAACGTCTGCAGTTCACCTTCGGCCAGCAGTTCTAAACGCGGATGCTGACGCTAAAGGCGCTGGCGGAGCGGTTCGGACTGCCCTACCGGGGCGACCCGGGTACGCCGGTGCACGGCATCGGCACCTTGGCCAACGCCGGACCGGGCCAGCTGGCGTTCCTGGCCAATGGCAAATACGCCGGCCAGCTGGCCGACACCAAGGCCTCGGTGGTGGTGCTGTCCGAGGCCGAGGCCGACGCCTGCCCCTGCGCCTGTTTGATCAGCGCCAACCCCTACACCAGCTTCGCGCTGATCAGCGTCCTGTTCGATGATGGCGACGACCTGCCCACCGGCGTGCATCCGACCGCGGTCATCGCGGCCAGCGCCGCCGTGGCGCCCGGCGCGCGCATCGGCCCGTATACGGTGGTCGGCGAACGCGCGGTCATCGCCGCCGGCGCGCAACTGCACGCGCATACGCACGTCGGTACCGATTGCGTGGTGGGTGAAGACTGCGTGCTGATGCCCAAGGTCACGCTGGTCAAGCGCGTGCGCCTCGGCCGGCGCGTGCGCGTCCACTCCGGCGCGGTGCTCGGCGCCGACGGCTTCGGCATCGCCTTCCACGACGGGCACTGGACCAAGATCGCCCAACTCGGCGGCGTCGCCATCGGCGACGACTGCGAGATCGGCGCCAACACCACCATCGACCGCGGCGCCATCGAGGACACCGTGCTCGAGAACGACGTGCGGCTCGACAACCAGATCCAGATCGGCCACAACGTCCGCATCGGCGCGCATACGGCCATCGCCGGCTGCGTCGCCGTCGCCGGCTCGACCCGCATCGGCCGCTGGTGCCTGATCGGCGGCGCGGCCGGCATCGTCGGCCATATCGAGATCGGCGACCGGATCACCGTCGGCGCCATGAGCCTGGTCACGCACTCGCTGCGCGAACCGGGCGAATACGCCTCCGGCACACCGATCCAACCCAAAGGCGAATGGCGCCGCAACGCCGCCCGCTTCGCGCGCCTGGACGCCATGGCGCGCGAACTCAACACACTGAAGAAATCCCGGGATTGACCATGCCATACGATGTTTCCAAACTGCCCGTCGACGCCGTCTGCATCCAGAAGCTGCTGCCGCACCGCTATCCGTTCCTGCTGGTCGACCGCGTCACCGAATTCGAGCCGGGCGTGCGCGTGCGCGCGCTGAAGAACGTCAGCGTCAACGAGGCCTTCTTCAACGGCCACTTCCCCGGCGCGCCGGTGATGCCCGGCGTGCTGATCGTGGAGGCCCTGGCGCAGGCCGGCGGCCTGCTCAGCCAGCTGACGCTGATGGGCGACGACGGCTGCACCGGCAACGAGGGCAAGCTGTTCTATCTGGTCAAGATCGACAACGTGCGCTTCTCCAAGATGGTGGTGCCCGGCGACCAGCTGGTGCTGGACGTCACCCTGAAGCGCAAGATCCGCAACATGGCGCTGTACGAGGGCGTGGCCCGGGTCGACGGCAAGGACGTGGCCAGCGCCGAGATCCTGTGCGCGGAGGGCGGCCAGTGAACATCCACCCGACCGCCGTGATCTCGGCCGAAGCGCGCATCCACCCCAGCGTGCGCATCGGCGCGTACACCGTGATCGAGGGCGAGGTCGAGATCGGCGAAGGCACCGAGATCGGCCCGCACTGCGTGATCACCGGCCCGACACGCATCGGCCGCAACAACCGCATCTACTCGCACGCCGCGCTCGGCGGCGATCCGCAGGACAAGAAATTCCGCGGCGAACGCTGCGAGCTGGTGATCGGCGACGGCAACACCATCCGCGAGTTCACCACCTTCAGCCGCGGCACCGGCGACGGCGGCGGCGTGACCCGCATGGGCGACGACAACTGGATCATGGCCTACGTGCATATCGCGCACGACTGCGTCATCGGCGACCACACCATCTTCGCCAACAACGCCTCGCTGGCCGGCCACGCCGAAGTCGGCGACTGGGCCATCCTCGGCGGCTTCTCCGGCGCGCACCAGTTCTGCAAGATCGGCGCGCACGCCTTCGTCGGCATGGGCAGCCTGGTCAACGCCGACGTGCCGCCGTTCGTGATGACCTCGACCCAATACGCCGAACCGCGCACCATCAACGCCGAAGGCCTGAAGCGCCGCGGCTTCGGCCCGGAGCGCATCCGCGCCATCAAGAACGCCTACCGCACGGTGTACATGGCCGGCAAACCGCTCGAGGAGGCCAAGGCCGAGCTGCGCGCGATGGCGGCCGAATCCGACGACGTGAAGTTGATGCTGGATTTCATCGAAGCCAGCAGCCGCGGCATCCTGCGCTGAACCGATGAAGATCGCCATCGTCGCCGGCGAGGCCTCGGGTGACCAGCTGGCGGCGGCGCTGATGGCGGCGTTGCGCGCGCGGCGCCCGGATGTCGAGTTCATCGGCCTGGGCGGCCCGGCCATGCAGGCCCAGGGTCTGCGCTCCTGGTTCGATTACGGCCGACTGTCGGTGATGGGGCTGGTGGAAGTGCTCAAGCACCTGCCCGACCTGCTGCGGTTGCGCAGGGATCTGCTGGCGCGCATCCTCGCGCAGAACCCCGACGTGGTGATCGGCGTCGACGCGCCGGACTTCAACCTCGGACTGGAGAAGCGCTGCAAGGCCGCCGGCCTGCGCACCGTGCATTTCGTCAGCCCCTCGGTCTGGGCCTGGCGCGAGCAGCGCGCGGCCCGCATCGCCGAATCCGCCGACCGCGTGCTGTGCCTGTTTCCGATGGAGCCGCCGATCTACGCCCGTTACGGCGTCGATGCGGTGTTCGTCGGCCATCCGATGGCCGATGCCGTACCGCTGGAACCCGAACGCGCGGGGGCGCGCGCCACGCTGGGGTTGGAAGCCGACACGCGCGTGCTGGCCATCCTACCCGGCTCGCGGCTGTCGGAAATCCAGCGTCTGCTGCCGGTGTTCCTGCAGGCCGCTACGCGCATCCGGCACGGCCTGCCCGGCATCCGTTTCTGCATTCCGGCCGCCGATGCCCGCTGCCGGCAGGCGATCGACGCGCAGCTGGCCGTCGCCGGCATCGATGACGTGCAGGTGCTTGATGGTCAGGCGCGGACCGCGATGATCGCCGCCGACGCGGTGCTGTTGGCCTCGGGCACCGCGGCGCTGGAGGCCATGCTGTGCAAACGCCCGATGGCGGTGGCCTACCGCATCTCGCCGCTGACTTACCGCATCGTCAAGCTGTTGGGACTGCTGAAGGTGGAACGCTTCAGCCTGCCGAACGCGTTGTCGGGCCGCGATCTGGTGCCGGAACTGATGCAGCACGACTGCACGCCCGAACGCATCGCCGACACGCTGTTGCCGATGCTGACGCGCGACACGCCCGACCCGGCGCTGCTGGCCGAATACACGCGTTTGCATCATCTGCTCCGGCAGGACGCCGCCGGACGCGCCGCCGATGCGGTGCTGGAACGGGTCGGCGGCACGCGGCCATGACCGTCGCCGGCGTCGACGAGGCCGGACGCGGACCGCTGGCCGGGCCGGTGCTGTGCGCGGCGGTGATCCTGCCGCCGGATGACGGTCTGGCGGGGCTGGACGACTCCAAGAAACTGACCGAAGCCCGGCGCGAACGCCTGTTCGACGCCATCCGCGATGCGGCTGTCGGCTACGCCATCGTGGCGGTGGCGGCCGAGGAAATCGACCGGCTGAACATCTTCCAGGCCACGATGCAGGGCATGGCACGCGCAATACGTGCTTTGCCAGTTTGTCCGGAGCTGGCGCTGATCGACGGCAACAAGATCCCGCCCGGCCTGCCCTGCCCGGCACGGGCGCTGGTCGGCGGCGATGCCTTGGAGCGCAGCATCATGGCGGCCTCGGTGCTGGCGAAAGTGAGCCGGGACCGGCAGATGCTGGCGCTGCATGCCGAATATCCCGAATACGGATTCGACCGTCACAAGGGCTACCCGACTCCGGCGCATCTGCAGGCCCTGCATCGCCATGGCGCCTGTCCGCAACACCGGCGCAGCTTCGCGCCGGTGCGCGCGGCTATTGCGGAATTAGGCGGAAAGTCACCCTGACTTCCCCCGCATGCGCGCCGCGCTGCCGGCATGGATACTGATGGGGCAATCCGCCGACAGCCGAGGTGTCCCATGTCCTGCAATCCGACCCTGATGAGCCTGAAACCCCGCTTCCAAGACGACCATGAATGGAGCCGCTTCCTGGACTTCGTGGAAACCCGACGCGTGCGCGGCAGCGCCGAGGAACTGTGGCTGCAGTGGGACATCCACCGGCTGACATGCCAGGCCACGCTGCAGCCCTGGCCGGGCGGCGGCCGCTACCGGCCGGAGGCGCACGCGCCGTTGTTCCGCTGAAGCCCGCGGCACGCGGCGGAGCGCCATACGGCGCGCTGTCAAGCCTTGTTATCCCCGGACGGGGCGTCTAAGCTTAAGGTCCGTTCCAGGCGCGACCATGACCCCGACCTTCGTCCACTGCCACCTGCACAGCGAATTCTCGCTGACGGATTCCACCATCCGTCTGCCCGAACTGGTGGCGCGCTGTGCGGCGCTGGGCATGCCGGCGGTGGCGGTGACCGACAACTGCAACCTGTTCGCCCTGGTCAAGTTCTTCAAGGCCGCCGAGGGCGCCGGCATCAAGCCGATCGCCGGCGCCGACCTGTTCATGGACAACGGCCAGGGCGGCTTCCACCGAATCACCGTACTGTGCCAGAACCAGGCCGGCTACCTCGGCCTGTCGCGGCTGATCTCGCGCGCGCATCTGGAAGGCCACACCCGCGAACTGCCGGTGATCGAGCCGGAATGGCTGTTCGCCGAGAGCGAAGGCCTGATCGTGCTGCACGGCCGGCACAGTCCGCTGGCGCATCTGATGCTTCAGGGCGACAAGCCCGACGCGGTAAGCCGGACCGCGGAATGGCTGAGCCTGTTCCCGCGCCGGCTGTACATCGAGATCACCCGGCTCGGCCTGCCGGAGGAAGCCGGCTTCAACCCGCGCGCGATCGCCTTCGCCAACCGCCACCATCTGCCGTTGTTGGCCAGCAACGACGTGCGCTTCCTCGACGCCGCCGATTTCGAGGCGCACGAGGCGCGCACCTGCATCGCCGCCGGCCGGGTGCTGGACGACCCGAAGCGGCCCAAGGCCTACAACGCCGAGCAGTACCTGAAGTCGCCGGAGGAAATGGCGGCGCTGTTCGCCGACCTGCCCGAGGCCTTGGCCAACAGCGTGGAACTGGCCAAGCGCTGCAACCTCGAGCTGTCGCTCGGCACCTATTACCTGCCCGACTTCCCGGTACCGGAAGGCCATGACCTGGACAGCTGGATCCGGCACGAAGCGCACGAAGGGCTGGCGCGCCGCCTTGCCAAATTCCCGCTGGCGCCGGGGCATGACCGCGAGAGCTACCGCCAGCGGCTGGACACCGAGCTCGACGTGATCGTGACGATGGGCTTCCCCGGCTACTTCCTGATCGTGGCCGACTTCATCAACTGGGGCAAGAGCCAGGGCATCCCGGTCGGTCCGGGCCGCGGCTCGGGCGCCGGTTCGCTGGTGGCCTGGTCGCTGGGCATCACCGACCTCGACCCGATCCGCTACGACCTGCTGTTCGAGCGCTTCCTGAACCCGGAACGGGTGTCGATGCCTGACTTCGACATCGACTTCTGCATGGACCGCCGCGACGAGGTCATCGACTACGTGGCGCGCAAATACGGCCGCGACAAGGTCAGCCAGATCATCACCTACGGCACCATGGCCGCCAAGGCGGTGGTGCGCGACACCGGCCGCGTGCTGGGCATGCCCTACGGCCTGGTCGACTCGGTCGCCAAGCTGATTCCGATGACCCTCGGCATCAGCCTCGACGACGCGCTCGGCCTCTCGGACGCGGCCAAGAAGGACGCCTCGCTGGCCTCCAGCGAACTGATCGCGCGCTACCACAGCGAAGACGACGTGCGCGACCTGATCGACCTGGCGCGCAAGCTCGAGGACCTGACCCGCAACGCCGGCAAGCACGCCGGCGGCGTGGTCATCGCGCCGCGGCCGCTGACCGACTTCAGCCCGCTGTACGCCGAACAGGTCAGCCCCGGCGAGACGCCGACCAGCGTGGTCACCCAGTTCGACAAGGACGACGTGGAGGCGGTCGGTCTGGTGAAGTTCGACTTCCTCGGCCTGCGCACGCTGACCATCATCCAATGGGCGGTGGACGCGGTGAACGCCGCGCGCGCGCAGTCGGCCGACGATCCGATCGACATCCTGGCCATCCCGCTGGACGACGCCGACACCTACCGGCTGCTGTCCAAGGGCCTGACCACCGCGGTGTTCCAGTTCGAATCGCGCGGCATGAAGGATTACATCAAGAAGCTCGAGCCGAGCACCTTCGAGGACCTGATCGCGCTGGCCGCGCTGTACCGGCCAGGCCCGCTCGGCTCGGGCATGGTCGACGACTTCATCAACCGCCGGCACGGACGCGAGCCGGTGGTGTATCCGCACCCCAGCCTGGAAGGCATCCTGAAGCCGACCTACGGCGTCATCGTGTACCAGGAACAGGTGATGCAGATCGCGCAGGTGATGGCCGGCTACTCGCTCGGCGGTGCCGACCTGCTGCGCCGCGCGATGGGCAAGAAGAAGCCCGAGGAGATGGCCAAGGAGCGCCTGAAGTTCGAGGACGGCGCGCGCGCGCTCGGCATCGACGGCAAGATCGCCACCGGCGTGTTCGACCTGATGGAGAAGTTCGCCGAATACGGCTTCAACAAGTCGCACTCGGCCGCCTACGCCCTGGTCGCCTACCAGACCGCCTGGCTGAAGACGCATTACCCGGCGCAGTTCCTGGCCGCCACGCTGTCGTCCGACATGGACAACACCGACAAGGTGGTGAACTTCCTGCAGGACTGCCGCGGCTTCGGCATCCGCGTGCTGCCGCCGGACGTCAATGCCTCGACCTACATGTTCGCCGCGCTCGACCGGCACACCATCCGCTACGGCCTAGGCGCGGTCAAGGGCGTCGGCGAAGGCGCCTGCCTGGCGATCGCGCGCGAACGCGAAGCCCGTGGCCCGTTCGCCGACCTGCTGGATTTCTGCAAACGCGTGGACTCCAGCAAGCTCAACCGGCGCGTGCTCGAGGCGCTGATTCAGGCCGGCGCGCTGGACGCGCTGGGCGCCAACCGCGCCTCGCTGATGCTGCAGCTGCCGGAAGTGCTGAAGGCCACCGAACAGATGGCGCGCGAAGCGCAATCGGGCCAAGTCTCGCTGTTCGGCGAAGGCCCGAGCAACGACATCCGCATCGAGCTGGCGGAAATCGCCGACTGGCCGGTGGAGGAACGCCTGAAGGCCGAACGCGACACGCTCGGCTTCTTCCTCAGCGGCCACCCGCTCGATCCGTGGGCGGCCGAACTGAAGCAGCTGGGCGTGTGCCCGCTGTCGGAACTGGAAAAGACCTGGCAGGAGCGCAAGGACCGCCGCGGCGAAGCGCACGTGGTGGTGGCCGGCCTGATCAGCCAGATGCGCAAGCGCGGCGACAACCAGGCCTTCGTGCTGGTCGAGGACCAGCAGGACGGCCTGGAGTGCGCGTTCTTCAGCGAGGCCTACCAGGAGTCGTCGGCGCTGCTGACCCGCGACCGCATCGTGCTGATCGAAGGCAGCCTGCGCGAGGACAGCTTCAACGGCGGCTTCTCGCTGCGCGCCAAGCATTGCTGGGATTTCCACGCCCTGCTGCTGCAGTACGCCAAGGGCATCCAGTGCAAGCTCGACCTCTGCCACCCGGACACCTGGCAGACGCTGCAGGCCCTGTTGATGTCGTACCGGCCGGGGCCGACGCCGGTGATGCTGCAATTGCGCACCGCCAGCGCCGAGGGCCGCCTGCGCGCGCCCGCGCACCACTCGGTGCGCTGCGAAGCCGGGCTGATCAGCCGCCTGCGGCAGATCGAGGGCATGGGCGAGGTGCAGGTGGCGCTGGCCCGGCCGTGGGCGCTGGCCGGCACCGCGAGCGCGGCCTGAAAGCCCTGATACAATAGCGCCATCGTTCCGCGGACCCGACCATGAACCCCAATTTCCTCGACTTCGAACAGCCGATCGCCGACCTGGACGCCAAGATCCAGGAGCTCAAACGCGCCAGCCACGGGCCGGGCGTCAATATCGAGCTGGAGGTGGACGGCCTGCAACGCAAGCTGGAGCAGCGTACCGCCGAGATCTTCGGCAAGCTCAGCGCCTGGCAGATCTCGCAGCTGTCGCGCCATCCGCAACGCCCATACAGCCTGGACTACTTCGAGCTGATGTTCGACGAGTTCCACGAACTGGCCGGCGACCGCACCTTCGCCAACGACAACGCCATCGTCGGCGGCCTGGCGCGCCTGAACGGCCGCGCCTGCATGGTCATCGGCCACGAGAAGGGCCGCGACACCAAGAGCAAGGTCCGCCGCAACTTCGGCATGCCGCGCCCGGAAGGCTACCGCAAGGCGCTGCGCCTAATGCAGACCGCCGAGCGCTTCGGCCTGCCGGTGCTGACCTTCATCGACACCGCCGGCGCCTGGCCGGGCATCGACGCCGAAGAACGCGGCCAGTCCGAAGCCATCGCACGCAACCTGCTGGAGATGTCGGAGCTGCGCGTGCCGGTGGTCTGCAGCGTGATCGGCGAAGGCGGCTCGGGCGGCGCGCTGGCCATCGGCGTCGGCGACGTGACCCTGATGCTGGAATACAGCACCTATTCGGTGATCACCCCGGAAGGCTGCGCCTCCATCCTGTGGAAGACCCGCGACAAGGCGCAGGAAGCGGCCGAGCAGATGAACATGACCGCGACCAGCCTGAAGAACCTGGGTCTGGTCGACCGCGTGGTGCCCGAACCGCTCGGCGGCGCGCACCGCAATCCGGCCGCCATGGCCGAGATGCTGAAAGCCGCGATCTGGGACGAGCTGCAGAAGCTGGAAGCGATTCCGACCGACGAGCTGCTCGAGCGCCGCTACAAGCGCCTGCGCGGCTACGGAGCGTACGACGTCGCCTCCTGAGGCCATGCGCGCCTTGCCGGCCGCCTGCCTGCCACCCTCGGCCACGGTCCGGGTCGGCTTCAGCGGCGGGCTGGATTCCACCGTCCTGCTGCATTGGCTGAAGCACACGTTGCCGGCCGATGCCGTCTTGCACGCCATCCATGTGCACCACGGCCTGCAGGCCGAGGCCGATACGTGGGCAACGCATTGCCGGGTGCTGTGCGCCGATTGGGGCATTCCCCTGCAAATCGAGCAGGTGCGCATCGCGGACCGTAGCCGCAACGTCGAACAGCAGGCGCGCGAGGCGCGCTACGCCGCCTTCGAACGCCGCCTGCAGGCCGGCGACACCCTGGCCCTTGCGCACCACGGCGACGACGTCGCCGAAACCCTGCTGCTGCGGCTGATGCGCGGCGCCGGTACCGAGGCGCTGGGCAATATGGCCGAGCGCGAAACCCGCGCCGGCTACCACCTGTGGCGGCCCCTGCTCGGATTTTCACGCGCCGAGCTGCTGGCCTACGCGCAGGCGCACGCGCTGGCCTGGGTGGAAGACGCCAGCAACGCCGACACCGGACCGGACCGCAACTTCCTGCGCCAGCGCGTGCTGCCGCTGCTTGAATCTCGCTTCGGCAACGTGCGCGCCCGATTGAACCACAGTGCCGCCTTGCTGCGCGAAGACGCCGACCTGCTGCGGCCGCTGCTCGACGACGCGTTGGTGATGTGCCGCTCCGAGGCCGGATTGTCCTTGCAACCGCTACGCGCGCTGACACCCGCGTTGCAAGGGCACGTGCTGCGCGCCTGGCTGCAACGCGCCGGCCACACGGCGCCCGGTGCGGAGGCCTTGCGCGAGTTCCTGCGCCAGCTGGCCGAACACACCCCCGACGACGACACCCGGCTGGACGGCCCCGGCTACCGCATCGCGCTCTGGGCCGGCGAGCTGCATCTGCGCCCGGATGCCGATGCGGCGGATATCGCGGCATTCGACCAGCTGTGGGACGGCCGCACGCCGTTGCGGCTGCCGCGCGGCGGTGAACTGGCCTGGGCCGGCGAGGCGCCGTTTCCGCTGCGCGTGCGCTACCGGCTCGGCGGCGAGCGCATCCGCCTGCCCGGCCGCGACATGCATCATTCCGTGAAAAAACTGCTGTCCGAGCGCGTGCCGCCGTGGGAACGCGCCGCCCTGCCCTTTGTTTATAATGACGACGGTGAACTGCTGGCGGTCGGCGACGTGCTGGTCTCGGCGGTTCTGGACGATCTTTCACGCCGACACGGCATCCGCCTGCGTTGGCATCCCGCCGCGAGCCCGACATGAGCAAATCCCCGAAAACGCCCGAGACCTCGCCGGTCGCCGACTTCGAAAAGGCCCTGGCCGAACTGGAACAGGTGGTGGCGGCCATGGAACGCGGCGAACAGAGCCTGGACCAGTCGCTGGCGTCCTACGAACGCGGCATCGCCCTGTACCGGCAATGCCAGAGCGCGCTGGAGCAGGCCGAACAGCGCGTGACCCTGGTCACCAACGCGGCCGATCCGGACGCGCAGACGCCGTTCCGCGAATCCGATGCCGACTGACGCCGCGCGCTTGGAGCGCGCCCTCGACGCCCTGTTGCCGCCGGCCGATGCCATTCCCGCGCGCCTGCACGCGGCCATGCGCTACGCCGCGCTGGACGGCGGCAAGCGCCTGCGCGCGCGGCTGGTGTACGCCACCGGCCGCCTGTTCGGCCTGCCGGAAGCCACGCTCGACCCGGCCGCCTGCGCGGTCGAGCTGATCCACGCCTACTCGCTGGTGCACGACGACCTGCCGGCGATGGACGACGACGCCCTGCGCCGCGGCAAACCGACCGTGCACGTGGCGTTCGACGAAGCTACCGCCATCCTGGCCGGCGACGCCCTGCAGACCGCCGCCTTCCAGGCGCTGGCCGGCGCCGACTGGCCGGATGCGGCCAAGCTCCGCGTGCTGGCCGCGTTGCTGGCGGCGTCCGGCTCACGCGGCATGTGCGGCGGGCAACAGCTGGACATGGACGCCAACGGCCAAGGCCTGGACCTGGACGCGCTGCGGCAGGTGCACGCGCTGAAGACCGGCGCGCTGATCAAGGCCGCGATCCGGATGCCGGCGGAATTGGCCGGCGCCGATGCCGCGGCGCTCGCCGACCTGTCGGCGTTCGCCGACGACCTGGGCCTGGCGTTCCAGATCCGCGACGACATCCTCGACGTCGAGGCCAGCACCGAACAGCTCGGCAAATCGGCCGGCAAGGACGCGGCGCAGGACAAATCGACCTACCCGGCCCTGCTCGGCCTGGACGGCGCGAAAGCCTGGCTGGCGCAATTGGCGGAACGCCTGCCGCGGCATCTGGCGCGCTTCGGCGAGCGGGCGAACGAACTGCGCGAATTGGCCGATTTCGCGGTCAGCCGCGGTCATTGAAACCGGGGTCTCCATCGATTCTTGACATCTATTTTTAACTTTGTGTATAGTTTATTTAACATCATGTGATGTTATCCATACACAAGGGGCCTCCTATGCCGTACCGCGAAAAAGTCGCTTGGCTGTCGCTGCTGACCATGCTGGCGGTGTTCATCCCGTATTTCACCTGGAGCACGCTGCATCCGCCGGGGCCGGAAATCCCCAACCTCGGCCAGATGGCGCTGTATGCCGTCACCAGCCTGTCTTGGGCGGCGCTGTTGGGCATCGGCCACCTAGTGCTGCGCTGGCGCTCGCCGGGCGAGGCCAAACTGCCGATGGACGAACGCGACATCGCCATCGCCCATAAAGCCCGCGGCTACGCCTATGGCGTGCTGATCGCCGGGATGATTCTTGTCGGCGGCATGATGCCATTCACCCACGGCGGCTGGGAAATCGCCAACGCCGCGTTCTTCATGATCGTGCTGGCCGAAGCGGTGTTCTCTATTGGCATCATCCGGGCCTACCGCAGGCAGCACGCGTGAGCGGCGTGATCCGCAACAAGATCCGCACCCTGCGCTTCCTGCACGGCGAGATGTCGCAGGCCGAGCTGGGCCAGCGCATCGGCCTGACACGGCAGACCGTGGCCGCGATCGAAGCCGGCAAGTACGCACCCTCGCTGGAGGCCGCGTTCCGCATCGCCGATGTGTTCGGCGTGCCGCTGGCCGAGGTGTTCGAGTGGGATGCCACCGCGACGGTTTAATCGGACAATCAGCGGGTAGGGGCGCTGCTTGCTGCGCCCATTGCGTTGAATGATCCGGGCGTTGCGTTGAATGATCCGGGCGTTGCGTTGAATGATCCGGGCGTTGCGTTGAATGATCCGGGCGCTGCGCTGAATGATCCGGGCGTTGCGTTGAATGATCCGGGCGTTGCGTTGAATGATCCGGGCGCTGCGCTGAATGATCCGGGCGTTGCGTTGAATGATCCGGGCGTTGCGTTGAATGATCCGGGCGTTGCGTCGAATGATCCGGGCGCTGCGCTGAATGATCCGGGCGTTGCGTTGAATGATCCGGGCGTTGCGTCGAATGATCCGGGCGCTGCGCTGAATGATCCGGGCGTTGCGTTGAATGATCCGGGCGCTGCGCTGAATGATCCGGGCGTTGCGTTGAGTGATCCGGGCGCTGCGTTGAGTGATCCGGGCGCAGCAAGCAGCGCCCCTACATGTGGATCAATCGTTGCCGGCCACCGTCATCTTGCCGACCAGGATCGAGCCGACGCGGATGTGCGAGCGGGTGTCGATATCGCTGCCGATGGCCTCGATGGCCGGCAGCATCTGCGCCAGATTGCCGGCGACGGTGAGTTCGTCGACCGCGTATTGGATCTCGCCGTTCTCGACCCAGAATCCGGCCGCGCCGCGCGAGTAGTCGCCGGTCAGCGTGTTCACGCCCTGGCCCATCAGCTCGGTCACCAGCAGGCCGGTGCCCATGGCCTTGATCAGGCTCGGCAGGTCGCCGGCGTTGGACGTGACGCGCAGGTTATGCACGCCGCCGGCGTTGCCGGTGCTCTGCAGGCCGAGCCGGCGCGCCGAATAGCTGCCGAGCAGATAGCGCCGGATGACGCCGCCGGCAACGATGGCGCTGGCCGCGGTGGCCACGCCTTCGGCGTCGAAATAGGCCGACCGGAAGCCGCGCACGATGTGCGGATCCTCGTACAACTCGACCCATTCCGGGAAGATCTGCCGGCCGATGGAATCCTGCAGGAAGCTGGCGTGGCGGTACAGGCTGCCGCCGGAGACCGCGCCCAGGAACGAACCGATCAAGCCGCGCGCCAGCTCCGGCGCGAACAGCACCGGATACTGGCCGGTCTTCACCGAACGCGGATTCAGGCGCGCCGCCGTGCGCTCGGCGGCCTTGCGGCCGATGGCCTCGGCCGGGTCCAGGCCGTCGAAGGCCAGCGCGGTGGAATACCAGTAGTCGCGCTGCATGGCCTGGTCCTTGCCGGCGATCAGCGAGCAGCTGAGCGAATAGTGCGTGCTGCGTTCGGCGCCGAAGAAACCGTGCGAGTTGGCGTACACCGCCGTGCTGCGGCCGCTGCTGAACGAGGCGCCGTCGGAATTGCTGATGCCGTCGCGCGCCAGGCCGGCGGCTTCGCAGGCCAGCGCCAGCGCGATGCCCTGCCCGGCGTCGATTTCGGCCGGATGCCAAAGGTCGAAGTCCATCACGCGCGTGGCCATGCGTTCGGCGTCGGCCAGGCCGGAGGCCGGATCGGCTTCGGTATAGCGCGCGATGGCGCAGGCCTGGGCCACGGTCTCGCGCAGCGATTCCGGACGCAAATCGGCGGTGCTGGCGGTGCCTTTGCGCTGGTCCATGTACACGGTGACCGCCACGCCCTGGTCGTTGGTGCGCTCCACGGTCTCCACCTCGCCCAGGCGCACGTTGGCGGCGAAGCCGGTGTCCTGCGACAGCGAAACCTCGGCCTGATGCGCGCCGCTGTCGCGGGCCAGGCGCAGGACCTGCTCGGCCAGGGTGTACAATGGCGCGGCATACGGCGGATCTGTGGGCGTGGTGTTCATGGTCTGGTATACCTGAATGGGATTGCGTGAATGACGAAACGTGGCATCGATGAAGAAACCGGCGAATTCCTAGGCCCGAGCCGCGGCGAGGAACGCCGAGCCGCCCTGGCGGTGCTGGAGCTGGCCGCGCGCATGGTGGAACAGCCGATGGCGCGCCTGATGCAGATGCCGGTGTCCGAGGACATGCTGGCGCACATCGCGACGGCGCAGAAGATCACCGCGCAGATCGCGCGCAAGCGCCAGATCCAATACGTGGCCAAGCAGATGCGCAAGGAAGAGGCGGAAACGCTCGATTCCTGGCGCGCGCTGCTGGACTTCGACAAGCAGGACGTGCGCCGCGAGATCGCCGAAGCGCACCGCATCGAAGCGCTGCGCGATAAATTGGTGGACGGCGACGCGAACGCCCTGACGCAATTGCTGGGCCAGTTTCCGCAGGCCGACAGCCAGCACATCCGCCAGCTGATCCGCAACGCGCAGTTCGAGCGGCAGAAGAACAAGCCGCCGCACGCCTACCGCGAACTGTTCCGCGTGCTGCGCGAGCTGCATCGGGAGCCTCCGGCCGCGCACGATTAAGCGTGCGTGCCGCCGACGGTCATGCCGTCGATCTTCAGACTCGGCTGACCGACACCGACCGGCACGCTCTGGCCGTCCTTGCCGCAGATGCCGACGCCGGCGTCCAGCGCCAAATCGTTGCCGATCATGCTCACTTTGGTCATGGTGTCCGGGCCGTTGCCGATCAGGGTGGCGCCCTTCACCGGCCGGGTGATCTTGCCGTCCTCGATCAGATACGCCTCCGAGGCGGTGAACACGAACTTGCCGGAGGTGATGTCGACCTGGCCGCCGCCGAAGTTCGGCGCGTACAGGCCCTTCTTCACCGAGGCGATGATCTCTTCCGGCGGCGTGCTGCCGGCCAGCATGTAGGTGTTGGTCATGCGCGGCATGGGCAGGTGCGCGAAGCTCTCGCGGCGGCCGTTGCCGGTGGGCGCCACACCCATCAGGCGCGCGTTCAGGGTGTCTTGCATGTAGCCGCGCAAGATGCCGTCCTCGATCAGCACGTTGCATTGGCTCGGGGTGCCTTCGTCGTCCACGCTCAGCGAACCGCGGCGCTTGGCCAGCGTGCCGTCGTCCACGATGGTGACGCCCTTGGCCGCCACGCGCTCGCCGATGCGGCCGGAATACACCGAAATGCCCTTGCGGTTGAAGTCGCCCTCCAGGCCGTGGCCGACCGCCTCGTGCAGCAGCACGCCGGGCCAGCCGGAACCAAGCACCACCGGCATCACGCCGGCCGGGGCATCAATCGCTTCCAGATTGACCTGCGCCTGGCGCAAGGCCTCATCGGCGATTTCGAACGGACGCTTGCCGCTGAACAGCTCGGCGTAATCGAAGCGCCCGCCGCCGCCGGCATAGCCGGATTCGCGCCGGCCGTTCTGCTCCACGATGACCTGCACGTTGACCCGCACCAGCGGCCGGATGTCGGCCGCCAACACGCCCACCGAGTTCAGCACCAGCACGGTATCGACCGCGCCGGCCAGGCTGACCGTGGCCTTGATCACCCGCGGGTCCTTGGCGCGCACATAGGCGTCCACCGCGCGCAGCAGCGCCACTTTCTCGTCGGCCGGCATGGCCGCCACCGGGTCCAGGCCGTCGTACAGCGCCGTGGGCGCCGGGCCGCGGCCGGCCGTGCGGTGCGCCTGCGAAGCGCCGTTGGCCGAAATGCCGCGGGCGGCCAGGGCCGATTCGCGCAGGGCGGCGGCGTCCATGGCGTCGGAATAGGCGAAGCCGGTCTTCTCGCCGCTCACGGCGCGCACGCCCACGCCCTGCTCGATGGAGTGGGCGCCGTCCTTCACGATGCCGTCCTCGAAGGTCCAGTTCTCGCGTTTGCTGTGCTGGAAGTAGAAATCGCCGAAGTCGATGCCGGGGCCCATCAGGTCGCCCATGGCGCGGTCGATGCCATCCAGATCGAGGTTATAGGGGGTCAGCAGTTGCGCCGTGGCGCGGGTCAGTATGTCGGTCATGGCCTATTTTAGCAGTCCGGGCCGTGAAGGGCTGGTGCCGCGCGCAGGCGGCGTTTCTCGGGCGTTTATCGGAGTCTTTCCGCCGTCATAACCCATATCGGGGCATTCTGGCCGTTAAAGCCCCCTAACGTCGCCGACGCGAATCCGGTGCCACGCGGAAAATAAGGCTGATTTCCCAAGACTTTTTCTAATTGAATAAATTTCAGAACTGATTTCTAATGGATTTATACGGCAATGACGCCGTCTATTAATAGTTAGGCACTTTAAATGCAGCGCGACATCGCACCACAAGCAAAAAATTCTGTAACACTAGAAAGCCTTGTTGGCGCAATGTTGCTATCAGCTGCATTTCTGGTATACGGGGCTTATGGCCTTTATCAGAACGACCTTCTCTTGCCAACCCGAGTTGGAATTCAACATTTACAGAGCATAGATGCAGTTGCCTTTTATGCTGTAGTTCTCATTGCTGTTCCAACCAATGCAATTAAGCTACGCGAGTGGATGAAACATGGAGACGGAAACAGTAATGCCTTTAAAACTGCTGATTTCTATTCAAAACTTTCTGTTTATGCGTACATCGTATTTCTTATTATTGATATTTTTTCGTGAAGTGCCTAACTAGTCATCCAAGCGGACAGCCGCCCCGTTACTTGGTATTCTGATTCTGTTCGCGGCGGCAGCCGCTTAATTCAATCGTTAGACATCATGAGGGTAGCGGTGACCATCGAAATTTCGAACCAACTATCAGAGGTGCTAAGCGTCATTGAGCGCCATCTGGAATCAACGTTGCTGGCCGTGCATTTGTACGGCTCCGCAGTGGATGGCGGCCTGAAGCCATACAGCGATATTGATTTGTTGGTTACTGTGGCCGTAAAGCTTGATGAAACGACGCGGCGAGCATTGCTCAATGACCTTATGGAGGCTTCGGCTTTCCCTGGCGAGAGCGAGACGCTCCGCGCTATAGAAGTCACCCTTGTCGTGCATGACGACATCATCCCGTGGCGTTATCCGGCTAAGCGCGAGCTGCAATTTGGAGAATGGCAGCGCAATGACATTCTTGCGGGTATCTTCGAGCCAGCCATGATCGACATTGATCTAGCTATCCTGCTTACAAAAGCAAGAGAACATAGCGTTGCCTTGGTAGGTCCGGCAGCGGAGGAATTCTTTGACCCGGTTCCTGAACAGGATCTATTCGAGGCGCTGAGGGAAACCTTGAAGCTATGGAACTCGCAGCCCGACTGGGCCGGCGATGAGCGAAATGTAGTGCTTACGTTGTCCCGCATTTGGTACAGCGCAATAACCGGCAAAATCGCGCCGAAGGATGTCGCTGCCGACTGGGCAATAAAACGCCTACCTGCCCAGTATCAGCCCGTCTTACTTGAAGCTAAGCAAGCTTATCTGGGACAAAAAGAAGATCACTTGGCCTCACGCGCAGATCACTTGGAAGAATTTATTCGCTTTGTGAAAGGCGAGATCATCAAGTCAGTTGGTAAATGATGTCTAACAATTCGTTCAAGCCGACCGCGCTACGCGCGGCGGCTTAACTCCGGCGTTAGGTAACAAGTCCCACCCTCAAAGAGGAATCAAACCAATGTCAGATTGCGGCTGCGGCGCAGAGCAAGCAGAGAAGCTAGAAAGAACTACTCTGGCCTATCTTCTTTCTATCAATGGGGTAATGTTCGTGGTTGAGGCTGCGTTAGGCTTCTACGCCCAATCAACCGGCCTTATCGCAGATTCATTGGACATGCTAGCGGATGCTACCGTTTACGGAATATCACTTTACGTCGTAGGTAAAGGCATTTCTCAGCAAGCAAAAGCAGCAAGTGTAAGCGGTGTACTCCAAATCATTCTCGGTCTTGGAGTCCTTTTTGAGGTTGTGCGTCGCTCACTCTATGGAAGCGAACCTCAAAGCATGCTCATCATGGCTGTCGGGCTTCTAGCGCTAATAGCTAACGTAGCCTGCCTAATGCTCATATCCAAGCACCGAGACGGCGGGGTTCACATGCGAGCATCCTGGATATTCTCCACAAATGACGTAATTGCTAACGTTGGCGTCATCTGTTCTGGCGCTCTCGTTTGGCTCCTCGGTAGTAGATACCCAGATTTAGTTATCGGGGCAATAATATCCGCCGTAGTAGTCAGAGGCGGCATAAAAATTCTTAAAGATGCCAAAGCAACCAAATCCCAAGAAATTGTTACCTAACAATGCCTTGCAGCCGACCCACTTTCCGCTACTTCCCTTCGGTCATTCGCTCCAAGTGGGCGGCTGAAGGCAGGCGTTAGGTTGCACTGAAAGGTTTTCGCATGACTGATTCGACTGAAAGCTTCTACAAAAACATCACCCTGAACGACGTTCAGTTGGCGTCTGCTTACTATCCAATTCTGATTGACCTCGCTAAACACAAGCATTGCCTGACGTACAGCGAACTCGTTGAAAGAGCAAAGCAAACCTACCCATCCAAGGAAGCCGTTCAGAACGCCATTGCCGTCTCCGCCGGGCGCAAGCTCGACGTCGTCCGCATCTTCACTGCTGAGCGAAATCTGCCAGACCTTACTTGCCTAATCATCAACAAGAACGCTGGTGAGTGCGGCTCTGGCTTCACAGATCACTTTGATCCCATCGCCGCCCGAGAGAAGGTCTTTGCTTTTGACTGGAGCACTGTCTCACCCGACTTCGACGGATTCATCGAGCACACCGCGACGTCCATTACGCCTAGAAAGCGCATCAAACTTCCAGCCGCTCGCGAGCTGATGTCACAGTACTACTCTGCGCACAAGGCTCAACTTCCCCCTGGCATCACCAAGAAACGTGAGCTTATTCTTGACTTGCTCATGGACGGCTTCACTCCTGCGGAAGCATTTGCTCAGGCATCAGCGGGTGCAACCTAACAATTCGTTCAAGCCGAGATCGCTTCGCGGCCGCGGAGTTGTTCGGTCAATTGTCACAACGCCGTGGCCGCAAAGCGCTCCGGCTTAACTCAGGCGTTAGGCCAACATGGATAGTTCACAGTGACTCGAAAACTCTGTCTCGCTGCTTCTGTCTTGTTCGCGCTCGCAGCCGGCTGCGGGACAAAAAACGCCCGGCCGGACGAGAAGCCAGCGCGCTTGTCTTTTGCAATCATCGGCACCGTAGAGGGCTTTCCGGGTAGCTTTCGCACGCTTGACGGCAAGCCGATTGAAGACACGCCCACGACCATTGAGATGCCTCCAGGTCACCATACGATTGGCTACTGGTGCCCAAATCACCTTGTGATGGATGGCCCGCCGACGGTGTCAGCCAAATTTGAGGCAGGCCGGAGCTATGTTCTCCATTGCCAAGGAAATGATCCAGGCCGTGTGGAACAGCGATAGCTGTTGGCCTAACAATTCGTCCAAGCCGTCTCCGCTTCGCGGCGCGGCTTAATTCAGGCGTTATACGTCTCAAATTCGGGGGCCCCGTGGCAATTGGTTCTAACGGATCGCTTTATTTTTCAAGACTTCATGTTACGAACGGAACCAAGGGATTCTTTCCTTATGTGATCGCAATAAAAAGCAATGGCACATACATTGAGGGCGAGGGCGGCCACCTTCTGCATATCAGCCTACACCACAATCCTGAACAGCGTGAACCCTCATTTTCTCAGTGCCACATGACGATTCCAAAGGAAATCGAGTCTCGTGTAATTAAGCATGGTTTTTCTGAACGACAGTACTTCAAATGGCAGCGTCGCCGGGCAACCGACGGTAGGTTTTACCAGGCCGCTAAGCTTATATTTCCTACTATCTTCGCAAAAGAAGAGTTTGGTACTGTCTCTGCTTCAGAAGATCCAATCGCATCCGTGCCACTTCTTGAAAAAGCAACCAACATTGAGTTCTGGTATGGCGGCTCCGGCAAAGAAGCACTTAGAAACTACCTTGAAACTTTCGGTAATCCAATCTCGCTCGTGGAGCTTCCAAACGGAGAGGTTATCGGCATCAATTTAACTTACGATGACAGCCGCGATTACAGCACCTATCAAGTTATTGATAAATTCGGGAGCTATACAATTGCTGGCGCAGATGGAGTTGTAACCGAACCGGTATTCCAGTTGTTTATCGGGCCGTTTGGTGAAAACTGTTATGGCGTCTTGCATGGCAGTCCTCGTCGTGTATAGGTGTAAGCAGACGTATAACAATTCATTCAAGCGGTCAGCCGCCCTGGATTTTGAGTAAACTGATGTTGTCGCGGCGGCTGCCACTTAATTCAATCGTTAGAATGCAACGTCGCATCACATTAATTGAAATTAAATAAACAATATGCATAAACCCTGCCTAGCAATCCTGACATCCCTTCTGCATATGCCCGCACATGCGGCTCCTATTACCGCCGCCGATGCCTACGGACTTTCCAGGGCCATATCGGTTTCGCTCGAAAATGTCTTCAACAAGCCCGTTGCAGGCGGACCCAGCACGGTTCGGCCGATCGTATCGGCGCCAGACATCACGCTTCCGGTAAACATTACGGCATTCGGCCAGCCAATCACCATCAAGACGCGGGACGATGTCAGGTCGGAGCAGTTGGCTTGGTTCGTGTATATCTCCAAAGTCACGCTCAGCCCGGAACAGGCCAGCGTGGCCTATCAAACGCCCTATAACGGCAAATATGGCACGTTCACCCTGAGCAAGACCGACGGTAACTGGAGCATTCAGGACCATCAGCAGATGCATTCCTCCTCCGGGGCACGCTTCTTCTACGGCGAACTCTACGAGGGCGTGGCTTGCCGCGACGGCAGCGAAATGGCAACGCGTTGGAATATGTACAAAGACGCCTTGGAAGCCGCCATGGCCCGCCGCGCCCGAACGCCCGAAGATGCTCTGCCCAGCACCTGCCCCGGCAAGGAGTTTCCGGACGTGGCGGCTTATAAGCAATACAAGGCCATGGGGCTGAACAAGTAAGGGCCAAGGCAAGCGGAGGCCGTCACCTAGGCGTTCAAGCCCTGGGGCGAAATCACGGTGGACCAGCCGGCGGCCGCCGAAAAGCCGTAGAATCGCAGCAGACCGCGAACCGTTCCCGGAGCCCCGATGCACGTCCACCACCTTTCCGACACCGACAGCGCGCTGCACCAGTATCTGGCCGAAATCCGCGACGTGGCGGTGCACGGCGACCGCCTTCGCTTCCGGCGCAACATCGAGCGCATCGGCGAGGTGATGGCGTATGAGATCAGCAAGGCCCTGCCCTACGCCGCCGCCGAAGTGACCACGCCGCTGGGCGTGAAGGCCGTGCGGCGCCTGCGTGACCCGATCGTGGTGTGCTCCATCCTGCGCGCCGGCCTGCCCTTGCACACCGGCTTTTTGAACGTGTTCGACGCCGCCGACAACGGCTTCATCTCGGCCTACCGCCACCACCCGGACGGCGGCGCGGACTTCGAGATCCGCGTCGAATACCAGGCCGTCGCCGATTTGGACGGCAAGACCGTGCTGCTGGTCGATCCGATGCTGGCCACCGGGCAATCGCTGGTGGCCGCGTACCGGCGTTTGATGGAACGCGGCAAACCGGCGGCCGTGCACATCGCGGCGGTCATCGCCGCGCCGGAAGGCATCGCCCATCTGCGGGAGCACCTGCCGGCCGACTGCCGGCTGTGGGTCGCCGCGCTCGACGAGCGCCTGGACGCGCGCAGCTACATCGTTCCCGGCCTGGGCGACGCCGGCGATCTGGCGTTCGGCGACAAACGGTAATTCGCAGGCGGCGGCTAAGGCCGCGCGCCGCCGTTCAACAGATCGAACAAAATCCGGCGGTCGGTATCGTCCAACGCCTCGCGTTCCTCGCCGCGGAAACGGCGGGTGAACGCACGCACGGCGGCCGGCAGGTCGCGAGTGTCATAACCGAAGGCGCGCAGCGCCAAAGCGGCGTCGAAACCGGCCGGCGGTTCCGGCAGATCGTCGCCGTACCAGAGGCCGAAGCCGGCCTCGGCCAAGCGCTGCCAGGGAAAGCGCGCGCTCGGGTCGCGCTTGCGGGTCGGCGCCATGTCGCCGTGCGCGATCACCGCCTCGCGCGGGATGGCGTGGCGCTGGCACAGATCGGCCAGCAGGCGCAGCAGGGATTCGATCTGCGCCGGCGCGAACGCCTCTTCGCCGTCGTTGTCCAGTTCGATGCCGAGCGACACTGAGTTGAGGTCGTTGTAGCCGCCCCAGCGGCCGCCGCCGGCATGCCAGGCGCGTTGCGAATCCTTCACCAGCTGCACGATGCGGCCGTCCTCGGCGATCAGGTAATGCGCGCTGACCCGGCCGCCGCTGTTGGCGCTCTTCAGCACGCGCAGCGCGCCTTCGGCGCTGTCCATCTCGGTGGCGTGCAGCACGATCAGGCGCGGCCGGCGGTCATCGAAGTTGCGCGACGGCGACCACTCGGCCAAGGCGCTTTTCTGCGGCACATGCGTACAGGCGGCCGACAGCGCCGCGGCCAACAACACCGGCCAGACGCGACGGATCATGGCGTGCCCTCCTCCACCTTCAGCACCTCGGGCGCGGCCCACGGCCCGCGGATGCGGTATTCGATGGCCGAGCCCTGCTTCAGCGGTTTGTCCAACACCGCCTGCGCCACCACACCGGCGGCGGCGCCGATCGGGCCGGCGGTGACCGCGCCGATCACCGGCAGCAGACCGCCGGCCTTGGGCTCCACGCGCACGCGCTGGTCGAACTGCTCCTTGACCAGATCGGTGCTGCCGCTGATGCGGATGTCGGCGGCCGGCGCGTCGATCAGCAGGTTGCGGGTCTCGGCCTTGCCCTGGGCGAAATCAAAGCGGCCGGTGATGCGGGAGAACGCCATGCCCTTGTTGAAGAAATCGCGGAAGTCGAGCGTCAGCCGGCGCGGCAATTCGGCCAAGCTGATCAGGCCCAGCACGCGGCCGCCGCCGGGGTCGACGCCGAGGATCTGGCCGTCGCGGATGTCGAGCGCCATGCTGCCGCGGAACGCCGCCAGACTGAAGTCGACCGGCGCGCCGTCCCAAACGCCATTGAGTTCGGCTCGGCTCTTGCCGCGTTTGATCACGCCGGCGTAGCGCATCGCGGTCAGCACCTTGCCCAGGTCCGGGCTGCTCACCTCGGCCTGCAAGGCGGTGCGGTCGCGGCCGCCGATGCGCTGCCACTGGCCGCCGGCGTCGATCGACAGCGCCGCCGAGCGGGTGTTCAGGCGGCGGATCTGCAGACCCTGCGCCGACGGTGCGGTCTGCAGTTCGGCCCGGCCCAGCGCCAGTTCGCCGAAGCGCAGGTCGTCGATGACCACGTTGACCGGCGGCAACTGCGCCGGATCGCCCAGATCCAGGGCGGTATCCGGCGTCGCCGGTTTGCCGGGCACGCCGAAGCCGTTGAAATGCACTTTGCCGAAGCGCGCGGCGATGGCCGCGCCTTTGGCGTCCGGCACGCTCAGGTTGCCGTCCAGGCGCGCGCCGCTGGCGCGCAGGTTCAAGACGCCGTCGCCCGGCAGCTTCTGCAGGCGCACGGCGCCGAAATCGTTGCCCAGCAGACGGAAACGGCTGACCGCCAGATCGAAACCCTGCAGGCCGTCGCCGCCGACCGCCTTTTTCGCCAAGGCCAGCCAAGCCGGCACGTCGAATTCGGCGGCGCTGCCGCGCACCGAAATGCCGGACGCCGGCAACGCGCCCTGGGTCTGCGCGCCGAACAGCGCGACGCCGGCCATCGGCCGGTTCTTCGGCTTTCTCAGCAGCAGCCGGAACTCGGGGCCGAGGCGGAATTCGAGCACACCCTGCTCGACCGGCAAACGCGTGCGCAGCGAGAACGCGGTGGCCTCGCCGGCCGGCTTGGCCAAAGGCGTCGGCAACAGCACCGCGGTGCCGGCCAAGCTGGACTGCGCCTCCAGCCAGACCGGCGCCTCGTCGCCTTCCGGCGCCTTCGGCACGCTGACCGCGAAGCGCCAGGCGCTGCGGCCCTTCAGCACCGGCCGCAGATCGGCCAAGGCGGCGTCGTAGGCCAACAGCGTCTCGGCCGGGAACTCGCCGGCCAGCAGCGCTTCCACGCGGTTGCCGGCCGCGCGCACATGGCCGTCGCCGACGCGCAGATCCAAGCGCACCGGCTGGCCGAGCATGCGCCCGGCCAATTGCTCGGCGCGGAAGCCGCCGTTGTCGAAGCGGGCGCGGCCGCGCGCGTCCTGCAACCGCAGCTTCCATTCCGGCGCGCGCACGTCGGCGCCGCGGAACGCGATGTCGCCTTCGATGCGGTTGCCGGCGGGCCCCTGCTTCAGCGGGAAGAACATGCGCACGTCGGCCTCGACCGGCCCGCCGCCTTGCAGGGCGAGCACGGCCGGACCGACGCGGTCCTTCAAGGGCGTGTCGCGCAACACCGGCAGCAGACGCGCGAAATCGGAGCGCGTGCGCACGTCGACGCGCAGTTCCGACTGCTTGAACGCGGCGATGCCGCTCGGCAGGATCTCGACCGGATTGCCCAGGAACATCGCACGGCCCGTGGCGGCGAAACCCGGGCCGTTGAAGTCGACCGGCATCACCGCGTTCTCGGCGGCCGGCCACTCGCGGTTGAACTTGAAACGTTCGGCATGCACGCTGGCGGTGGCGTGGAAACGGCCGGATTTGGCCGCGAACGGCCAGTCGGCCAGATCGCCGGCGATCAGCACCTGGCCGTCGCGCACGCTGCCCTTTTCCAGCGCCATGTCGAGCCAGGCGATGGTGGTCTTCGGCATCACATGCCGCGGCCAAAAGCGTTTGGCCACGGCGAAATCGAACGGCGCCAGGCGCGCGGCCAGATTCAGCAGCGGCGCCTTGCGGCCGGGCATGAACTGCAGTTGCGCGTCCAGATCGAGGTCCATGCCCTCGCCGCGCCAACGCAGGCCGCGGCCGCCGATCACCCAATCCGGACCGCTGCGCCACCAGGCCAGGGAGCCGTCGAAGCGGCTGTCGACCGGCGCGCCGAAGGCCATCGGCCAGTCCAGCGTCACCGCATCCGGGCGGAAGCGCAGGCTGCCGCCGCGCTCGTCGGCCACGAACGCCGCATGCACGCCGCGCAGGCCGGGCGCCTTGCCGATCGGATTGAAGCCGACGCCGCGCGCGATGCCACTGGCGCGCCACTGGCCGGAGCCGGTATCGCCGACGGCATCGATGCCGGTCAACGCGCCGTCCAGCCCGACCCGCCGCGACCATTCCTCCAGCCGCGGCAGGCGGCCTTTGCCCAAGGGCATCACCGCGCTCAACGGCCGCAACGCGACGCCGTCGACGCGCGCATGCCAGCGGCGTCCGTCAGAGCGCAGACGCAGATTCTCGATACGTTCGCTGGCGCGGCCTTTGCGGAACACGATGGCCGGCGCCTGCAGCCGCCAACCGGTACGCTCGCGCTGCCAGAGCCAATCGGCCTCGATGCGGTCGTACAGGGTTTCCCGCGCCAGTCCGAAGGCGCGCGTCGGCGCGCCGTCCAGCGTCAGGTCCTCGGTCTGCAACCGGCCGCGCACGCGCATCACCCGCCGGCGCTCGACCTCGGCCCACAGATCCAGACGCGAACGCGAGCTCAGCGGCGGCACCCGCCATTCCGGCATCATCGCCAGCCAGTGCGCCGGCTGCAGGCGCTCGCCGCCGAGCCAGACCCGGCCCGACATCGCGCGCCGGTCGAGATCGGCCACCAGCAGCAGCGGCGCGGCGGCGCGCTTGGCTTCGGCGCGCAGGCCCAGCCGCAGGCGGTCGCCCTGCACGCGCAGGCGCATGTCGACGCGCGGGAACAGCACCGGCGCGCGGCCTTTGGCCTGCACCGTCAACGAGGAACGTTCGACCTGCAGCTCGCCGAAGCCGGACAGCACGTCCAGCGCGTCGGTGCGGCTGTCGGCCCCGTGCGGCACGCCCAGCAGGCGCCAGCTGTCGTCCGGCTGCTGCTCCAGGCGCAGCGTCAGGTCCTTGGCCTTCAGCTCGGTCAGCGGATGGTCCGGCAACAGGCCGGAATACACCGCCACCAACAGTTCGGCGCGGGCGATCTCGACCGCCGCCTCGCCGCTACCGACCTTCAGCCCGCTCAGGCTGATGCGCGGACCGCGCCGGGTCCAGCGCGTTTCGCTGCCGGAAAAACTGACCGGCTGCCCGACCTGCTTGGAGAGCCAGGCCTGCACGCGCGCCGGGTTCTCTTCGATGAACGGCAGCATCAGGTTGGCGGCGCTGACCAGCACCGCGGCCAGGATCAGCAACACCAGGACGCCATAGCCCAGCGTGCGGCGCGTGTAGCGGAAAGTCCGGCGCCAACGCGTCGGCATGGCTCAGGACAGCACCACGTCGAACTGGTCCTGCGCGTACTGCTCGTCGGGCTGGAAGCGGATGTCCTTGCCGATGAACTCCTCGAGCTCGGCCACCGCCGCCGATTCCTCCTCGGTGATCTTGGCCACCACCTTGGGTGCGGCCATCACCATCACCTTGTCGGCCTCGAACTGGCGCACGGCGCGGGTCACTTCGCGGAAGATCTCGTAGATCACGGTCTCGGCGGTCTTGATGTAGCCGCGGCCGGCGCAGGCCGCGCACGGCTCGCACAGCTGGCGCTGCAGGCTCTCGACCGTGCGCTTGCGGGTCATCTCCACCAGCCCGAGCGGCGAGAAGTCGTACACCGTGGTCTTCACATGGTCGGCCGCCAAGCCCTTCTCCAGCGTGCGCAGCACCTGGCGCTTGTGCTCCTCGTCCTGCATGTCGATGAAGTCGATGACGATGATGCCGCCCAGGTTGCGCAGGCGCAGCTGGCGCGCCACCGACTGCGCGGCCTCCAGGTTGGTGCGGTAGGCGGTCTCCTCCAGGTTCTTCTGGCCCAGGAAGGAGCCGGTGTTGATGTCGACCGAGGTCATCGCCTCGGTCTGGTCGAACACCAGATAGCCGCCGGACTTCAGCGGCACCTGCTTGTCGAGCGCGCGGCCGATCTCGTCCTCGACGCTGTACATGTCGAAGATCGGGCGCTCGCCGCCGTAATGGCGGATGCGGCCGGCCAGGTCCGGCATCAGCTTCTGCGCGAAGCGCGCGACCTTCTCGAAGGTCTCGCGCGAATCGATGGTGACGCTGGCGACCTCGACGCGCAGCATGTCGCGCACCGCGCGCATCGGCAGCGACAGGTCCTCGTACACGCAGTCGCCGGCCTTGGCCGACTGCGCGTTCTGGCGCAGCACGCCGATGGCGCGCTCGAGGTAGGCGATGTCCTGCTCGATGAACGCGGCGTCGACGCCCTCGGCGTTGGTGCGGATGATGTAGCCGCAGCGCTTGGCCTCGGCGTGCGCCTGCACGATGCCCTTCAGGCGCTGGCGTTCGTCCTCGTCGTCGATCCGGCTGGACACGCCGACCGTGCGCGAATCCGGCAACAGCACCAGATAGCGCGACGGCATCGAGATCTCGGTGGTCAGGCGCGCGCCCTTGCTGCCGATCGGGTCCTTGATGACCTGCACCACGATGTCCTGGCCTTCGTGCACCAGCGAGGTGATCAGCGGCTGCGGACGCGGTTCGCTCTCGGCGGCGTCGGCCGGGCGCGCGGCCACGATGTCGGAGGCGTGCAGGAACGCGGCGCGCTCCAGGCCGATGTCGACGAAGGCGGCCTGCATGCCGGGCATCACGCGCTGCACGCGGCCCTTGTAGATGTTGCCGAGCACGCCGCGGCGGGAGCTGCGTTCGATGTGCAGCTCCTGCAGCAGGCCGTTCTCGACCAGTGCCACGCGGGTCTCGCGCGGGGTGACGTTGATCAGCAGTTCGGCGTTCACGGGCATGTCAGTTCCTCGACCACGCCGGCACGCCGAAGTTCCGCAGCAGCTGCCAGGTTTCGTGCAGCGGCAGGCCCATCACGCCGGAATAGCTGCCCTCGATGCGTTCGATGAAGGCCGCGGCGCGGCCCTGCACGGCGTAGGCGCCGGCCTTGCCGAACGGTTCGCCGGTGGCGACGTAGGCCGCGATGTCGGCGCCCGACAGCGGCGCGAAACGCACCGTGCTGACCGCCAGCCGGCGTTCCTCGCGGCGGTCGGACAGCAGCCAGACCGCGCTGATCACCTCATGCGTACGGCCGGACAGGCGCGCCAGCAGTTCGGCGGCGTGCGCGGCATCACTCGGCTTGCCGAGCACCTCGCCGTCGAGCACCACGTCGGTGTCGGCGCCGAGCACCACGGCGTCGGGGCGCGCGGCCAAGGCCAGCAGTCCGGCGCCGGCCTTTTCGCGCGCGACGCGGCTGACGTAATCCGCCGGCGACTCCTGCGGCAGGCGCTGCTCGTGGATTTCGGCGTCGACGGTGTCGAACGCGACCCCGAGCTGCTCGAGCAGTTCGCGCCGGCGGGGGGATTGCGAGGCCAGATAGATCATTGTCCTACCATTAATGCAGACGCCTGCCATAAAGCGGTAATATGTGGGATTGAACATAGCACGATGCCCGCGACGGACGCACGCCCCATGACCAAGACCTCTTCCCGTATTGTACTTGCCTTTGCCGCCTTGCTCGGCAGCCAGGGCCTCAGCGCCGCCGACACCGGCGAATCGGCCGAACGCTGGTTCCGCGAGGGCGCGCAGCGCGCCGACCGTCTGGGCTCGGGACAGGCCAAGGCCAAGAACGTGATCCTGTTCGTGGGCGACGGCATGAGCCTGACCACCGTGGCCGCGGCCCGCATCCGCGAAGGCCAGCTCAGGCAGCAGCCGGGCGAGGAAAACCTGCTCAGCTTCGAACGCTTCCCGAACACCGCGTTCAGCAAGACCTACAACACCGACAGCCAGACGCCCGATTCGGCCGGCACCATGACCGCGATGATCACCGGCGTGAAGACGCGCATGGGCTTCCTCGGCGTCGGCCAGATCCCCGAGCGCGGCGACTGCGACGGCGGCCGCACGCAGCCGGTGGCCAGCGCATTGACGCTGGCGAAACAGGCCGGCTTGGCCACCGGCGTGGTCACCACCACCCGCATCACCCACGCCACGCCCGGCGCGACCTACGCGCACGTGACCGAACGCAACTGGGAAAGCGACGCCGACCTGCCGAGCGCGTTGCGCGGCGGCGCCTGCAAGGACATCGCCCGGCAGCTGCTCGATTATGCCCGCGGCACCGGCATCGACGTGGTGCTGGGCGGCGGCCTGAACAAGTTCCTGCCGGCGGCCAAGTCCGATCCGCGCTACCCCAACGCCCGCGGCGCGCGCATGGACGGCCGCAACCTGATGGCCGAATGGCGCAAGGCCCAGCCGAAGACCGCGTTCGTCAGCACCGGCAGCGAACTGGCCGCGCTCGACCTGGGCAAGACCGGCAAGCTGGTCGGCCTGTTCAACGGCGACCACCTGAGCTATGAATACGACCGCGTGGCCGACAAGGAAGACGAACCGAGCCTGGCCGAGATGACCCGCGCCGCGATCAATGTGCTGAAGCGCGGCGACAAGGGCTTCGTGCTGGTGGTCGAGGGCGGCCGCATCGACCACGCGCACCACTCCGGCAACGCCTACCGCGCCCTGCACGACACCATCGCCTTCAGCGACGCGATCCGCGCCGCCGACGAGCTGACCTCGGCCGATGACACCCTGATCCTTGTCACCGCCGACCACGCGCATACCATGAGCTTCGTGGGCTATCCGCAGCGCGGCAATCCGATCCTCGGCAAGGTGTTCGGCAAGGCCGGCGAGGACGAGCCGCCGAGCCTGGTCAAGGACCTGTTGGGCAAACCCTATACCACCCTGGTGTACGCCAACGGTCCGGGCTACGCGGGCGAAAGCAGCCTGCAGCCGGCCGGCACCAAGAACTTCCCGCACAACCCCGGCGGCTACTTCGAACCGGCCACCGGCCGTCCGGACCTGACCGAGGTCGACACCGAGCATCCGAACTTCATGCAGGAAGCGCTGGTGCCGACCAACTCGGAAACCCACGGCGGCGACGACGTCGGCATCTGGGCCCGCGGCCCGGGCGCGCAGGCGGTGCGCGGCACGCTGGAACAGAACACCATCTTCCACCTGCTGACCCAACCGCAGCCGGTGTTGCGCGCCTATCTGTGCGGCGCCGGCTATTGCGAGGACGGCGTGCCGTCACGGTTGCCGAAAGCGATGTAAGCCGTGTTCGTCGGTCTGGCCGTCGCCACCGTCCTGCTTCTGGTGTTCGGGCTGGCGGTGCGCTTCGCCGGCGACGACCCCATCCTCAATCTGGTCGATTACCGCCGCGTCCGCGACCGGCGGGCTTTGCATGTCTTCGCCGGACGCGTCCTGCTGGGCTTGGCGGCCGGCAGCGCCGCGCTGACGTATCTGGCGTGGCGTCACGACGAGATGGCCGTACTGGCCCTGCTTGGCTGGATACTCTGGCTGAAAGCGGGTATGGTGGCCTTGGCTGCGGGCAGCAGCCGTTACCAATAAACCAAACCAATAGCCACATTCAATGGATTTTATTCAATCAATCCATTGGATAAATAGCCGACCGCGGCGCACCATGAGTCTACCGTCCACAACGCGAAGGAGAGCATCATGTCCACCGAACCGAAATGCCCGTTCCATTCCGGCGCCCGCGCCCAGCAAGGCGCGCAATCCAATGTCGACTGGTGGCCGAAGGCCCTGAACCTCGACATCCTGCATCAACACGACCGCAAGACCGACCCGCTCGGCCCCGGCTTCAACTACCGCGAGGAAGTGAAGAAGCTGGACGTCACCGCGCTGAAGAACGACCTCAAGGCGCTGATGACCGAGAGCCAGGACTGGTGGCCGGCCGACTGGGGCCACTACGGCGGCTTGATGATCCGCATGGCCTGGCATGCCGCGGGCACCTATCGCATCGCCGACGGCCGCGGCGGCGGCGGCACCGGCGCGCAGCGCTTCGCGCCGCTGAACTCCTGGCCGGACAACGGCAATCTCGACAAGGCCCGCCGCCTGCTGTGGCCGATCAAGAAGAAGTACGGCAACAAGATCAGCTGGGCCGACCTGATGATCCTGGCCGGCAACATGGCCTATGAGTCGATGGGCTTCAAGACCTTCGGCTTCGCCTTCGGCCGCGAGGACATCTGGCATCCGGAAAAGGACATCTACTGGGGCTCCGAAAAAGAATGGCTGGCGCCGAGCGGCGGCGAAGGCAGCCGCTATTCCGGCGAACGCGACCTGGCCAATCCGCTGGCCGCGGTGATGATGGGCCTGATCTACGTCAACCCCGAAGGCGTGGACGGCAAGCCCGATCCGCTGAAGACCGCGCGCGACATGCGCGTGACCTTCGCCCGCATGGCGATGAACGACGAAGAGACCGTGGCGCTGACCGCCGGCGGCCATACCGTCGGCAAGGCGCACGGCAACGGTGACGCCGGCAATCTGGGCCCCGCGCCGGAAGGCGCCGACCTGGAAGAACAAGGCTTCGGCTGGATGAACCGCAAGACCCGCGGCGTCGGCCGCGACAGCGTGACCAGCGGCATCGAGGGCGCCTGGACCACGAACCCGACGAAGTGGGACGACGGCTACTTCCAGATGCTGCTCAAGCACGAGTGGGAGCTGACCAAGAGCCCGGCCGGCGCCTGGCAGTACAAGCCGGTGGGCATCCGCGAAGAAGACATGCCGGCCGACGTGGAAGATCCGTCCATCCGCCGCATGCCGATGATGACCGACGCCGACATGGCGCTGAAGGTCGATCCGGACTACCGCAAGATCTCCGAACGCTTCGCCGCCGACCAGGCCTATTTCGAAGACGTGTTCGCCCGCGCCTGGTTCAAGCTGACGCACCGCGACATGGGTCCGAAGGCGCGTTACATCGGCCCGGACGTGCCGACCGAAGACCTGATCTGGCAGGATCCGGTGCCGGCCGGCCGCACCGACTACGACGTCGCCGCGGTCAAGGCCAAGATCGCCGCCAGCGGCCTGTCCGTGGCCGAGCTGGTCAGCACCGCGTGGGACAGTGCCCGCACCTTCCGCGGCTCCGACAAGCGCGGCGGCGCCAACGGCGCGCGCATCCGCCTGGCGCCGCAGAAGGACTGGGCCGGCAATGAGCCGGCGCGCCTGGCGAAAGTGCTGGCCGTGCTGGAGAAGATCGCCGCCGAAACCGGCGCCAGCGTGGCCGACGTGATCGTGCTGGCCGGCAACGTCGGCGTCGAGCAGGCGGCCAAGGCCGCCGGCTTCCCGGTGCAGGTGCCGTTCGCGCCGGGCCGCGGCGACGCCAGCCAGGCGCAGACCGACGTCGAATCCTTCGAAGTGCTGGAACCGCTGCACGACGGCTTCCGCAACTGGCAGAAGCAGCACTACACCGTGCAGCCGGAGGAGATGCTGCTCGACCGCGCCCAGCTGATGGACTTGACCGCCAGCGAAATGACCGTGCTGGTCGGCGGCCTGCGCGTGCTCGGCGCCAACCACGGCGGCAGCGCGCATGGCGTGTTCACCGACCGCGTCGGCACGCTCAGCAACGACTTCTTCGTCAACCTGACCGACATGTCGTACCGCTGGGAACCGACCGGCCGCAACAGCTATGCCATCGTCGATCGCAGGACCGGCGCCACCAAGTGGACCGCGACCCGCGTCGACCTGGTGTTCGGCTCCAACTCGATCCTGCGCGCCTACGCCGAGGTGTATGCCCAGGACGATAACAAAGAGAAGTTCGTGAAGGACTTCGTCGCCGCCTGGACCAAGGTGATGAACGCCGACCGTTTCGACCTGGCGTAAGCGTTCGGATCCACCGCAAGAAAAAAACGGGCCGTTTAGACGGCCCGTTTTTTTGCCTTACGCCCGATGGTAAGGATGGTTGGCCAACAGGCTGGCGGCGCGGTACAGCTGCTCGGCCACGATCAGCCTGACCAGCATATGCGGTAGCGTCAGGGCGCCGATCGACCAGCTTTCATCGGCTTTGGCGGCGACCTCCGGGCTATGACCTTCCGGGCCGCCGATCAAAAACGCCAGGTCCCTGCCCTGCTGCCGCCAGACTTCCAGGCGCTGCGCCAAGGCTTCCGAGGAATGGTTGCGGCCGCGGCCGTCGAGCAGCACCACGTAGGCGTTCTTCGGCAAGGCTGCGAGCACGCGCTGGCCTTCGTCGGCCTGCGCGCGGGCGGCGTCGCGGTTCTTGCCGCGCACGCCGGGCGCGACTTCGACCAGCTCGAACGGCAGCCAGTGCGACAGGCGTTTCTGGTATTCGGTGAAGCCCTCGGCGACCCAGGACGGCGCCCGTTCACCGACGGCGATCAGGCGCGCTTTCACGGCTCAGTCGGCCGATTCGCCCTCGGGCGGCTGGTCGCCGACGGTCCACAGGCGCTCGATGGCGTAGTACTCGCGGATACGCGGCAGCATGACGTGCACGATGACGTCGCCGAGGTCGACCAGCACCCATTCGGCTTCGCGCTCGCCTTCCACGCCCAGCGGCATCACGCCGCATTTCTTGGCGAACTTCACCACTTCGTCGGCCACCGATTTGACGTGGCGGGTGGAGGTGCCCGAGGCGACCACCAGGAAGTCGGCGATGCTGGTCTTGCCGCGCACGTCGATTTCCACCGCATCCTTGGCTTTCATTTCCTCCAATGCGAGATGCACCTGCTTCAGCAGGTCCTCCGGCTTGGGCAGCGGATTCGGCAATTGGGTCTTGATGATGTGGGCTTGGGTCAAGCGGCTGTCCTCGGTTGGCTCGGCGGCCATTATACCCCCGATGGGTACAGGCCATGGCGGCGGATGTAGGCCGCCACCGGCGCGGGTAACTGCGCGTTCATGTCGTGTCCGGCGCGCAGACCGTCGCGGATGCCGGTGGCCGACTCCGGCCGCAGGGGCATCGGTAGCCGGTACAGCAGGCCGTGCGGCGCCTGCGTCAGCGCCTGCGGCGTATCCCGCCAACGCGGCCGGCAGACGGACGCCAGTTCCGCGCCCATGGCCTCGAGCGGGCGCCCGGGGCGTTCGACCACGATGAAATGGGTCAGTTCGAACAGTTCGCGCCAGGCATGCCAACGGTCCAGGCCGAGGAAGGCATCGACGCCGATCAGCCAACCGATCGGCCGCTCCGGCCCCAGCTCGGCGCGCAGTTCGCGTAGCGTCAGCAGGCTGTAGGACGGACCGCCGCGGCGCAGTTCACGGCGGTCGCAGGCGAAACGGATGTCGCCGGCGATGGCGGCCTCGACCATGTCCGCGCGCTGTTCGGCCGCGGCTTCGGTCGGCGCGCGGTGCGGCGGATCGGCGCTGGGCAGGAAAGCGACCGGCACACCGAACGCGGTGGCGGCGGCGGCGGCCACGGCCAGATGGCCGTTGTGCGGCGGATCGAAAGTGCCGCCGTAGACCAGCGTCAGGCGCACACCGACACGCGGCCTTTGGCTTTGGCGTCGGCCCATTGCGCCAGCACCCGCTCCAGCGCGGTCCAGGCATCGCCCTCCAGCCGGCCCTTGGACATCAAATCGACCCGGCCGAGCTGGCCGGCCAAGGCCTCGAAATGGCGGCTGGAGGCGCCGTCGATGCAGCGCAGCATCTGCGCCTGCTTGCTCTGCCAGACGCGGTCGGCCTGCATCTGCGCCTGCGCGCGGCGGCTGTTTTCCTGGATGCGCGCGTAATGCGCCAGCGTCATCAGCTCTTTGCCGACCATCGGCACCAGCGCCGGCACCTGTTCGCCTTCGGCCTTCAGCCCACGCAGGATGCGCGCGGCGCGCGGGAAGTCGCGGTCGTAACAGGCGTCGATCAGCTTGAACACGTCGAAGCGGCTGCTGTCGGCCACCCATTGCTGCATCTGCTCGGCGCCGATGCGGCCCTGCACGCCCTGCATGGCGAGCTTGTTGATTTCCTGGTTGGCGGCCAGCAGATTGCCCTCGACCCGCGACACCAGCAGCTGCAGCGCGTCGGGCGCGGCCTGGATGCCTTTGGCGGCCAGGCGCTGGCCGACCCAGGCGGTCATCTCATGCGGTTTCACCGGCCAGGCGATCACCAGCTGGCCTACCTTTTCCAGCGCCTCGGACCATTTGCCGCCGTGCTTGTTGCTCCATTCCTGGCTGGTGATCAGCAGCACGGTATCCGGCGGCGGCGACTGGCAGTATTCCAGGATCGCCTGCGCGCCGTCCTTGCCCGGCTTGCCGGTCGGCAGCCGCAGTTCCAGCAGTCGTTGGCTGGCGAACAGGCTCATGCTGGCGCCCTGCTGGTGCAGGTCGTTCCAGTCGAAGCCGCTCTCGTCGCTGTCGAGCACGGTGCGCTCGCTGAAGCCGGCGGCGCGCAGCTTGGCGCGCAGGGCGTCGGCGCATTCCTGCACCAGCAACGGTTCGGCGCCGGCGATCAGGTACACCGGCTTGACGGCGGCGCGTTCCAGGCCGCCCAGGAAGGCGTCGGCCGATACGCTCATCGCACCGGGTTCTGCTGCAACACGAGGTTGGTTCGGCGCAGGATGGCCTGGATCATCTCGGCCTGCATCTCGCGCTTGAGCAGTTCCTGTTCGGCCGGGCTACCGGCCGACAGGTTGACGTCGTAGGTGAACTCGCGGCGCAGCTCGACCGCCTGCTTGTCGATCAGGGTCTTGCCCTGCGGGTCGGTCAGCGAATATTCGACCCGGTAGCGCGACACGTATTCGCGCACCTGCGCGAAGCTGTCCAGCGACAGCGGCTGCAGCACCGCGTCCTCGCGCTCGATGGTGATGGTGTAGCCGGTCTGCCCGGATTTGGCCAGTTCCACGCCGGAGGCGCTGAGCGCGCGTTCGATGTTGTCGGCCAGCGGGCTGTACGGATCCTTGGCCTTGACCGTGAACGGCGCCGAAGCGGCCTGGAACTCGACCACGTTGCTGGGCTTGAAGCCGCAGGCGGCGAGCAGCAGGCAGAGTGCGGGAGCCAGGGCGCGCATCAGGGCGCCGCCACGATGTTGACGATCTTGCCGGGCACCACGATCACTTTCTTCACGCTCAGGCCCTCCATGAACTTCCGCACGTTCGGTTCGGCCAGCGCCAGCGCCTCGATCTGGTCCTTGGCCGCGTTGACCGCGACCTCGATGGTCGCACGCAGCTTGCCGTTGACCTGCACCGCCAGCGCCACGCTGTCGCGCACCAGCGCGGCCGGGTCGGCGCTCGGGAAGGCCACGGTCTCCAGCACCGTCTCCGGGTTGCCCAGCCGCTGCCACAGGGCGTGCGCCATGTGCGGGGTGATCGGATTCAGCAGCAGGGTCACGGCCTCGAACAGCTCCTGCAGCAGGGCGCGGTCGTTACCGTCGGCCGGCTGGAATTTCGACGCCGCGTTCAGCAGTTCCATCACCGCCGCGATGGCGGTGTTGAAGGTCAGCCGGCGGCCGTAATCGTCGCCGACCTTGGCGATGGTCTCGTGCAGCTGGCGACGCAAGGCCTTGGCCTCGGCGCCGAGCGCGGCCACGTGCAGGCCCGGCACCGGACCGGCTTCGACGTGCCGGTTGACCTGCGCCCACAGCCGGCGCAGGAAACGCGCCATGCCCTCCACGCCCGACTCGCTCCAATCCAGGCTCTGCTCGGGCGGCGCCGCGAACATCGAGAACAGGCGCACGGTGTCGGCGCCGAAGCGGTCGACCATCGCCTGCGGATCGACGCCGTTGTTCTTCGACTTCGACATCTTCTCGGTACCGCCGATCAGCACCGGCCGGCCGTCGGCCAACAGCGTGGCGCCGGTGATCTTACCGCGCTCGTCGGTCTCGATGGCGACCTCGGCCGGGTTGTACCAGGTCTTGGAGCCGTCGGCTTCCAGGCGGTAGAAGGTGTCGGCGATGACCATGCCCTGGCACAGCAGGTGCGTGGCCGGTTCGTCGCTGCTGACCAGGCCGGCGTCGCGCATCAGCTTGTGGTAGAAACGGAAGTACATCAGATGCATGATGGCGTGCTCGATGCCGCCGATGTACTGGTCGACCGGCAGCCAGTAGTCGGCGCGGCCGTCCACCAGGTCCTGCGCGCCGGGCGAGGTGTAGCGCGCGTAGTACCAGCTGGATTCCATGAAGGTGTCGAAGGTGTCGGTCTCGCGCTCGGCGGCACCGCCGCACTGCGGGCAGACGGTCTTGCGCCAGTCCGGATCGGTCTTGATCGGCGAACCGGTGCCGGCGAATTCGACGTCTTCCGGCAGCCGCACCGGCAGCTGGTCTTCCGGCACCGGTACCGCGCCGCAACCGGCGCAGTACACCATCGGAATCGGGCAGCCCCAGTAGCGTTGGCGGCTCACGCCCCAGTCGCGCAGGCGGAAGTTGACCTTCAGCGCGCCGGCGCCCTTGGCTTCGAGCAGCTCGCGCACATGCTGGAACGCCTGGCTGTAGGTCGAACCCTCGGGAATCGGGTCGGAGTTGACGATGTAGACCTCGCCGTTGTCCTTGCTGGAATACCAGCTCTTCCACTCGGCCGGATCGTAGGCGAACGCCTGCAGGTCCTCGGCGCTGCGGCCGGCGTTGACGCCGTCGATCCAGGCCGGATGCGCCACCACTTGGGTGATCGGCAGGCCGTACTTGCGGGCGAATTCGTGGTCGCGTTCGTCGTGGCCGGGCACCGCCATCACCGCGCCGGTGCCGTAGCCCATCAGCACGAAGTTGGCGACCCACACCGGCAGCTTGGCGCCGGAGATCGGATGGATGGCGTACAGGCCGGTGGCCGCGCCTTTCTTCTCCTGCGTCTCCAGCTCGGCTTCCGACACGCCGCCCTGCTTGCAGGAAGCGATGAACGCGGCCAAATCGGGATTGGACTCGGCGGCCTTCAGCGCCAGCGGGTGCTCGGCCGCCACCGCCACGTAGGTCACTCCCATCAGGGTGTCCGGACGGGTGGTGAATACGGTCAGGTCCTCGTGGCCGTCGACGCCGAAGCGAATCTCCAGGCCTTCGCTGCGGCCGATCCAGTTACGCTGCATGGTCTTGACCGCATCCGGCCAGCCGGCCAGGTCGTCCAGTCCGTCCAGCAGCTCCTGCGCGTAATCGGTGATCTTCAGGAACCACTGCGGGATCTCGCGTTTCTCCACCAGCGCGCCGGAGCGCCAGCCGCGGCCGTCCACCACCTGTTCGTTGGCCAGCACGGTCTGGTCGACCGGATCCCAGTTCACCACCGAGTTCTTGCGGTAGACGATGCCCTGCTTGTACAAGCGGGTGAACATCAGCTGTTCCCAGCGGTAGTACTCGGGCGTGCAGGTGGCCAGCTCGCGCGACCAGTCGATGGCGTAGCCCAGGCTCTTCAGCTGGCTGCGCATGTGCGCGATGTTGGCGTAGGTCCACTTGGCCGGCGCGGTCTTGTTCTTGATGGCGGCGTTTTCGGCCGGCAGGCCGAAGGCGTCCCAACCCATCGGCTGCAGCACATTGAAGCCCTGCATGCGCTTGAAGCGGGAGATCACGTCGCCGATGGTGTAATTGCGCACATGGCCCATGTGCAGCGCGCCCGAGGGGTATGGCAGCATGGACAGACAGTAATACTTGGGCTGCGCCGACTGCTCGTTGACCTCGTACGCCCGCTGGGCATCCCAGAAGCCCTGGGCTTGTTTTTCAATGAGTTGCGGTTGGTATTCGGCGTTATCGACGGGGGCGGACATGGGCGGGCGGAACCAAAGGGAAATTCCTTATAGGGTACCGCATGCGCCTGGGTTTAGACAGCAATTCAGCCGCAGGGACGGAGGTACCTCCGTCCCCGGATTTAACCAGGCCTCAATCGGCCAATGCCGGGTAATCGGTATAGCCCTCCACGCCGCCGCCGTAATACAGCTCCGGGCGGCCGCGGTTGAGCGCATGCCCGCCCGCCAGCCGCTTCGGCAAATCGGGATTGGCGATGAAAGTCCGGCCGAACGCCACGGCGTCGATCAAGCCTTCGTCCAGCAGCGCCTGCGCCTTTTCCGGCGTGTAGTTGCCGGCCGCCACCAAGGTGCCGGGGAACGCGGCGCGCACCTGCCGACGGAAGTCCATGTCCAACGCCGGACCGCCGGCCCAGTCGGGTTCCGACAGATGCAGATAGGCGATGCCGCGCTGGGCGAACTCGCCGGCCAGATACAGCGCCATCTCCAGGCCGGCGCTGTCGTCCAAGCCGTTGAACACGCCCAGCGGCGAAATGCGGATGCCCACATGCCCGGCGTCCCACTCGTCGATCACCGCGTCCAGCACCTCCAGGCACAGGCGTGCGCGGTTCTGCAGGCTGCCGCCGTAGGCGTCGTCGCGGAAATTGCTCTCGGCCGACAGGAACTGGGCCAGCAGATAGCCGTGCGCGCCGTGGATTTCGGCCATGTCGAAACCGGCGGCGCGGGCCAGGCGCGTGGCCTGACGGAAATCCTCCACCACCCGCGGCAGCTCGTCGGTGCGCAGGGCCCGCGGCGTGCTGCACGGCACCCGCACCGGCTTGCCCTGCCCGTCGCGGATGGTGGTGCGGTTCTCGTACGGCCGGTCGGAGGCCGACACTGGCGGCTGGCCGCCCGGCTGCAGACTGGCATGCGATACGCGTCCCACATGCCAGAGCTGCACGGCCATGTGGCCGCCTTCGGCGTGCACCGCGTCGGTGATCTCGCGCCAGGCCGCGGCCTGTTCCGCGCTATAGATGCCGGGCGTGTCCATGTAGCCCTTGCCCTCCGGAGAGACCTGCGCGCCCTCGCTGATGATCAGGCCGGCGCCGGCGCGTTGGCGGTAATACTCGCACATCAGCGCGTTCGGCATATCGCCGGGCTGGCTGGCGCGCATGCGGGTCAGCGGCGCCATGAACACGCGGTTGGGCAGTTGCAGGGCGCCCAGGGTAATGGGCTGAAACAGTGTTTTGCGCATAAGAACTCCGGAGTCGATCCGTCATGCTGACAAACTGCGCTACACTTTTCAAATCCGGCTTCGCGCCGCATTCACAGGAACCGCCATGAAAGCCCTCCCGCTCGCTTCCGCCGCTGCCCTGTTCGTTCTGGCCGCCAACTCCGCCTCCGCCGCCGGCTTTGCCCTGCAATGCGGCAAGACCTTCGATTCGGCCTCGGCCCGGCTGCTCGGCGCCAAGACCATCGTAGTCGAGGGTAACCGCATCAAGGCGGTGCTCGACGGCAAGACCGAGGTCGACGGCGCGCAGAGCGTCGACCTGTCCGGCCACACCTGCAGCGCCGGCTTCATCGACCTGCACGTGCATCTGTCGAACCAGTCGAACCCGAACAGCTACTCGGAAGGCTTCCGGCTGAATCCCGAGCACTACGCGTTCCGTTCGGTCGGCTTCGCCGACAAGACCCTGAAGGCCGGCTTCACCAGCGTGCGCGACCTCGGCGGCGAAATCATTCCGGCCCTGCGCGACTCGATCAACCAGGGCCTAGTGCCCGGCCCGCGCATCTGGGCCGCCGGCAAGTCCATCGCCACCACCGGCGGCCACGCCGACCCGACCAACGGCCTGAACCACTTCCTGTCGGACGCGGTCGGCCATCCCGGTCCGGAAGACGGCGTGGTCAACAGCCCGGAACAGGCGCGCCAGGCCGTGCGCCAACGCTACAAGGAAGGCTCGGACGTAATCAAGATCACCGCCACCGGCGGCGTGCTGAGCTACGCCAAGAGCGGCGACGCGCCGCAGTTCACGGTCGAGGAGATCAAATCGGTGGTCGATACCGCCCGCGACTACGGCTACAAGGTGGCCGCGCACGCGCACGGCAAGGAAGGCATGAAGCGCGCCATCCTCGGCGGCGTGGATTCGATCGAACACGGCACCTACATGGACGACGAGATCTTCGCGCTCATGAAGAAACAGGGCACCTGGTACGTGCCGACCGTCTCGGCCGGCAAGTTCGTGGCCGAAAAGGCCAAGATCGACGGCTTCTACCCCGAGGTCGTGCGTCCGAAGGCGGCCCGCATCGGCGCGCTGATCCAGGACACCCTGTCGCGCGCCTACAAGGCCGGCGTGCCGATCGCGTTCGGCACCGACGCCGGCGTCGGCTACCACGGCGACAACGCCCGCGAATTCTTCTTCATGGTCGAAGCCGGCATGCCGGCCACCGCCGCCCTGCAGGCCGCCACCTACAACGCCGCGCGCGTGCTCGGCAGCACCGACGTCGGCCAGCTCAAGGCCGGCCTGCTGGCCGACGTGGTGGCGATGCCCGGCGACCCGACCGCCGACATCACCGTCACCGAGCGCGTCGATTTCGTGATGAAGGACGGCGTCATCGTCAAACAGCCCTGATGGACGACGCGCTGCACATGCGCCGCGCCTTCGAACTGGCGCGGCAGGCGCACGGCCGCACCTGGCCGAACCCGATGGTCGGCTGCGTGCTGGTCAAAGACGGCCGCATCATCGGCGAAGGCTTCCACGCCCAAGCCGGCCAGGTGCACGCCGAACTCGACGCCATCACCCGCGCCGTCGAACCGGTGGCCGGCGCCACCGCCTACGTCAACCTGGAACCCTGCTGCCATACCGCCAAGCGCACCCCGCCCTGCGCCCAGCGGCTGATCGCCGAAGGCGTCGCGCGCGTGGTGGTCGCCAACGTCGATCCGCATCCGGCGGTGTCCGGCGGCGGCATCGCGTTGCTGAGAGAAGCCGGCATCGAGGTCGTCACCGGCGTCTTGGCCGAGGAAGGCGAGGAACTCAATGAGGTGTTCTTCCATACCCAGCGCGAACGCCGGCCGTTCGTGCACCTGAAACTGGCCAGCACGCTCGACGGCCGTATCGCCATGCCCGACGGCCAATCGCGCTGGATCACCGGCGAAGCGGCGCGCGAACACGCGCACCGGCTTCGCGCGGCGCACGCCGCCATTGCGGTCGGCGCCGGCACCCTGCGCGCCGACAACCCGCGGCTGACCGTGCGCCTGCCGGGCTACGACGGTCCGCAACCGCAGCGCTTGGTGTTCAGCCGCGGCGGCAAGCTGCCGGCCGACGCCCATGTATTCATCGACGCCGACGCCGCGCGTACCCGGGTATTCAGCGGCATACCGCTGGAAGATGCGCTCGCCCAACTGCACGCCGAGGGCGTGGCCAACATCCTGCTGGAAGGCGGCGCCGGCCTGGCGGCCGCATTCCTGCGCGCCGGCCTGGTGCAGCGCGTCAGCCATTACCTGAACCCGAGCTATCTCGGCGAGGGCCAGGCGGCGTTGGAACCCTACGGATTGGCCGATCTGCACCGTCGCATCACGCTCAAAGGCGTAAAATACACATCTCTCGGAAACGATCTGGTCCTGACCGGACGGATATAAAGCCATGTTCACCGGATTGATCCAAGCCGTCGGCACCTTGGCCGGCGCCGAACAACGCCCCGACGGCCGCCGTCTGCGCATCCGCTGCCCGGAGCTGGCCGGCGCCATCGCGGTGGACGATTCCATCGCCAGCAACGGCGTATGCCTGACCGCGGTCGCGGTCGATGCCGAGGGCTTCAGCGCCCACGCCATTCCGGTCACGCTGGAAAAGACCACGCTCGGCGGCCTGCCCGAAGGCGCGCGCATCAACCTTGAGCTGGCGCTGCGCATGGGCGACCGGCTCGGCGGCCATCTGGTGCAGGGCCACGTCAACGCCACCGGCCGCGTGCTGGCCGTCACCGAACGCGGCGACAACCGGCTGATCCGCATCGCCTACCCCGCCGAGCAACGCCGCTACCTGATGGCCGAAGGCTCGATCACCGTCGACGGCGTCAGCCTGACCGTGGCCGCGCTCGACGACGAAGCGCTCACCGTGTCGCTGATCCCGCACACGCTGGCACGCACCAACCTGCGCGACCGCACACCCGGCGATGCGGTCAACCTGGAGTTCGATGCCATGGCCAAGTACGTCGAATCCCTGCTGCGCGGCGATCCCGGCTTGGCCGCGCGCTGGCTGCCGGCGGTGCCGGCATGAGCGCCTCGCCGCTGAGCTCCATCGAAACCGCGCTGGACGAACTGCGCCGGGGCCGGATGATCATCGTGGTCGACGACGAGGACCGCGAGAACGAAGGCGACCTGCTGATGCCGGCGCAGACCGCGACGCCGGAAGCGGTCAACTTCATGATCCGTTACGGCCGCGGCCTGGTGTGCGCGCCGATCACCGCCGAGCGCGCACGCGAACTGGAACTGCCGTTGCAGGTGATGTACAACACCGAGTCGATGCGCACCGCCTTCACCGTGACGGTGGACGCGCGCGAGAACGCCAGCACCGGCATCTCCGCCGCCGACCGCGCCGTGTGCCTGAACCTGCTGGCCAATCCGGCGGTGAAGGCCGACGCCTTCAACCGGCCGGGCCATATTTTCCCGCTGATCGCCCAGGACGGCGGCGTGTTCACCCGCCAGGGCCACACCGAAGCGGCGGTCGACTTGGCGCGCCTGGCCGGCTTCCAGCCGGCCGGGGTGATCTGCGAGATCATCAAGGACGACGGCGAGATGGCGCGCCTGCCGGATCTGGAAACATTCGCCGCCGAGCATGATCTGAAGATCATCTCCATCGCCGACCTGTTGGCCTGGCGCAAGGCCAACGAAAACCTGATTTCCGAAGTCGAGGCGGTGCCGATGCCGACCGGCCGCGGCGCCTTCAATCTGCACATGTTCCGCTCGGCCCTGCTGGGCGAAGAACATCTGGCGTTGGTCAAGGGCCCGCCCGAGCGCCTGCGCGAACCCGGCACCCTGGTGCGCGTGCATTCCGAATGCTTCACCGGCGATGTGCTCGGCTCGCAGCGTTGCGATTGCGGCAGTCAGCTGCAGGAAGCAATCGACGCCATCGAAGCCGCCGGCTCCGGCCTGATCATCTACCTGCGTCAGGAGGGCCGCGGCATCGGCCTGTTCAACAAGGTCCGCGCCTATCAGCTGCAGGATCAGGGCCTGGATACCGTGGAAGCCAACCTGCGCCTCGGCTTCGCCGCCGACTCGCGCGACTACACCATGGCCCGGCAGATTTTGAACCACTTCGGCGTCAACGACCTGCGCCTGCTGACCAATAACCCCGACAAGCTGGCGGCACTGGCCGCGCCCGGCCGGCGCGTGACGCGCCAACCGCTGGCGATTCCGGCTAACGCCGTCAACCACCACTACCTGCTGACCAAACAGCGCAAATTCGGCCATGCGCTGGATCTGGCGCCACCCACCGAGAACATCCCATGAACATCCAAGGTTCCCTGAACGGCCAAAGCCGCCGTTTCGCCGTCGTCACCGCCCGCTTCAACGATTTCATCACCGAGCGCCTGCTGGCCGGCGCCGTCGACGGCCTAAGCCGGCATGGCGTGGCCGACGACGCCATCGTGCGTGTGCATGTGCCGGGCGCGTTCGAACTGCCGCTGGCGGCGCTGACCTTGGCCAAGACCGGCAAGTACGACGCCGTGATCTGTCTGGGTGCGGTGATCCGCGGCGACACCACGCATTACGACTACGTCTGCAACGAAGCCGCCAAGGGCATCGCCGCGGCCGGCCTGCAGACCGGCGTGCCGGTGGTGTTCGGCGTGGTCACCACCGAGAACACCGAACAGGCCATCAGCCGCGCCGGCGGCAAATCCGGCAACAAAGGCTGGGACGCGGCGCTGACCGCCCTTGAAATGGCCGACCTGATGCCGCAAATCACCGGTTGAACCCGCGCCTGGAGCCCGCCATGAGCAACGCCCACGTATTCGATGCCAAACTCGACAGCTTCGAGCAGGACGTCATCGAGAAATCCAAGCAGACGCCGGTGCTGGTCGACTTCTGGGCCGAATGGTGCGGCCCCTGCAAGCAGGTCGGCCCGATCCTGGAAAAACTGGCCGCCGATTACCGTGGCGCCTTCGTGCTGGCCAAGGTCGACGTCGACAAGGACCAGCAGCTGGCCGGTTACTTCCAGATCAAGTCGATCCCGACCCTGATGCTGCTGAAGGACGGCAAGATCGTCGACGGCTTCCCGGGCGCCCTGCCCGAGGCCCAGCTGCGCGAATTCCTCAGCCACCACCAGATCGTGCCGGCCGCCGAGCAGGAACCGGCTGAAGCCGAGACCGGCACCGCGGCCGATCCGCACGCTGAGGTAGTGCGCCTGCGCCACGCCGTGCAGGAGGCCCCGGCCGACGACAACCTCAAGCTGGAACTGGCGCTGGCGCTGACCGCGACCGGCGCATATGCCGAAGCCACCGCGCTGTTCGATGCCCTGTCCGCCAATCTGGCGCTGGATCCGCGTGTGGTCAAGGCCCGCGCCCGCATCGATCTGGCCGAACGGGTCAAGGAGGCGCCGCCGGTGGAGGTGCTACAGGCCGCCATCGCCGGCAATCCGGACGATTTCGAGGCGCACCGCCTGCTCGGACTTCAGCTGTTGGCGCGTGGCGACGAGGAAGCCGGGCTGGCGCAGCTGTTGGAGCTGTTCCGGCTGAACCGCGGCTATCAGGACGGGCTGCCACGCAAACTGCTGATCGAGGCCTTCGACACCGTGGCTGACGAGGATCTGGTGCGCCGTTACCGGCGCCGGATGGCCAGTTTGCTGAACTAAACCGCTTATACTGTCGGGCATGAACCGACTGCAAGCGTATTTCCTTACCGGCCTGCTGACGCTGACCCCGATCTGGCTGGTCATCATCGTCTTCGATTTCGTGTTCGGCTTATTGTCCGACCTCAGCCAGCCGGTCACCGCGCCGCTCAGCGCCCTGCTCGCCGCGCAGAATCCGGTGATGCTGGGTTGGCTGACCCGGCCCTGGGCGCAGACCGCCATCGGCATCGCGGTCACCGTCGCTTTCATCCTCGCCGTCGGCTTTCTGGCGCGGCGCGTGATCGGCCAACGTCTGCTGGCCTGGTTCGAGGCCTTGGTCGACCGCATCCCGCTGGCCAAGACCATCTATGGCAGCGCGCGCAAACTGCTCGACCTGCTGCAGACCAAACCGGACGGCACGCAGCGCGTGGTGTTGATCAACTTCCCGCACGAGCACATGAAGTCGGTGGGCTTCGTCACCCGTATCCTGGCCGACGAACATACCGGCGAAGAACTGGCCGCGGTCTATGTGCCGACCACGCCCAATCCGACCTCGGGCTATCTGGAAATCGTGCCGGTCAGCCAGCTGATCCCGACCGACTGGACCGCCGACCAGGCGATGTCGTTCATCATCTCCGGCGGCGCGGTGTCGCCCGACAAGATCCCGTTCTCGCGGAGCTGAGCCATGCAACTGGAGAAACCGCAGCGCCTGTACCTGGTCCTGGCCGCGTTTTTCTGCGTCAACGCGGTGCTGGCCGAGTTCATCGGCGTCAAGATCTTCGCGCTCGAGGCCACACTCGGCATCGCGCCGTTCGAATGGAACCTGTTCGGCCAGAGCGGTTCGCTGAACTTCACCGCAGGCACCCTGCTGTGGCCGATCGTGTTCGTGATGACCGACATCGTCAACGAATACTTCGGCCAGCGCGGCGTGCGCTTCATCAGCTGGTTGGCGGTCGGCCTGATCCTGTACGGCTTCCTGTTCGCCTACGCCGCCATCCATCTGGCGCCGGCCGCATGGTGGGTCGGCGTCAACAAGGACCAGGGCGTCCCCGACCTGCAGGCCGCGTTCGCCGCCATCTTCGGCCAAGGCCTGTGGACCATCTGGGGTTCGGTGATCGCCTTCCTGATCGGCCAACTGGTGGACGTCTCGGTGTTCACGCGCATCCGCCGCGCCACCGGCCGCGGCATGGTCTGGCTGCGCGCCACCGGATCGACCGCCGTGTCGCAGCTGGTCGACAGCTTCGTGGTGCTGTACATCGCTTTCGTGCTCGGCCCGCAGCAATGGGGTTACGACCTGTTCTTCGCGGTGGCCACGCTCAACTACGCCTACAAGATGCTGGCGGCGCTGGCGATGATCCCGCTTCTGTACGCGGTCCGCCGCGGCATCCACTGGTACCTCGGCCACGAGCACGCCGAGCGCATGCACCGCGACGCGCACGACTGAACTGCGGGCTCTCTGCAACGGAAATCGCTCGGGCCAAAACTTTTGGATACGCAGCGCTTTGGACAAAAGTGCTCAATACGCACGGGCGATAAAATAGCGGGTTGACTAACCCAGCAGGCCGTGAATGCATCCCGAAATATCCCGCCGGCGCAAGCTGTACCATGAAAACCAGATGTCGGCCGGCAATGACATATCGGCCGGAGCCACTCCGACCTTCCGCTATTGTATCGCCAGCACTCCACGCAGCGGCTCCATCCTTCTGGCACGCATGCTGGCCGGAACAGGGGCTGCAGGCGCTCCGAGAGAGTATCTGAACCCCCTCCTGTTGCGCGCCTGGAGTCGGCTAAACCCCGGCCGCCGCCTTTCGCTCGGCGCCTACATGGCCGAAATCGAAAGCCGAAGAACATCCGGCAACGGCTCGTTCGGAATGAAACTCCACTGGCGGCATGTGAAAAATCTTCTGGCAAGAAACGTCCCTGAAACCGTGGTTAGGCCACTGCTCATGCGTCAAGAGAAGTTCATATTCATCACACGACGCGACAAGTTGCGCCAGGCGATCAGCTACCACATCGCGGAATCGACCGGCGTATTCCACGCGGACCAGCAGGAATGGCTGAAAGACCTGGGTGCCGCCCAGCCGCCACTGTCACCCGAACGGGCGCTGAGGCATCTCGCCGACGTACTGGAAGAAGAGCGCGGCTGGACGGACTTCTTCCGACGTAGCGGAAAACCCTTCCTTCACGTCGAATACGAGGACCTGATTTCCGATTATGCGGAAACGTGCTCCCGAATCATCGGCTTCCTGGGTATCGAAGCCGCCTCCATTCCCGACATGACGCCGCGGATGGAGCATGGTGGTCTGCCGGAGAGGTTCAGAGAGGAGGTCCTGAAAGCCACGGGAATCCGTGCGGAGCAGTTCGATGCGGCATGATGAGCGCATAGCGCGAATCCTGGCGAAACCGACCTATGGGATCCGTGAAGTCCTATGCCGGAAATACCTTTCCGAGGAAATCACAAACCTCGACATCTGGTCTTTGCTATTCGATTGCTTGCTGAAGCAGAACAACCACCGTGAAATCGCGATCCAGTCCAAGAAATTGCTGGCTGCGATTCCGGGAAGCACGGATGCGATGAAGCTGTGCATGGGCGCCCTGATCCGCTCCATGAACATCACTGAAGCCTCGGAGATCGCCCTTACGCTTCCGGACTCATGCGTGACTGGAAACCCCAAGCTGGCCAAGTCCGTCTACTATCTCCGTCTGCTTGCGGCCTTGGATGGTCGCGCGCCCGAACAGCCCGCCGCCTTGATGGACTTGGGCGGTCAGATTGAGACGTTCAACCGCGGCCGCCTGTCTGGCCGTGTCGACGTAGTGTGTTATCTACGTTGCCCATTCCACTATGCGATCCAGAAGGAAATCGCCGGGAACCTGCGCGATAATCGCGTAAACACACTGTTCTCCGACAACATTTGGTTCGCGCTTGCGGCAAAACCGAAGGTGCTGGTCGTCTCCGAAGCGCTCTATACCGAGTTGGAGCCGGTTCGCCGCCATCTGCCCGAATGCCTGATCGTGAATACCCGGCATGGACTGGGTGACAAGAACCATGCAGCCTTGGGCGCATCGCAGTGCGACAGGATTTGTGTTTCGTCGCCTTCGATCGCCGACCTCCTGGCCGAGCAGATGCTGGTTCCCCGCGAAAAAATCTGGGTAACGGGATATCCGCAGATGGACGGCCTATTCCGGACTCGTGCGGCCGGGCCAGGCAAGACGGATAGTCAAGGCGGCAGGAATAAAACAGTACTGTTCGCTCCGACCTTCAATCCCGGCCTGAGTGCGGCAACACTGCTCACGGAAAACCTGGTCCAGTCCATCCGCGGAGACAACACGGACATCCATATCCTGATCCGTCCCCATCCGCATTTGCCGACCAAAGCTCCGGAGTTGATTGCACGCTGGTCGGATGAGGCCGCCATCAACCCCAACGTCGTGCTCGAAACGGATTCGGCGCTGAACCTGATGGACCTCTTCGTCGATGTCGACCTGATGATCTCCGATGTATCCAGCGCCGCGCTCGCCTGGCTCGCGCTTGGCCGCCCGCTGATCTGCCTCGTGAATCGGAATGCGGCGGCGGAGTCGCCGCATTACGCTCCGGATGGCCTGGAATGGCGGATGCTCGAGTGCGCCCATGCGGTCGACGACCCACACGACCTATCCTCGGCTGTACAGGCCGCACTTCAAGGACCGGACGGAATGGCGGAAGACCGGAATAGGTTTGCCGAATATCTGTTCGGCGACCTGAAGGACGGAATGGCCTCGCAACGTACCGCCGGACTCATCATCAACCATCTCAGGGAAAATGCACCATGATCCGCATCTACGCCAAAGGCGTGTTCGACATCATGCACTACGGGCATGTGAACTTCCTGCGCGAAGCGCGTGCGCTCGGCGGCTGGCTGACGGTCGGCGTCAGCCCTGATTCCCGCGCCACGGCGTTGAAGCGAAAACCGATGTTCACGGAAGATCGGCGCGCGGAGGTGATTTCCTCGATACGCTACGTGGACGAGGTCATCACCGATGGCCCGCGCGAAATCACATTGGCATTCATGCGGGAGCATGGATTCCATATCTACGCATTCGGCACTGCCACGGAATCGGAGCGCCAATTCAGACTGGCCGATTGCCGGGAACTGCCCGCCTCGATGATTGTCGAAATTCCCTATACCAACGGCATTTCGACGACACAAATCCGGCAGCTTTTGGCCAACCAATAAGCCCTGGCGGCTTCCTGCCTCAGGGCTTCGGCAGATACAGCAGCGGATCGACCGGCTTGCCGTGCCGGCGGATTTCGAAATGCAGCATGGTGCGTACGCTGCCGGTGGCGCCCATATCGGCGATGTGCTGGCCGGCCTTGACCTTGTCGCCTTCGGCCACCAGACGCCGCGCGTTGTGCGCATAGGCCGAAATCCATTCGTTGTCGTGCTTGACGATCAACAGCTCGCCGTAGCCAATCAGGCCGGCGCCGGAATACACCACCGTGCCGTCGGCCGCGGCCTCGATGCGCTGCCCGGCTTTGCCGGCGATGTCGATGCCCTGGCGGGTCTTGTCGCCGGCCACGAACCGGCCGACCAGCTCGCCCTTGGCCGGCCAGCGCCAGGCGATGTTCGACAACACCGGTGCGGCATCGGCGGAACCGGGCGAAGACTGCACCACGGGTGCCGGACGCGTGCGCGGCCGCGTGTTCGGCAAGGGCGCGGGCTTGCGCGCCAGAGTGCTGTTGTCGGCGTAGGCCGGCGGCGGCGTGAGCCGCAACGTCTGCCCGACGCGGATGGTATAGGGCTCGTCGATGCCGTTCCACAAGGCCAAATCGTGGTAGCTCAAGCCGGCGCGGAACGCGATGCCGAACAGGGTGTCGCCGGCCTGCACGGTATGCGTGCCGGACGCGGCGATGCGTTCGCCGGAACGCACCGGCTTGGCGGCACGCTCACGTTGCTTGTCCTGCACGGTCTGGTAGCCGGATTGGCAGGCCGACAGCAACAGCGCTGAGAGTGCCGCAAGCGCGATGCCGGTCCGGCGCAGGCTCACGCTTTCCAGATCCAATAGGCGGCGACCGCCGCCGCGATCAGCGCCATGGCGGCCCAGCCCAGCCACTCGCTGTAGCGCCGCAAGGCGGCTTCGGCCTTCTCGCCGCCCCAGCGGATGGCCGCCGCCAGCAGGTACAGGCGCTTGCCACGGCCGATGGCCATGCAGGCCAGATACGGCCCGATCGGAATGCCGACGATGCCGGCGGCCCAGGTCACCACCTTCATCGGGATGACCGGCTGCAGCGCGGCGATCACCAGCGCGCCGAGCATGGTCAGCCAGTGCTCGTTCATCTGCGTACGCAGGGTCTGCACCCAGGCGTCGATGCCGGTGCGCATGCCTTCGCTCAACAGCGGGCTGATCGTCTCATAGGCGAAATAGCCGAGGCCGTAGCCGACCAGCGAGCCGGCCAAACCGCCGACCATGCTGATGGTGGCGTAGCGGTAGGCCTGCGTGGGCTTGGCTAGGCACATCGGGCCCATCATCACTTCCGGCATCACCGGGAAGAAGATGGCTTCGATGAAGCTCAGGCCGCCGAGATAGCGTTCGGCGTGCGGATGCGCGGCCCACAGGATGGCGCGCTCGTACAGGTTCTTGAACAGGGCCATCAGAGCACTCCCGGCAACAAGGGCACGAAACTGACCGGACCGAGGTCCTGCTCGAGACTGCGTCCCTCGCGCTTGGCGACGCGCAGCAGCTTCTGTTTGCCGGCCTCGGTGCCGACCGGCGAAATCAGCACGCCCGGATCGTTCAACTGCGCCAGCAACGGCTGCACCAGCATGGGTGCGGCGCAGGTCAGCAGGATGGCGTCGAACGGCCCGTTCTCGGCCCAGCCCAGATTGCCGTCGGCATGCTTGGAGCGGATCAGCTCGTGCAGGTTGAGCGTACGGAAGCGCGGGCGCGCGGTACGCAGCAGTTCCTCGATGCGCTCCACGGTGAACACGCGGATGCCGAGCGAGGCCAGCACCGCGGTCTGGTAGCCAGAACCGGTGCCGATTTCCAGCACGGTGGCCGGCATGCCCTGCTCGATCAGCGCTTCGGTCATCCGCGCCACCACCCACGGCTGCGAGATGGTCTGGGCCTTGCCGATCGGCAAGGCGGTGTCTTCGTAGGCGCGCGAAGCCAAGGCCTCGTCGATGAAGGCGTGCCGCGGCAGCGCGCGCATCACGTTCAGCACGCGCTCGTCGCGGATGCCCTGCTCGCGCAGGCGCTCGACCATCCGGTCGCGGGCGCGCTGCGAGGTCATGCCGACGCCTTTGGCTTCGGGGCGGAGGTCCAGACGGTGGATCATGCGGCGGTTTCTTTGGCCAACTCGCCGACCCAGCCGGCGACCTTGTCCAAGGCCTGGTAGCGGGTCAGATCGACATGGATCGGGGTGATCGACACGAAGCCGGTCTTGATCGCATGGAAATCGGTGCCCGGTCCGCCGTCCATTTCCGGACCGGCCGGACCGATCCACCACATCGGGCGGCCGCGCGGATCGGTCTGCTGCACGCAGGGTTCGGCGCGGTGGCGGTGGCCCAGGCGGGTCACCTCGAAGCCGCGGATCTCATGCCAAGGCAGGTCCGGGATGTTGACGTTGAGGATGGTGTCGGCCGGCAACGGATCGCTGAGCAGACGCTCGATCAGCACGGTGGCCACGCGCACGGCGCTGGCGTAGTGGACCGGGTTGTGGTCCGGGCTGGCGCAGCTGAGCGCGATGGCCGGCAGACCCAGGCAACGGCCTTCCATCGCGGCGGCCACGGTGCCGGAATAGATCACGTCGTCGCCCAGATTGGCGGTGTTGTTGATGCCGGATAGCACGATGTCCGGATCTTCCGGCAACAGGCCGGCCAATGCCAGATGCACGCAGTCGGTCGGCGTGCCGGTCACGCTGATGCGGTTTTCGGCCAAGGACCGGGCGCGGATCGGCGAGCCCAGGGTCAGGGAATTGGAGGCGCCGGAGCGGTCGCGGTCGGGCGCGACGATGAAAAGCTGGTGTCCGGCCGCGGCCAGGCCGTCGGCCAGGGCGATGATGCCCGGTGCCTCGATGCCGTCGTCGTTGCTGATGAGGATGCGCATCCCTGAATGATAGCAATTTTGGCCCGGCCATGAACGTCGGAACGGCATCGGCGGGCCGGATTGACTTGCCTGCCGGCGGCCTTTCTAATGGCAACACCGCCACCTGACGCATTGCCATGAAACGATCGCTGTCCGCCGCCCTGCTGTCGCTTTCGTTTCTTGCCGGCGGCGCGAATGCCGGCACCTTCACCGATTACGGCGGCTTCGGCAAATACAAGCGCAGTCTGGCCGACGGCGGCGGCTGCGTCAGCGGCACGGTCGGCTCGACCATTCCCGGCAGGAACTACAACGTCATCGTCAATTTCGCGGCACGCCGGTTCAGCGACAAGGCCGAGTTCAACAAAGCCTATTTCGGCTTCACCACGCTCGATAAAAAACACGGCATCGACGCCGGCACGCTGCGCGCCGGCGCGTTCATGCTGTGCCTGGAGCCGGGCGAATACGACATCATCGGCATCGAGATGCTGCGCGCGGCCAGCAGCCGGAAAATCCGCCTGCCGTTCACGGTCGAAGCCGGCAAGAACCGCTACCTCGGCAGCCTGGTGTTCCACAGCGATCCGGTACATATACTTCGCTGCAGCGGATTGCCGAACCCCAGCGGAGTCGAGATCCAGGACCGCTTCGCGCGCGACCTGCCCCTGATCATGGCGCTCAAAGGCGCGATTGCGCCGGAGCCGGCCCTGCTCGATGCCGGACAAGGCCTGCCCTACTTCTTCGGTTGCCCGGACGCCGGCGGCTGATCGGCGCGCCACGCGCTTTGCTATCATGGCCGGCATGAGCAAGAAGCCGGCCCCGCCCCCGATCGCCCCCGAAGACAGCGAGCTGTTCCGCGAGGCCATCGGTCCGGTCATCGTGCATCGGCATACCGAAAGCCGGCTGCAGAAAGCCAAGCCCAAGCCGCGCGCGCGCATGTTCGAGCGTGACGAGCTCGAGGCTCTGCTGCAGTCGCGGCGCATGGGCGAAGCCGAGGCGCTCTTGCTCGGCAACGAACCGCTGCTGTTCCAAGGCCCGAAAGTGGACGCCCGGCTGATGCGCACGCTGAAATCCGGCGGCATCCGCATCGACGCCGAATTCGATCTGCACGGCATGACCGCACTGGACGCCGAACGCTGGCTCAAGCAGTTCCTGCTCGACGCCTACAAGGAAGGCCTGCACTGCATCCGCATCATCCACGGCAAGGGTTCGCGCTCGGAAGCCGGGCCGGTGCTGATGAACGTGGTCGACAAGGTACTGCGGCACCAGGGCCGCGTGCTGGCGTTCTGCAGCGCACCGCAGAACCAGGGCGGCGCCGGCGCCGCCTTGGTTCTGCTCGAATGACTCCACCCAAACCATAAGGAACGCCGCCATGTCGCATCGCCATCCGGAACGCCATAAAACCGAACACATCGGCTGGCTGCGCGCCGCCGTGCTCGGCGCCAACGACGGCATCGTGTCCACCGCCAGCCTGATCCTGGGCGTGGCGGCCGCCGGCGGCGGCAAGGAACCGGTGCTCGTGGCCGGCGTGGCCGGCCTGGTCGCCGGCGCCATGTCGATGGCGGCCGGCGAATACGTTTCGGTGCACTCGCAGTCCGATACCGAAAAAGCCGACATCGCCAAGGAAACCCGCGAACTGGAAACCGACCCCGACGGCGAGCTGCGCGAGCTGACCGGCATCTACATGCAACGCGGTCTGTCGCCGGAATTGGCCAGGCAGGTGGCGGTGGAACTGACCGCGCACGACGCGCTCGGCGCGCACGCCCGCGACGAACTCGGCATCTCCGAGGCCTTCAGCGCCCGGCCGGTGCAGGCCGCGCTGTCCTCGGCCGCCAGCTTCGCGGCCGGCGCGGTGCTGCCGCTGCTGATTGCCTGGCTGGTGCCGACCGATTCGATGGTCTGGACGGTGGCGGCCAGCACCGCCGTATTCCTGGCCCTGCTCGGCGCGGTGGCCGCACGCACCGGCGGCGCCGATATGGGCAAAGGCGCCTGGCGCGTGTTGTTCTGGGGCGTGTTGGCGATGGCCGCGACCTGGGGGGTGGGCAGCCTGTTCGGCGTCGGCGTGGCTTAAGCGAACTCGCCCAATTCGGCCAACACCGCGGTGGCGTAGGCGCCCGGCGGCAGTTCGAAACGCAGTTCCAGCGTATTGGCGTCGAGCAGGCGCCAAGCCAGATTTTTCGGCAGCAGACGCAATGCGCGCCGCTCCTGGCGCAGATCGGCTTTCTCCAGCCCCTTGCACAGCTGCGGTTGCCAGTCGGCCAGTTGCGCCTCCAGTTCCCTTACCGCGCCTTGGCTGCGGAGGTCGCCGGCGCCCCACAACGGGCCGGTCGGATGGATGTCGAGCGCGGCGCAGCGCGCGGCGATGGCCTCGTCCAGCGGCTCAGGGCCGAAGATGCTTTTGCTGCCGTCCAGCATCCAGACCTCGCCGTCCAGCGGCGTGTTCCAGTTGCCAGCCGAGACCCGCTGCGCCAACACGTGGTTGAACAGATAGGAACGCGCCGCCGACAGGTAGATCGAACGCTTGGCGCGGTCCACGCGCCGGCCTTCGAACATGCCCAACGCCTTGCCGACGTTGGCCTGTTCCATGCCGAAACGCTGCTCGCCGAAATAGTTCGGCACGCCGTGGGCCTTGAGCGCCTGCAAAGCCGCTTCCAGCGCCGGCAGATCGCCTTCCAGCTCGCGTAGCACCAGGGTGAAACGGTTGCCGTCCAGGGCGCCGCGCGCCAGCTTGCGGTTGTGCCAGGCGGCGTCCAGCACCGTGCATTCGTCATCGTCGAGCAGGGCCGTATCCGGCGCGGTCTTCTTCGGCAGGCGCACCGAAAAGCGCTGGGTGGTGACCGCATGGCGGTCCTTCAGGCCGGCGTAGGACACGTCGCGCACGTCGATGCCGGCCCAGCGCGCGATGCGCTCGGCGCAGAACGCGGTGTTCATGCCGCGTTTGCGTACGGTCAACAGCAGATGCTCGCCCTCGCCGGTCGCTTCGAACGCCGGCAGCTCCTCGACGATGAAATCCTCGGGAACGCTGCGGATGCGCCCGCGGAAGGCGGGCGCGCTCAAGGCACGGGGCTGGTTCATCGTGTTTCCAGAAGGACCGTGGCCTGGGCCGCGATGCCCTCGCCGCGGCCGGTGAAGCCGAGTTTTTCGGTGGTGGTGGCCTTGACCGACAGACGGTCGACATCGACGCCCATCACCTCGGCCAGACGCGCGCGCATGGCCGGCACGTGTGGATTGATCTTGGGCGCCTCGCAGATCACGGTCATGTCGGCGTTGCCGAGCTCATGGCCGCGAGCGCGCACCATCGCCATCACCTGCGACAGCAGCTCGGTGCTGTCGGCGCCCTTCCAGCGCGCGTCGGACGGCGGGAAATGCACGCCGATGTCGCCCAGCGCCAGCGCGCCCAGCAGGGCGTCGCACAGGGCGTGGATCAGCACATCGCCGTCGGAATGCGCCAGCAGCGCGCGGCTGTGCGCGATGCGCACGCCGCCGATGATGACCTGGTCGCCGCCGGTGAAGGCGTGCACGTCGAAGCCGCTGCCGATGCGCATCAGCGTGCTCCCCGCGCGGCCAGGATGGCTTCGGCGAAGGCGAAATCGTCCGGCAGGGTGACCTTGATGTTGTCGTCGGCGCCTTCCACCAGCAACGGCGACAGGCCCAGGCGTTCCATGGCGGAACTCTCGTCGGTGATCACGGCATTCTCCTGCGCGGCGTGCTGCAGCGCCCGGCGCAGGCTGCGTGCGGGAAACAGCTGCGGGGTGAACGCGCGCCAAAGCGGCGTGCGGTCGAGCGTGCCCTGCACTTGGGCGTCGGCGTCGGCGCGCTTCACGGTGTCCTTCATGCGCCCGGCCAGCAGGCCGCCGACCGGATGCGCGGTGGCCGACTCGATCAACCGATGCAGGTCCTCGACGCGCAGGCAGGGCCGTGCGGCATCATGCACCAAGGCCCAATCATCCGAAGCCAAGCCCGCTTCGGCCAAAGCATCCAGCGCGGCCAGCACGCTGTCGCGGCGCTCGGCGCCGCCGAGGCAGGTGCGCAGCGGTTTGTTGCGCCAGTGCGTGATATCGTCCCAACGCCGGTCGTCGGGCGCCAAAGCCAGCATCAGACCGTCGATGTCCGGATGCGCGGCCAGCACGTCCATGGCGTATTCGATCATCGGACGGCCCAGCAGGGGCCGGTATTGCTTGGGTAGCGCCGAACCCGAGCGCGAGCCGGTGCCGGCGGCCGGCAGGATGGCCCAGATCACGGCGACTCCTCTCCGGCCTCGGTTTTTGCCGGCTGCAGGCGTTTGTCCGGATCGATCACCCGGTAGAAGGTCTCGCCCGGCTTGATCATGCCCATCTCGTTGCGGGCGCGCTCTTCCACCGCGTCCACGCCGGACTTCAGATCCTTCACTTCCGCCGCCAACGCCTTGTTGCGGCGCAGCAGTTCGCCATTTTCGGTCTTCTGCGCCGCCACCTGGCTGCGCAATTCGACCACCTGCCGCCAGTTACCCTGGCCGAACCACAGCTTGGCCTGCAGCAGCGCCAGCACGGCGGCCAGCACCACGAACGGCCAGAGGCGGCGGTTCAGGGTCTCCATGAGCTCAGCGGTTCAGGCTCACGAACGCGCCGCGGCCGGCGTAGCGCGCTTTGGCGCCCAGCGCCTGTTCGATGCGCAGCAGCTGGTTGTACTTGGCCACGCGGTCGCTGCGGCACAGCGAGCCGGTCTTGATCTGGGTGGCGGTGGTGGCCACCGCGATATCGGCGATGGTGGTGTCTTCGGTTTCGCCCGAGCGGTGCGAGACGATGGCGGCGTAGCGGTTGGCATCGGCCATGGCGATCGCCTGCAGGGTTTCGGTCAGCGTGCCGATCTGGTTGACCTTGATCAGGATGGCGTTGGCCACCTGCTGGTCGATGCCGTCCTGGAAGATCTTCGGATTGGTCACGAACAGGTCGTCGCCGACCAGTTGCACTTTCTTGCCGATCGACTGCGTCAGCAGTTTCCAGCCGGCCCAATCGTCCTCGGCCATGCCGTCTTCGATGGTGATGATCGGGTACTTGCGGCTCCAGTCGGTCAGGAACTCGGCGAACTGCTCGGAGCTCAGGCGCTTGCCCTCGCCCAACAGGTTGTATTTACCGTTCTCGAAGAACTCGGTGCTGGCCACGTCCAGGCCCAGCAGCACGTCGTCACCGGCGGTGTAGCCGGCTTTGGCGATGGCTTCCAGGATGGTCTCCAGCGCCTCTTCGTTGGAGCGCAGGTCGGGGGCGAAGCCGCCCTCGTCGCCGACCGCCGTGCTCAGGCCGCGGCCCTTCAGCACCGACTTCAGGCTGTGGAAGATCTCGGTACCGGCGCGCAGCGCCTCCGAGAACGAATCGAAGCCGACCGGCAGCACCATGAACTCCTGCATGTCGACGTTGTTGTCGGCATGCGCGCCGCCGTTGATGATGTTCATCATCGGCACCGGCAGCGACACCTCGCGGCCGCCAGCCAGATAGGCCCACAGCGGCAGGTTCTTGGCGGCGGCGGCGGCGTGCGCGGCGGCCATCGACACGCCCAGCAACGCGTTGGCGCCCAGCCGGGCCTTGTTCTCGGTGCCGTCCAAGTTGATCAGGCGTTGGTCCAGGCCGTTCTGGTCGAACACGTCGAAACCAGCCAAAGCCTTGGCGATTTCGGTGTTGACGTTGTCGACCGCCTTGCGCACACCCTTGCCCAGGTAGCGGGTCTTGTCGCCGTCGCGCAGCTCGATGGCTTCTTTCGAGCCGGTGGACGCGCCCGAGGGCACGGCGGCGCGGCCGACATGGCCGGAGGCCAAGGTCACTTCGGCTTCGAGGGTCGGATTGCCGCGGCTATCGAGGATTTCGCGGGCGATGATCGATTGGATGGTGGTCATGATGTCGGCTCGGACTCGTGGATAGGGTATGAATCGTGGGTGTGCGGAAGTTACAGCGTGTCTTCCAGGAAACCGCCGGCCTTGGCGACGCGGTCGATCTGCACCAGGCTTTCCAGCAACGCCTTCATCTTCGGCAGCGGCCAGGCGTTCGGGCCGTCGCTCAGCGCCACGTCCGGATTCGGATGGGTTTCCATGAAGATGCCGGCGATGCCGACCGCCATCGCCGCGCGCGAGAGCACCGGCACGAACTGGCGCTGGCCGCCGGACTTGCCGTCGGCACCGCCCGGCAGCTGCACCGAATGCGTGGCGTCGAACACCACCGGGCAGCCGGTGTCGCGCATCACGCTCAACGAGCGCATGTCGGACACCAGATTGTTGTAGCCGAAGCTGGCGCCGCGTTCGCAGACCATGATCTGGGTGTTGCCGGTGGCCAACGCCTTGGCCGCCACGTGCTTCATCTCCCACGGCGACAGGAACTGGCCTTTCTTGATGTTCACCGGCCGGCCGGCCGAGGCCACCTTCTGGATGAAATCGGTCTGCCTGCACAGGAAGGCCGGGGTCTGCAGCACGTCGACCACCGAAGCGACCTCGTCCATCGGGGTGTATTCATGCACGTCGGTCAGCACCGGCACGCCGAGTTGGCGCTTCACTTCCGACAGCACCTTCAGGCCCTCTTCCAGGCCGGGGCCGCGGAAGCTGGTGCCGGAGGTACGGTTGGCTTTATCGAAACTCGATTTGAAGATGAAGGGAATGCCGAGCGCCGAGGTGATCTCCTTGAGCTGGCCGGCGGTATCGAGCTGCAGCTGCAGCGACTCGATCACGCACGGACCGGCGATCAGGAAGAAGGGTTGCTCGAGGCCGACCTCGAATCCGCACAGTTTCATCGGCTTATCCTTGCGTGTGGCGCGCTTTGGCGTGGCGGGCGGCTTCGATGAAGCCGGTGAACAGCGGATGCCCGTAACGCGGGGTGGACAGGAACTCCGGATGCGCCTGGCAGGCCAGGAACCACGGATGCGACGGAATCTCGACCATCTCCACCAGCAGGCCGTCCATCGACTGCGCCGAGATGGTCATGCCGGCCTGCTCCACCGCCTCGCGGTAGGCGTTGTTGAATTCATAGCGGTGGCGGTGGCGTTCGGCCACCACCTCCTGGCCGTAGAGTTTATGGGCCAACGTGCCCGGCTTCAGGCGGCATTCCTGCAGACCCAGACGCATGGTGCCGCCCAGGTCGGAATCGGCGCTGCGGCGTTCGATTTCGCCCGAGGCGGTGCGCCATTCGGTGATCAGCGCGATGGCCGGATCGGCGCAGTGGCGGTCGATCTCGGTGGTGTTGGCGCCCGGCAGGCCGGCTTTGTGGCGCAGCACGTCGACCACCGCGGCCTGCATGCCGTAGCAGATGCCGAAATACGGCACGCCGTGTTCGCGCGCGTATTTGGAGGTCAGCACCTTGCCTTCGAAGCCGCGGTCGCCGAATCCGCCCGGCACCAGGATACCGTCGACGCCGGCCAGCACCGACACGCCGTCGGTCTCGACCTGTTCGGATTCCAGCCACTTCAGGCGCACGCGCGTGCGCTGGCGCAGGCCGCCGTGGCGCAGCGCCTCGCCGATCGACTTGTAGGCGTCCTGGTGGTCGACGTACTTGCCGACCACGGCGATAGTGACCTCGTCGACCGGATGCTCGACCGCGTCGACCACCGCCTGCCACTCATGCAGGTCGGCCGGACCGACCTTGTCCTCCAGCCGCAGGCGGCGGATGGCGATCTCGTCCAGGCCCTGCTCGTGCAGGAACAGCGGCAGTTTGTAGATGGTATCGACGTCCAGGCAGCTGATCACCGCCTCTTCCGGCACGTTGGTGAACAGCGCGATCTTGCGCCGGTCGCCGTCCGGCAGCGGGTGTTCGCTGCGGCACAGCAGGATGTCGGGCTGGATGCCGATCGAGCGCAGCTCCTTGACCGAGTGCTGGGTCGGCTTGGTCTTCAGCTCGCCGGCGGCGGCGATATACGGCACCAGGGTAAGGTGCAGGAAGATGGCCCGGTCCGGACCGCGCTCGCTGCGGATCTGGCGGATGGCTTCCAGGAACGGCAGCGACTCGATGTCGCCGACCGTGCCGCCGATCTCGACCAGGCCGACGTCGAAGCCTTCGGTGGCGGTGTAGATGGCGTGTTTGATCTCGTCGGTGACGTGCGGAATGACCTGCACGGTGCCGCCGAGGTAATCGCCGCGGCGCTCCTTGCGGATCACGTTGTCGTAGATGCGGCCGGTGGTGATCGAGTTGCGGCGGGTCAGGTGCGTGCGCACGAAGCGCTCATAATGACCGAGGTCGAGGTCGGTCTCGGCGCCGTCGTCAGTCACGTAGACCTCGCCGTGCTGGAACGGCGACATGGTGCCCGGATCCACGTTCAGGTAGGGATCCAGCTTCATCATGGTGATTTTGAGGCCGCGGGCCTCGAGGATGGCGGCCAAGGACGCGGCAGCGATGCCTTTGCCCAGGGAAGAGACCACACCGCCGGTAACGAAGATTAAACGCGTCATGGGAAAAGGGGGCGTTGGAAAGCACCATTTTACCGGCTTTGGCGCAAAAGCGCATCTTTTCCCGCGGGCCTTGACCTGACCGGGCGCAGATAGCATCCTGAACGCCTCATCGCCGTACCGAATTCCGAATGAACACACGCTACAACGCCGCCGACATCGAAGTCCTGTCGGGCCTGGACCCGGTCAAACGCCGCCCGGGCATGTACACCGACACCGCCCGCCCGAACCACCTGGCCCAAGAGGTCATCGACAACGCCATCGACGAAGCCCTGGCCGGCCACGCCAAATCGGTGGCGGTGGTGCTGTACGCCGACGGCAGCTGCGAGGTGACCGACGACGGCCGCGGCATGCCGGTCGACATCCACCCCGAAGAAGGCATTCCCGGCGTCGAGCTGATCCTGACCCGCCTGCACGCCGGCGGCAAGTTCAGCGGCAAGAACTACACTTTCTCCGGCGGCCTGCACGGCGTGGGCGTGTCGGTGGTCAATGCGCTGTCGACCAAGGTCGAAGTCGGCATCAAGCGCGACGGCAACGAATACCGCATGGAGTTCCGCGACGGCTTCCGTTCCTCGGCGCTGGAGACCGTCGGCACCGTCGGCAAGCGCAACACCGGCACCCGCGTGCGCTTCTGGCCGGACGGCAAGTACTTCGACAGCAACAAATTCGCGGTGCGCGCGCTGCGCCACCTGCTGCGCGCCAAGGCCGTGCTGTGCCCGGGCCTGGAGGTCTCGCTGTTCGAGGAGGCCAGCGGCGAACGCAACCGCTGGTACTACGAAAACGGCCTGCAGGACTACCTGCTGGGCGAACTGCAGGGCCGCGAACTGCTGCCGGCCGAACTGTTCACCGGCAGGCTGGCCAAGGAAAGCGAAGTGGTCGACTGGGCGTTGGCCTGGATTCCCGACGGCGAGCTGGTGCAGGAAAGCTACGTCAACCTGATCCCCACCGCCCAAGGCGGCACGCATGTGAACGGCCTGCGTTCCGGCCTGACCGACGCCCTGCGCGAGTTCTGCGATTTCCGCAACCTGCTGCCGCGCGGCGTCAAGCTGGCGCCGGAGGATGTCTGGGACCGCGTCGGCTTCGTGCTCAGCCTGAAGATGACCGATCCGCAGTTCAGCGGCCAGACCAAGGAACGCCTGAGCTCGCGCCAGGCCGCGGCCTTCATCGAATCGGCCGCGCACGACGCGTTCTCATTGTGGCTGAACCAACACGTCGAGGCCGGCACCGCCATCGCGCAGCTGGCCATCGAACGTGCCGCCGCGCGCCTGAAGACCGAAAAGCAGGTGGTGCGCAAGAAGATCACCCAGGGCCCCGCCCTGCCCGGCAAGCTGGCCGACTGCACCTCGCAGGATCTCTCGCGTACCGAGCTGTTCCTGGTCGAGGGCGATTCGGCCGGCGGCAGCGCCAAGCAGGCGCGCAACAAGGATTTCCAAGCCATCCTGCCGCTGCGCGGCAAGATCCTGAACACTTGGGAAGTGGCGAGCTCCGGCGTGCTGGCCTCGAACGAAGTGCATGATCTGGCCGTGGCCATCGGCTGCGATCCGGGCGTGGACAACATCGACGGCCTGCGCTACGGCAAGGTCATCATCCTGGCCGACGCCGACTCCGACGGCCTGCACATCGCCACCCTGCTCTCGGCCCTGTTCCTCAAGCATTTCCCGGCCCTGGTGCGCGCCGGCCACATCTTCGTGGCGATGCCGCCGCTGTTCCGCATCGACGTGGGCAAGCAGGTGTTCTATGCGCTGGATGAAGAGGAAAAACGCATCCTGCTCGAGCGCATCGAGCGCGAAAAGCTCAAGGGCCAGGTCAGCGTCACCCGCTTCAAGGGCCTCGGCGAGATGAACCCGGCCCAGCTGCGCGAATCGACCGTGCATCCGGACACCCGCCGTCTGGTGCAACTGACCATCGACGATGCGGGCCAGACCGATTCGCTGATGGACATGCTGCTGGCCAAGAAACGCGCCGGCGACCGCAAGCAGTGGCTGGAGACCAAGGGGGACTTGGCCTCGCTCGAGATTTGAGGCTAAGGGCGGGCAGGCTCAGCCCAACAGATTTTCCAGCCAGGCCGCGAAACGGGCGACTTCGGCATCGAAGTTGCCCTCGATCGCCAGTTTGATCAGATACAGGAACACCACGAACACGCCGATGGAGAACAGGCGCTGGATGATGCCGCCGCCTTTGAGGTGGCGCGGATTCGGATCGGAATTCTTCATGGTTCCCCTGAAACGACGATGTGACGGGCCGATGTGCCCGCCCGACACGGTAACGCGATTCGATCAGTCGGGCAAGTCCAGCGCGGCGCGCATCAGGCGCTCCAGCAGCGCCTGCACCGGTGCGGCGCGCGCTTCGTCGAACGCGGTCATGGCTTCGTCCAGGTAGGCGCTCTGCGCCAGTTCCAGCTGGAAGGCGTGGATGCGTTCGTCAGGCTCGGCGTAATGGCGGGTGATGTAACCGCCCTTGAAGCGGCCGTTGCTGACCCAGCTGTACGCCGATTGCGCCGACAGCACGGCCTCCAGCCGGCGCAGACCGTCCTCCGGAAAACTGCGGCCGTCGGCGGTGCCCAGGTTGAAATCCGGCAGGCGGCCCTCGAACAGGAACGGCAGCTCCGGGCGGATGGAATGCCCTTCCCACAACAGCACCTTGCCGTGCTGGCGCTTCAGGCGCTGCAGTTCGGCCTGCAAGGCGGCGTGGTACGGTTGCCAATACTGCGTGCGCCGACGCACCACGGCCTCCGCATCCGGCTCCTTGCCGTCCAGATAGATCGGCTCGCCGGTGAACGCCGTGCGCGGGCACAGGCCGGTGCTGTTCTGGCCCGGATACAGCGATACGTCGTCCGGCGGCCGGTTGAGGTCGATCACGTAGCGCGAGTAGCGCGGCACCAGCACGGATGCGCCCATATCGCGGGCGAACGCGTACAGGCGATCGACGAACCAATCGGTGTCCGGCGCGGTCTGCGCGAACGGCCGCAGCGCGGCGCGGATGTCGTCCGGAATCTCCGAGCCGTTATGCGGCAGGCTCAGCAACAGCGGGATATGACCTTGGTGCAGCGTGAAGGTCGGCATCAGAAGCGCGCCGGCGAAAACGGGGCAAGGTCGATGGACGGCGTGCGGCCGGTGAGCGCCTCGGCCGCCAGCCGGCCGGTGATGGCGCTCATGCTCATGCCCAGCATGCCGTGCCCGGTGGCCAGGAACAGGTTACGCTGGCGCGGCGAGAAGCCCAGGATCGGCAGGTCGTCGTAGGTCATCGGCCGCCAGCCGTACCACTGCTCGCGCACCTCGCCGCCGACCGGCTCGATCAGGTATTCGCGCGCGCCGCGCTCCAACGCCGCCAGGCGGCGGGCGTTCAGGCTGTCGTCGAAACCGGAGAACTCCATGGTGCTGCCCAGGCGGTAGCCATCGTCCCAGGCAGTGACGCAGACACTGCGCTCCTTCAGCACCAGCGGCGTCTTCGGGCAGAGCGCCGGGCGGCTGAAGGTAATCGAATAGCCTTTTCCGGGCTGTACCGGAATGGTCAGATCCAGGCCTTTGAGCACCGCCGGCGACCAAGACGCCAGCGCCGCGATCACCTGCGGCGCCGTGCGGCGCCCGCGCGAGGTCTCGACATGGGCGATGACGTCGCCCTCGGCATGCAAGGACAGCACCTCGCAGTCCTCTTCGATGACGCCGCCCAGCGCGCGCACCAAGCGCGCCAGCCCGGCGCAATAGGCGTCCGGCCGCAGATGGGCGTCGCCCGGGAAATACAGGCCGCCGGCCATGCCCGGCAGCAAGGCCGGTTCGCGCGCGGCGATGGCGGCGCCGTCCAGCAGTTCCACTTCGACCCCGCACTCGGCCAGCAGCGGCATGTCGGCGGCCAATTCGTCCAGGTTTTCCTGGCTGCGGCACACGTACAGCTCGCCGGTTTCGGCAAAGCCGCACTCGATGGCGTTGTCGCGGATAGTGGCGCGCAGCAGATCGCGCGAGGCGTTCAACAGCGCGGCCCGCGCCAGCGCGGACTGACGCATGTCCTTGGCGTTGCAGCGCAGGGAAAAGCGCAGCAACCACTCCAGCAGGGCCAAATCGGTGGACGGCTTGATGTAGAACGGCGCGTCGGCCTGCGCCATGTAGCGCAGGGCCTTGCCGATCATACCCGGCGCGGCCAACGGCGGCGCATGGCTGGGCGTGAGCGTGCCGCAGTTGCCGTGCGAGGTGGCGGCACCGACGCGGCCTTTGTCGAGAATGCGGACCGAACGGCCCTCGCGCAGCAGGAACAGGGCGCAACTGAGGCCGATGACGCCGCCGCCGAGGATCAGGACATCTTCCGAAGACTGGGACATGGCACGCCGCGTGATGGACTGTCCCTATGATACAAACTTCAGGCGCGCGCCGTAAGTCAGCCGGCGCCAGAGATGCTCCATCGGCCCCATCCGAAAGCGCGCCAGCCACCAACGGCTGAACGCCAGTTGCGCGGCGAATACCGCCAACGCGAACGGAATCTGCCAGGCGCGCGGCAACTGGCCGAACAGACCGGCGCCGTAGCCGTAGAACAGCACCGTGCAAATCAAGGATTGGCCGAGGTAATTGCTGAGCGCCATCCGTCCGGCCGGCGCGAAGCAGGCCAATAACCGGCGGCCGCGGCCCAGCCCCCACAGCCAACGCAGGGCGAAGAAATAGCCCAGGCACATCAACGGTGCACCGAGCAGATTGAGGATGCCGACGGCGGCGGACCGCATATCGATGCTGAGCGGATCGACAGTGGGCGACACAGCGACGCCGGCGAGCGTCAGCGCCAGACCGACGGTGAACAACGCCAGCGCGCGCACCGCATCGGCGCGCGTCGGGCGCTCCGGCGGCCGCGTGAAGCCGCTGCGGTGCAGGCGTACGCCGAGCGCGAACATCGCCACCGCCATCGGCAACAGCACCACCAAGCCGCCCAAGCCCTGCGCGAACTTCTCCAGCCGCCAGACGGCGACTTCGGCATAACCGCCGGCGCCCTGGATGCGGGCCTCGCGCGCGATGGCGTCGGCCAACGCCTGCGGCTCGGCCGGGCCGGCATCAAGCAGGCCCATCAACGCGATCAACAGCAAGGGCGCGGCATAGACGGCAATGATGCGCGCCAGCCGTGGCACGGCATCGGCGCGCACCCGCCAGAGCAATACGGCGCCGGCCACGGCGTAGGTGAACAGGATGTCGCCCTCCCAGAGCAGCAGCGCGTGCGCCAGCCCGAACACCGCCAAGGCCATCAGCCGCCGACTGTAGATCAGGCCGAAATCGGCGCGTGCGCGGTGCGCGCCGTCCTGCATCAGCGCGAAACCGACGCCGAACAGCAGCGAGAACAGGGTCCAGAACTTGCCCTGCACGAACACGTACACGAACGCGTCGGCCAGGCGGTCGAGGCCGGACAACGCCGGATCGATTCCGGACATCGCCTGCAGGTAGGGCCCGGTGAAGGCCTCCAAGTTCATCAGCAGGATGCCCAATAACGCGAAACCCCGGACCGCATCGAGCCAAGCGATGCGTCCGGGGTCGGATTCGACGGAAGCGGCCATGGCGGGGTCCGGATCGGAAGCTGCCATGGCCGGCGCGGCTTAGTGTTGGACGCCGCCGTCGCCGTGCACGTGGCCGTGCGCGATTTCTTCATCGCTGGCGGCACGCACGCCGAGGATTTCGACCTTGAAATCGAGCGCCTTGCCGGCCATCGGGTGGTTCAGGTCGACATCGACCGCGGTCATGCCGACCTTCAGCACGGTCATCGCACGCGGACCCATTTCGGTCGGCAGCACCACCTGCATGCCGGCGGCGAGCTTGGCGTTCTTGAACAGCTTCTTCGGGATGCGCTGGGTCATGCCCTCGCGGCGCTGGCCGTAGGCCTGCTCCGGCGCGACGGTCACTTCGACCTTGTCGCCTTCGGCCTTGCCCATCAACGCCTCTTCCAAGCCCGGAATGATGGCGCCATGGCCGACCAGCACGCTCAGCGGCTGGCCGTCGGCCGAGCTTTCCAGCGGCGCTTGGCCGGCTTCGGCGACGGTGTAGTGGAAGGTGACGACGGAGTTCTTTTCGATGGTCATGGCGGATCCAGGCGGTAAGTAGATGACGGAGCGGCCCGCAATCGGGCACAATGCAGTCGGCTATTATCCGAGTTCAGGCGCCGAAATGCCAGTAAATTCCGCGAAAACCGCTCTGTTGACCGCCCTTTTGTTCCTGCTGACGGCCTGCGCCAGCGCGCCCGACCGACCCGAACGCTCCGCCGGCGACTATTCGCCGGAAGTGACCGGGCTGGGTGAAGACGACGCCGGACTGCCGGAAAGCCTCAAATCCACCGCCAACGACGTACTGTTCCAGGCCCTCGCCTTGGTCGGCACGCCCTACCGCTACGGCGGCGGTTCGCCGGAAACCGGCTTCGACTGCTCGGGCCTGATCAACTACGTGTTCCTGAACGGCGCCGGCCTGAAACTGCCGCGCACCACCGGCGAGCTGATTGATATCGACGCCCCGCGCGTCGACCGCGAGCGCCTGTATCCGGGCGATCTGGTGTACTTCAACACGCTCGGCGGCCGGGTCAGCCACATCGGCGTCTATGTCGGCGAACGCCGTTTCGTGCATGCGCCCAGTTCCGGCGGCACGGTGCGCATGGACAACCTCGACACGCCGTACTGGCGCAAACATTATGTCGACGCCAAACGCGTGCTGGCCGCCGACTGACGCCCCTGAACGGCCGATTCAGGCCGCATTCGCGTCTTGCCGCGGGAACGGTTACACTATCGGCTCAAAGAAACGGTTCGTCTCCTAATCGCTTTGCCCCGGCACTGACTCCATACGAACCCATTCTCAGGCGCATACGCGCAGTGGTACCGCAATGCTGGTGTTTAGGCGCATTGCCTTCGTAGGAGTTCCAACATGCCTTTCCAATCCCTTGGGCTGATGCCCGAGCTCGTCCGTGCGCTGTCCGATAAGGGCTACACGGAACCGACCGCCATCCAGAAACAAGCCATTCCGGCCATCCTCGCCGGCGACGACGTGCTGGGCGGCGCCCAGACCGGCACCGGCAAGACCGCGGCCTTCACCCTGCCGATCCTGCAGCGTCTGGCCGAAACCCCGAATCCGAAAGCCAAAGGGCCGCGCGTGCTGATCCTGGTGCCGACCCGCGAACTGGCGGTGCAGGTGCACACCAGCATCCGCGAGTACGGCAAACACATCCGCCTGCGCACCGCGGTGATGTACGGCGGCGCCAGCATGAATCCGCAGATGATGGCGCTCGGCAAGGGCCTCGACATCCTGGTGGCCACGCCCGGCCGCCTGATCGACCATCTGGAACGCGGCACCGCGCAGCTGCACCGCGTGGAGACCCTGATCCTGGACGAAGCCGACCGCATGCTCGACATGGGCTTCCTGCCGGCGATCAAGAAGATCCTCAACCAGGTGCCGAAGCAGCGCCAGACCCTGCTGTTCTCGGCCACCTTCGACGCCCCGATCAAGCAGCTGGCGCTGCAGTTCATGCGCAACCCGGTGGAAGTGCAGGTCTCCAGCCAGAACACCGTGGCGCAGACCGTCAACCACACGGCGCATCCGGTCGACGCCGGCAAGAAGCGCGACCTGCTGCTCAACATCCTGAGCGAACGCTACCAGGACCAGATCCTGGTGTTCGTGAAGACCAAGCACCTGTGCAACCGCATCGCCGAGCAGATCACCAAGGACGGCATTCCGGCCCTGGCCATCCACGGCAACAAGAGCCAGGGCGCGCGCCTGAAGGCGCTGGCCGACTTCAAGAGCGGCGACGTGCGCGTGCTGTGCGCCACCGACGTGGCCGCCCGCGGCCTGGACATCCCGCTGCTGCCGCTGGTGATCAACTACGACCTGCCGATGGTGCCGGAGGATTACGTGCACCGCATCGGCCGCACCGGCCGGGCCGGCGCCAACGGCGAAGCCATCTCGCTGGTGGCCACCGACGAGGGCGGCCTGCTGCGCGCCATCAACCGCCTGCTGAAACAGGACATCGCGCTGGAAGCCAAGCCCGGCTTCGAGCCGACCACGCAGATGCGCATGGACCTGACCCCGCCGCGCGGCAAGCCGTCCGGCCATCAGGCGCCGCGCCGCAAGCCGGCGCAGCCGGGCCATCTGAAAGGCCATGGCCTGGCCTCGCAGAAGCCGAAGGCCGGCAGCCCGGGCGGCAACCGGCCGCGCGGCCAGCAGCGTTCGCCGCAACGCTGACGCCGGCACCCCTCGAAAAAGCCGCCGCAAGGCGGCTTTTTTGATGGCGGCGATCCGCATCGGTTACTGTAATCGTCTATCCCCGACACCCTCGCCGCCATGACCGACCTGCTGCGCAAAATCCAAATCGACCGACCGGGCGGCTATGACGCCCTGAAAACCGTGCAGGCGCCGATCCGCACGCCGGGCGACGGCGAAGTGCTGATCGAGGTCCGCGCCTGCGGCGTGAATTACGCCGACGGCATCATCCGCATGGGCCTGTACGCCTCGGCCAAGCAGCTGCACGGCTACCCGATCACACCCGGCTTCGAGCTGTCCGGCGTCATCGCCGCCATCGGCGCCGGCGTCACCGAATTCGCGGTCGGCGATGCCGTGCTGGCCTTGACCCTGTTCGGCGGTTACACCTCGCACATCACCCTGCCCGCCGACCGGGTGTTCCGCAGGCCGGCGAGTCTGTCGTTCGAGCAGGCCGCGGCCTTGCCGACGGTGTTCCTGACCGCCTGGTTCATGGTGCGCGAACAGGTGCTGCCGAAATCCGGCGATGTCTGGCTGGTGCATTCGGCCGCCGGCGGCGTCGGTTCGGCGCTGTGCCAGCTCGGCCGCCTGCACGGCTGCCGGGTGGTCGGCGTGGTCGGCGGCGCGCACAAACGCAACGATGCGTTGGCGATGGGCGCGGACGACGTCATCGACAAATCGACCCAGGATCTGTGGCGCGAGGCCAAGCGCCTGGCGCCAGCCGGCTTCCAGGCGGTGTTCGACGCCAATGGCGTGTCCACCCTGGCGCAGAGCTATGCCCATCTGGCGCCGATGGGCAAACTGTGCATCTACGGCTTCGCCAGCATGCTGCCGCACGACGGCCGGCTGAATTGGCTGAAAATGGCCTGGGACTGGCTGCGCACGCCGCGCTTCAATCCGCTCGACATGACCCAGAGCAACAAAAGCGTACTGGCCGCCAATCTGAGTTTCCTGTCGGCGCACGCCGGATTGCTGACCGCCGGCATGCGCGAACTGCTGGCGTTGTTCGAGTCCGGCCGGCTGCAGCCGCCGCCGGTCACCGCCTACGCGCTGGAAGACGCGACCAAGGCGCAGGCCGCGATCGAATCCGGCAAGACCACCGGCAAACTGGTGCTGATTCCTTAGAACGGCTTGCCGATCACCAGGAAGATCACCGCGAACAGCAGGAACACCGGCAGCTCGTTGAGCAGACGCAGCGTGCGCGGCGACGGCAAGGCGCGGCCGCGTTGCGTGGCCTGCAGGCGCTTGTAGCACAGGATGAAATAGGCGAACAGCACTGCCACCAGGGTGAGCTTGGCATGCAGCCAGCCGCCGGCGCCGCTGAAATGGATCAGGCCGATGCCGCACAGCAGCGACAGGCCGAACATCACGTGGCCGAACAGGTACAGGCGCCGCGCCATGATCAGCAGACGCGCCTGCACGTCATGCTGGCCGGGCGCTTCGGCGAAGTTGATCAGCAGGCGCGGCAGATAGAACACGGCCGCGACCCAGGCCATGACGAACAACAGATGGGCGGACTTGAGGATCGGGTACAGCATCGGCTTAAAACTCCAAAGGAATATAAATGCTTGTTCAAGCAAGGATTTGCGGATGGGAGTAGAATATACCCCACTTTCCAGGCGATCCGCCTGCGTCTTCCGAGTTGAATCGATCCCATGACCAGCAAAACCCCCGACAGCACCGCCGTCAGCTTCCGCGACCTCGGCCTGCCCGAACCGATCCTGACCACACTCGCCGGCCTCGGCTATGAAACGCCGTCGCCGATCCAGGCCGCGATGATCCCGCACATCATGGCCGGCCGCGACGTGCTCGGCCAGGCCCAGACCGGCACCGGCAAGACCGCCGCGTTCGCGCTGCCGCTGCTGGCCGGACTGGACGCCAAGGCCGGCAAGCCGCAGGTGCTGGTGCTGGCGCCGACCCGCGAACTGGCCATTCAGGTCGCCGAGGCGTTCCAGAAATACGCCGAGAACCTGCCGGCCTTCCACGTGCTGCCGATCTACGGCGGCCAGAGCTACGGCCCGCAGCTGTCGGCGCTGCGCCGCGGCGTGCAGGTCGTGGTCGGCACCCCGGGCCGGGTCATCGACCACATCGAGAAGAATTCGCTGGATCTGTCGGAGCTGAAGACGCTGGTGCTGGACGAGGCCGACGAGATGCTGCGCATGGGCTTCATCGACGACGTCGAGACCATCATCCGCAAGTCGCCCGAGCAACGCCAAGTGGCGCTGTTCTCGGCCACCATGCCGACCGCCATCAAGCGCATCGCGCAGAAATACCTGAAATCGCCGGTCGAGATCCAGATCGAGGCCAAGACCCGCACCGCCGAGAACATCCGCCAGCGCTGCTGGCAGGTCTCCGGCCTGCATAAGCTGGATGCGCTGACCCGCATCCTGGAAGTCGAGCCGTTCGACGGCATGATCATCTTCGCGCGCACCAAGCTGGCCACCGACGAGCTGGCGCAGAAGCTGCAGGCGCGCGGCTTCTCGGCCGCCGCCATCAACGGCGACATCAACCAGGCCCAGCGCGAACGCACCATCGACCAGCTGAAGGACGGCCGCATCGACATCCTGGTCGCCACCGACGTGGCCGCGCGCGGCCTGGACGTCGACCGCATCAGCCACGTGGTGAACTACGACGTGCCCTACGACACCGAATCCTACGTGCACCGCATCGGCCGTACCGGCCGCGCCGGCCGCAGCGGCGAAGCCATCCTGTTCATCGCGCCGCGCGAACGCGGCATGCTGCGCGCCATCGAACGCGCCACCAACCAGCCGATCGAACCGATGGAACTGCCGAGCGTGGCGACCATCAACGAAGTGCGGATGGACAAGTTCAAGCAGCAGATCACCGAAACCCTGGCATCGTCCGACCTGACCCTATTCCGCAAGCTGGTCGAGGATTACGAGCAGGCGCTGAACGTGCCGGCGATCGAGATCGCCGCCGCCCTGGCCAAGATGGCGCGCGGCGACGTACCGCTGCTGCTGGAGCCGCCGAAGCGCGACGAGCGCCCGGCCAAGGCCTTCGAGCCGCGCGAACGCGCCGACAAACGCCCGGCCCGCGAACCGCGCTTCGAACGCGAGGACCGCGGCGAGCGCCCCGAGCGTCCGTTCCGCGAGAAGAAGGAGCGCGCCGAACGTGCGCCGGAACCGGGCAAAGAGACCTTCCGCATCGAGGTCGGCTACGAGCACGGCGTCAAGCCGGGCAACATCGTCGGCGCCATCGCCAACGAAGCCGGACTGGACGCCAAGCACATGGGCCGCATCGAGATCTTCGACGACTACAGCCTGGTCGACCTGCCGGAAGGCATGCCGAAGGAAATCCTCAAGCACCTGAAGACGGTCTGGTGCGCCGGCCAGCAGCTGCGCATCACCCGCGACGGCACGCCGCCGGATACCGCGCCGAAAGGCCCGCGTCCGCCGCGCCGCCCGGACACCCGCGAGCGCGCCGACACCCCGGGCAAGAAAAAGATCAAGAACGAGGCCTTCTTCGAGTTCCGCCAGGCCAAGAAGAAAAACAAATTCAAGGACTGACCGGTGCCTGACGGCGCGCCCGACGCGGACGTGCTGGTGCTCGGCGGCGGTGCCGCCGGGCTGATGTGCGCCGCCACCGCCGGCTATCGCGGCCGGCGCGTGACCGTGCTGGAAGGCAGCAACCGCTGCGGCAAGAAGATCCTGATGTCCGGCGGCGGCCGCTGCAATTTCACCAACACCGGCACCTCGCCGGCCAACTTCCTGTCGCGCAATCCGCACTTCTGCAAATCGGCGCTGGCCCGCTACCGGCCGGCCGACTTCATCGAACTGGTCGAGCGCCACGGCGTCGCCTACCACGAAAAAGAGCTCGGCCAGCTGTTCTGCGACGAATCATCGAAGCAGATCGTGAAACTGCTGCTGGATGAATGCGAATGGGCCGGCGTGCGCATCGTCACCGGCGCCGGCATCGAATCGGTCCGGCACGACGGCGACCGCTTCGTGGTCGACACCGCGCGCGGCCGGTTCCGCGCGCCGAAACTGGTGGTCGCCACCGGCGGCCTGTCCATCCCCAGCCTCGGCGCCTCGGGCATCGGCTACGCCATCGCGCGCCAATTCGGCCATGCGCTGCGCGAGACCCGCGCCGGGCTGGTGCCGTTCACCCTCAGCGGCAAACCGCTGGAGCAGTACGCCGAACTGGCCGGCGTGGCGGTGCCGGTGGCGGTGCGCGCCGGCGACACCGAATTCCGCAACGCATTGCTGTTCACCCATCGCGGCCTGAGCGGTCCGGCCGTCCTGCAGATCTCATCGTACTGGGAACTCGGCCAGGCGGTCGAAATCGACCTGCTGCCCGGGCGCGACGCCGCCGCCGAGTTGCTGGCCCTGCAACGTCAGGGCCACAAGGCTGAACTGAAGACGGTGCTGTCCGAATGGCTGCCGAAACGGCTGGCGCAGCTGCTGTGCACGGCGTTCTTCGCCAACAAGCCGGTCAATCAGTACAAACACGCCGAGTTGAAAGACATCGGCTTCGCGCTGCAGCACTGGCGGATCACGCCCAGCGGCACCGAAGGCTACCGCACCGCGGAAGTCACCTTGGGCGGCGTCGACACCGACGGCGTATCCTCCGCCAGTTTCGAATCCAAGCACCAAGCCGGACTTTATTTCATCGGCGAGGTATTGGACGTGACCGGCTGGCTGGGCGGCTACAACTTCCAGTGGGCCTGGGCCTCGGGACACGCCTGCGGCTCGGCGGTGTGAGATTGCCGCCGGCGCCTGGATGGGGCTATCATCGGCCTACCTCCACCGATCGGAAACTCCCATGCAAAGCGCCTCCTTCATCACCCTGCTCAACGTGCTCGTGCTGTTCTTCGCCATGGGTCTGGTCGGCCGCGCCCGCGGCAAATACGGCATCAAGGCTCCGGCCTGCAGCGGCCACGAGGGCTTCGAATGCGCCTACCGCGCGCACCTGAACACAGTCGAACAGACCGTGATGTTCCTGCCAGTGCTGTGGATCGCCTCGCTGAACGGCTTTGAGCTCTGGGCGCATTGGCTCGGTCTGGCTTGGATCCTCGGCCGCGTCTGGTACATCGTCGGCTACAACAAGGCGCCGTCGGCGCGTAGCGGCGGCTTCCTGCTCGGCTTCCTGGCCTTCCTCGGCCTGTTCGTGCTGAGCGCCATCGGCCTCTATCAGAACATGGCATAAGCGCCGCAGGCGTCAAACAAAAAAGGGCGGAATATTCCGCCCTTTTTCTTTTCGCTTATCGACGGCTCATTCCGCGCCGGATTCCACCAACAGGTGTTTGGCGAAACGGCCGTGCCAACGGCCGATGAAGCGGATCAGGTGCAGGCTGGCGAAGAAGCCCAGGACACCTGCGACGAACAGCAGCGGCGACATCGCCAGACCGCCGGCGACGGTGAGGTCGCCCTGGATGTGCAGATAGCCCAGTTCCTGCAACCACAGCAGCACCGGCGCCGCGGCCACCGCCACCGACACCGTCAGCAGCGTCACCGCCAGGGTGAAATACGCCACGCCCAGCGGCAGCATCAGCACCAGATACAACAGGCTGAGCCATGTGCGGACGTCGGTCAGCAGACCCTTGATGCGTTCCAGCCAGCCGGTCGAGGCCGCGCGGTACACCGGCCGGCGCGGCATGCGCACGCCCAGCAGGGTTTCCACCAACCGCCCTTCCAGCAGCGAGATGGCGTACACCGAGGCCATGAACAGGATGAAGAACGGGATGCCGACGATCAGCACCAGCATGCCGGCGCTCATGCTCAGGCCGGCGGTGGCCCAGGTGAAATAGAAGATGCCGGTGGCCAGGCTCAGCAGCATGTAGAACAGCGCGCCATAGGTGTACGGGTCGAGCGCGACCGCGAAGAAGCCCTTGACGTGCGCGGCCTCGGCCGGTGCCTTGACTGAAGATCCCGATGCGCGCGGCACCGGCGTGCGCAGCGCCTTCTGCACGGTCACCTCGGTATCGCGGTAGATCTCGGCCACTTCCTCGGGCGCGCCGTAACTGCCGGCCACCTGCGCCAGCAACTCGGCTTCCGAGGTGCCCGGGTTGGCGGCCAGCTCCGAGCGCAGGTATTCCTCGGCGTCGTACAGGGCGTCCTGCACCAGCGAGGCGTCGGCGCCCTTGAGCGCGGCGCGCAGCAGGTCCAGGTATTCGGCGATGGATTTCGGGGTGACGGCGCTCATAGCGGTGCTCCTTGCAGCACGGTGTTCACGAGGGATTGGGTCTGTTGCCAGTTCACGCGCCAGGCCGAGAGGACCTCGCGCCCGAACGCGGTGATGCGGTAATAGCGGCGCGGCGGGCCGGCCACCGAGGGCTCGACCTCGCTGCTGAGCAGGCCGGCCGCGTCCAGATTGCGCAACACCGGATACAGGGCGCTCTGCTTGCCGGCCAGCACGCCGTCGCCGGCTTGCTCCAACTGCTTGGCGATCTGGTAGCCGTACAGCGGCTCCTCGGCCTTGGCCAGCTGCGCCAAGAGCATCAGAGCCACGGTGCCGGCGCTGAGCTCTTTCTGGAACTTCTTGACTTGGGTTTCCAACTCGCTCATCACGACCTCCGGTGCGTTATGGAGTTCATGCTAAGTCGAACTCAATACTATGTCCTGTGCTGGAAGTCATGCCTGCGTAAAAAACGGCAATCGCGTATGCTGATCAATCAGTTACCGGAATCATTGCATGTCACGTCATACACCGAAACGCTACGATCAGGCCTATTTCGACCGCTGGTACCGCGGCAAACACGCCACCGACGCCAAGACCCTAGCCCGCAAAGTCGCGGTGGCGGTGGCCGTGGCCGAATGGCATCTGGGCCGGCCGATCCGCAGCGTGCTGGACATCGGCTGCGGCGAAGCCGCCTGGCGCAAACCGCTGCTCACGCTGCGCCCGGGCCTGCATTACCAAGGCGTGGACGCCAGCGAATACGCCGTGCGCCGCTTCGGCCGGACGCGCAACATCGCCTTGGCCGGCTTCGGCCAGATGCAACAGCTGCGGCTGGGCCCGCCGGCCGACTTATTGGTATGCAGCGACGTGATGCATTACGTGCCGGGCGCGGAACTCAAACGCGGCCTGCAGGGCTTCGCCGAGCTGTGCGGCGGCGTGGCCTATCTGGACGTGTTCTGCCGCGAGGACGAAATCACCGGCGATTTCCAGGGCTTCATCGCCCGTCCGCGCGCCGCGTACCGTAAGCTGTTCCAAGACGCCGGGTTCACCGCGCTGGGCAGCCATTGTTACCTCAGCCCCGTCTGCGACAGCCCGGTCGCCGCCCTTGAACGTCTGTGAGAATCCCGATGCCGACACGCCTGACCCGTACCGCTTTCATCCTCGTCCTCGCCGCCCTGCCCTCCGGTGCCTATGCCGCCAAAGGCAAGACCATGGCCGAGATCCTCGAGGCCAGCACCGCCGCCGATTGGCGCACGCCCGACCCGGACAACCTGCTGGTGCTGGACCTGCCCGGCGGCCGCGCGGTGATCGAGCTGGCGCCGTACTTCGCGCCCGAACATGTGGCCAACATCCGCACGCTGGCGCGCGAAGGCTATTGGAACGGGCTGTCGATCAACCGTTCGCAGGACAACTTCGTGGTGCAGTGGGGCGATCCGGCCGAAGATCCGGCACAGGCCAAGCCGTTGGGCTCGGCCAAGGCCAAGTTGCCGGCCGAATTCGCCCGCGCCGGCTATGACAAAACCGCGTTCCATCCGGTGCAGGACCGCGACGGTTGGTCGAAGCGCGCCGGTTTCGTGCAGGGCTTCCCCGCCGCCACCGACCGCAAGCGGACTTGGCTGGCGCATTGCTACGGTACGCTCGGCGCCGGCCGCGGCAACGAACCCGATTCCAGCAACGGCACCGAACTGTATGTGGTGACCGGCCAGTCGCCGCGCCAACTGGACCTGAACATCACCACCGTCGGCCGCGTGCTGCAAGGCATGGAACATCTGTCGGTGCTGCCGCGCGGTACCGGGCCGCTCGGCTTCTATGAAAAGCCCGAACAGCGCACGCCGATCGTGCGCCTCGCGCTGGCCTCGGCCCTGCCGGATGCCGAACGCCCGAGACTGGAAGTGCTGCGCACCGATACCGCCACCTTCGATGCGCTGGTGGAAGCGCGCCGCAACCGCAGCGACGATTGGTATCTTCACAAGGCCGGCCACATCGACCTGTGCAACATTCCGATTTCGGTCCGCAGCCCGAAATGAAAGAAGCCGCCCTCGGGCGGCTTTTTCGTTGCAACGCGGGTACCGAGCCTGTCGAGGCGTCAGCCGCGCACAGCGCGCAGCGCCTTCTCGAGAATAGCGAGCGCTTCCTGCAGGATGTCCGGCTCGATGGTGATCGGCACCAGCACGCGGATGCTGTTGGCGTACACGCCGCAGCTGAGCAGGATCAGGCCGAGTTCGGCGGCCTTGGCGGTCAGCGCCTTGGCGGCGTCGGCGTCCGGCGTGTTGGCGGTGCCGGGCTTGATCAACTCGAACGCGAACATCGCGCCGAGGTGGCGCACTTCGCCGATGCCCAGGGCCGGCTCCTTGGCCAGGTTATTGACGAACGCGGCCAGCTGCGCGCCGAGCTCGGTCGAGCGTTGCAGGATGTTTTCGGAGTCGATCACTTCCAGCACGCCCAGCGCCGCGGCGCAGGCCACCGGATTGCCGCCGTAGGTGCCGCCCAGGCCGCCCGCGGCCGGCGCGTCGATGACCTCGGCCCGGCCGATCACGCCCGACAGCGGCATGCCGCCGGCCAGCGATTTGGCGGTGGTGATCAGGTCGGCTTTGACGTCGAAGTGCTCCATGGCGTACAGCTTGCCGGTGCGCGCGAAGCCGCTCTGCACCTCGTCGGCGATCAGCAGGATGCCGTGCTCGTCGCACAGCGCGCGCAGGGCGCGCATCAGTTCCGGCGGCGTCGGCACGAAGCCGCCCTCGCCGATCACCGGTTCGATGATGAAGGCGGCCACGCGCGAGGGCTCGATGTCGTACTTGAACAGGTTGGTGATGTCCTGCAGGGTGTCCTCGACGGTGACGCCGTGGTACGGATGCGGGAAGCGCGCGTGGAAGATGTCGGCCGGGAACGGGCCGAAGCCGATCTTGTACGGCGCGACCTTGCCGGTCAGGCCGAGGGTAAGCAGGGTGCGGCCGTGGTAGCCGCCGCCGAAAGCGATCACGCCCGGGCGTTTGGTGTAGGCGCGGGCGATCTTGACCGCGTTCTCCACAGCTTCGGCGCCGGTGGTGACGAACAGGGTCTTGGCCTTGCCGGCGATCGGGGCGCGCTTGTTCAGCTCCTCGGCCAGCTCGATGTAGGGCTCGTACGGCATCACCTGGAAGCAGCTGTGCACCACGCCCTCCAGCTGTTTCTGGATGCGCGCCATCACCTTCGGGTGGCGGTGGCCGGTGTTCATCACGCCGATGCCGCCGGCGAAATCGATGTAGCGGCGGCCGTCGGCGTCCCAGATCAGGGCGTTCTCGGCCTTCACCGCGAACAGTTGCGTGGCGTTGCCCACGCCGCGGGCGACCGCGTCGACCCGGCGCTGCTGCAATTCGGCGTTTTTGCTCATGGCGGTTTCCTCAACAGATGTTTAATATATTAAACACCCCCGCTTCACGCAATGCAAGCAAACGCCTGACTAGACTACACTTCCCGTTCATTTGCCAAAGGATCAACCATGCTGGCCATCGGCGATACCGCACCCGCCTTCACCCTGCCCGACCAATCCGGCGCCGCGCTGGACGCGAAAAGCCTGAAAGGCCAACGCTACCTGGTGTATTTCTACCCGAAGGATTCGACCCCGGGCTGCACGATGCAGGCCTGCGGCCTGCAGTCGGATCTGGCGCAGTTCAACGGCCTCGGCATCCGCGTGCTGGGCGTGAGCATGGACAGCGTCGCCAGCCACAAGAAATTCGCCGACAAATACGGCCTGCGCTTCAGCCTGCTGGCCGACACCGAACGCAAGCTGATCGAGGCCTACGGCGTCTGGGTCGAGAAATCGATGTACGGCAAGCGCTACATGGGCATCTCGCGCAGCAGCTTTTTGGTCGGCGCCAACGGCAAGATCGAGCAGGTCTGGGAGAAGGCCAACACCAAGACCCACGCGCAGGACGTGCTGGCGTTCGTGAACGGCGGCGCGGCCGCGCCGGCGGCGAAGAAAGCGCCTGTAACGAAAGCGGCGGCGAAACCGGCACCGGCCAAGAAAGCCGTGGTAAAGAAAGCGCCTGCTAAAAAGGCGGCCACGAAAAAAGCCCCGGCCAAGAAAACGGCCGCGAAAAAAACCGCCAAGAAGAAGTAAGCGTCGATGCCCCACACCCACGCGGAACGCAAGGCGTTCTGGCAAATCCATTTCTGCGTGCTGTTGTGGGGCTTCACCGCCATCCTCGGCAAACTGATCAGCCTGCCGGCGCAGGCGCTGGTGGTCTGGCGCATGCTGCTGGTCAGCGCGTTCCTGGCCGTGTTGCCGCGCGTCTGGCGCGGCGTGCGCGCGTTGCCGCCGCGGATGATCGCCATCTACGCCGGCATCGGCGCCGTGGTCGCGTTGCACTGGCTCACCTTCTACGGCGCCATCAAGCTGGCCAACGCCTCGGTGGCGGTCAGCTGCCTGGCGTTGGGCTCCATCTTCGCGGCGGTGCTGGAGCCGCTGCTGACGCACAAGCCGCACGCCTGGAGCGAACTGCTGCTGGGGCTGATGGTGATTCCCGGCGTGGTGCTGCTGGTGGGCGGCGTGCCGCTGCACATGCACACCGGCATCGTGGTCGGCGTGGTCTCGGCCTTCCTCACCGCGCTGTTCGCGGTGCTGAACAAACGCTACGTGCACGGCGCCGATCCCGAATCGGTGACCTTCATCGAGATGCTGGTCGGCGCGTCGTTCCTGGCGCTCGTCAGCATCGGCTATTTCGGCCTCGATCAAACCTTCATCCTGCCGGACTGTCGCGACGCCGGCCTGCTGTTGGTGCTGGCGCTGGCCTGCACGCTGCTACCGTTCATCCTGTCCCTGCACGCATTGCGCCACATCAGCGCGTTCTCCACCCAGCTGGCGCTGAACCTGGAGCCGGTATACGCCATCGTCATCGCCGCATTGTGGCTGAAGGAACACCGCGAGCTGACGCCGCAGTTCTACCTCGGTGTGGCCATCGTGCTGGCGGCGGTGTTCGTGCAACCGCTGCTGTTGAAACCGAAGCGCGCGGCCTGACATCACGCGCGAGTGCGAATCACTCGCATCCGTAGCGGCTTTGGTATTGACTGTGGTCAATGCGTGACAGGCCTTGCCGAAGTATGATGGCAGGGTATGACCGCCGCGAAACTCACGCTGATCATCGTCTCCGCCTTGACGCTGCAAGTGCTGCTGTTTGCCGCCTATGCGTTGTGGCGGCGCGTGCGCGCACCGAAGCCAACGCCCGCCCCCGTGGCCACACCGGCAAAAACTCCGGCTGGATGGGATGGCTGGCGGGCACTGCGCGTGGTCCGGCGCGGATATGAAGACGCGGCCGGCACAATCTGCTCGTTTTATCTGGAAGCCGTCGATGGCGGCGAGTTGCCACCCTTCCTGCCCGGCCAATACCTGACGTTCAAGGCGCCGCCGGCGGCGGACGGCAAAGCGCGCACCCGCTGCTATTCGCTGTCGGACAACGGCGACGGCCGGCGTTACCGCATCAGCGTCAAGCGCGTGCCATGGGATGCGCAACCGGGCCCGCCGATGCCGGTCTCGGTGCATTTGCACGAACAGCTGCAGGTCGGCGATACGATCATGGCGCGTGCGCCGATGGGCCGCTTCACGCTGGATACCGGATCCGATACGCCGGTGGTGCTGATCGCCGGCGGCATCGGCATCACGCCGCTGCTGTGCATGCTGCAATGGCTGCTGGCCAACCGGCCGCAGCGACCGGTGCATCTGTTCTACGGCGCCCGCAACGCTCGTGAAATGGCGTTCCGCAACCTGATCGAGGACTGGGCCGCGCGCCATCCGCACTTCAAACGGCATCTGCTGTTCGACAGCCCGGAACCCGGCGACTCGGATCTACCGGGCGTGCGCGATGGCCGTTTCATCACCATCGAACTGCTGCAGCGGCAACTGCCCTACGGGCCGGCGCAGTTCTACCTGTGCGGCCCGAACGCGATGATGCAGGCGATGACCGACGGTCTGCGCGGTTGGGGTGTGGCGGCGAAAGACATCCATCTGGAAGCCTTCGGACCCTCGGCGCTGACCAACGCCGCGCCAGTCGAAGCGCCGGTCGATAACGCGACTACGTATCCCGTCACCTTCACCCGATCCGGCGTCAACGCGGTCTGGGACGGACGCGATGCCAGTCTGCTGGAACTGTCCGAGCGCGTCGGCGTGGAGATCGCCAACGCCTGCCGTGCCGGCAACTGCGGCACCTGCGAAACCAAAATCGGCAAAGGCGACGTAATCTACCCGGAGCCGCCGGACTTCCCGGTACAGGACGGCCATTGCCTGCCCTGCGTCTGCCGGCCGGCCGGCGAGCTAGCGTTGGAGGCCTGAGATGCAAGCGCACCTGATCCGCACCGTGGTGTTGCCGTTCCTGATCTGGTTCGTCGGTCTGGCGTTGGCCACGCTGCTTTCCGACCGGCTGTTGCACCAGCTCGATCTGGTCTGGGTCGGGCGCTATCTGGGCATTCCCGGCACGCTGCTGATCATCGGCTCGTTCGGTTATTCGCTGGCCAAACGCCGCAAAATCAAGACCCGCAGTCTGCCGCGCCTGCTGTCCTACCACGAAGTGCTGGCCTGGCTGGGTTCGCTGATGGTGCTGGTGCACGCCGGCGTGCACTTCAACGCCATCCTCGGCTGGTTGGCGGTGGCCGCCATGCTGGTCAACGTGGCCAGCGGCCTGACTGGCAAGTTCCTGATAAAACGCGCGCGCGAACGCATGCGCCAGGCCGGTGAAAGCCCGGCCGGACCCGATGGCGAGGCCGGATCCGGCCACTTCTGGGACAGCTTGACCGTGGACGCCGTGACCCAATGGCGCAAGGTGCACTTCCCGATCGCGTTCGCGTTCGGTTTCCTGGCCTTGGCGCACATCATCAGCATTTTCCTGTTCTGGGGTTGGCGATGAACAAGCGCACCGTACTGTATGTGATCGCGGCCAACGTGCTGGCGCTGATCGCGCTGACCTTCATCTACCCTGAGTTCATGGTCAGCCCGGGCAGTACCGGCGCCGCGCACGCCACGCTAGGCAATGACTGCTTCGCCTGCCATCAGCCGTTCCTGGGCGCCTCGGAAGCGCGCTGCCAGAGCTGCCACGCACTGGCCGATATCGGCATCAAGGACACCCAGGGCCGGCCGTTGGCGCGCAAGGGCAAGACCGCGAAATTCCACCACGCGTTGGCGAACCCGGACTGCATGGGCTGCCACAGCATCCACCGGGGCTCGAAGCTGACCCAAGGCGACATCCGGCGGTTCTCGCATGATCTGCTGCCGGCCGATATCCGGCAGGATTGCGCGTCCTGCCATACGAAACCGACCAACGCCCTGCACCGGCCGCTGACCGCCAACTGCGGCGCCTGCCACAGCAGCGAAGCCTGGAAGCCGGCTCAGTTCAGCCATGCAAGCCTGCCGAAAACGGCGCTGGCGCAGTGCCAGAGCTGCCATGAAAAACCGCAGGACCGCATGCATCGGCCGTTCACCGGCAATTGCGGCAGCTGCCACAGCACCACGGCCTGGGAGCCGGCCACCTTCAACCACAACCGCTACTTCGTGCTGGACAAGGACCACAACACCGACTGCGCCACCTGCCATACCGGCAATCTACGCGGCATCGGCGGCACGGATTTCAAACAGTACACCTGCTACGGCTGCCACGAGCACACACCGGCCAAGATCCGCGCCGAGCATCTGGAGGAAGGCATCCGCAACTTCAACAACTGCGTGAAATGCCACCGCGATCCGCGCGTGGAGCCCGAAGGCTACGGCGAATCCGGCGACGACTAGCGGCCGCGGCATGGCATACGGCGGCAGATGCGCGCCGACCCGAACGGGTGCATGATGGGCGCTCCACCTAACGGAGAACTGCCATGTACGTCGACGGATTCCTGACCCCGGTGAAGAAGGACAAACTCGCCGATTACAAGAAGATGGCCCGCGCCTGCGGCAAGATCTGGAAGGAACACGGCGCGTTGCAGTATCTGGAGGCCGTGGCCGACGACGCGCCGTACGGCAAGCGCACCTCGTTCCCGCGCGCGGTGAAGCTGCAGGATGACGAGGTGGTGGTGTTCGCCTACGTGCTGTACACCAGCCGCAAGGAACGCGACCGCATCATGAACGCGGTGATGACCGACAAGCGCCTGGCCAAGTTCATGGATCCGAAAACGCTGCCGTTCGACGGCAAGCGCATGATCTGGGGCGGATTCAAGGAAATCGTGGGCTACTGAGCCGGCTCAGTTGATGAGGTACACCCGCGCCTTCGGGTAATCCTCATGCACTTCCAGGAACCAGCGCCCGGCGATGCCGGGCACCACGCGCACGTCGGGGCTCTGCATCGGCTTGGGCAAGGTCATGTAGCCCTTCAGCACTTTCCACTGCTGGCCGTTTTCCAGCTCGAACACCGTGCCTTCCTGCCAACCGGTGATGGTGCCTTTCAAGCGGCTTCGGATCGGCTCCACGGTAAAGCCGAGCAGCGGTGTATCGACTTTCGACGGCATCTGCGCCACCGGGGCAGGCGGCGCCTCGATCTGCTTCGCGATGGTTTCGCCCTGCAACACGCGGTTCAGCGCGGCTAATTGCTCGGCCGAGAGCGTGTCGAGCCCGGTTTCGCGCAGCTGTTCGGCGCTCAGGCGCTGTTCCAGCGGCACATAGGGCGCGGCGGCGGATGCAACGCCGCAGAGTGCGAACACTAAAGCAAAAATAAAGAATCGGAAGGCGGCCATGACGTCACATCAATTTAAGATGTGACCAGTCTATGACGATTTTGTGACGGATTTGTGTCGGATCCGAAGATAGGCTGGGTTATGTAACCCAGGCTACGGTCTTGGCGAATTACAGCATTGGCAACTTCAAACCCTTCTCTTTGGCACAATCCACGGCAATCTCATAACCCGCATCGGCATGGCGCATCACACCCGTGCCCGGATCGTTCCACAGCACACGCGCCAGGCGCTTGGCCGCGGCCTCGGTGCCGTCGGCCACGATGACCACGCCCGAGTGCTGCGAATAGCCCATGCCCACGCCGCCGCCATGATGCAGCGACACCCAGGTGGCGCCGCCTGCCACGTTCAGCATGGCGTTCAGCAGCGGCCAGTCGGACACGGCGTCGGAGCCGTCTTTCATCGCTTCGGTCTCGCGGTTGGGCGAAGCCACCGAACCGGAGTCCAGATGGTCGCGGCCGATCACGATCGGTGCCTTCAGCTCGCCCTTGGCCACCATCTCGTTGAACGCCAGCGCTAAGCGGTGGCGGTCGCCCAGGCCCACCCAGCAGATGCGCGCCGGCAGGCCTTGGAAGGCGATGCGCTCCTTGGCCATGTCCAGCCAACGGTGCAGGTGCGGATCGTTCGGGATCAGCTCCTTCACCTTGGCGTCGGTCTTGGCGATGTCGTCCGGGTCGCCGCTCAGCGCCACCCAGCGGAACGGGCCGACGCCGCGGCAGAACAGCGGCCGCACGTAGGCCGGCACGAAGCCGGGGAAATCGAAGGCGTCCGCGCAGCCCACGTCCTTGGCCATCTGGCGGATGTTGTTGCCGTAGTCGAACACCGGAATGCCCATGTTCTGGAAGTGCAGCATGGCCTCCACGTGCACGCGCATGGAGTGCTTGGCGGCGTCCACCACCTTGGCCGGACTGTGCTTTTGCTCGTCCAGGTACTGCTCCCAGGTCCAGCCGGCCGGCAGGTAGCCGTGCAGCGGATCGTGGGCGCTGGTCTGGTCGGTCACCGCGTCCGGGCGAACGCCGCGGCGCACCAGTTCCGGCAGGATCTCGGCGGCGTTGCCGAGCAGCGCCACCGATACCGCCTTGCCGTCGGCGCAGTATTTTTCGATCCGCGCCAAGGCGTCGTCCAAATCGGTCGCCTGCTCGTCCACGTAGCGCGTGCGCAGGCGCATGTCGATGCGCGACTGCTGACATTCGATGTTCAGCGAACAGGCGCCGGCCATGCTCGCGGCCAACGGCTGCGCGCCGCCCATGCCGCCCAGGCCCGCGGTCAGGATCCACTTGCCGGTCAAATCGCCGCCGTAGTGCTGGCGGCCCATTTCCACGAAGGTCTCGTAGGTGCCCTGCACGATGCCCTGCGAGCCGATGTAGATCCACGAACCGGCGGTCATCTGGCCGTACATCATCAGGCCTTTCTTATCGAGCTCGTTGAAGTGCTCCCAGGTGGCCCAGTGCGGCACCAGGTTGGAATTGGCCAGCAGCACGCGCGGCGCATCCGGGTGCGAGGGGAACACGCCGACCGGCTTGCCGCTCTGCACCAGCAGGGTCTCGTCGTCGTTCAGCGCCTTCAGGCTGTCGAGGATGGCGTCGAAGCAGGCCCAATCGCGCGCGGCGCGGCCGATGCCGCCGTACACCACCAGACCCTGCGGGTTCTCGGCCACCTCCGGGTCCAGATTGTTCTGGATCATGCGGAACGCGGCTTCGCTCAGCCAGGATTTGCAGGACAGTTCGGCACCGCGCGGGGCGCGGATGACGCGGGTGGCGTCGAAACGGGGATCGGACATGGCGGGCGCTCCAGAAAGAGGCCCTTAGTATAAACCGCGGGCTAGCCGCCCTGCCCGGCCGTGCGCCAGCGGTAGCCGGCATACACCAGCGCCAATCCGGCCGCCAGACCGGCCGGCACATACAGCACGCCGAAGCCCCACGGCTGGAAGCCGAGCGCGCCGCTGACGCCGCCGGCGACGAAGCCGCCGATCACGGTCAGGCTGATGATCACGCGCCGGCGCTCGACCGGTGCCCGGCGCAGCAGATGGCCGAAGTAGATGCCCAGATCGGTGAACATGCCGGTCACGTGCGAGGTGCGGATGACCGTGCCGCTGAAGGTGGTGGCCATGGCGTTCTGTAGGCCGCAGGCCAGGCCGGCCAGATAGATGCCGAGGTTGGCGCCGTCCTGCAGGTAGCGCACGGCCAGGATCAGCACCGCCGATTCCATCAGCAGCGCCACGCCGTAGCGCCGGCCCAGACGCAGGATGCTGTCGCCGATGATCAGGCCGCTGAGCGCGGCGCCGGCGAAGAACGAGCCGAGCACGGCCAGCAGATGCAGCGCCATGCCGCCCTGCCCGCCGGCCAAGGCGGCGCTGAGCAAAGTGGTGGTGCCGGTCAGATGGGTGACGGCCTGATGTTCGAAGCTGAGGAAGCCGACCACGTTGATGATGCCGGCCATGAACGCCAACAGCGCGGCATACACTAGCACCCAGCGCGGCAGCCGCGTGATCATCCGGCCAGCAGCTGCTGCAGCGCCAGCCGGTAGCCGGCGTAGAACGGTTCGCGGAAGATGTGCCGGCCGTCGAGCACGCGGTCGACGCCATGCGAACACACGCGCCGCACCAAGGGCCGGTTGCCGGCGAACACGAAGCGGCCGGCCACGTCCTCGGGGCTGGCCTGCAACAGCACCGGCGCTTCGGCGTCGAGCTCGATGTGGTCGTCGCGCTTGGCCACGCCGGCGGCCTGCCAGCCGCCTTTGGCGGCACCGTCGAGCAGGAAGCGGCCGACGTCGGGTTGTTTGTCGTTGGCGGCCAGGTTGCGCTGCTGGTGTTTCAGGCGCTGGCCGTATTCCAGCCAACGCAGCTCCTCGACCGCCGACACCGAGACATTGGAATCGGAACCGACCGACCAGCGACCCTTGGCTTTCAGGTATTCGGGGAACGGGAACAAGCCGTCGCCCAGATTGGCTTCGGTGGTCGGGCAGATCGACACCACCGCCTTGGACTTGGCCAGCGCGCGGGTCTCGCGGGTGGTCATGTGGGTGGCATGCACCAGGCACCAACGCGCGTCCACCGGCAGGTTGTCGAGCAGCCATTGCACCGGCCGGGCGCCGCGCACGGCCTCGCACTCGCGCACTTCGGCCATCTGCTCGGCGATGTGGATGTGGATTGGCAGTTCGCGGCCGTCCAGCCAGGGCAGCAGGGCCCTAAGCGTGTCTTCCGGCACCGCGCGCAGGCTGTGCAGGGCGATGCCGATCTTCAGCAGATGGCTTTCCTGCCGCTGCAGGCGTTCGATCAGCGCCAGATAGGCGTCCAGTGTGTGGCCGAAGCGCTGTTGGGTGGCGTTCAGCGCCCGGCCGTCGAAGCCGCCGGTCTGGTACAGCACCGGCAGCAGGGTCAGGCCGATGCCGGCGTCCTCGGCGGCGCGGATGATGGCCTGCGACATCTCGGACGGATCGGCGTACGGCTTGCCGCCGGGCTGGTGGTGCAGGTAATGGAATTCGCAGACCTGGGTGTAGCCGGCCTCCAGCATCTCGCCGTACAGTTGCGCGGCGATGGCGTACATCTGCTCGGGATTGATGCGCTCGGCGAAGCGGTACATCCACTCGCGCCAGGTCCAGAAACTGTCGGCCGGATCGCCGCGGCGTTCGGCCAGACCGGCCATGGCGCGCTGGAAGGCGTGGCTATGGCTGTTCGGGATTGCGGGTAGAATGAACCGATCCATGGTTGCATTGTAAGCGAGAAGCGATGTCGGCACTCAGCGGGGTGAAGGTACTGGATTTGTCGCGGGTTTTGGCCGGTCCCTGGTGCGGACAGGCGCTCGCCGACCTCGGCGCTGACGTGATCAAGGTCGAGTCCTTCGACGGCGACGACACCCGCGGCATGGGGCCGCTCTATCTGGGCGAGATCTCGGCCTACTTCGCCTGCGCCAACCGCAACAAACGCTCGCTCTGCCTCGACCTGCACCGGCCGGAAAGCGCCGAGGTCATCCGCGCCCTGGTCAAGGACGCCGACGTGCTGATCGAGAACTTCCGCACCGGCACCGCCGAACGCCTGGGCGTGGGCTACGAAGCCCTGCGCGCGGTCAATCCGCGCCTGATCTATTGCTCCATCTCCGGCTACGGCCGCACCGGCCCGGACGCGACCCGCGCCGGCTACGATTACGCGGTGCAGGCCGAGGGCGGGCTGATGGCGATCACCGGCGAACGCGACGGCGCGCCCAATAAAGTGGCGGTGGCGGTGGTCGATCTGGCCACCGGCCAGAACGCGACCATCGCCGTCCTCGCCGCCTTGCTGCAGCGCGAACGCACCGGCCGCGGCCAGCAGGTCGCGGTGTCGTTGTTCGACACGCAACTGAGCTGGCTGGCCAACATCGGCTCCAGCGTGCTGTTCACCGGTCAGGACGCGCCGCGCTACGGCAACGAGCACGCCAGCATCGTGCCGTATCAGGACTTCCGCGCATCCGACCAGCACTTCGTGCTGACCGTGGCCAACGAAAAACTCTGGCAGGCGCTGTGCGAAGCCGTCGGCCGGCCGGAGTGGATCGACGACCCGCGCTTTTGCAGCAACCGCCAGCGCGTGCTGAACCGCGAGGCGGTCAGCGACGGCCTGCAAGCCATCTTCGCCACGCGCCCGATGGCGCATTGGCTAGCCGAATTCGGCCGCCGCGGCATTCCCTGCGCGCCGATCAACTCGGTCAAGCAGGCGCTGGAAAGTCCGCTGGCCAAGGCCAACGGCAACGTCATCGAACGCGACGGCATCCCGATGGTGGCCAGCCCGCTGAAGCTGGCCGAGTCGCCGGTTGAATTGCGGCATGCGCCGCCGCGGCTGGGCGCGCACTCGCGCGAGATCCTGGAACAGGCCGGACTCGACTTCGACCGCTACGCCGCGCTCGGGGTGGTGAAGTGAGCCGGATCCTACGACAAAACCGGGGCGTGCTCGTCAATGCGCATCTGGCCACGCTGGACGGCGCCGATTACGGCCTGCGGGAAAACGCCTGCCTGGCCTGGCGCGACGGCGTCATCGTGTACGTCGGTCACGACATGGCCGCGGCACGCGCCACGCTCGGCGGCGCGCCGGCGGCGGAGATCGACGCACAGGGCGGCTGGATCACCCCGGCGCTGATCGATTGCCACACGCATCTGGTGTTCGCCGGCAACCGCGCGCCGGAAGCCGAGCAGCGTCTGCGCGGCGTCAGTTACGCCGACATCGCCCAGGCCGGCGGCGGCATCCTGTCGACGGTGCGCCTGACCCGCGAAGCGAGCGAAGACGCCCTGTTCGCCGAAAGCCTGCCGCGCCTGCAGGCCTTGATGCACGATGGCGTGGCCTGCGTCGAAATCAAATCCGGCTACGGCCTGGACTTGGCCAACGAACGCAAGATGCTGCGCGTGGCACGCCGGCTCGGCCGGGAAACCGGCGTCACGGTGAAGACCACGTATCTGGCCGCGCACGCGCTGCCGCCGGAATACGCCGGCCGCGCCGACGACTACATCGCCGCGGTCTGCGACTGGCTGCCGGTGCTGCATGCCGACGGCCTGGTCGACGCCGTCGACGTGTTCTGCGAAGGCATCGGCTTCTCGCCGGCGCAGAGCCGGCGCGTGTTCGAGGCCGCGCGCGCGCTCGGCCTGCCGGTGAAATGCCATGCCGACCAGCTCAGCGACCTGTCCGGTGCGGCGTTGGTAGCCGAATTCGGCGGCCTCTCGGCCGACCATGTGGAATACACCAACGCCGATTCGGTACGCCGCATGGCGGACGCCGGCAGCGTGGCGGTGCTGTTGCCGGGCGCGTTCCATGTGCTGCGCGAAACCCAATTGCCGCCGCTGGACGCTTTCCGCGCGCACGGCGTGCCGATGGCCGTGGCCAGCGACTGCAATCCGGGCACCGCACCGCTGCTGTCGTTGCGATTGGCGATGGCCTTGGCCTGCACGCATTTCCGGCTGACACCGGAAGAAGCGCTGCGCGGCGCCACCGAGCACGCCGCCCGCGCGCTCGGCCTGCACGACCGCGGCCGGCTGGCCGTCGGCCAACGCGCCGATCTGGCGCTGTGGCGCGTCCGGCATCCGTCGGAGCTGTGTTATTGGCTGGGCGGCGACCTGTTGCAGACTCTGGTTCTGTCCGGCGATGGCGCTGCCGGCTGACATCCGCATCGACGCCTTGGGTGACAGCGCGCTGGTGCTGCGCCTGCCGGCGGCGATCGACGAGGCCACCAATGAACGCGTGCATGCCCTTGCGGCCTGGATCGCGGCCAATATCCGGCACGGCATCCTCGACCTGGTGCCGGCTTATCACACGCTGACCGTGCACTATCATCCGTGGCGCTACGGCTTCGAGGAGCTGGCGGAGCGCATACGCGCCGCGGAACCGGAAACCGTGCAAGCCGCCTTCCGGGCGCGCACGGTCAGCATACCGGTGTGTTACGACCCGCGTCTGGGGCCTGATCTGCCGGCGCTGGCGGCGCATTGCCGGCTATCGGAAGACGAGGTGGTGCGGCGCCACAGCGGCGCCGACTACCGGGTGTTTTTCCTCGGCTTCAAACCGGGCTTCGCCTATCTCGGCGGCCTGCATGCGTCCCTGTACATGCCGCGGCACGACACGCCGCGCCTGCGCGTGCCGGCCGGCGCGGTCGGCATCGGCGGCGCGCAGACCGGCATCTATCCGGACAGCTCGCCGGGCGGTTGGCAGCTAATCGGCCGCACGCCGCTGCGCCTGTTCGATCCGGAACAGACGCCGCCCAGCCTGTTGCAGGCCGGCGATCATGTCCGCTTCGAGCCGATCGACTTCGACGCCTACCGGGAGCTGGGCGGCCAATGCTGACAGTCGAAAAGCCCGGCTTCAGCGCCATCCAGGATCTGGGACGCAACGGCTACCAGAACCAGGGCATCGGCGAATCCGGCGCGATGGACGACCTGGCGGCACGCACCGCCAACGTGCTGCTCGGCAATCCGGACAACACGGCGGTGATCGAAATCACGCTCGGCGCCGCCGCCTTCCGCATCGTCAAAACACAATGGTTCGCGCTGACCGGCGCCGACCTGAGCGCGACCGTAGACGACCGGCCGGTGCCGCTTTGCGCCCCGATCCTGTTGGAATCCGGCAGCCTGTTGCGCTTCGGCAATGCCAAGCGGGGCTGCCGGGCCTATCTGGCGGTGCGTGGCGGCTTCGCGGTCGATCCGGTGCTGGGCAGCGCATCGACTGATGCGTCTGCCGGCCTGGGCGGTGTGGACGGCCGCTGGCTCCGGCGCGGCGATACGCTGGCGTTCCGGTCCGAGGCCGTGCCTGCGCGGCGCATCCGTTGGCATACCTGCTGGGCCAATCCGGCCTTCGAAGACGACGAACCGCTGTGGCTGATTCCCGGCCCGGCTTGGCCGGAACTGGACACGGACGCACAACGCGAATGCTTGGCACGAACCTGGACGGTCGGCAAGGACAGCGACCGCATGGGCCTGCGTCTGGTGCAGAGTCTGGCCACGGCGCGGGCGCCGGCACCGGTACTGTCCACCGGCGTGGCGTTCGGCAGCGTGCAGTTGCCGCCGGACGGACGTCCGATCATTCTCGCGGCCGACCGGCAAACCACCGGCGGCTACCCTATCATAGGCACGGTGGCGACGGTTTCGCACCCGCGTCTGGCGCAGTGCCGGCCCGGCGACGGCCTGCGCTTCGCGGTCATCGACGTGGCGCAGGCGCAGACGCTTTGGCGCGCGCGCGAACGGCGCTTTCGGGATTGGCAGGAGCATATGATGCGATGGTGGCGGGATTGAAACGGCGTATCGACCTCAACGCCGATGTGGGCGAAATGGATGCGGCGGACGACGCCGCGCTGATGCCGTACCTCAGTTCGGCCAACATCGCCTGCGGCTTCCATGCCGGCTCGCCGCTGCGCATGCGCGAGACCGTGGCTTTATGCAAGGCGCATGGCGTGGCCGTCGGCGCGCATCCCTCATACTGGGACCGCGCGCACTTCGGCCGCCGCGAGCTGGACATCCCGGCGGATGAGATCCGCGAACTGGTGCGCTACCAGATCGGGGCCCTGCAGGCCGTCGCGGCCGCGCAGGGCGTGCGTGTCGGACACGTCAAGCCGCACGGCGCGCTGTACAACCGTTCGGCACGCGATGCCGTCGTGGCCGATGCCATCGCCGACGCCGTGGCCTCGGTCGATGCCGGACTGATGCTGGTCGGCCTGGCCGGCTCCGAATCCCTGGCCGCGGGCCGGCGCGCGGGCCTCCGCGTAGCCGCGGAAGGTTTCGCCGACCGCCGCTACACCGCACAAGCACGGCTGGTGCCGCGCTCTTCACCGGATGCCTGCATCGAATCGACCGACGAGGCGGTTGCCCAGGTGTTGGGCATGTTGTCGGACGGCAGGGTACGCGCGTCGTCCGGCGAGGATGTCGCCCTCTCGGTCGACACCGTATGCCTGCATGGTGACGGACCCTCCGCCTTGGCGTTCGCGCGCGCCCTGCGCAGTCGCCTTGAGGGCGAAGGCGTCGAGATAAGCGCGGAGCGGCCATGAATTACTGGCCTCTGTTGTCGGTCGCGGTGGTGGTCGTCGGCTTCATGCGGCGCTGGAATCCGGTGCTGGTGGTGGTGGCGGCGGCCCTGACCGCCGGTTTCGCGTCCGGTCTTTCGTTCACCGGAATACTGGCCGAAATCGGCAACGGCTTCGCCAAGAACCGTTTCCTGCTGATCATCATCCTGACCCTGCCGGTACTGGGCGCGCTCGAGCGGGCCGGTCTGCGCGAACACGCGCAACGCTGGGTCGCCAGCCGACGTTCGCTGACGCCCGGACGCTTGATGACGCTCTATCTCGCCCTGCGCCAGACCGCCGCCGCGCTCGGGCTGACCAGCCTGGGCGGCCAGGCGCAGACCGTGCGGCCGCTGCTCGCGCCGATGGCCGAGGCCAGTGCCGAAACCTTGCGCGGCGGCGCACTCGACGATGAGGAACGCCAGCGCCTGCGCGCGATGGCGGCCGCCACCGACAACGTCGGCCTGTTCTTCGGCGAAGACATCTTCCTCGCGTTCGGCGCGGTGCTGCTGATCCAAAGCATCTACGCCGACAGCGGCCTGCCCATGGAGCCGCTGCATATCGCGCTGTGGGGCATCCCCACCGCGATCCTGGCGTTCGCCATCCACGCCTTCCGCCTGCGCCGTTTCGACCGCCGGCCGGGCGTACCGCCGCCGGACCGGCAGGCGCACGGAGGCTCCGGCGATGCTTGAGCTGACGCATGTGTACTGGCTGTGCGGTCTGTATCTGGCCTATGTCGCGTTGCAGACCCTGCGCGACCGCGCCCATGGCAAGCGTATCGGCACCGCCGCGTTCTGGGGACTGCTGTCGGCGGCGTTCCTGGCCGGCGACCGGTTGCCGCCCACCGTGATGGGCCTGATGGTGCTCGCCATCGCCGGCCTGGCCGGCTTCGGCGCGGTCGGCAGCGGCGACTACCGGAACGCGACGGCGGCGCAGCGCGAGACCAAGGCTCTGGCGCTGGGCAACCGGCTGTTCGCGCCGGCCCTGCTGATTCCGCTGCTGACTCTGGCCGGTGTGCTCGGCCTGAAGCACGTGCATTGGAACGAATGGCGCCTGCTGGCCGGCGAACAGACCGCGGTGATCTGCCTCGCCCTGGCCTGCCTCGGCGCACTGTTGGCGGCGCTGAAGATCACCGGCGAACGCTTACCGGATGCGGTCCATGGCTCGCGCGGAATCCTGGACGCCATCGGCTGGGCCGTGTTGCTGCCGGTGCTGCTGGCCATGCTCGGGGGACTGTTCAACAAGGCCGGCATCGGCGATCTGGTCGCCGAGCTGCTGACCCGCGGTCTGCCGCTGCAGCATGCCTGGGTCGCGGTACTCGCCTATGGCCTCGGCATGGTGCTGTTCACCATGGTGATGGGTAACGCCTTCGCCGCCTTTCCGGTGATGACGCTCGGCATCGGCCTGCCGATCCTAGTCGCGCAGCACGGCGCCGACCCGGCGCCGTTGGCGGCGATCGGCATGTTGACCGGTTACTGCGGCACCCTGATGACGCCGATGGCGGCGAACTTCAACATCGTGCCGGTCGCCTTGCTGGAATTGCGCGACCAGAACGCCGTGATCCGGATGCAGGTGATGACCGCCCTGCCCCTGATCGCCTGCAACCTGCTGCTCATTTACTGGCTGGCCCTGCCATGAACATCCTGATCACCGGTTTCGATCCCTTCGGCGGCGAGTCCGTCAATCCTTCCTGGCTTGCGGCCGAGCGCCTAGACGGTTCCCGCATCGACGGGCACACGCTCGTCGCCGGCCGATTGCCGACCGAGTTCGGGCGCGCGCTGGAAACGCTCCGGGCCTTGGTCGAACGCCATAATCCGTGCCTGGTGATCGCGGTCGGCCAAGCCGGCGGCCGCGACCGCATCAGCCTGGAGCGGGTCGCCATCAACATCGACGACGCGCGCATTCCGGACAATGCCGGCCGTCAGCCGATCGATGCGCCGATCGATCCCGACGGCGAAGCCGCCTACTTCAGCGGCCTGCCGATCAAGGCGATGCTGCACGCCTTGCAGCAAGCCGGCATTCCGGCCGAAGTCTCCAACAGCGCCGGCACCTTCGTCTGCAACCACGTGTTTTACGGCCTGATGACCTTGTGCCGCAGCCGGCCCGGCCTGCGCGGCGGATTCATCCACATCCCCTATCTGCCCGGGCAGGCCGTGGCGCATCCCGGCAAGGCCAGCATGGCACTGGATGACATCGTACGGGCGCTGACGCTGTGCGTGCAGGTGGCGTTGCAAACCGGACAGGACCTGAAAATCGCCGCCGGCACGGAGTGTTGATTTCCACCCATGAAAAACGGCCCCGCAGGGCCGTTTTTACGCTCCCTTCAGCGAGGGATCATTCCTTGGCGGCGGCTTTCTTGGCCGGAGCCTTCTTGGCCGGCGCGGCTTTCTTCACCGCTTCCTTCTTCACCGCAACCGCGACGGCGGCTTTCTTGGCGGTGCCCGGACGGGCGTTGCCATAGCTGGAGATGTTGCGTTTGCCTTTCGCGGTCTTGCGGTCGCCTTTGCCCATGATTGCGTTCCTTGTAGGGATATTGTTGGAAGTTAAGGCCCATAGATTACCACCACGGGCGGTCTGAACCAAGTATTCAGTGTCCGTGGCGGCAATTGGCGTCGTGCACGTGGCCGTGGCTGAGGCGCAGATTGACCAGATGCGCGATGGCGATCAGGATGCCGCCGGCGGTCATCACCACCGCGTGCCGCAGCGGTTGCAGGTGGATCTGCGGCACCAGCACACCGAGCCAGACCAGACCCAGACCGGGCACCAGGAACGCCAACGCGCGGTACACGCGGTGCCGGCGGTAGCCTAGCCACAGGCTGAACAGGCCGAGCAGCGTGGCGAACACCACGAAGCCCCATTCCAGGCCGTTCATGGCCAGCACGCCCAAGCCCAACGCCGGCAATACCGAAATCAGCACTGGCAGCAGCGCGCAGTGCACGGCGCAGACCATGGACGCGGTGGTGCCGAATTGGTCGAGGAAACGCTGGAAACGCATGGCGGGCGGAGGCCTTGTCAAACCGTATCGTTACATAGTAACATTTTTTTCGAACTGTTACACAATAACACCATTGCCCGCAGGAAACACCCGACCATGAACAGACTGCCGCTTGCCCTCGCCATCACCACGCTGCTGACGCCCGCCTTGGCACTGGCCCAGAACGCCGACGAGCACCCGCACCCGGAGGCCAAGGAACTGGACCGCGTGCAGGTCACCGCCTCGCCGCTGCGCAGCGCCATCGATGACGTGGCGCGGCCGATTTCGGTGCTGGCCGGCACGGAACTGGATGCCCGCAAAGCCGGCACCTTGGGCCAAACGCTGGAACGCGAAGCCGGCGTGCAATCGAGCTTCTTCGGCGCCGGCGTCGGCCGCCCGATCATCCGCGGCCAGGAAGGCGCGCGCGTGCAGACCCTGAGCGGCGGCATGAGCTCGGCCGATGTGTCCACCGTCAGCGCCGACCACGCAGTCAGCATCGAGCCGTTTTTGGCCGACCAGATCGAAGTGCTGCGCGGTCCGGCCGTGCTGCTGTACGGTTCCGGTGCCATCGCCGGCGCGGTCAATGTGGTCGATGGCCGGATTCCGGCCGAGCCGGTCGGTGCGGCGCTGAAAGGCCGTGCCGAAGCGCGCTTCGGCGACAACGACAACGGCAAGACCGGCGCCCTGCGTCTGGACGGCGACATCGCCGGTACCGGCCTGAGCTGGCATCTGGACGGCTTCCGCCGCGACACCGGCGATTACGCCATTCCCGGCTACGCCTTCCATGAGCACCTGATCGAGGAAGATCTGGCCGCAGGCGGCAGCCTGGACGAGTTCGTCAAAGGCAAAGTGCCGAACTCCGCGCTAGAAACCCAGGGTGCCGCCGCCGGGCTGAGCTGGTTCGGCGACCGCGGCTGGTTGGGCGCCGCGCTCAGCCGCTACGAATCCGATTACGGCATTCCGCCGGGCGCGCACGCGCACGAAGCCGCGCCCGACGCGCTGCTGCCGGAAGCCGCCGCCGACGAGTTCGTGCGCATCGGTCTGCGCCAGAACCGCTTCGATGTGAAAGGCGGCGTACGCGAGGTCGGCGCCTTCCGCGAAATCAACCTGCGCTTCAGCAACAACACCTACACCCATACCGAATTCGAGGGCGGCGCCGTCGGCACCCGCTTCGACAACCGCGCGCGGGAAACCCGCATCGAGGCCGTGCAGAACACCTGGCGCGGCTGGGACGGCGCGTTCGGCATCCAATACGGCACCCGCGATTTCCGGGCCGAGGGCGACGAGGCCTTCGTGCCGGCGTCGCGCTCGCGCGACACCGGCCTGTTCGCGCTGCAGGAACGCGCGTTCGGCCCGTTCAAGCTGGAGCTCGGCGCCCGCCATGACCGCGTCCGCATCGCGTCCGATGTCGCGCCGGAACGTTCGTTCGGCGCCAACAGCGTCGCGCTCGGCGGCATCTGGAAGCTCGGCGAAGCCTGGCATCTGAGCCTCAACCTCGACCGCGCCCAGCGCGCGCCGACGCCGGAGGAACTGCTATCCGACGGCCCGCATGTGGCCACCGGCACCTATGAAATCGGCGATGCCGCACTCGACACCGAAACCGCCCGCAACGTCGAACTCGGCCTGCACCTGCACAGCGGCCGCATCGACGGCAAGCTGTCGCTGTACCGCAACCGCTATGACGGCTACATCTATCTGCGCGGCATCGGCGGCGAGCTCGATGGCCTGCCGGCGGCGCGCTGGAGCCAGGGCGACGCCGAATTCCGCGGTTGGGAGGCCGAGGTCACGATGGATCTGGTCGAGAACGCCAGCGGCCTGTGGAGCCTGCGCGCCAACGCCGACCGCGTCAGCGCCGAACTCGACGACGGCTCGAACCTGCCGCGCATCGCGCCGGCGCGAGTCGGCGCCGAACTGCTGTGGGAACGCCAGGGCTGGAGCGCCCGCCTGGGCGGCATGCGCGTCAGCGCCCAGACCGATGTGGCGGCCGGCGAAGAGCCGACCTCGGGTTACACATCGATCAACGCCAACGTGACCTATCATTGGGACCAAGGCGACACCGGCTATGAAGTATTCCTGGAAGGCCGCAACCTGACCGACGCCGAGGCCCGGGCGCACACCTCGTTCCTGAAGGAAATCGCGCCCCTGCCCGGCCGCTCGCTGCAAGCCGGTTTCCGCGTGTTTTTCTAAACCCGACAGGTGCGCTGTCACGTGACGGGCTTGTGCGATAATGCCGGCATGACCGAGCGCCTGATCAACTTCCTCGCCGATTTGGCGCAGGCCATGCACGTCAGCGGCGCCAACGCGCATGAGCTGGAACGGCACATCCATGCCCTGGGCCGGCGCTTCGGGGTCGAAGCGCACTGCTTCGCGCTGCCGACCATGCTGACCATCACATTGGAAGACGACGACCGGGCGCAACGCAGCAAACTGCTGCGGCTGCCGAACTACGACTTCAACATGGCGCGTTTGATCGCGCTGAAAGACATGGTGCGCCGGCTGAGCTCTTTGGATCAACTGCCCGAAGCCGTCGCCACGCTCGGCGCGATCATGGCCCAGCCCTCGCCATGGAAGCCCTGGCAGATGGTGCTGAGCGGGCTGGCGCTGTCGGCCGGCATCGCCGTGCTGCTCGGCGGCGGCCTGCCGGAAATGGCGGTGGCCGGGCTCAACGGCCTGCTGTTCGTGCTGGCATATGTGTATCTGGCCGCGCGTCCGGGCTTGGCGCCGGTGATGCCGGTGCTGCTGTGCGCTCTGGCGGCCTTATTGGCGTATGCGTTCACGCTCATCGTGCCGGTGACCTCGCCGTTCGTGGTGATCCTGGCCAGCATCGTATTGCTGTTGCCGGGCTTCACCATCACCATCGCGATGACCGAATTGGCCACCGGCAACCTGCTGGCCGGCACCGGACGCTTGGCCGGCGCGTTCATCCTGATGCTGCTGATGGGCGCCGGCGTCGCCATCGGCACCACGCTCGGCACCGAATGGCTGCCGGTGCGTCTGCTGCCGGGCCTGGAGAAGTTGCCGGACTGGACGCTATGGCCGGCCATCGCCCTGCTCGGCGCCACGTTGATGGTGTTCCTGCAGGCCCCGTTGCGCGCCCTGCACGTGATGATGGGCGCCTGTCTGCTGGCGTTCGCAGTCAGCAGCAGCGTCGGCGCTTGGCTGACGCCGGTCGCCGGCGCGTTCACCGCCGCCTTCAGCGTGGCTCTGGCCGGCCATCTGTACCAGCGCTTCAGCGGCGAACCGGGCATCCTGGTGCAGATTCCCGGCCTGATCACCCTGGTGCCCGGCAGCGTCGGTTTCAGAGGCCTGCACGCGCTGATGGAACAGGACAACCTGGCCGGCATCAGCACCATCACCAGCATGGCGGTCACCGGCGTCGCGCTGGTGATCGGCACCCTGTTGGCCAACAGCCTGGCGCTGTCGCGGTTCGCGCGCGGCGCCCGGTCCGAACTCGAGGAGGAATCGGCATGAGCGCGTATACCCTGTACATCGGCAACAAGAACTATTCGTCCTGGTCGCTGCGCCCTTGGCTGCTGCTGCGCGAACGCGGCATCGGCTTCGATGAGGTGCTGCTGCCGTTCGAGGCCGACAACCACGGGCGCTTCAAGGCGGTCGCCCCGAACGCGCGCGTGCCGTGCCTGCACGACGGCGATATCGTGGTCTGGGATTCGCTGGCGATCATCGAGTACCTCGCCGAACGCCATCCCGGCGTGTGGCCGGCGGATGCCGGCGCGCGCGCCTGGGCGCGTTCGGCCGCGGCCGAGATGCACTCGGGCTTCGCCGCCCTGCGCAACGTCTGCCCGATGAACTGCGGCCTGCGTCTGCGCCTGCACACACCGCCGGCGGCGATGCTGTCCGACCTGACGCGCATAGACGAACTCTGGTGCGACGGCTTGCAACGCTTCGGCGGTCCGTTCCTGGCCGGTGCGGCGTTCAGCGCTGTGGACGCCTTCTACGCGCCGGTGGCGTTCCGGGTGCAGACCTACGGCCTGCCGCTGAGCGCGCCGGCGCAGGACTACGCCACGCGCCTGCTGGCCTTACCCGGCATGCGGGACTGGTACCAAGCGGCGCTGCGCGAACCCTGGCGCGAAGCCGAGCACGAACGCGAGACCCTGCAGCAGGCCGAGCTGTTGGCCGATCTGCGCTTGTGACCGATGGCCCATGCGCACGGGCGAGATCCGCGCTACCTTAAAGGCCACACACCCGAGGAGAATGCCATGGACAACCTGAATTCCGCGCAAGACGGCAAATGGGCCGGTGGCGTGCACGTCGGCGCACTGGTGCTGGCCTTGGTCACGTCCTGGTCGGCCGGCGTCGGCGGCATGGTCGCCGCGTTCGTGGTCTGGCTGATCAAGAAGGATGAATCGGCTTTCATCCGCCGGCATGCGGCGGAGGCCTTCAACTTCAATTTCAGCATGTTCATCTACACCCTGGTCGGGGTATTCTTCAGCCTGGTGACGCTCGGCCTGGGGCTGATCGTGACCGTTCCGATCGCGGTGGTGTTGGCGGTGGTCTGGATCTGGTGCACGGTACAGGGCGCGATGGCCGGCTTCGACGGCCGCGACTACCGCTATCCGGTGACCATGCGCCTGTTGAGCTGAACCGCAAAGGCCCGAATACGCGAACGCCGGCTTGTCAGCCGGCGTTTTTTTCGGCCGCCGCCGCGCAATCGCGGCATACGCCATGCACTTCCAGCACCTGCGCCCGCGGCGAGAAGCCGAGCGCCTGGGCCTTGGCGTCTAGGTCGCGGGCGACCGATTCGTCCTCGAGCTCGATGGCGTTGTGGCAGACATCGCAGATGAGGAACGGCACGGTGTGCCGCACACTCGGATGATGGCAGGCCACGAAGGCGTTGATCGACGCCAATTTATGGATGAAGCCGTTGGCCAGCAGGAAATCGAGCGCGCGGTACACGGTCGGCGGCGCGTTGGCGCCGACCTCGGACTGCATGCGCTCGAGCAGGTCGTAGGCCTTCACCGGCTTGCCGCTACGCGCGATAAGACCCAGCACCTGTTCGCGGATCGGCGTCAGCCGCAGGCCGCGGGCCGCGCAGGCGGCCTTGACCGCCACGACATAGGCCTCGGCATCATGCACATGATGGTGCGGATGCGTGCAGCCGTGGCCGGCATGGCTCATTGCGGCAGTTTCTCCAACGCCGCATCCAGCCGCTGCAAGGCACGTTCGCGACCGCACAGGAACACCGTGTGGTCGATCGAGGGCGAGGCGGTGCTGCCGGTGACCGCCACGCGGATGGCCGGACCGACCTTGCCCATGGCCAGCTCGAGCTCGGCCAGGGTGTCGGCGAAAGCCTGGTGCACGCCGGCCAATGTCCACTCCGGCAAGGCCCGCAGCTTGGCGGTGAATAGCGACAGCGGCGCGCGCACGGTGGCGGTCAGCTGCTTGGCCGCGGCGACCGGGTCGATGTCGGCGTCGGTCAGCGGCATGTACCAGCAACGCGCCTTCTCGGCCATTTCCTTCAGGGTCTGCACGCGGTCGCGCAGCGCCACCACCACGTCGGCCGGCTCGGGGCCGTCGGCCAGGTCATAGCCGGCTTTTTGCAGATGCCAGACCAGATGCTTGGCCACGTCCTGCGGCGCGTCGGTCTTCAGGTAATGCTGGTTGATCCAGTTCAGCTTGGCCGGATCCAGGCGCGAAGCCTTGGAGTTGACGTCCTCGATGCGGAACAGCGCGAACATCTCGTCCTTGCTGAAGATCTCCTGGTCGCCGTGCGACCAGCCCAGCCGCACCAGGTAGTTCAGCAGCGCGTGCGGCAGGTAGCCGTCGTCGCGGTACTGCATCACGTTGGCGGCGCCGTGGCGCTTGGACAGCTTGGCGCCCTCGGGATCGAGGATCATCGGCATATGCCCGAAGCGCGGCAGGAAATCGCCGAGCGCCTTGTAGATGTTGATCTGGCGCGGCGTGTTGTTGACGTGGTCGTCGCCGCGAATGACGTCGGTGATGCCCATGTCGAGGTCGTCCACCACCACCGCGAAGTTGTAGGTGGCGTAGCCGTCGGAGCGGAATATCACCAGGTCGTCGAGCTCGGTGTTGCTGAACTCGATGCGACCCTTGATGCTGTCGTCCCAGGCCACCGTGCCCTCGAGCGGATTCTTGAATCGGATCACGCGGTTCGGATCGTCTCGGTACGGGGCGTTGGCGTCGCGGTACACGCCGTTGTAGCGCGGCTTGTCGTTGCGGGCCAGCGCCTCGTTGCGCATGGCCTCGAGTTCGTCCTTGGTTTCATAGGCGTAATAGGCCTTGCCCTCGGCCACCAGGCGCTCGGCGACCTCGCGGTAACGATCGAGGCGCGCGGTCTGGTAGATCGGACCTTCGTCGTACTCCAGGCCCAGCCAGTCCATCGCGTCCAGGATGGCGTCCACCGCAGCCTGGGTCGAACGCTCGCGGTCGGTGTCCTCGATGCGCAGCACGAAGGCGCCGTTTCGGCGGCGGGCTTCGAGATAGCAATAAAGAGCGGTGCGGGCGCCGCCGATGTGCAGGAATCCGGTGGGGCTGGGGGCGAAGCGGGTACGGCAGGCGGTCATGGCGGAACCTATCGGAAAACTGCCGTAATTTTAGCGGATTTGGCCGATGGCGTCTGGAAAAACAGACGTTTGCGGCTGGTTGCCGCACAGCGGCGCGGGTCTTTATGGCATAGTGTGGAAATCTCCCATCGGCACGGAACGGCACATGCACCCGACTTCAGGCCCGCACGGCGCGGCATCGGCAATCCACCCATGAACCGTCCGGTCGGCATCCGCATGGCCTCACCCTCTGATTTGGGTGAACTGGCACCGCTGTTCGACGCCTACCGCCGCTTCTACGGGCAGCCCGCCGACCTCGAGCGCGCCCGCGACTTCCTCGGCGAGCGCCTGAACCGGCACGACGCCTGGATCCTGGTGGCGCAACGCGGGGAAACCCTGGTCGGCTTCACGCAGCTGTACCCCAGTTTCAGCTCGACCCGCACCAGCCGCATCGCCATCCTCAACGACCTGTTCGTGGCCGAATCCGAGCGCGGGCGCGGCACCGGCCGCGCCCTGCTGTCGGCCGCCGAAGACCTGGCGCGCAAACTCGGACTGGACGCGCTCGAACTGGCCACCGCCACCGACAACACCGCCGCGCAATCGCTGTACGAAGCCCAAGGCTGGCAACGCGACACCGGCTTCTTCACTTACGGCAAATCCCTGCGATGAAAAAAGCGGCTTTGGCCGCGTTGCTGCTGCTCGCCGCGCTCTGGTTCGGCCGGCAGCCCACGCTGCTGCCGGCGGACACGTCGGATTCCGCAGCCACCCTGCCGGCCGCCGGCAATGCCGCCATCGCCGATGCCTATAGCCGCCGTCTGCGCGACGTGCCGGTCGAGGCCGAAGGCCGGGTGGTGAAACTGCTTCCGGACGACGTCGAGGGCAGTCGCCATCAACGCTTCCTGCTCGACACCGGCGCCGGCCATACCGTGCTGGTGGCGCACAACATCGATTTGGCGCCGCGCATCGGCGGCCTGCGCCCCGGCGACAGCGTCGGCTTCAAGGGCGAATACGTGTGGAACGCCAAAGGCGGCGTGGTGCACTGGACCCACCACGACCCGGACGGCCGCCACCCGGGCGGCTGGCTGCTGCACCAGGGCCGCCGTTACCGATGATGCCGACGGCCGCGGATGTTAAACTAGCCGCATGCATTCCCCCTCCAAACTCCTGACGACATTGGCTCTGGCTGCGGCGCTGAGCGCCTGCGGCGGCAAAAACGACGGCCGTTCGGTCAGCGAGGTGGCGATCGATCCGGACGCCGAACGCACCGCCCACGAAACCGCCCTGGCCGAGTATCCGAAAGCGCGGCTGCACACCGACGCCGGCGACATCGTGATCGCGCTGCATGCCGACAAGGCGCCGGAGACCGTGCGCAATTTCCGCGCCTACGCCGAAACCGGGCATTACGACGGCACCGTATTCCACCGCGTGGCCGGTGACCTGCTGATCCAAGGCGGCGCCTATACCGCGGATTACCGGATTAAGCCCGAACGCGGCTTCATCCGCAGCGAATCCGACAACGGCCTGCGCAATCTGCGCGGCACCGTCGCCGCCGCCCGCCGCGCCAACGACGCCGATTCCGCCGGCGCCCAGTTCTTCATCAACGTGGTCGACAACCCGCAGTTCGATTTCGTCTCCGCCGCCGATGCCGCCAGCCGCGGCTATGCCGTGTTCGGCGAGGTGGTCGAGGGCATGGCGGTGGTCGACGCCCTGCGCAAGACGCCGGTGGAAAGCCGCCCCGGCATCGGCGCGCAGGTGCCGAAAGCGCCGATCGTGATCCGCCGCGTCACCGTCGAGGACTGAGTGAGCCGACTGTTCATTTCCGACCTGCATCTGGACGCCGGACGACCGCAGACCACCGCGCAGTTCCTCGACTTCCTGGCGGCCGAATGCCGCGGCGCCGAGGCGCTGTACATCCTGGGCGATTTGTTCGAGGCCTGGATCGGCGACGACGACGACAGCGCGCTGGCGGAGAGCGTGCAGGATGCGCTGGCGATATGCAGTGCCGCCGGTACGCGTCTGTTCGTGCAGCGCGGCAACCGCGATTTCCTGCTCGGCCCCGCCTTCGCCGCGCGCATCGGCGCACAGCTGCTGCCCGACTTCGCGGTGATCACCTGCGCCGGCGAGCCGGCGCTACTGATGCACGGCGACCTGCTGTGCACGCAGGACAGCGAATATCTGGCGTTCCGGGCCCAGGTGCGCGATCCGGCCTGGCAGTCGGCGTTCCTGGCGCAGCCGCTGGCCGCGCGGCACGCCTTCGCCGAACGCGCGCGGCAAGCCAGCCAAATCCGGCAACAGGGATTGAAGGACACCAGCCAGCTGGAAACCATCACCGACGTGACGCCGGCGGACGTGGTCTCGGTGATGCGCCGTTACGGCGTGCGACGCCTGATCCACGGCCATACCCACCGTCCGGCCCGGCACGCGCTGGAAATCGACGGCATGCCGGCCGAACGCATCGTGCTCGGCGACTGGTACACGCAGGAATCGCGCCTGCGCGACGAAAACGGCAGGCTCGAGCTCAGCGCGGCGCCAGCCGGCTGATCGCCTGCATCTCGGATGCGCTAAAGCCGGCTTCGCTGCGGGCGTCCAGATTGAACGGCCCGCTCAGGGCCGCGCCGCCGACCGATTCCAGCAAGGCCAGAAAGGTCGGCTCCGGATCGCGGCCCGCCTGCGCGCAGGAGTGCCGGAACCAGCGCGTGCCGATGGCGACGTGCGCCACTTCCTCGCGCAGGATCACCTCCAACACCGCCACCGAGGCTTCGTCGCCGACCTGACGCAGGCGCGCGATCATGCCCGGCGTCACGTCCAGCCCACGCGCCTCGAGCAGACGCGGCACCAACGCCATGCGCGACAGACAATCGTGCCGGGTCTTTTCCGCCATCGCCCACAGGCCGTCATGGGCCGGATGGTCGCCGTATCCGCAGCCGAGCTCGGCCATGCGCGCGCATAGCAGACGGAAATGGCGGGCCTCGTCCACCGCCACGCCGGCCCAGTCTCGGTAGAACGCGTCCGGCATGCCGGCGAAGCGCTGCACGGCGTCGCAGGCCAGGTTGATCGCGTTGAATTCGATGTGCGCGATGGCATGCAGCAGGGCGGCCCGGCCCTCGGCGCTGCCCAGGCCGCGCTTGGGCAGGTCTTTCGGCTCAACCAGCGGCGGCTTGCCCGGACGGCCGGGATGGCCGATATCGGCGAATGCCGCCGCGGCATCGGCTTTAATGCCGTCAGACAACGCATGGGCTAACGCATCGACCACCGCCAGTTTGGCCTCGACCGCCCGCTCGCACAGGGCGGCATAGGCCAACGCGCGTAACTCGGCGGCCACGGCGGACTCAGGCCGTCTTGGCTTTGGCGGCGTCGTTGCGGGCGCGTTCGAGCGCCTCGAAATAGCCCGCTTCGATGCCGGTGACGTATTCACCGGTGAAGCAGGAGGAATCGAAGCGCGCGACTTTGCGTTTCGGACCGGCGACCGCCTCTTCCAGGTCTTGGATGTCCTGGTAGATCAGCCAATCGCAGCCCAGCAGCGTCTGGATCTCTTCCTCGCTGCGGCCGTGCGCGACCAGTTCGGAGGCGGCCGGCATGTCGATGCCGTAGACGTTCGGATAGCGCACCGGCGGCGCCGCCGAAGCCAGGTAGACCTTGCGCGCGCCGGCTTCGCGCGCCATCTGCACGATCTGCTGGCTGGTGGTGCCGCGCACGATGGAGTCGTCGACCAGCAGCACCACGCGGCTCTCGAACTCGAGCGGAATCGGGTTCAGCTTGCGCTTCACCGAACGCACGCGCTGGCTCTGGCCGGGCATGATGAAGGTGCGGCCGATGTAGCGGTTCTTGATGAAGCCCTCGCGGTACTTGACCCCGAGCAGGTTGGCGATCTCCAGCGCGGCGTCGCGCGAGGTGTCGGGAATCGGGATCACGGTATCGATGTCGTGGTCGGGCCGCAGGCGCAGGATCTTCTCGCCGAGCTTGACGCCCATGCGCATGCGCGCCTTGTGCACCGAGATGTCGTCCATCATCGAGTCGGGGCGCGCGAAGTACACGTATTCGAAGATGCACGGGGTGTGCGGATGGCCCGGCGCGGCCTGGTGCGTGAACAGCCGGCCGTCGTCGGTGACCACCACCGCCTCGCCCGGCGCCACGTCGCGCAGGCGGGCGAAACCGAGGATGTCGAGCGCGACCGATTCCGAAGCGATGGCGTATTCGTCACCGGCCTCGGTCTCGCGCTTGCCCAGCACCAGCGGACGGATGCCGTTCGGGTCGCGGAACGCCAGCAGGCCGAGGCCGAACACGGTGGCGACCACCGAGTAGCCGCCGCGCACGCGCCGGTGCACGCCCTCGACCGCCTTCAGCGCGGCGTCGGGCGTCAACGCGCCCTGCTCCAGCAGCTCGTGCGCCAGCACGTTCAGCAGCACCTCGGAGTCGGATTCGGTGTTGATGTGGCGGTGATCCTGGCCCACCACTTCCCGGCGCAGGGTGTCGGTGTTGGTGAGATTGCCGTTGTGCGCCAGCGAGATGCCGTAGGGGGCGTTGGCGTAGAACGGCTGCGCCTCGTCGCTGCCGGAGGAACCGGCGGTCGGGTAGCGGCAATGCGCGATGCCGACGCGGCCGCGCAGGAGCGCCATCTGCTGCGGGCCGAACACGTCGCTGACCAGGCCGTTGCCCTTGTGCAAATTGATGCGGCGGCCCGAGACCGTGGCGATGCCGGCCGCGTCCTGGCCGCGGTGCTGCAGCACGGTCAGGCCGTCATACAGCAATGCCGCGACATCCGTGGTTCCGACGATTCCGAGAATTCCGCACATACGCTGTTCAGACCTGCTGGTTTAGGGATGGGCGACGACGATGCCGTCGATGCCGGTGTTCTGTTTGACGCGCGCCAACAGCGCGGCGGCCGACTCGCGGCTGGCCTCCGGCCCGATGCGCACGCGGTAGCGGCGTCCGGACTCGGTGTCGACCGGCTGGATGAAGCTGGTGAAGCCGGCCGCGCGCGCCTTGTCGCGCAGGCCGATGGCGGCCTGCTCGCTGGCCGGCGCGCCGATCTGCACGGCGAAGCCCTTGGCCGCGGACATCGGCTCGGATTTGGCCGGCGCCGGCATGGGCTTGGTCTCGGCCGGTTTCGCGGCGACCGGAACCGCCTGCGTCGGCATAGCGGCGGGCAATGCCGGCTTGACGGCCGGAGCGGCGGGATTCGATTCAGCCGTCGAGGCGACGGCGGCATCCATCGCCACCACGAGGCCGCCCGGGGCGGCGGCGGCCAGGCGCAGACGGGCCTGCTCGGCGCTTTCACGCGCGTTGAACGGGCCGACCCGGACACGGAAGCGTTGGCCATTGCCCTGCACCACGCCATTCAAACCGGCTTTGCGCACGGCCGCCAGCAGCGTCTTGGCACCGGCGTCATCGGCGGCGGGGAGCACCAGCGCATACTGGCCGGCGGCTTGCGCCGGACCTGCGTCAACCGGCGCAGCGGCATCAGGGGCCGCAGCGGCAGTCACCGCCGTCTGCGGCACGGATGCGGCAACGGTCGGTGCCTTGGCGGGTTCGGCCGGGGCATCGAGCGGAATATCGATGGTGGTGATGCCGTCGTCATCGGGTTCGTCGGGGATGCTCAGCGGCACGTCGGCGCTGTCCGGATCCTTGACGTCGGGGCTTTTCAGCAGCATCGGCACGAAAATCAGGGCCAAGGCGGCCAGAACGACGGCGCCGATCAGGCGTTGCTTCAACGGTGCTTCCATGGAACCCTCCCGGTGGGAGCGCCAATTATACCCCTAGCGTCCTCAGCGCGGGAGCCGCATCACCGCTTCCAGCGTGTGGAAGGAGCCGAACACCAGGATGCGTTCGCCGTGGTTTTCAGCCAAGGCCGCCGCGTACGCCGCGGGCACGCTGGCATGCAGGCTGAAGGCCGTTTCCGGCAAGCTGGCGGATAATGCCGCCATCCAATCAACCGCATCCGGCACCCGATCGGCCGGCTCGGCCAGGCATCCGACATGCCAATGCGCGATGTGCGGCGCCATCGCCGCCAGCATGCCGGCGATGTCCTTGTCCTTCAGCGCGCTGAATACCGCCACAGTCGGCTTCGGATGCGCGGCCAACCACTGCGCCAGTTGCGCCACCGACTGCGGATTATGCGCGACGTCTAGCACCACCTCGGGCGACTCGCGCCAACGCTGCAGACGGCCGGTGATCGTGGCCGCGGCCACGCCGGCGGCCCAGGACGCATCCGCGATATCCAGCGGCGACGCACGCAAGGCCGCGATGGCGCAGGCGGCGTTCTGCAGCTGTACCGGCGCCTTTAGCCCCGGATACGGCAGTTCCAGGCTGAAGCCCGGCTCGCGCCAGACCCAGTGGTCGTCGAAGCGGTCGATCAGGTAATCGCTGAAGCCGCGCACGCAATAGACGCCGTTTTCATAGGCGTAGCGCAGCACCGAGGACGGCGGATCCTTCTCGCCCAGGACGCAGGGCTTGCCCGGACGCAGGATGCCGGCCTTCTCCAGACCGATCGCCTCGCGGTCTTCGCCCAGATAGGCCTGGTGGTCGAGGTCGACGGTGGTGACCACCGCGACGTCGGCATCGAGGATGTTGACCGCATCCAGACGCCCGCCCAAGCCGACCTCGAGCACGGCCAGATCCAAGCCGGCTTCGGCGAACAGCACCAGCGCCGCCAAGGTACCGAACTCGAAATAGGTCAGCGGGATATCCGCCCGCGCCAGCTCGATGGCCTCGAATGCGCGCACCAGATCGGCGTCGGAAACTTCCGCGCCGCCGATGCGGATACGCTCGTTGTAGCGCAGGAAGTGCGGTGAGGTGAACGCGCCGACCTTATACCCCGAGGCGGTGGCGATGGCCTCGATGAAGGCCACGGTCGAGCCCTTGCCGTTGGTGCCGGCCACGGTGATGACCGGGCACGGCAGGTGCAGCAGATCCATGCGCCGCGCCACCTCGCGCACGCGCTCCAGGCCCATGGCGATGCCCTGGGGGTGCGTATGCAGCTGGTATTCCAGCCATTGCTCGAGCGTGCGTTCGTTCACAGGGCGCGGTGCAGGGCTTCACCGAACAGCGGCGTGTGGTGTTGGCAGTCATTCAAACGCACCACAGCCAGATTGTCCACCGAGTCGCCTTCGAGCAGGTTGAGCGTGGTCGGCGCCTGACGGAACGCCCACAAGCGGGACAGGTCGAGTCCGAGAATCCGGCACAGCAACACGCGGTTGACGGCGTCGTGCGCCACCAACAGCAGGATGTCGTCGGCGCCGAGTCCCTCGCAGGCGGCGCGGAAGCCGTCCCAGGCCCGATCCAGCACCTGCTGCAGGTTCTCGCCGCCCGGCATCTGCACGGTCTGCGGCGCTTCGCGCCAGGCACGGAACGTATCCGGGTCGCGCGCGGCGATTTCGCCGGCCAGCAGCCCTTCCCACTCGCCGTGGGCGATTTCCTGCAGGCGCGGATCGATCGCCAGCATCTGCTTGCGCGCATCGCCCAAGGCCGCTTCGGCGGTGGCCTTGGCACGCGCCAACTGCGAGCTGACCGCGCGCGCGATCGGCACGTCGCGCAGGCGTTCGCCGAGCTTGGCGGCCTGCGCCAGGCCGACGTCCGAGAGCGGGATGTCGATCTGGCCCTGGTAGCGGCCGGCGGCGTTCCACGGGGTTTCACCATGACGGGCGAGGATGATCTTCATCGGGCGCGCCTCAAATCATGTCCAGGGACACGATGCCCGGGATGGTGCGCAGACCCGAGAGCTGCGTGGCCGAGACCTCGCGGTCGACGGTGATCGCCGCCAACGCGTGGCCGTCGCCGGTGGCGCCGAGCGAGAAGTTCACGATGTTGATGCCGGCCGCGCCCAGGTTCGAGCCGAGCAGGCCGATCACGCCGGGCTTGTCCTCGTTCTTCATCAGCAGGACATGCGCGCCGGGGTCGAAGTCGAGCTCGACGCCGTCCAGCCGCACTACGCGCGGGCCACGGTGCAAGGTGGCTTCGATGCGCCTGCTGCCTTGCTCGCCCGCCACTTCGATGCGCAGCAGGCGGTCGAAACCGTCTCCATCGCCACCGAGCGTTTCCGAGACCGCCAGACCGCGTACGGCCGCTTCGCCCAAGGCGTTGACCGGCGTGACCCGGCCGGAGGCGCTACCCAGCATCGCCGCCACCAGCAGACGGCTGAGCGGACGGGTATCGAGCGCCTCGGTGCGGCCGGCATAGGTGATGTGCAGCTTGCTGGCGGCCGGCACCAGCCGGTTGGCCAACTTGCCGAGTTCGGTCATCAGCGGAATCCACGGACCGACTTCCTTGGCGGCCTCGGCGCTGAGCGGCGGCAGGTTGACGCAACCGGCGACAGCGCCGGTCTTCAGGAAGTCGATCATCTGGCGCGCCAGTATGGTGCTGACCGCTTGTTGCGCTTCCGAGGTCGAGGCACCCAGATGCGGCGTCAGGATCAGTTTCGGATGCGCGCGCAGCGGCGAGTCCTTCGGTAGCGGTTCGGTCACAAAAGTGTCGAGCGCGGCGCCGGCCAGATGGCCTTCGTCGAGCAGCTTGAGCAGGGCCGCTTCATCCACCAAGCCGCCACGGGCGGCGTTGATCAGGTACGCGCCTTTGCGCATGCGCCGCATCTGCGCCTCGCCGATCAGGTTGGTGGTGTCCTTGGTGCGCGGGATGTGCAGGGTGATGATGTCGGCCCAGGCCAGCAGCTCGTCCAGCGTCTTCATCGGCACGCTCAGACGGCCGGAGGCCGCGGCCGGCAGGAACGGATCGAAGGCGGCCACATCCATGCCGATGCCGGCGGCCTTGCGCGCTACGGTGGCGCCGATGCGGCCCAGGCCGATCACGCCCAAGCGCTTGCCTTCCAGCTCGAAACCGGTCAGGCCGTTCTTCGGCCACTCGCCGGCCTTCATGCCGGCGTCGGCCTTGGGCACATGGCGCGCCATCGAGAACAGCAGCGACACCGCGTGCTCGGCGGCGGCCAGGGTGTTGCCGTCGGGCGCGTTCATCACCGCGATGCCGCGCGCGGTGGCGGCCTCGACGTCGATGGTGTCGACGCCGGCACCGGCGCGGCCGATGACCTTCAGATGCGTGGCCTGCTTCAGCGCGTCGGCCGTGATCAAAGTGGCCGAACGCACCACCACGGCGTCGAAATCCTTCAGTTTTTCGGCCAACACGGACGCATCCTTGATGGGATCGCTGGTTTCGACCGAGAAACCGGCTTGTTCGAACAGGGTCAGACCGTCGGCATGGATGCCGTCGCAGGCGAGGATTTTCATGGGAGCTCCAAGTGGGGAAGATTCAAGGCGGGAAACCGCGCGCCAGAACCCCATGCGTGGAGTCGGAGAGAAAATAACGATGTATACGGGCTACGGCGATCGCACGGGGCGACCGCAGAGGCCAGGAGACGGGGCGTCATACGCATGGGAGTCCTGAACCAGATTTCCCGTTCACCCTAGCAAATCGCGGCCGGTTTGCCAAGCCGGCATGACTTCCGGCCTATCCCGTCGCCTGCGGAAAAAGCGTATGCTCGATGGTGTTTTATGCCCGCCATCCCCTTTACCGGAGTGTTTCGTGAACCAGTCCCTGAAATTGCTGACCTTGAGCGCCGCCATCGCGCTCGGCCTGTCCGCCTGCAAGAAAGAAGAAGCCGTCGTGGCCGAACCTGCGAAGCTGAGCATCGACCTCGCCAAACTGCCGCCGTTGCCGGCGTTCGCGGTCGCCGACCTCGACACCAGCGTGTCGGCCTGCACCGACCTGAACCAGTTCGTCAACGGCAAATGGCTGGCCGCCAATCCGGTACCGGGCGACCGCACCAGCTGGGGCAGCTTCGAGATGCTGGCCGAGCGTTCGCTCGCCACCCAGCGCCAGATCGTGGAAGCCGCCGCCGGCATGAAGGATGCCAAAGGCACGCATAAGCTGATCGGCGACCTGTGGGCCACCGGCATGGACGAGGCCGCGATCGAAGCCGCCGGCATCAAACCGATCCAGCCGTTCCTGGATGAAATCGCCGCGCTGAAAGCCCCGGCCGACTTGCCGGCCTACCTGCGCAAGACCGCCGCCGAAGGCCGCATGAGCCTGTTCGGCCTCGGCGGCGAATCCGACTTCAAGGATTCCAGCCAAGTCATCGCCTACGCCGCACCGGGCGGCCTGGGTCTGCCGGACAAGACCTACTACAGCGGCGACGCCCACAAGGCCGAGCGCGAAGCCTATCAGGCGCATATCGCCGCCACGCTGAAGTTGGCTGGCGCCACCGACGCCGACGCCGCCAAGCAGGCCGCCGCCATCCTGGCCATCGAAACCGCGCTGGCCAAGGTCAGCTACTCGAACGAGGAACTGTCGCGCGATGTCTCCAAATACTACAACCCGGTCTCGATCGACGCCGCCAACAAGATCACCCCGGCCTTCGAGTGGGGCGCCTACTTCGACGCCAACGGCATCAAACGCCCGGCGCAGTTCTCGCTGTCGAACCCGACGTTCTTCAAGACCCTGGACGGCATGTTCGCCTCGGTGCCGATGGCGGACTGGCAGGCCTACCTGCGCTTCCACACCATCGACGGCCTGGCGCCGTACCTGAGCAAGGCCTTCGCCGACCAGAACTTCGCGTTCTACGGCAAGACCCTGCGCGGCCAGCAGGAGCAGAAGGAGCGTTGGAAGCGCGTGCTCGACACCGTCAACGACAGCGCCGGCGAAGCGCTCGGCCAGCTGTACGTCGAGGTCGCGTTCCCGGCCGAGAGCAAGGCGCAGATGGAGAAGCTGGTCGGCAACCTGTCGGCCGCGCTCAAGACCCGCCTCGAGAAGCTGGAATGGATGACTCCGGAAACCCGCGCCAAGGCGCTCGAAAAATGGGCCAGCTTCACGCCCAAGATCGGCTATCCGGACAAATGGCGCGATTGGGCCGGCCTGAGCACCGGCCGCGACAGCTACGTCGGCAACATCCTGGCCGCCGCCAAGTTCAACCACGCCTATGAAATGGCCAAGATCGGCAAGCCCAAGGACCGCAAGGACTGGGGCATGACACCCCAGACCGTGAACGCCTACTACAACCCGTTGATGAACGAAATCGTGTTCCCGGCCGCCATCCTGCAACCGCCGTTCTTCGACGCCAAGGCCGACCCGGCGTTGAACTACGGCGGCATCGGCGCCGTCATCGGCCACGAGATGCTGCACGGCTACGACGACCAAGGCTCGCGCTTCGACGCCAAGGGCAGCTTCGCCAACTGGTGGCAGCCGAGCGACGCCGAAGGCTTCAAGGCCAAGACCAACCAGCTGGTCGCGCAGTTCGACGGCTACGAAGCCCTGCCCGGCAAGAAGGTCAACGGCAACCTGACCCTGGGCGAGAACATCGCCGACCTCGGCGGCCTGACCGTGGCGCTGGACGCGCTGCGCATCGAGCTGGCCGACAAGAAAGTGGCCGAGATCGAGGGCTATACGCAGGAACAGCGCTTCTTCATGAACTGGGCGACCGTCTGGCGCCGCAACTTCACCGAGAAGGAGCTGGCCGTGCGTCTGGTCACCGATCCGCACGCGCCGGCCAAGTTCCGCGCCAACGGCACGCCGTCCAACATGGACGCGTTCGCGGCGGCGTTCCAGTGCAAGGCCGGCGACCCGATGGTGCGCAGCGGCGCGCAGAAGATCGCCATCTGGTGATCGGGCCTGCGGCCGTAACGAAAACCCCGGCATCGCCGGGGTTTTTGTTTTGCGCGCGCCGGCCGATGCCGGTACAATGCGCCGCATGCTGATGATCCGCCCCGGCCAACGCTGGTCTTCCACCGCCGAACCCGAACTGGGCCTGGGCACCATCCTCCGGTCCGACAACCGCCAAGCCGACATCGTGTTCACCGGCTGCGGCGAACTCAAACGCTTCACCCATGCCGCCTCGCCGCTGGTCCGCGTGCGCTTCGCGGTCGGCGACCACATCACGATTGACGGCCGCGCGCTCGAGGTCGAGGAGGTCGGGGAAACCGACGGCATGCTGCGCTACCGTTGCGGCGGCGAATGGCGGCTGGAAGGCGCGCTCGACCCGGAACAGGCGTCGCTGCCGATTGACGTGCGGCTGCCGCTGAACGCCTGCGACCCGAGCCATCTGTTCGACCTGCGCAGCGCGGCGCTGGCCGCCGCGCAACTCGACCAGTCCGGCTTCGAACAGCTGGCGCTCGACTTGCTGACGCATTTCGGCGGACGCGTCGCGCCGCTGACGCCGCACCGGTTCCTGCTCGACAGCCGCGAGCTGTCGGTGCCGGATTTCGAACAGGCCTTGCCGGCGTCCCTGCCCTGCCGGTTTCCCTCGGAGCACGCCGACGACGACGGCAGCACCCTGTTGGACGCCGTGCACCCGCTGTACGCCGCGGCCCGCCGCGCTTTCCTCGCCAGCGGTGCGGGCGGCGCCAGCTTCATGATCGACGACAGCCTGCCGGCGCGCAGCGCGGTGCTGCAGACGGTATTCGGCCGCGATGACGGCGCGCTGACGGCGCTCGCCGTGGACGCCAAGTTCAACCGGCTCGGCAGCTTCCAGCCCAATGCGCAGTCGCTGTACCGCGCCCGCCATGCGGTGATCGACATGAAGCCGTACCGGCGCAGCCTGGAAGCGATTTATCCCAACCTGTTGCAGGCGGCGCGCGAGGAAGCAGGCCAACAGGACATGCGGCGCCTGTTGGCGCTGCGCCTGGTGGTCGGATCGGAGTTCGCGCTGTTCGGCAAAAACGGGCGTTAAACGCCCCAGGGGCCGCGGCGCTTGGCCTTGAACGGCGGCTGCCCGCGCCAATAGCGGATCAACAACCAGCCGAACAGCATGCCGCCCAGATGCGCGAAATGCGCGATGCCGCCGCCGGTGCCGGTGACGCCCATGAACAGCGACAGCGCGCCGAACACCAGCACCAGGGTGCGTGCCGACATCGGAATCGGCGGAATCAGCAGCATCACGCGCTCACGCGGGAACAGCAGGCCGTAGGCCAGCAGCAGGCCGTACACGCCGCCCGAGGCGCCGAGCGTGGGGCCGGCCGATTGTGGCACCAAGGCCGTGAACAGCAGCTGGCACAGGCCGGCGCCGGCCACGCAGACCAGGAAGAAGGTCAGGTATTTCTTCGGGCCCCAGAGGTATTCCAAGCGCGCACCGAACTGGTACAGCGCGATGCCGTTGAACAGCAGATGGGTGAAATTGCCGTGCAGGAACCCATAGGTCAGCAACTGCCAGGGCTGGAAGCCGAGGCTCACCGGCAGGCCGTCGGCGCCGATGCCGACCGGATGCTCGCCGAACGGCCAGAGCATCAGCGGCAGCACGGCATCGCCGAGGAATTGCTGCGCCAGGAACGCGATGGCGAGTATCCAGAGCAGGTTGCGGGTCATCGGCGGCAGATGCATGCGGGAGTTCCGTGATTGGCTGTGGATAGGATACCCGATTGCCTCAGTCCGGCGCCCACAGCAGCGCATCGAGGTCGGGACCGCTGCGCCGCAATTTGACGCGGCCGTTCTCGACCCGCACGCCCTCGGCGCGCAGGCGCTGCGTCTGTTCGGCGAACAGCGGCGAATCGGGCGGGAACGCGATCTGCCCTGAAGCGCGCAGCACGCGGTGCCAGGGCAGGTCGCCGTCGGACTCGGACAGGATGCGCGCGACCAGACGCGCGCGTCCGGGGAATCCGGCCGCCGCGGCGACGTCGCCGTAGGCCATCACCGTGCCGCGCGGAATCGCGCGGATGCGCCGGATGATCGCCTGCTTAATGTTTTTTTCACCCATCGCGGCGTAGCATAACGGAAAAGGAGGTGTGCGATGCGGAGCTTCGAGCAAATCGCCGATTGGGTGGCGCAACACTACACGGTCACGCACATGGAGCCGTTCCTGTTGGCGCTGGAGCTCTCGCTCGACCAGGGCCGACGGCGGCAGAGCGTGTTCCTGTCGGAACTGATGGATGAAGACGGCGGCCGCGTGCTGCGCATCAGCACCGCGGTCGCCGACCGCGAACACAGCCGTGACGCGCTGGCGAAAGCCCTGGAATTCAACTGGCAGAGCCGCGCCGGCTATCTGGCGCTCGGCGAGATGGGCGGCCGCAGCTACCTGCACCTGTGCGAGAACCGGGCTTATCCCGGACTCGACGCGACCGAGCTGGAGCGCGCCCTGCTGCGCATCGGCGGACTGGGCGACGGCATCGAACGGCAACTGCAGGGCGGCGACGCGTTCTAGAAGCCGACGCCGTAGTGCTTGAGCAGGCGCACCAGGCCCCAGGCGATGCCGCCGGCGGCCGGAATGGTGAGTATCCAGGCCCAGATGATGCGCTCGATCACCGAGAACTTCAGCGCACGCGGGTTCTTGGCGAAGCCGACGCCCATGATGGCGGTCGAGATGCTGTGCGTGGTGGACACCGGCATGCCGAAATGTGCGGCCACCGACAGGATGGTGGCGGAGCTGGTCTCGGCCGCGAAACCGTTGATCGGATGCAGCTTGACCATCTTGTGGCCGAGGGTCTTGATGATGCGCCAGCCGCCCATCGCGGTGCCGGCCGCCATCACCAGCGCGCAGGTCACCACGATCCATTTGTCGATGTCCTTCTCGCCGCCGCTGGGATGCAGGAACGACAGCCACTCGGGCAGGTCCTTGAGGGTGCCGGACGCTTCCGCGCCGAAAATGGCCAGCGCGATGATGCCCATGGTCTTCTGCGCGTCGTTGGTGCCGTGCGCGAAACCCATGTAGGCCGCCGAGCCGATCTGCGCTTTGCCGAACACGGCGTTGATCCAGCGCGGGCGCGACACGCGCGCCAACCAGCCGCCGGCCGAATTCATCGAACTGATCAGCGCCATCAATAGCGCCATGATCAGCACGCCGAGCAGGAAGCCGGCCAGGGGCGAGGTCACCATCGGGATGACCACTTTCCACAGCAGACCGGCGTTCTTGGTCCAGTTCTCGCCGGCCTGCGACCACACCAGCGCGCCGAAATCGTTGTCGGCGGCGGCCACCGCCGCGCCGCACAGGCCGCCGATCAACGCGTGGCTGGACGAGGACGGCAGGCCGCGCCACCAGGTGATCAGGTTCCAGATGATGCCGCCGGCCAGGGCGCAGATCAGCACCAAGGAGCCGACATGCACGACGTCGGTGTCGATCAGGCCGGAAGCGATGGTCTTGGCCACCGCGGTGCCCCAGAACGCGCCGATCAGGTTGGTGACCGCCGCCAGCATCACCGCCTGGGTCGGGGTCAGCACCTTGGTCGCCACCACGGTGGCGATGGAGTTGGCGGTGTCGTGGAAGCCGTTGATGAACTCGAACACCAGCGCGGTGACGATCACCAGCAGCAGCAGGACCAGGGCGAAGTCCATGGCCGGATCCTCAGGAGTTCTTCAGGATGATGTGGTGCACCACGTTGCCGGCGTCGCGGCACTTGTCGATGGCCTTCTCCAGCATCTCGAACAGGTCCTTCAGGATCATGTAGCGCATCGGGTCGGTTTCGTTCTGGTAGGTGTCGCGGTACAGCTCGAGAATCAGGCGGTCGGCCTCGGACTCGATGGCCTGCATGCGGTCGTTCAGCGCCTTGCTGGTCTCGATGTTCATGCCCTTGCGCAGTTGGCCGACCATCTGCTCCAGAACCTCGGTGCTCTGCTCCAGCATCTTGGCGCGCGGCACGAAATCGACGTCGCCCAAGCGGTGCGCCGACAGGGTGAAGCGCTCGGCGAACTTTTCGACCACCTTGGGAATCTTGTACAGCACGTTCGACAGCGCCTCGATGTCCTCGCGCTCGAGCGCGGTCACGAAGGTGTTGATCAGCTCCTGGCTGATCTGCGCGGCCAAGTCCTTCTCGCGTTGGCGGGCCAGCTTGAACTTCTCCAGCGAACGTTGCTGCGGCGGCGTGGCCAGCAGGTCGGCCAGTGCCGCCGTGCTTTCCCGTGCGGCGGCGGCGCTGGCTTCCAGCAGGCCGTAGAACTTGTCGCCTTTGCCGAAGATGGTTTGCAGAGAGAACATGGCGGGCTCCTGAACGGGCGGTTAATCGGGCTGGCGCTATTGTAGGCGAAATATGACGCGATTGTGACAACCGGCAACATAGTCCGGACGACCCCGGCCGGCATGGAGTATCCTATCGGCTGTGAACGGAAAAACCCGCCGCCTCGATGCTTGAGCTCGCCGTCGTCCTCGTTTTGGTCCTGCTGAACGGGTTCTTCGCCCTGTCGGAAATGGCGGTGGTGACCTCCCGCAAGTCGCGCCTGAAACAGCTGGCGCAGGGCTCCAAGCGCGCCCAAGCCGCCTTGGAGCTGTCGGAACATCCGGAAAGCTTCCTGTCGGCGGTCCAGGTCTGGATCACCCTGCTCGGCCTGCTGACCGGCTATTTCGGCGGCGAGTCGCTGGCCGAACGCATCCAGCCGGCCTTCGCCGCCCTGCCGGCCTTGGCGGATTACGCCCACATCATCGCCTACGCGCTCAGTTTCGGCGGCATCCTGTTCGTCTCGGTGGTCTTGGGCGAACTGCTGCCCAAACGCCTGGGCACCCTGCGCCCCGAACAGCTGGCGGTGGCGGTGGCCCTGCCGATGCGCTTTTTGGCCACGGTCGCGCGGCCGGTGGTGGTGGTGCTGGCCGGCAGCACCCGTTTCCTGATGCGCCTGCTCGGCCTGAGCAACGTCTCCGAAGAGAAAGTCACCGACGAGGAGATCCGCCATCTCGTGGCGGAAAGCCACGAGCAGGGCATGATCGACGCCGACGAGCGCAACATGCTCAACCGCGTGCTGCGCCTGGGCGACCGCAGCGCCGAATCGCTGATGACGCCGCGCACCCTGATCACCTGGCTGGACGCCGACGCTCCGCTGGAAGAAAACCAGGCGGTGCTGCGCGGACAGCCGTTCACCCGCTACCCGGTGTACCGCGGCGACGACAGCAACGTGCTGGGCGTACTCGAATCCAAGACCCTGGTCGGCCGCGAGTGCCGCAGCACCGACGAGCTGTTCGGCAGCCTGCGCCCGGCGCTGTTCGTCTCCGAATCGACCAACGCGCTCAAGCTGCTGGAGATCTTCCGCGAAGAGCAGCAGACCCTGGCCCTGGTGGTCGACGAATACGGCGACATCCAGGGCATGGTGACCTTGAACGACCTGCTCGGCGCCATCCTCGGCCGCATCCAGAGCCTGGAAAGCGACGAGACCGAACCGCTGGTGATCGAGCGCGACGACGGCAGCTGGCTGGTGGACGGCCGCCTGGCGGTCGAGGAGCTGCACGAACTGCTCAACCTGCAAAGCCTGCCAGGCGAGGATGACGGCGATTTCACCACCGTCGCCGGCATGGTCATCGCCCACTTCGGCCGCATCCCGCACACCGGCGAGATCTTCGAATTCGGCGATTGGCGCGTGGAAGTGGTCGACCTCGACGGCGCCCGCATCGACAAGCTGCTGATCGGGCCGCGGCCGCAGAACGACCCGGCCTTCGACGAGTAAGCCATGAGCCACGAAATCAGCACCCGCATCCTGCTGCAGCAGCTGGCGTCCGGCCGGCCGGACGACGACCTGAGCTTCGAGCTGGTGCTGGACAGCTTCCGCCACCGCAGTTACGGCCTGTTCCTGCTGATCGTGCTGATTCCGGTGTTCATCCCGATTCCGGCCGGACAAGGCGCGTTCAGCGGCTTGCTGACCACCCTGATCGGCGCCCAGCTGCTGTGGCAGCTGGAGCATCCTTGGGTGCCTGCGTTCATCGGCCGCAAGACCTTCAAGCGCGCGCACGTGATCAACTTCCAGCGCCGCTTCGACCGTTGGCTCGGCTTCGTCGAGAAGCTGTGCAAGCCGCGCTTCGAATACGCCTTCGACCACGCCTGGGCGCGCGCCTTCAGCGGCCTGCTGCTGGTCGTGCTGGGCGTGCTGCTGGCGCTGCCGATCCCGTTCACCAACTACCCGTTCGGAATGATCGTGCTGGCCTTCAGCCTCGGCTTCATCGAGCGCGACGGTCTCCTGCTCGGCATCGGCTGGATCCTGGGGCTGGTGGAAATCGTGCTGCTGGCCGAATTCTCCGGCCTGATCATCGGCCATCTGGCCGACCTGCTGCGCTACTTCTCCTGACGCAGCAGCCGCTGCGCGTCGGACAGGATTCCGCGCAGGATCTTGATTTCGCGCTCATCCATGCCGGCGCGCAGGAACAGCCGGCGCAGGCGTTGGGTCACCATGTCCGGCGAACGGCCCTTGTGGAAATCGATCTCGTCCATGAATTCGCCCAGATGCCCGAACAGGCGCTCCATCTGGTCCAAGCTGGCCGGCGCCTCCTCGGCCGGCGATGGTGTGCGGCCCGCCTGCAGTCCGGCCTCCAGGCGCCGGAGCCGGATTTCGTAACTGAGCACCTGCACCGCCGCCGCCAGATTGAGCGAGGCGTAGTCCGGGTTGCAGGGAATGAACACGCGGCCGTGGCAGCGATGCAGCTCCTCGTTGTCCAGGCCCGTACGCTCGCGCCCGAACAGCAGGGCGACGTCGCCCTGCGCCGTGCGCGTCACCAGCTCGGCGGCGGCCTCGCGCGGCGACAGCTCGGGCAGGCTGACGGCACGGTCGCGCGCGGTGCTGCCGAGCGCGTAACGGCAGCCCTCCAGCGCCTCGTCCAGCGTGGCCACGACACGCGCGCCGGCCAGCACGTCGTCGGCGCCGGCGGCCAGCGCCAGCGCTTCCGGATCGGGAAAGCGCGAGGGCGACACCAGCACCAGGTTGGACAGGCCCATGGTCTTCATCGCGCGCGCGGCCGAGCCGATGTTGCCCGGGTGCGAGGTGCCGACGAGGACGATGCGGATGGGGTCGGCTTGGCTCATGGCAGGTCGTTTCCGGCTCGGGAATGAATGGTGGCAGGCGTCATCGGTTCAGGACGGCGGCGCTTTCGGGTATCATACGCGGGTGCCGCTGGACGGCATCGCGTTCTCATACCAACTCAGCCCAAGGGTAATCCCATGCAGAACCCCGTCGTCACCGTGATGGTGAAGGCCGCGCGTCAGGCCGGCACCGTCATTTTACGCCATATGAACAAGCTCGACAGCCTGAGCGTGTTCGAGAAATCCAAGCAGGATTACGCCAGCGAAGTCGATTCACTCGCCGAGGCCGAGATCATCAAGGAACTCAAGCGCGCCTATCCGCAGGCCGCCTTCCTGTGCGAAGAATCCGGCGCCATGGGCAAGGGCAAGCAGACCTTCGTCATCGATCCGCTCGACGGCACCTCCAACTTCCTGCACGGCATCCCGCACTACTGCGTGTCGATCGCGCTGGTGGAGAACGGCGAGCCGGTCGAGGCGGTCATCTACGATCCGATCAAGAACGAGCTGTTCACCGCCAGCAAGGGCAAGGGCGCGCTGCTGAACGACCGCAAGATCCGCGTCACCGACCGCCGCGACCTGTCCGGCGCGATGGTGATCACCGGCACGCCGCCGCGCGACCGCGGCCGCGTCGGCCCGCATCTGGACTTCTGCAAGGCGCTGCTGGGCACCGCCGAGGACATCCGCCGCACCGGTTCGGCCGCGCTCGACCTGGCTTATGTCGCCTGCGGCCGGGCCGACGCCTATTTCGAATCCGGCATCAAGGCCTGGGACGTGGCGGCCGGCATGCTGCTGGTGCGCGAAGCCGGCGGCCGGGTCTGCGACGTCAAGGGCCGCGGCGAGAAGATCCTCGACGCCGGCAACATCGTAGCCGGCAACGTGCGCGTCAATCCGCTGCTGCAGGCCGCCATCGCGCAGTCGGAATACGGCAGAAGCTTCTGAATCCGGCCGCCGCGCGTGCGTGGGCGCGGCGGGTCCCGGCGGCATGTTCTGGAGTTTTGTTAATCGAATCGGTACAATCCCGGCCAGACCCATTAAAAAAACGACGGTCTGCCGGGGAATCTGAATCCGCATCCTGACGATGCGGCCTGCCGTTGACCGGCCGACGTCGACTTTGCCATGGGCAGCGCATCCATCAACCAAGCCATAGAGGTAGCCCCATGTCTGAGCAAAAACCCGCGCAATCCAAAATCCTGATGTTCTTCGTCTGTTGGTTCCTGGGCGTTTTCGGCATCCACCGTCTGGTGATGGGCCACTCCAACTGGTGGCTGCAGCTGATCACCTTCGGCGGTTGCGGCTTCTGGGCCCTGATCGACCTGATCCGCATCCTGACCGGCAGCCTGAAAATGGCCGATGGCCGCGACCTGACCTGATCCGCACCCGCGGACCGCGCTCCGGCGCGGTCCGCCCTGCTCTGCCACGGCACGACATGAAAAACGACAACGAAAAATACTGCACCGAATGCGGTGAGCTGATCAACATCAAGGCGGAAATCTGCCCGAAATGCGGCGTCCGCCAGGAAGCGCCGGCCAAGCCCGCGCCGGCCGCCGACAACAGCCGCTGGATCGTGGCCCTGCTGCTGTGCTGGTTCCTGGGCGTATTCGGCATCCACCGTTTCTACACCGGCCACATCGCCATCGGCATCGTGCAATTGCTTACGTTCGGCGCCTGCGGCATCTGGACCTTGGTCGATTTCATCATCCTGGTCTCCGGCAACTTCCGCGATGCCGACGGCAATCCGGTCAAGAACGGCTGATTCCATACATCTGGGCGCCGCTTATCTGCGGCGCAACCGGGTGATGGCGGCGGCGGTCGCCTATTTCGGCGCCGGCCTGGCGCTGATGCGATTCGGCGGCATCGACGTGCTGCCGCCCTGCGTCTGGAAACTGCTGACCGGCGCCGACTGCCCGGGCTGCGGCCTGACCACCGCGATGCTGCACCTGCTCCACCTCGATCCCGCCGCCGCCTATGCCAGCAATCCGCTGGTGTTCCTAGTGTTACCGGCGGTCGGCGCCTATCTGCTCCGGGATTTCCTGCGCTTCAGCCGTAGCGAAGCGACGCAGGCCTGAGCCGCCCGGCCGGGCTTTTGCCCGCAGCCTGCCGCGGTGCCATAATCAGGACACCCATCCGCCGGGAGACGCCCATGTTCGAAAAAGACGCCGTCGCATTGGTCACCGGAGCCGCCACCGGCATCGGACTGGAAACCGCCACCGCTTACGCGCAGGCCGGATGCCGCACGGTGCTGTGCGACCGCGACGCGGTACGCGGCGCCGAAGCCGCCGAGCGCCTGCGCGCCGCCGGCCACGACGCCCTGTTCATCGCCTGCGACGTGGCCGACGCGGAGCAGGTCGCCGCCCTGCACCGCCGGATCGCCGAGACCTGCGGCCGGCTCGACGCCGCCTGCAACAACGCCGGCATCGAAGGCGAGACCGCCGCCACCGGCGAAGCCAGCCTGGCCAACTTCGACCGCGTCATCAACGTCAATCTGCGCGGTGTGTTCGCCTGCATGCGCGAGCAGATCCGGCTGATGCTGCCGCGCCGCAATGGCGCCATCGTCAACATCGCCTCGGTGGCCGGATTGGTCGGTTTCGCCGGACTGCCGGCGTATTGCGCCTCGAAGGGCGGCGTGGTGCAACTGACGCGCGCCGCGGCGGTGGAATACGGCGACCGCGGCATCCGCGTCAACGCGGTCTGCCCGGGCGTAATCAAGACCGAGATGGTTAACCGCATCACCCGTCAGGATCCCGCGGTCGAGGCGCAGTACGCGGCAATACATCCGATGAACCGGATGGGCACGCCGCGCGAAATCGCCGACACCGTGGTCTGGCTGTGCTCGTCGCAGGCCGGATTCGTCACCGGCCAGGCCCTGGCGGTGGACGGCGGACTGGTGGCGCGCTGAAGCGGGCGCCTTCCGGGAAACGAAAAGCCCCGCCGAAGCGGGGTTTTTCATCGGATCGCATGGCGCTCAGGGGCGGGCGTTCAGCTCCGCTTCGTCGCGCGCCTTCGGCATCAGGTCCTGCTTGGTGACGCCCATCATCAGCAACAGCGGGCTGGCCACGAAGATCGAGGACAGGGTGCCGATGACGATGCCGAGCACCTGCGAGATGGCCATGCCCTGCAACGAATCGCCGCCGTAGAAATACAGGGCCAGCACGGTCAGCAAGGCGACGAACGAGGTGATGATGGTGCGCGACAGGGTCTGATTGACCGAGCGGTTCAGCACCTCCGCCGGCGACAGCTTGTGCAGATTGCGGAAGTTCTCGCGCACGCGGTCGAACACCACGATGGTATCGTTGATCGAGTAGCCCATCACCGACAGCACGCCGGCCAGCACGGCCAAATCGAATTCGATGCCGAACAAGGCGAACCAGCCGCAGACCAGCAGCATATCGTGCAGGGTGGCGATGATGGCGGCGATGGCGAACTTCAGCTCGAAACGCATCCAGACGTAAGCGAGGAATCCGAGCACCACGAACAGCACGGCCAGAAAGCCGTTCTCGGCCAGCTCCTTGCCGACCTGCGGGCCGACGTAGTAGCTGTCCCGCAACACGCCGGGGTTCTCCGCGGTCTGCACGGCGTTCAGGATGTCGGTGCCGCTCTGGCGCGCGCCGTCCTTCTGCAGCTGCATGCGCACCACCACGTCGGTGGCGGAGCCGAAGGTGCGCACCTGAGCGCCATGATAGCCGGCGGCCTCGAGCTTCTGGCGCACGGCCTCGACGTCGGCCGGCTTCCTGAAGTGGATTTCGGTCTCGGTACCGCCGGTGAAGTCGAGCGCGAAGTTGAAGCCCTTGACCGCCATGGCGCCGATGGCCACGACCATCAGCAGGCCGGCCAGGCCCAGGGAGACCCAGCGCAGACGCATGAAATCGAATTTGCTATTGGAAGGAAACAGTTCCACGTCGGACTCCGTGCGTCAGATCGAAAGCTTGGCCAGCTTGCGCCGGCCGCCGTAAATCAAGGTGGCGACCCCGCGCGACACCGACACCGCGGTGTACATCGAGGTCAGGATGCCGATGATCAGGGTGATGCCGAAGCCGCGGATCGGGCCGGAGCCGAATGCCGCCATCGCGATGCCGCCCAACAGCGCGGTGACGTTGGCGTCGGCGATGGTGCCGCTGGCCTTGTCGTAACCGGCCGCGATGCTGGCCAGCGGCGTGTTGCCCAGGCGCAGCTCCTCGCGGATGCGTTCGTTGATCAGCACGTTGGCGTCCACCGACATGCCGACGGTCAGCGCGATGCCGGCGAAGCCCGGCAGGGTCAGCGTGGCGCCGAACAGCGACATCACCGCCACCACCAGCAGCAGGTTGAGCAGCAGCGCGATGTTGGTGATCAGACCGAACATGCGGTAGTACAGCACGAAGAACACCATCACGAACACGAAGGAATACAGCACCGCCTGCACGCCGCGCTTGACGTTCTCGGCGCCGAGGCTGGGACCGACCACGCGCTCCTGCACGAAGTCCATCGGCGCGGCCAGCGCGCCGGCCTTCAGTTGCTTGGACAGGCGCTCGGCTTCCTGCGGATCCAGGCCGGTGGTCTGGAAATCCTTGCCGAACACGCCCTGGATGGTGGCCGAGTTGATCACGTCCTCGTTGATGCGCACGGTCTTGACGGTCTGCCCGCCGACGATTTTGGTCTCCGGCACGCGCTCGACGTACACCACGGCCATGTTCTTGCCGACGTTCTCGAGCGTGTGGTTGAACATGCGCTTGCCGCCGGAGGCGTCGAGCTTGATGCTGACCGCCGGGCGTCCGGTCTGCGGATCGCTGATCGGCGTGGCGTCGACCAGCTGGTCGCCGGATACGATCACGCGGCGCGACAGCAGGATCGGGATGCGGCTGCCGTCCGGATTGGTCTCGCGCATGAAATACAGGCGCGCTTCCGGCGGCACGATGCCGGACGAAAGGGCTTCGGCGGCCTGGCCGAGATCGCCGATCTGTGCCCTATATTCCAGCGTGGCGGTGGCGCCGATGCTGTCCTTGGCTTCGGCGGTGTCCTGCACGCCCGGCAGCTGCACGATGATGCGGTTGCCGCCTTGGCGCTGGATCACCGGCTCGCTGACGCCGAGCGCGTCGATGCGGTTGCGCAGGATGGTGATGTTCTGGTCCACGGCGCCGTCGGCGATGCGCTTGGCCTCGGCCGGCGTGGCCTGGGCCTTCAGCAGCAGGCCGTTGCCGCTGTCGGGCTGGCTGAACTGCAGGGCCGGAAAGCCCTTCATCAGCAGGCTTTCGGCGCGCAGCAGGTCCTGCGGGTTCTTGAGGCGGATGGCGATGCCGTCCACGCCGCGGCTGGCGTCGTAATCGCCGAATTTGGCGTCGCGCAAGGCGCCGCGGATTTCGTCCAGATAGGCGTTCTCGCGCTTTTCCAACGCGGCCTTCTGGTCGACCTCCATCAGGAAGTGCACGCCGCCCTGCAGGTCAAGGCCCAGCGTCATCGGCTTGCCGCCGAGGCCCGACAGCCAAGCCGGAACGCTCGAGGCCAGGTTCAGCGCCACGGTGTAGCGGCTGCCCAGTTCCTGCTTCAGCACTTCGGCGGCCTTGGTCTGCGCGTCGGTACCCGGCAGGCGCACGATCAGGCCGTCGCCGTCCGGACCGACCGAGGCGCCGGCGATGCCTTCGGCCTTCAGCCGCTGGTCGATGCGGGCGGCGAGTCCCTCTTCGATCGCCCCGCGGGTGACGCTGATCTGCACCGCAGGCTGTTTCGGGTACAGGTTGGGCAAGGAATACAAGGCGCTGGCGAACAGCACCAGGAACATCACGGCGTACTTCCACTTCGGAAATTCAAGCATGGCGAAAACCCGGGCCGCAGCCCCTAAGATGGATCAGGCGGACTTCAGGCTGCCCTTCGGCAACACGGCGGTGATGGCGTTCTTCTGCACTTTGATCTTGACGCCATCGGCGATTTCGACGCCGACGAAGCTCTCGCCGAGCTCTTCCACGCGTCCGGCGATGCCGCCGGCCATGATCACCTCGTCGCCCTTGGACAGGCCGGCCAACAGGGCGCGGTGTTCCTTGGCGCGTTTCATCTGCGGGCGGATGGCCATGAAGTAGAACACGGCGAAGAACAGCACCATCATGATCAGCAGCGACATCGGGCTGCCTTGCTGGGCGGGAGCGGCCTGGGCGGCGGCCGGGGAGATGATCAGATCGAGCAGGGACATGGTCGGCAATCCTTTGGATTCGGTCGGTGAAACGGAGGGTCGATTATGACATAAGTGGGGCCGCGTCTGGCCTTATCAAGACTGGCTGCGGGCCCGGTAGAACGCCTCGCGGAAGGCCTCGAACGATTGGTTTTCAATGGCTTGCCGGATTTCGCGCATCAGCTGCTGGTAGTAATGCAGGTTGTGGATGGTGGCCAGCATCGAGGCCAGGATCTCGTTGCAGCGGTCCAGATGGCGCAGGTAGGCGCGGGTGAAACCGTGCGTGCAGGTGTAGCAGGCGCAGCCCGGTTCGATCGGCGACAGGTCCTTCTCGTAGCGGGCGTTGCGGATGCGCACTTGGCCCTGGCGCGTGAAGTAATGGCCGTTGCGCGCGTTGCGGGTCGGCATCACGCAGTCGAACATGTCGATGCCGCGCGCGACCGCCTCGACGATGTCCTCCGGCTTGCCGACGCCCATCAGGTAGCGCGGCTTGTCGTCCGGCAGCTGCGGACAGATCGCCGACAGCGTCTGTTCGCGCTCGTGCGCGGGCTCGCCCACCGCCAGGCCGCCGACCGCGTAGCCGTCGAAGCCGATCGCCTGCAGGCCTTCGGCCGAGGCCGTGCGCAGATGCGGATACACCCCGCCCTGCACGATGCCGAACAGCGCCGCGTCGTTGCCTTCGTGCGCGCGCTTGGAGCGCTCGGCCCAGCGCAGGCTGAGCTCCATCGATTTGCGCGCGACGACCTCGATGGCCGGATACGGCGTGCATTCGTCGAAGATCATCACGATGTCGGAGCCGAGCACGCGCTGGATCCGCATGCTTTCCTCGGGCCCGATGAAGACCTTGGCGCCGTCCACCGGCGAGGCGAAGGTGACGCCCTGCTCGGTGATCTTGCGGCGTTTGGCCAGAGACCAGACCTGGAAACCGCCGGAATCGGTCAGTACCGGCTTCTGCCATCGGGTGAAGTCGTGCAGGCCGCGGTGCGCTTCGATCACCTCCAGCCCGGGACGCAGGTACAGATGGAAGGTGTTGCCGAGGATGATTTCGGCGCCGGTATCCAGGATGTCCTGCGGCTTCATGGCCTTGACCGAGCCGTAGGTGCCGACCGGCATGAACGCCGGCGTCTGCACGCTGCCGCGCGGGAAGGTCAACTCGCCGCGGCGGGCGTTGCCGTCCTGGCCGAATTTACGGAACTGCATGCGGCTCATGGCGCGTCTCCGGGGAACAGCAACATGGCGTCGCCATAGGAAAAGAAGCGGTAGCGCTGCGCCACCGCGTGCCGGTAGGCGGCGAAGATGCGCTCTTTGCCGGCGAAGGCCGACACCAGCATCAGCAAGGTGCTTTCCGGCAGGTGGAAATTGGTGATCAGCGCGTCGATGCTGCGGATGCGGTAGCCGGGGAAGATGAAGATCTGCGTGTCGCCGGCGAACGGCCGGACCTCGCCGTCCACCATCGCGCTTTCCAGCGCGCGCAGCACCGTGGTGCCGACCGCGATCACACGGCCGCCGGCGGCGCGCGTGGACTGGATGCGCGCGCACAGTTCGGCGCCCACGTTCAGCCATTCGCTGTGCATCACGTGGTCTTTCACGTTTTCGGCGCGCATCGGCTGGAACGTGCCGGCGCCGACATGCAGGGTCACATGCCCGGACTGCACGCCCATGGCCGCCAATTCCGCCAACAGGGCCTGGTCGAAATGCAGGCCGGCGGTGGGCGCGGCGACCGCCCCGGCGTGCCGGGCGAACACGGTCTGGTAGCGGCTGTCGTCGTCTGCATCGGCCGCGCGCTGGATGTAAGGCGGCAACGGCAGCTTGCCGATCCGGTTGAGCACGGTCTCGACCGGTTCGTCGGTCTCGAAGCGCAGGTGGTAGAAGCCGCCGTCGCGGCCGAGCACGGTAATCCGTGTGCCGTTCTGCAGAGTGATGCCGCTGCCGGGCTTGGGCGATTTGGAGGCGCCGATCTGCGCGCGCGCTTCCTGCCCCGGCAACAGGCGTTCGATCAATATCTCGACTTCACCGCCGGTCTGCTTGCGGCCGTATAGACGGGCCGGAATCACCCGGGTGTCGTTGAACACCAACAGATCGCCGGGGCGCAGCAAATCGGTCAGGTCGCGGAAACGGCGGTCTTCGAACGACGCGTCACCGGGCGGCACCAGCAGCAGGCGGGAATCGCTGCGGTTGGGCAAAGGGGCCTGGGCGATGAGCTCGGGCGGCAGCTCGAAATGGAAATCGGACTTCTTCATGGGGCTCCGGAATAAGCCGCATATTGTAGCCTAAGTGGTTGATTCCGCCCGGCGGGGGTTACGGCGCGAAAACCCGCATGGTAAAATCGTCTTTTGCGTCACCATAACCATAAAGCGGCCCAGCCGCCGGAGTCGACACATGAGCATCCTGGATATCCTGAAACCCCTGCGCGCGCGCGCCGGCGCCGTCCGCACCCAAGGCCTGGATGACGCCAGCCTGGTCCGTCTGGCCGGCCGCTTCCCGGAGCTGACCGTGGCCGCCGAACGCGCCGCCGCCGCCTTCCCGGCGCTGGTCGCGGAATTCCCGGAGCTGGCCGACGCCGACGAACAGGCCCAGATCGACGCCGTGCAGGCCGGTTTTGTCAACTTCTACCCGGATGACGCGGTCAACCCGTACGTCGCCATCGCCGCCGCCGGCCCCTGGATCGTCACCCTGAAGGGCCGCGTGTTGCACGACTCGGGCGGCTACGGCATGCTCGGCTTCGGCCACACCCCGGAATCGGTGTTGGCCGCCATGGCCAAGCCGCAGGTGATGGCCAACATCATGTCGCCGAGCCTGTCGCAACTGCGCGTGACCCGCGCCCTGCGCGCCGAGATCGGCCACAGCCGCGGCGGCTGCCCGTACGCCCGCTTCCTGACCCTGAACTCCGGTTCGGAATCGGTGTCGCTGGCCGGCCGCATCGCCGACACCAACACCAAGCTGATGACCGACCCGGGCGCCCGCCACGCCGGCAAGCGCGTCAAACGCATCGCCGTGCAAGGCGCGTTCCACGGCCGCACCGAACTGCCGGCGCTGTATTCGGACTCCTCGCGCAAGGCCTACCTGGCCAACCTGGCCAGCTACAAGCACCACAACGACCAGCTGATCACCATCGAACCGTATTCGATCGACGGCCTGAAAAAGGCGTTCGCCGACGCCGACGCCAACGGCTGGTACATCGAAGCCATGTTCCTGGAGCCGGTGATGGGCGAAGGCGATCCGGGCCGCGCCGTGCCGCCGGAATTTTATGCCGTCGCCCGCGAACTGACCAAAGCCCACGGCACCTTCCTGCTGGTGGACTCCATCCAGGCCGGCATCCGCGCCCAGGGCACGCTGTCGATCGTCGACTATCCGGGCTTCGAAAATCTGGAAGCGCCGGACATGGAAACCTACTCCAAGGCCCTGAACGGCGGCCAGTACCCGCTGTCGGTGCTGGCGGTGAACGAACGCGCGGCCAAGACCTACGCCAAAGGCACCTACGGCAACACCATGACCACCAACCCGCGCGCGATGGACATCGCCTCGACCGTGCTGGGCCAGCTGACGCCGGACGTGCGCGCCAACATCCGCGAACGCGGCCAGGAAGCGGTGGCCAAGTTGAACGCGCTGAAGGACGAACTCGGCGGCCTGATCACCAAGGTCCAGGGCACCGGCCTGCTGTTCAGCTGCGAGCTTGACCCGCGCTTCAAGTGCTACGGCGCCGGCTCGACCGAGGAATACATGCGCGAACGCGGCATCGGCGTGATCCATGGCGGCACCAACTCGCTGCGCTTCACCCCGCACTTCAACATCACCAGCGAGGAACTCGATCTGGTGATCGAGCATGTGCGCCACGCCCTGCTGCACGGCCCGCGCAAGTCCGAAGCCGAAGCGGCCTGAACCGCGCGCCGCGCGTGACCGGAAAACCCGCCGCATGGCGGGTTTTTCTTGCCTGGCCGCCGGCCGCAACATTGCCGATGGCGCGGCTTTGGTATTTAATCGACATACGCCCCTGCTTGGAGAACCGCCATGGATCCGTTCCTGCTCGCCGCCATCGAGGAAGCCGAACTCGGCCTGGCCGAAGGCGGCATCCCGATCGGCTCGGTGCTGGTGCACGACGGCGCCATCGTCGGCCGCGGCCACAACCGCCGCGTGCAGAAAGGCAGCACGGTGCTACACGCCGAGATGGACGCGCTGGAGAACGCCGGCCGCCGCAGCGCCCGCTTCTACCGCGAATGCACGCTGTACACCACGCTGTCGCCCTGCCCGATGTGCAGCGGCGCCGTCGTGCTGTACGGCATCCCGAGGGTGGTCATCGGCGAGAACCGCTCGTTCATGGGCGAAGAGCAATGGCTATGCAGCCACGGCGTGGCGCTCGAGGTACGCCAGGATGAACGCTGCATCGGGCTGATGCGCGACTTCATGCACGACAACCCGACACTCTGGGCCGAAGACATAGGCGAATGACTTCTGCCGATAAATGAAAAAGGCCGCTTAGCGGCCTTTTCTCCGGGCTTACTGGAAGCGCGGCACCTGCGCGCTGAGCGAGCCGACGATGGCGAACACCGCCATCACGATCATCGGCAGCCAGGTCAGGGTCATGCCCCAGAAGCGGCCGAGCGAACGGCCCTCGCTTCGGCTGACGCCCCAGGCGTGCAGCAGCCGCGAGAACAGGAACACGCCGCCGAAGGCGTGGATCACCGCCGGCGGGTAACCGGTCAGCTCGAGCGAGCCGAGCAGGATCAGCGCCAGCGGCATGTTCTCGGTGGCGTTGGCGTGCGCGCGCGTGGCCTGCAACAGTTGCATGTTGCCGCCATGACCGAGGCCGACGCCGTGCTCGCGCCGCAGCTTGACCACGCGCAGGGCCAGGACGATCACCAACAGCGTGCATAGGCCGGCGTACATCATCGAAATCATCGCGTGCTCCTTTACAGGGGATGCGCGGCCCACGCGGCCCGGGCATCGGTGGTGGAATAGCGGCCCTTGTCGTCCTGCACCAGCCGCGCGGCGGCGGTTTCGGCGTCATGGGTGAAGAACAGGGTAACACCGCGCGCCAGCATATCGGCCAGGAACGCGCGTTTTTCGTCGATCACCAGCTCGGCGTTGCGGTCGTAGCCCATGGTGATCGGCAGATGCACCCAGGCCCGGCCGGGAATCAGGTCGGCGCAGAACACCACCGACTCGGCGGCGCCGCGGATTTCGGCCAGCAGCAGGCCCGGCGTGTGGCCGTCGGAATGGTGGAAGCGCACGGCATCGCCGAGGCTCGGCGTGTGGTCGCCGTCGACCAGCTCGAGCCGGCCGCTGGCCGCCAGCAGCGCGTTGAGTTCCGGCACGAAGCTGGCGCGGTCGCGCGGATGCGGCGCCTGCGCGCGCCGCCAATGCTCGGCACCGACCACGAATTTGGCGTTCGGGAACAGCAGGCGCATCGGCTGGCCTTCGGCCCACGGCGCCAGCAGGCCGCCGGCGTGGTCGAAGTGCAGGTGCGAGAGCACCACCACGTCGATGTCCTCGTGGTTGAAGCCGGCCCTGCCCAGCTCGGCCAGCAACACGTGCTCGGCCTCCTGGATGCCGTAGCGTTCGCGCAGCTTCGGCTCGAAAAAGGCGCCGACGCCGGCCTCGAACAGCACGCGCTTGCCGTTCAGGCCGTCCACCAGCAGCGCGCGGCAGGCCAGATCGATGCGGTTCAGGTCATCGACCGTAACCCAGTTTTCCCACATGGCCTTGGGCGCGTTGCCGAACATGGCGCCGCCATCGAGTTTCTGCGAATTGCCGAGCAGGGACCAGGCGTTCATGGCTTCACCTTCGTCTTCTTTCCGGCCTCGACGGTTTTGCCGAGGCCGATCGGGTTGCGGGGATCGCTGCCGGTATGCAGCGTGTTGGTCTTCAGGTCCCACTCCACCGTCTGCAAGTTGCCCCAGCTGTCGCTGGAGCGTCGTCCGCCGGCGGCATCTTCGGGCGTATCCACGGTGTGGCCCATGGCGCGCAACGCGGCCGCCACGTCGGCCGGCAAGGCGCCGCGCTCGGCCGACAACACGTCCGGCAGCCATTGGTGGTGGTAGCGCGGCAACGCCGCGACCTGCTGCGCGTCCAGACCGTCGGCGTAGCCGAGCACGCCGAGCAGCACCATGGTGATGATGCGGCTGCCGCCGGGCGTGCCGAGCACCGCCACGCGGCCGGGCGATTCCATGAAGGTCGGTGTCATCGAGCTCAGCATGCGCTTGCCGGGCTTGGGCGCGTTGGCCTCGAAACCCATCACGCCGAAGGCGTTGGGCTCGCCGGGCTTGAGCGCGAAATCGTCCATTTCGTTGTTGAGCAGCACGCCGGTGCCCGGCGCCACCAAGCCCGAACCGAACAACAGGTTGACGGTCTGGGTGCCGGCGACACGGTTGCCGTCGGCGTCGATGATCGAGAAGTGGGTTGTGTCCTCGTCCTCCAACGGCGTCTGCTGGCCCGAGAGCAGATCGCTCGGCGTGGCCTTGCCGGGATGGATGGTGGCGCGCAGGCCGGCGGCGTAGTCGCGGCTGGTCAGCATGCGCTGCGGAATACGCACGAAATCGGGATCGCCGAGGTAGAACGTGCGGTCGCGGAAAGCGCGGCGCATGGCCTCGGTGACCAGATGCACGCGCTGCGCCGGCGCCATCGCCGAAAGATCCCAGGGCTCGAGGATCTGCAGCATCTGCGCCAACGCAATGCCGCCCGATGACGGCGGCGGCGCGGTCACCACGGTCCAGCCGTCGTAGCTGAAGCGCAGCGGCTGGCGTTCGCGCACGCGGTATGCGGCCAGCTCGTCGGCCTGCCACTGCCCGCCTTCGGCGGCGACGCCGGCCAGCAGCTTGCCGGCCACCTCGCCGCGATAGAAGCCGTCGTGGCCCTTGGCCGCCAGCAATTCCAGCGTCCGCGCCAAATCCGGCTGACGCAGGATCTCGCCGACCTCCGGCGGATCGCCGTCGGCCAGGAACACCGCGCGGGTTCCGGGATAACGCTCCATCACTTCGCGGCGGGCGGCGTAGCCCTTGGCCAGGCGTTCGTACACCGGAAAGCCCTCGCGCGCGATGCGGATGGCCGGCGCCAGCGATTGCGACAACGGCAAGCGCCCGTGCTCGCGCGCCAGATGCACCAGGCCGGCGGGCAAGCCCGGAATGCCGGCCGACCACGGACCGTTGACCGCCCGGTCGCGGTCGAGGCCGCCGCCGGCGTCCAGGTATTTGTCAGGCGTGGCCGCGGCCGGCGCGGTCTCGCGCGCGTCGATGAAGCGGTCGCGTCCGGTTTTGGCTTCATGCAGCAGGAAGAACCCGCCGCCGCCGAGACCCGAGCTGATCGGCTCGACCACCGACAGCGTGCTCGACACCGCCACCGCCGCGTCGAAGGCGTTGCCGCCTTGGGCCAATACCTCCAGCCCGGCTTCGGTGGCCAGGGCATGCGCCGAGGCGACGGCATGCTGGTGCGGCTTGGCGGCTGCGGCGCCGGATGCCCTCGGCAACGACAGCAGGACGAGCAACAAGACGAGGCGGATGTTCATGGTTGTTCCTCCTGCAGGCGCCGCAGCTTGTGCAGCAGCTGCGCTTCGGTTTCCGGATGCGCCGGATCCTTTTCGATGCATTCGACCGGGCAGACCACCACGCATTGCGGCTCGTCGAAATGGCCGACGCATTCGGTGCAGCGGTCGGGGTCGATGACGTAGATGTCCTCGCCCTGGCTTATGGCCTGGTTGGGACAGGCCGGTTCGCAGACGTCGCAGTTGATGCAGACGGAATGGATGATCAGGGCCATGGGCTTAAACCAAAGCGGCCCGGCAAAGCCGAGCCGCTGGAAGGGACTGCGTGGACGCTTACTGGACTTCTTCGAACAGGAAACCGCCGCCGGCGGCTTCCACCACGGCTTTCACGCGCTCGGCGTCTTCCGACTTGCCGATGAACAGCACGTGCGAGCCTTTCAGCGCGGTCGGCACGGCGCCGTCGAAGGCTTCGACGATGAAGTCGGCCATGGTCTTGCTGTCCGGCGAACCGAACACCAGCAGGTTGCCCTTGGTCACGGTGCGCTGGATGGCCGGCTGGACCACTTCCATCTGGCGGCTGTACGGGCTGGACTCTTCGGTGTTGGCCAGATTGTCCGGGGTCTTGCTGTTGGACGGCAGGAAGTACGGGATGGTGCGGTCGGTGACCACTTCCTGGTATTCCGGCTTGGCGGCGACGCTACCGAGATACTGCTTCCAGGCGTTGCTGTCGTCGGTGGTCGGCACGGCGACCACGGCCGGCGCGGCGGCTTCGGTGTTTTCTTCCTCTTTCTTGCCGCAGGCCGAGACGGCGACGGCGAGCAGGGCGGACAGGGCGATGAGTTTGCGTGACATAGTGAACCTCGTTATGGGTGTGTTGTTGACTGCTTCCACTTGGCCGCCAACGCCGAACGTACGTTGCCGGGGACGAACTCGGAGACGTCGCCGCCCAGGCGCGCGACTTCGCGCACCAGCGAGGACGAGATGAAGCTGAACTGCTCGGACGGGGTCAGGAACATGGTCTCCACGTCCGGAATCAGGTGCCGGTTCATGCTGGCGAGCTGGAATTCGTATTCGAAATCGGACACCGCACGCAGGCCGCGCAACAGCACACCGGCCTTCATGTCGTGCACGAAATGCGCCAACAGGCCGCTGAAGCCGGTGACGCGCACGTTCGGGTGGGCGCGCAGCGCCTCTTCGGCCATCGCCACGCGCTCGTCCAGGCCGAAAACCGGCTGTTTATTCGGGCTCTGCGCCACCGCCAGCACCACCTCGTCGAACAGCAGGGACGCCCGGGCGACCAGATCCACATGACCGTTGGTGATGGGGTCGAAGGTGCCGGGATAGACCGCTGTCCGGTACTGGTTTTGGCTCATGTTCGGGCTCGAACGGAAAGTGCCGATAGTGTATCAGCCGCCCGCCGGTTTTTGCCATTGCGCCAGCAAATAGCGGGACTCCCGGGTTTTGCCCTCTTTCAGCGCCACCAAGCCATCCGGCAAGGCCAAAGCGGCGGCGGCCGCGGCCTCGACATAGACCAAGGCGCCGTCATGCAGCAGCGGCAACAACAGCGGCCAGAGCCGGGGCCAGAAATCGCTGGCGAACGGCGGATCCAGGAACACCAGATCGAAGCGCTCGCCGGCGTTGCCGGCCATCCACGCCAACGCATCGGCCTGCACCACCTGCAGCCGATCGGCCTTCAGGCGCTCCCGACTCGCACGCAGCGAAGCGGCGGCCGGGGCATGGCTTTCGACCAACAGGACCTCGGCGGCACCGCGCGAAGCCGCCTCGAAACCGAGTGCGCCGGAGCCGGCGAACAGATCGAGCACGCGCCGGCCTTCGATCCGGTTCTGCAGCCAGTTGAACAGGGTCTCGCGCACGCGGTCGCCGGTCGGCCGCAGGCCGTCGGCATCCGGCACCGGCAATTTCGAGCCCCTGAGGCTACCGGCTATAATACGGACGTGGCCAAGCCCTGTTTTTCGCACGCTTCGCCTCCATATCCTCCGCATGTCCCGCCTATTGTGACGCAGAACCGCCCTATGTTCGATTTCCTCAAGAAAAAACCCAAGCCCGAGGCCGAAAAACCGGCAAGCCCGGCGATGGCGGAGCCGCCGGCGCAGACGGCCGAGGCGGACGCGGCCGGCGATGCCGCCGAGGTGGTGGACACCCGCGAGGCGGTCAAGCAGACGGTCGGCAAGAGCTTCTTCGCCCGCACCTTCGGCGGCCTGTTCTCGCGCCATCCCAAGCTCGACCCGGAACTGCTCGACGAGCTGGAGGAGGCACTGATCAGCGCCGATGTCGGCGTGCGGGTCAGCGCCGAAATCATGGCCGACCTGCGCAAGCGCCTGAAGGCGCGCGAGTTCGCCGATTCCGGGCAGCTGCACGACACCCTGCGCGCGCAGTTGCGAGCGATTCTGGAGCCGATCGCCAAGCCGCTGGCGATCGACGGCGGCCATAAACCGTTCGTGCTGTTGACCGTCGGCGTCAACGGCGTCGGCAAGACCACCACCATCGGCAAGCTGGCGCGCCGCTTCCAGAAGGACGGCCACAGCCTGATGCTGGCCGCCGGCGACACCTTCCGCGCCGCCGCCGTGCAGCAGCTGCAGATCTGGGGCGAGCGCAACAACGTCGCGGTCGTCGCGCAGGGCCAGGACGCCGATCCGGCCTCGGTCGCCTTCGACGCCCTGCAGGCCGCGAAATCGCGCGGCTTCGACATCCTGATCGCCGACACCGCCGGCCGCCTGCATACCCAGAACCATCTGATGGCGGAACTGGCCAAGATCAAACGCGTGCTGGCCAAGCTCGACCCGGAGGCGCCGCACGAGGTGCTGCTGGTGATCGACGGCACCACCGGCCAGAACGCCATCAACCAGTGCCGTGCCTTCCACGAGGCGGTCGGCGTCACCGGCTTGGTGGTGACCAAGCTCGACGGCACCGCCAAGGGCGGCGTGCTGTTCGCCTTGGCGCGTGAATTCGGCATCCCCATCCGCTTCATCGGCTTGGGCGAAAAGCCGGAAGACCTGCGCGAATTCGACGCCCAGGCCTACGTGGACGCCCTGCTACCGGCGCGCGCTTGAGCCGTACCGCCGATTTCGCCGATACCCTGCTAGGCTGGCATGCCCGCCACGGCCGGCATGATTTGCCATGGCAGCACCCGCGCACGCCTTACCGGGTCTGGGTCTCGGAAATCATGCTGCAGCAGACCCAGGTCAAGACCGTCATCCCCTATTTCAACGTCTTCATGCAGCGTTTCCCCACGCTCACGGCCCTGGCCGAGGCGCCGGAGGCGGCGGTGATGCAGCACTGGGCGGGACTGGGCTATTACGCTCGGGCGCGCAACCTGCACCGCGCCGCGCAGCAATGCCTGGCGTCGCACGGCGGCGAACTGCCCGAGGACTTCGATGCCCTGCTCGCCCTGCCCGGCATCGGGCGCTCGACCGCCGGCGCGATCCTCAGCCAGGCACATGGCCGGCGCCACGCCATCCTCGACGGCAACGTGAAGCGGGTGCTGACCCGCTTCTTCGCCATCGACGGCGACCCGTCCAGCGCCGCGGTTTCGGCGCGCCTGTGGCGCACCGCCGAATCGCTGTTGCCCGCCACGCGCATGGCCGACTACACCCAGGCGCTGATGGATCTGGGCGCCACGCTGTGCACGCGCGCCAAGCCCGGCTGCGGCGTCTGCCCGTTGGCGCCGCAATGCCAGGCGCAACGCAGCGGCACAGTCGCGCAATACCCGGAGCGCAAGACGCGCAAGCCGGTGCCGGACCGCGACATCCACATGCTGGTGCTGCAACGCAAGGACGGCGCGGTGCTGCTCGAACGCCGGCCGGGCAGCGGCATCTGGGGCGGCCTGCATTCGCTGCCGGAAGCGGCCGACGAAACCGCGGCCCGGCGTCTGGCCAAGCGTCTGGCCCGTGGCGTCGGCGGCGATCCCGATTGCCTGCCGCCGTTCACGCATGTATTCAGCCATTTCCGGCTGAACGTCCGCGCCCTGCATTGGCGCGGCTGCACACCGAACGCGGCAATCGCCGATAATGACGCGCTAAGCTGGCTGGCGCCGCACGAGTGGCCGCGCATCGGCCTGCCCGCCCCGATTAAAACCCTGCTTCAGGACCTGCCATGAGCCGAACCGTATTCTGCGAAAAGACCCGAACCGAAACCGACGGCCTGGATTTCGCGCCGTGGCCGGGCGAGCTCGGCAAGCGCGTGTTCAACCACATCGGCAAAGCCGCCTGGACCGAGTGGCTGGCGCATCAGACCATGCTGATCAACGAGAACCGGCTGTCGCCGCTGGACCCGAAGCACCGCGCCTTCCTGCAGGCGGAAATGGAGAAGTTCCTGTTCGGTGCCGGCTCGGACAAGCCCGAAGGCTATACCCCGGCCTGATCAGGCCGGCTTGGCGGCCGCTTTGGCGGCTTCGCGCTTGGCCTTCTGCGCTGCTTTCATGGCCTTGACGTCGACCGGGCGGATTTCGATGATGCGGCAGCGGTTGCCACGCACGACGATCGCGTCCAGGCGTACGTTCAGGCTGGAAGAGGAATTGTCGACGCCGAGCTTGAATGCGCTCGGCATGTCCGGACAGAAGTCCTCGATCTTCACCAGGTAGGCGCGGTTGAGCGATTCGTACAGCAACAGGGTGTCGCTGCCCAGCGGTTCGAAGTCGTAAAAGCGGCTGAAGCGAACCGAGGACTGGGGCTCGCCGGCGAAGCCGGTGACGAATTCCCGGCGTTCGTCCATGCGCGTCTGGCGGTCGGTCTTGGTGGTGGCGGCCGAGGCGGCGGTGGCGATCAGGATGGACAACAACATTGCGGCGGATTGGCGGATCATGGCACGGCCCCCTGGGTTCGGTTTGCTCCAAGCTAGCAAAGGCCGGACGGACGCGCCAGAGCCGATACAGTGCCGTTCAGTCGGGCGTCAGCCAGGAAAAGCTTGCATGTCGTCGGCCGAGGACATACAATAGAACGCCTGAATGGCCAATTAGCTCAGTTGGTAGAGCAAGGGATTGAAAATCCCTGTGTCCTTGGTTCGATTCCGAGATTGGCCACCACTATTCAGAAAAAACCCCGCCTCGGCGGGGTTTTTATTTGCCCGATTAAGGGAATCCGCCGACTCAGGGCGACTCGGCCGGCAGCACCACCTCGCCGTACCAGCCCTTGATCTCGATGCGGGTGCCGTACGGCGCCGACAGGCGCTGCACGGTGGCCAGGATCTCGGCGCCGCGGCGGTCGTTGGCCAGCTTCGGCACGCCGTACAGCGGGCCCTCGTCGTCGATGGTGACCGGAATCAGCTGCAGCTTCTTCAGCCGGCCGTCGTTCATCACCATGCGCGCCATCACCGCTTCCATCACTTCCGGCGAATCGCGGCGGTCGAACACCGAGACGTTGGTCGGACGCGGCATTTCGCTGTCGCGCTGGTGCACGATGTCGACCGGGATGGCTTCGGGCGTGCGGTACTGGTAGATGAAGTTCGACAGGCTGTACAGGATCGGCTTGCCTTTGTAGAACTCGATGCCGCGCAGCACGTGCGGGCCGTGGCCGAGCACCATGTCGGCGCCGCTGTCGACGGCGCGGCGGAACAGCATCTCCTCGGTCGGCGGCGTCCGGTTCTGGATGCCGTTGATGCGCGCGTGGCTGACGTCGTGCACGTGCAGGGCGACGATGACCTGGTCGTTCTTGCGTTTGGCCAGGATGATGTCGTCGTCCATCGCGGTCAGGTCCGAGGTCAGCAGGCCCTCCACCGATTCGACCTGCCCCGGACCGCGGCTGAGCGTGACCTTGGCCGGATCGATGGTGGCCAGCGACGGCGCGTCCGGATCGCGGCTGCGGTAGCGGTCGTGCCAGAAGCGCATGTACGACAGCATGGCGAAGCGGGTCCGCGCGTGCAGCGGCGAGATCACCGCCGGTTTGTGCGCCTCGGCCAGGGTATCGCCGGCGCCGGCGTAGCTGATGCCGCTGTGGTCGAGCACGTGCAGGTGCTCGCGCAGGCCTTCCTGGCCGAAGTCGAGCGTGTGGTTGTTGGCCAGGCTGACCAGGTTGATGCCGGTGCGCGCGACCTCCCAGACGAATTCCGGCGGCGCGCGGAAATTGTAGAACGGCTTCAGCAGCTCGGGCTTGGAGTTGATCGGGAACTCCATGTTGCCGTAGGCGATGTCGGCTTCCTGCATCAGGCGCAGCAGCTGCTTGCGCTCCGGGTCCTGCAGGTGGGTGATCGGCTCGTTGAAGATCATGTCGCCGACCGCGGTCAGGATGACGTCGCCCGGCTCTTCCACCAGCAGGGCGTCGATGCGCTTTTTCCAGTCGATGCGCGAGCGCGGCTCGGCCGGACGCACGCGGTGGTTGTAGACCGAGGTGGCCTCCTGGCGCGTCGAAGTGATGGTGCCCGGTAAGCTGCGTGTCGCCTGCGCGGCCATCGCCTCGCAGGTCATGGCGGACAAGATCGACAGGCAGCATGCGGCCAAGGCATGTCGAAGCAGCGGAGAAGTGGTCGGCATGGCGGAATCCCGTGTGTTATGGCGTGTTATCGTTCCTGAAAAAAGCCCCGCTGCGCAGGGCTTCGATCGTCACCATCCTAGAGGCCTAGGCTTTCCGCCGTCAATGGCTGCAGACCGCCGGCGCCGGCTTTGCGCGGCACCGGCGTAATCGTGCGGCTGTCCGGCAGCGGCTTGGACTCGGCGATCGCGGCCCAGACCGCATCCAGGCCGCGGTAGGCATAGGGCATCAACGGCACGTACTGCGTGGCCAGCACCGGCTGCGCCAAGAAGGCGTCGAAATGCTGGGCGTGTTGTACCTGCCAATAGCGCACCGACGGCCGCGACTTGCCGGCCCAGGCGGCATACGCGCCGCCGCTGAAGGCTTCCGGCACCAGGCCGTCGTCCGCGCCGTGGATGACCAGCACCGGCAGGCCTTTGGCCGGTAGCTTGGCCTGGGTCGCGGTAATCGATTGACGCAAAGCTTGGGCTTCAGCGTCATTGCCGGTCCACAGCGCGCGCAGGCATTTCAGTCCGGCGAACGCGGCATCGTTGCCGGTGGCTTGGCCGTCGACGATGCCGACGCCGACCGAAGGCGGAATGCCGGTGCTGTCGCTCCACCACAGCGCGCGCTCGGCCTCTGCGGCCATGCGCGGTTTGCCGGCGGCGTCCAGCGTGTCGAAACGGTAACCACAGGGCATGTCGTCCGGGCCGCTGCGCAGGTAGGCCGAGGCGTAGGTCACCGCCACCGCGCGCCAGAGATCGAAGGCGGTGCTGACCGCACCGGCCGCCACAGCCTCACGCCGCCAACCGGCGGCGCGTAACATCGCCCAAGCCGCTTCGGCCTGCGCCTGCGGCGTGTCGGCGGCAAGCATGCCATCGGCTTTCAACGAGGCGCAGCGCAGGGTGCCGGCCGCGGACTTGACGCCGCCGGGCCGGGCATAGGCTACGGTATCGAAATCGGCCGCATTCAAGGCGCAAGGCATCAGCAACGCCGCTTCGGTGCTGTAGTCGTACAGCGGACGGCTGCCCGGCGCGTGGATGTTCGGCGACACCGCCACCACACCGTCCAGCCAGTTGCCCGGCAATTCGGCCGCGCGCAGCACCGCGCCGGCGCCGTTGGACACGCCGACCGCCAGCGTGCGCGTGTTCTTGGTCGTGAACGGCGCCGCATGCGGGAAGCGGCTGTCGAGCGTGGCCAGCGCGTATTCGCTGGCCTGTTGCACATAGCGGCCCCAATCGGCCTCCGGGTTGTCGCCCGAGTGCGCGTGCTTGACCGCGATGCTCTTGGCGCCGGTGGGATATACAAATTCCTTCGGGGTGCCGTCGCGGCTCAGATGGCCGTCCACGGCGTAGCCTTCGCCCTCGGCGGCCAGAAATCCGGTGCCGGCGCCTTTGTCGGTATAGGCCACGGCGCAACCATGGTTCAGGCCCCAGGCGCCGGCCAACGCGATGGCGCCGTAGATGCCGCGCGAGCCGCTGGACGCGGTGACCACCAGGCAGCGTTTGTCCAAGTCATAGTTGTCGGGAATCTGCACCATCACCCGGTGCGGTTGTGTGTTGCCTTTGAAACGCAGCAGCGCGCTGTATTCGCGGCCCGGCACCGGCGCGATGCGGCCGTACCAGTCGCCGTAGCCGCCGCCGGGAGCAAGATCGGCGATGCCGCGCCAATTGGCCCAGAGCGCACGCTGGCGCAGCAGCTCGGCGGAGGTCTCGCCGGCGGGTGCCGTCGGATTGCGCAGGCCGTCCAAACCAAGGCCGGCCGACAGCAGATCGGCATGCGTGTGCAGGCTTTGGGCCAGCGGCACCGGACCGCGCGCAACGGCCAGTGACGCGGTGCCGGCAAGCAATATGCCGGCGATGAGGGTGTGCGTGTGACGCATGGAAATCTCCGGGATCGGGAATGGGCTGAGCATACCGTAACAAAGCGCGCCAGGGCGGTCATGGTACCTTGGTACAGCTGAATGCCGCAGGCATCCGGCGTATCGTAATCGGCAGACAATCACCGTATGGCGGCTCCATGAACGACATTTTCCTCGCCGGACGCACGGCATTGGTCACCGGTGGCACTTCCGGCATCGGCTTGGCCATCGCCGAGGCCCTGGCCGCGGCCGGTTGCCGCGTCAGCATCAACGGTTTGGGCGACGCCGCCCAGATCGCCGCCGCGCTGTCGGGCATCGAAGCGCACGGCACGCAGCCGGCCCGCCATGATCCGGCCGACCTGCGCGATCCGGAAGCCATCGACGCGATGATGGCGCGCTGCGCCGCCGACGGCGGCATCGACATCCTGGTCAACTGCGCCGGCATGCAGATCGCCAAGCCGCTGGAAGCGCTGCCGGATGGCGCGTGGGAAGCGATCATCGCGGTCAACCTGAGCGCCGCATACCACAGCATGCGCCGCGCGCTGCCGGCGATGGCGGCCAAAGGCTTCGGCCGCGTGGTCAACATCGCCTCGGTGCACGGCCTGGTGGCCTCGGCCGGCAAAGCGCCGTATGTGGCCAGCAAATTCGGCCTGGTCGGCTTGAGCAAGGCCTTGGCGCTGGAATACGCCGCGGCCGGCTCGCGCGAAACCGGCGGCGTCACCGTCAACTGCATCTGCCCGGGCTGGGTGGAAACGCCGCTGATCGAGCCTCAGATCGAGGCGCGGATGAACGGCGGCAGCCGCGACGACGGCGTGCGCGCTCTGCTGCGCGAGAAGCAGCCGAGCCTGCGCATGTCCCGTCCGGAGGAAATCGCCGATTCCGTGCTCTGGCTGTGCCGGCGCGAGGCGCACAACATCACCGGCGCCACGATTGCCATCGACGGGGCGTGGACGGCACAATAAGGCCATGAACCATCTGCTGGTCGCCGACGACCATCCGCTGTACCGCATGGCGCTGACCCAGGCGATTCGCGGCTTCATGCCCGACGCGCGCATCGGCGAAGCCGAGGATCACGACTCGGTGATGGCCTATCTGCAGGCCAACCCCGATACCGACATCGTGCTGCTCGACTTGCACATGCCGGGCTGTCACGGACTGATGGGCCTGGCCTCGATCCGCGCCGAACATCCCGGCGTGGCGGTGATCGTCATCTCCGCGCACGAAAACCCGGCCACCATCCGGCGCTCGCTGGATTACGGCGCGGTCGGTTACCTGACCAAACGCACCGGACTGGCCGACCTCAAGAACAGCCTGACCGCGGTGCTGTCCTGCCAGGAGTGGTTGCCGGCCTCGGTACGCAAGTCCGTGGCGCAGGCCGAACTCAGCGCCGACGACCACAGCCTCGACGAAAAACTGGCCTCGCTCAGTCCGCAACAGTTCAAGGTGCTGACCCGGGTCACCCGCGGCCTGCTGAACAAGCAGATCGCCGACGAGCTCGGCATCCAGGAACGCACGGTCAAGGCGCACATGAGCGCCATCTTCGAGAAGCTCGGCGTCAAGAACCGGACCCAGGCCGGCGTGCTGCTGCGCTCGCTGGAACTGGCCGACCCGAACAGCGCCCTGCCCTAGGCGCGGCGTTTCGGCAACAGCGCGGCCAACGCGGTCTTCAGCGCCAAGGGCTTGACCGGCTTGTGCAGGATCTGGCAACCGGCGTTGAGGATTTCGTTGCGCACCGCTTCGCTGCGGTCGGCGGTGACCACGATGCACGGCACCGGACCGATGAGCCGCTCGATGCGCGCGTGCAGGGCCACGCCGGTGGCGCCGGCATCGAGGTGGTAGTCGAGCACCAGCACGTCCGGACGCTGCGTCCGGGACAGCGCGACGGCCTGTTCGGGATCGGCCGCCGCCGTCACCTCGCAACCCCACTGGCCCAGCAGTTCCTGCATCGCGCGCAGCACGTCCGGATCGTTATCGACCGCCAACACGCACGCCGCCGGTGCCGGCACCGGTTGCGCCGCCGCCGGTTTGGGCGCTGACGGCGCCGCGTCCGCCAGCGGCACCGCCACCGCGAACATCGAACCCGCGCCGATGCGCGAATGCAGGCGGATCGGATGACCGAGCAGGCGCGCCATGCGGTCGGCGATGGCCAACCCCAGGCCCATGCCCTGCCCGGCGCGGTCGAGCCGGCGGAACTCCTCGAAGATCATGCCGCGGTCGGCGTCGGCGATGCCCGGACCGGTGTCCCAGACCTGGATCCACAGGCGCCCGCCGGCGCGCCGGCAACCGAACAGGATGCGGCCCTGCGCGGTGTAGCGGATGGCGTTAGACAGGAAGTTCTGCAGGATGCGGCGCAGCAGCTGCGCGTCGCTCTCGACCCACAGCCGGCACGGCACCGCATGCAGCGCCAACCCCTTTTCGTGCGCCAACACCGAGAACTCGCTGGCCAGACCGGCCAGCAATTCATCGACCGGAAAGACGTTGACGTCCGGCTTCATGCCGCCGGCGTCCAGACGCGAGATGTCCAGCACGCTGGCCAGCAGGCTCTCGGCGGAATTCAGCGCGCCGTCGATGTTGGCCAGCGACGGCCGGTATTCGGCATGCTGCAGCTTCTGCTCCAGCGCGTGGCTGAACAGACGCGCGGCATGCAGGGGCTGGGCGAGGTCGTGGCTGACCGCGGCCAGGAAACGCGACTTGGCGCGGTTGGCGCGCTCGGCTTCGGCGCTGGCGGCCTGAAGCTGCGCGGTGCGTTCGGACACCCGCGCCTCCAGCGTCTCGGCGATCGATTTGAGCTTGCGTTCGCTCTCGCGGAATTCGGTGACGTCGGTGAAGGTGGCCACGAAGCCGCCGCCGGGCATCGGATTGCCCCGGATCTCGACGATGCTGTCACCGAAGCGGCGTTCGGTGATGTAGGCGGTGCCCGCTTTCATGTAGGCGATGCGCTTCTCGATGTCGGACGCACCGCGGCTGTCGCCGAGCAGGCCGCGTTCGACGTTGTAGGCGACCAGCCGCTCGACCGGCACGCCGACCTGCAGCAGGTTCTTCGGATACTGGAACAGCGACGCGTAACGCCGGTTCCAGGCCACCAGGCGCAGTTGCGCATCGACCACGCTGATGCCCTGGCTCATGTTCTCCAGCGCCGCCTCCAGTACCTGCTGGTTGAAGCGCAACGCCTGCGAGGCCTCGCCGACGATGGCGGCGACGGTGTCCAGATCGGCGCCCTGTTCGCGGCGCGCGGCGTCGAACAGCAGACGCGCCGACGCCGCGCCCAACACCGACGACAGCTCGCGCTCGATGCGCTTCTGCAACGCCGGCAGCTGCTCGCCGTGTTCATCGAGCAGGCGCTGGACGCGCGCCGCCGGCAGGAAGCGGCCGGCGATGTTGAGCAGGCTGTCGCGGTTCAGGCCGGCGGCCGGATGGGCGGCTTGGCCCGGCTTGAAATACGCCGCGTGCAGATAGGGCAATACCGCGCCGGCCAGCAGGCTCAAGGTGACCGCGCGGCCGAGCCGGCTCCAGTCCTGCAGCCAGAACAACGAGTCCGGCGCCAGCCATTGCCAACCAAACGGCCCCTGAAGCAACCAGCCGGGATACCAGCCGAAGCCGTCGGCCAAGGCCGGCAGCAGCAGAATCCAGAGCCACAGCAGCACCGAGCCGGCCAAGCCGAACAGGACCGAGCGCGCCGGCATCTGCGGACGCCAGACCGCGAAGGCCAAGGCCGGCGCCAGGGTGCCGAGTGCGGAGAACGAGACCGCGCCGATGTCGGCCAAGGCGTCATTGTCGCCGCCGGCGCGGCTGTAGCCCCAGGCCAACAGCACCAGCACCAGGATGCCGGCGCGGCGCGCCCAGAGCAGCGGCCGGCTGAGGTCGCCGCCGGCACGCGTAGCCGCGTGCGACCAGGCGGTCTTGAGCCAGATCGGCGTCAACCAGTGGTTGGAGACCATCACCGACAGCGCCAAGGTGGCGAAGATGACCATGCCGGTGGCGGCGCTCAAGCCGCCGATGAAGGCCAGCAGGGCCATGCCGCCGTCGCCGCGCGACAGCGGCAAGGCCAGCACGAACAGGTCGGAGTCGATGCCGGCCGGCGCCAGCACCCGCTGCCCGGCCAGCGCGATCGGCAGGATCGGAATCGCGATCAGCAGCATGTACAGCGGAAACAGCCAACGCGCGGTCTGCGGGTCGCGGCCGTCGCGCAATTCGATGAAGCCGACATGGAACTGGTGCGGCAAGGTGACCATGGCGAACACGCCGAGCAGGATCAGGGCCGGAAAGCCTTCGGCGCCGCCTTGGCGGATGGCGTCGGGCACCTCGACGGCGAGATCGAAGTTGAGCCAGACGTACAGGCCGAGCGCAAGCATGGCGCCGAGCTTCAACAGCGACTCCACCGCCATGGCCAGCACCAGCCCGCGGTTGCGTTCGCTGACCGACGCGCGCCGGGTGCCGAACAGCATGGCGAACGCCGCCATCACCAGCGCCACGTACAGCGCACTGTCCTTCCAGGCCTCGGTGGCCGGCTGGTAGGCGCCGCGCAGCATGCCGTAGCTCATGGTCACCGCCTTCAGCTGCAGCGCGATGTAAGGCACGATGCCGACCACCGCCACGGCGGTGATGGCGGCGGCAAGCGTCGAATCGCGGCCGAGCCGGCTGGCGATCAGGTCGGCGATGGAGGTGGCGTTGTGCTCCTGCGCCAGCTGCTGCAGCTTGCGCACGAAGCCGAACGCGAACAGGTAGAACAGCATGCTGCCGATGAAGGTCGGGGGAATCGGCCAACCCGAGCGCAAGGCCTGGGTCACTGTGCCGTAGAAGGTCCAGGACGTGCAGTACACCGCCAGCGACAGGCTGTAGACGTAGGGCCAATGCCGCGACAGCAGGCCCGGGCGGCGCTCGACCCACAGCGCGGTGCCGAACAGCAGGGCGATCCAGACCAGGGCGACGAGGATGAGTTGGAATTCGCTGAACATGGCCGGGACGCTGACGGTTCGCACCACTCTACCCGAAATGCGCAGGCCTTACAAAAGGAAAGGCCGCAATCGCTTGCGGCCTTTCCGGTTCCGATCGGCGCGGATCAGAAGTTGTAGCGGAGCGAGGCGTACCAGTTGCGCGGCATGCCGTAGTACGCGGTCTGGATGTTGCCGACCGAGGAAAACTCCTGGCCGTCGGTCTTGTAGACTTCGTCGGTCAGGTTGCGCACGCCGGCGCGGGCCTGCCACTTGGCGTCGGCCGAATCCCAGACGCCGTACAGGCCGACCAGGGTGTAGGCGTCCTGCACCAGACCCGGACGGTTGTCGACCGACAGCCAGGTCTCGCTGCGGTAGGACGCGTCGGCGCCGACGCTGAAGGTGCTGCCGTTGGCCAGGCTGAAGCTGTGCTGCAGCGCGACGCGGGCGGTGAACTCCGGCGAGAACGGCACATGGTCGTGCAGGTTGGCCAGCGCCGGGTTGAGGTCGACGCGCGGATCGACGAACTTGTCGTAGCGTGCGTCCATCCAACCCAGCTGGGTCGACAGGCGGGTGGCTTCGCCCAGCAGCGCGACGCCTTCGAACTCGATGCCGTCGATGGTCAGCTCGGCCGCGTTCAACACCGGGAAGCCGAAGCTCGGAACCGGCGCGCCCGGATTGGTGACTTCGGAGACGCGGGCCTGGAAGTCCTCGTAGCTGCTGTGGAAGGCCGCCAGACGGCCGCTCAGGCGCTTGTCGGCGGACTGCATCTTGACGCCCATTTCATAGGTCCAGACGAACTCCGGCGCGAACTCGGGGTTACTGGCCTCGAACGCCGAGTTGGCGCGGCCGTTGAAGCCGCCGGACTTGAAGCCGCGGTTGGCCGAGACGTAACCCATCACATTATCGCTGAACGCCTTCTGCAGGCTGGCGGACGGCGTGACCGCTGACCAGGATTTGTCGGTGTTGAGCGACACGGTTTCGTTCAGCACGCTGTAGAAACCGCCCCAGAAAGTGCTGGTGGTGCGGAAGTAATCCTTGTGGTCCTGGGTCCAGCGCACGCCGGCGGACAGGGTCCAGGTCGGCGCGAAATCCCAGCTGGCATGCGCGAAGGCGGCCTTGCTGTCGGTTTCCAGGTCGTCGCTGATGGTGCGCAGGAACGACACGCCGAAGAAATCATCGGCGTAGGCTTCCTGGTAGGACGGCACCTGCTCGTTCATGTAGTACAGGCCGAAGGTGGCCTTCAGGCCGGCGCCGCTGTCGTACTGCAGTTGCACTTCCTGGCTGCTCTGCTGCTGGTCGAGCGCCACCAGCACGTCGCCGAGCTCGCGCTCGGAGGCGTCGATGTCGATGAAGGACTCGGTCTGCAGCGTGCGGTGGGCGTTGATCGCCTTCAGCAGCCAGCGCTCGTTGATTTCCCAGTTGATGGCGGCGGTGACGCCCTTGTGGGTCATTTCCTGGCCTTGATCCGGCGAGAACGAGGTCCGGGTCTCGAAATCGTATTCGCCGGTCGGGGCGGCCAGCGGCGGTACGCTGGTGAGCGGCGCGGTCGGGCGGCCCAGGGTCAGGGCGTTGTCCTGGCGGGTGTAGTCGAAGGCCACGCTGATGTCGAGGCCGTCACGCGGACGCAGGGCCAGTTTGGCGCGGATGGCGCTGGTGTCCTCGTCGTTGTAATCCTGCTTGGTCACCGGATCGGTCACGTAGCCGTCGCGGGTGATCTTGGCGGCGGCCACGCTCATCGCCACCACATCGTTCAGCTTGCCGCTGGCGTAGAAGCGGCCTTCGGCGCGGCCGTAGTTGCCGGCGGTCAGCTCGACGGCGCCGCCCTCGTCATCGAACGGGTTCTTGGTGGTGATCTTGACCGCGCCGCCGGTGGAGTTCTTGCCGTACAGGGTGCCCTGCGGACCGCGCAGCACTTCCACCTGCTGCACGTCGAACAGCGAGAACAGCGCGCCGTTGATGCGCGAGTAGTACACGTCGTCGACGTACATGCCGACGCCCGGGTCGAAGGTCTGCAACGCGTCCGGCTGGCCGATGCCGCGGATGAACACGTTGACGCTGTTCGAGGAGCCGCGGCCCTGCACGATGTTCATGTTCGGCACCGAACCCTGCAGGCCGTCGATGTTGGTCGCCTGCAGGTCCTTCATGTCGTCTTCGCTGAAGGCGCTGACCGCGACCGGCACGTCCTGGATGGACTCGGCGCGGCGGCGGGCGGTGACGGTGACGCTGTCCAGCGTCTTGGCCGCGGAGCCGTCGGCGGGCTTGGCGGTTTGGGCGTCCTGCGCCTGCGCCATGCCGGCGACGAGCGAAAGACCGATGGCCAGACTCAGATAATTCTTGTTCATAACTCTCCCTGGTGTTTGGGTGCTGTTGTCCGCGGCTGAAATACCGGTTGGGTAGCAGACTATGCCGTTTGCGGGGAGGCCGCAGTTGTACCTTGGTACAGTATGAGGGCGGGGGCGCTTTCACCGACACTGCAGGCCGGTTTCCGCTTCGAGTCCCCGCATGGATCTGTTGATCATCCTGGCCGCGCTGTTGTTCCTGATGTGGATCGCCTACCGCGGCCACAGCGTCATCCTGTTCGCGCCGGTGGCGGCGCTCGGCGCAGTGCTGGCCACCGACCCCTCGCTGGTGGCGCCGATGTTCACCGGTCTGTTCATGGACAAGATGGTCGGCTTCCTGAAGCTGTATTTCCCGGTATTCCTGCTCGGCGCCGTGTTCGGCAAGCTGATCGAGCTGTCGGGCTTCTCCAAATCCATCGTCGGCGCCGTGATCCGCCTGTTCGGGCCGCAGCGCGCGATGCTGTCGATCGTGGCCGTGTGCGCCCTGCTGACCTACGGCGGCGTATCGCTGTTCGTGGTGGTGTTCGCGGTCTATCCGTTCGCGGCCGAACTGTTCCGGCAGGCCGACATCCCGAAGCGGCTGATTCCCGGCACCATCGCGCTCGGCGCGTTCACCTTCACCATGGACGCCCTGCCCGGCAGCCCGCAGATCCAGAACATCATCCCGACCTCGTTCTTCGGCACCGACACCTGGGCCTCGCCTTGGCTCGGCACCTTGGGCGGCGTGTTCATCCTCGCCGTCGGCCTGGTGTATCTGGAATGGCGCCGACGCGCCGCCTTGGGCAAAGGCGAAGGCTACGGCGATCCGGACAGCCTGCACAACGAGCCGGCCGCGTTCGGCGGCGACCGTCTGGCGCATCCGCTGGTCGCGCTGCTGCCGCTGCTGCTGGTCGGTGTCGGCAACAAGCTGCTGAGCGGTTGGATTCCGCTCTGGTACGGCGACAGCCACAGCTTCGATCCGGCGGTGATCGGCAGCGCCGCGCCGGTGGTGCAGGAAATCCCGAAGGTAGCGGCCATCTGGTCGGTGCAGGGCGCGCTGCTGGTCGGCATCCTGAGCGTGCTGGCGCTGGCCTGGAAGCCGGTGATCGGCCGCTTCAGCGAAGGCGCGCGCGCCGCCGTCGGCGGCGCCATGCTGGCGGCGATGAACACCGCCTCGGAATACGGTTTCGGCGCGGTGATCGCCGCCCTGCCCGGTTTCCTGCTGGTCGCCAACGCCTTGGGGGCCATCCCCAACCCGCTGATCAACGAAGCGATCACCGTCACCGCGCTGGCCGGCATCACCGGCTCGGCCTCCGGCGGCATGAGCATCGCCTTGGCCGCGATGTCGGAAACCTTCATCGCCAACGCCAACGCGGCCGGCATCCCGATGGAGGTGCTGCACCGGGTGGCGGCGATGGCCTCCGGCGGCATGGACACCCTGCCGCACAACGGCGCGGTGATCACCCTGTTGGCGGTCACCGGCCTGACCCACCGGCAGGCCTATAAGGACATCTTCGCCATCACCCTGATCAAGACCTCGGCGGTGTTCGTCATCATCGGCCTGTATTACGCCTTCGGGCTGGTCTGAACCGCGCCGGCTGCATCGCGCCGGCGCAAGGCCTCCAGCGCCTCGAGAATCAGCGAATCGGCGCCGAGCAGCGCCGGCACCTCGGCCGCGGATTCCGGCGGCCGCTGTCTGTGCAGACGCCTGGTCGACACCCGGATGTCCGGATGCAGACCGCGGCGGCCGATGCTGGTGCCGTCGTCGAAATAGTAGCGGGCGATGGTCAGCATGACGTCCTGCGCCTCGTCGAGATGGACCTGGCTTTGCACCGAGGACTTGCCGTAGGTATCGCGGCCGACCAACAGCGCGTCGCGCCGGTGCGCGAGGATGCCGGCCAGCAATTCGGCGGCCGAGGCCGTCATGCGGTCGACCAGTACGGTCACGCCGGCTTTCGGCAGCAAACCGGCCGGCTTGGCCAAAAACAGCATGTTGGCGATATCGGCGCGGCCGCGGGTGCCGGCCAGCACGCCGTCGTCGATGAACTCGTCGGCGACTTCGATCGCGCCGCTGATGGTTCCGCCGCGGTTGTCGCGCAGATCCATCACCAGATGGCGCACCGGCGCGCTCCGGACATGCGGCTCCAGCGCGGCGTGCACGGCACGCGCGGTGCCGGCATGGAACGACGGGATGCGCAGGTACAGCGCGCCGCCCGGCAACGGCACGGCGAACACCGGCTTATGGCCAAGGCGTTCGATTTCGGCCTGGTCGCGGGCGTCGACGAAATGGCTGTGGCCGTCCAAGCCGTCGATATGGTCGCTGCCGGACAGCGACTCCAGCCGTGCACGGTCCAGATCGTCGATGTACAGCTCATGGACCACGGATTTCAGGGACGGCTGTCCGGCAGGCGGCGGCGCATCCGCCAACGGCAACAACAGACCCAACAGGAACGATTGATTCGGCATTCGGCATTCTCGCGGGAAAGCGGCCGCCGACGCAAGCCGAACATGACGGCCCGGTGGTATTCTTTCAGGGTAACCGCAACCACGGATGACCCGATGCGATACCGCCGTTTCCTGACCGTTTCCCTGCTCGGCCTGTTGGCCGCCTGCGCCAGCACCCCTGCCGTGCGCCACTATCCGCCGCAGGCCAGCCTGCAACAGCTGCAGCGCCTGCCGGACGGCAGTTGGCAAGCCCAGGTCCGCCTGCAGAACTTCAGCACCGGACCGGTGGCGTTCCGCGATCTGGCGCTGAAAGTGCGCATCCTGGACGGCGAGTGGAGCCAACTCACGACCGCCGAGCTGCCGAAGATCGGCGCCAACGCCGCCGAGGTGGTGGATGTGCCGGCCGCGTTCACGGCGGCCACACGCGCCGAGCTCGACAATCGCTTGGATAAGTCTCAGCCCTTACGCTATCGGCTGGAAGGCAGCGTGCGCAGCGTCGACCCGAACCGCCGTTACGAGCTGCAGTACGACGGCCGCCTGAACCCCGCACCGGGCCTTGACGGCGTTTACCGCTGAAGCCCGCCAACCCGCCACCGAAGACACCGCGATGAACACCTACAAAGCCCCGCTGAAAGACATGAAATTCGTGCTGTTCGACCTGCTCAAGGCCGAACGGACCTACCGTGAGCTCGACCTCGCCGCCGCCGACCGCGAACTGTCGGACGCCGTGCTGGAGGAAGCCGCCAAGTTCGCCGAAACCGTGCTGGCGCCGATCAACGCCGACGGCGACCGCGAAGGCTGCCGTTTCGACCGCGACACCGGCGCGGTCGCCACGCCGCCGGGCTTCCGCGAGGCCTACGCGCAGTTCGTCGAGGGCGGCTGGAGCGGCCTGACCGCGCCCGAGGCATTCGGCGGCCAAGGCCTGCCGGAAAGCCTGGCCTGCGTGTTCAAGGAAATGATCGATGCCGCCAACCTGAGCTGGGGCAATTACCCGCTGCTGTCGCACGGCGCCACCGAGGCGCTGAAGCACCACGGCGAGGACTGGCAACGCGAGGCGTTCCTGAAACCGATCGTGGCCGGCCGTTGGACCGGCACCATGTGCCTGACCGAACCGCATTGCGGCTCGGACCTCGGCCTGTTGAAGACCCGCGCCGTGCCCGAGGCCGACGGCAGCTACGCCGTCACTGGCACCAAGATCTTCATCACCGGCGGCGAGCACGACCTGACCGACAACATCGTGCATCTGGTGCTGGCGCGCCTGCCGGATGCGCCGGCCGGCGTGAAGGGCATCTCGCTGTTCATCGTGCCGAAGCTGAAAACCGCGCGCGACGGCAGCACCGGTGGTCCGAATGCGGTGCGCTGCGGCTCCATCGAGCACAAGATGGGGATCCACGGCTCCGCCACCTGCGTGATGAATTTCGACGGTGCGCAAGGCTACCTGATCGGCCAGCCGAACCGCGGCTTGAACGCGATGTTCACCATGATGAACTCCGCGCGCGTGGCGGTCGGCCTGCAGGGCCTGGGCCTGATGGACCGGGCGACCCAGAACGCGCTGGCGTACGCCCGCGAGCGCCTACAGATGCGCGCCGCCGCCGGCGCCAAGTTCCCCGACAAGCCGGCCGACCCGATCATCGTGCATCCGGACGTGCGGCGCATGCTGCTGACCTGCAAGGCGCTGACCGAAGGCGCCCGCTGCCTGGCCTACCAGGCCACCGTGGAAATCGACAAGGCCGAACGCGCGGCCAGCCCGGAAGCGCGCGCCGAGGCCGAGCTGTTCCTCGGCTTCCTGACCCCGATCGTCAAGGGCGCGCTGACCGAATGGGCCAACGAATGCGCCTACCACGCGCTGCAATGCTTCGGCGGCCACGGCTACGTGCGCGAATGGGGCATGGAGCAACTGGCGCGCGACGCCCGCATCACCACCATCTACGAAGGCACCACCGGCATCCAGGCGCTCGATCTGCTCGGCCGCAAGACCCTGCACACGCAAGGCGCCGGCCTGAAGCGCTTCCTCGGCTTGATCGAGGCTTTGGTCGCGGCCGAACCGGACGGCGAGTTCAGCGCCCGGCTGAAGGACACCGCCGCGCTGTGGGCCGCGGTCACCCGTGAAATCGGCGGCGCGGCGGCGGCCGATCCGGATGCGGTCGGCGCCGCGTCGGTCGACTACCTGTTCCTGTCGGCCTACGCCTGCCTCGCCTACTGGTGGGCGGAGTCGGCGCGAGTGGCACAGGCCTCGGGCGATGCCGCCCTGGCCAAAGCCAAGCTGGAAACCGCGCGCTTCTACTTCGACCGCATCCTGCCGCGCGCGGCGCAGCATGCCGCGGCGATCCGCGGCGGTAGCGCCAGCCTGATGGCCTTGGACGCCGAACTGTTCTGAATCCGGGTTTCCGGGCGAAAAAAAAGAGCCGCGATGCGGCTCTTTTCCGTTTGGTCGGGACGGCGGGATTTGAACCCACGACCCTCTGCCCCCCAGGCAGATGCGCTACCAGGCTGCGCTACGCCCCGAATCAGAAAATATTATACCGCACCTGCCTCCGGCTCAGCCGAGAATGCGCAGGATTTCCTCCAGTTCGCGGCGCATGCCTTGCAGCAGCTGTGGATCGGCGCTCGGCGCCTCCGGCCGGCGGCCGCCCTCCAGACGCAGGCGCGCGCCGCCGATGGTGTAACCCTGGTGGTACAGCAGGTCGCGGATCTCGCGCACCTTCAGCACGTCGTGGTGCTGGTAATAACGGCGGTTGCCGCGGCGCTTGACCGGATTCAGGCTCTCGAACTCGGTTTCCCAGTAACGCAGCACGTGCTGCTTCACGTCGCACAGCTCGCTGACTTCGCCGATGGTGAAGTAGCGCTTGGCGGGGATTTCAGGGAGCTCCTTGTTACTGCCCGGATCCAGCATAGTTCTCCACGCGCTCTTTCAGTTTCTGGCCAGGACGGAAGGTTACCACGGTGCGCGCGGTGATGGGGATCTCCTCGCCGGTCTTGGGATTGCGGCCCGGGCGCTGGTTCTTGCGGCGCAGGTCGAAGTTGCCGAAACCCGACAGCTTGACCTGACGGCCCGATTCGAGCGCGCCGCGCAAGGTGTCGAAGAACAGATCGACGAACTCTTTCGCCTCGCGTTTGTTCAATCCCACTTCCTCGAACAAACGGTCGGCCATTTCTGCTTTGGTCAATGCCATGAGTAGGTTTCCGATTCCGGTATGAAAGGTCAGGTGCGCAATACGGCTTGGCACTCGTCGCCCAGGGCGGTCAACACGCCGGCGATCGACTGTTCGACCTCCGATTCGTTTAGAGTGCGCGAAATATCATGCAAAATCAAGCCAATAGCGAGGCTTTTGGTGTTTTCCGGCAAGCCGGCGCCGCGGTAGACGTCGAACAGCACCACGGACTGCAGGGATTCGCCCAGACGGCGGCGGACGCAGACCTCGATGCGCGACCAATCGACCGCTTCCGGCACCAACAGGGCCAGGTCGCGGCGCACGCTCGGGAAACGCGACACCGGCGCCGCCTGCGGCAGGGCGCGCGTCGGCAGGGCCGACAGGTCGATTTCGAAGCCGTACACGTCGCCCGGCAGATCCAACGTTTTGTTCAAGGCCGGATGCAGGGCGCCGATCAGACCGACCGCTTGCCCGGCGATGCGGACTTCGGCGCTGCGGCCCGGATGCAGGTGCGGCACCGCGGCCGGCACATACTCGGCGCGGAAGCCGATGCGCGCCAGGGCCGCGTCCAGCACCGCTTTGGCGTCATAGAAATCGACCGGCGCCGACTTGCCGCTCCACTGCTCCGGCAGCGCCGGTCCGCTGAACACGGCAGCCAGGGTATTGCGTTCCGAGGGCGCGGCGTTGTCGCGGCGATGGAACACGCGGCCGATTTCGAACAGGCGCAGGCGCGTCTGCTGGCGCGCGCTGTTGGCGGTCAGCGCAGAGACCAGACCCGGCAACAGCGAGGTGCGCATCACCGCCAGTTCGGCGCTGAGCGGATTGGCCAGCGCCAAGGCATCGGCCTGCAGCTGCCAGGTATCCAGCAGCGCCGCGTCCACGAACGCGTAGTTGATGGTGTCCTGCACGTCCATCGCGATCAGCTGCGCGCGCAGCACAGCCTCGTCGATGGCCAGTTCGGAACGCGCCGCCAGCGGCACTTCGCCGCTCGGGGTGCGCACCGGGATGTGTTCGTAACCGACGATGCGGGCGACTTCCTCGATCAGGTCCTCTTCGATCGCGATGTCGAAGCGGCTGCTGGGCGCGGTCACCGACCAGCCGTCGGCCTGCGCTTCGACGCGCATGCCGAGCGCACGGAAGATGCGTTCGACGCGTTCGTCCGGCACCTGCATGCCAAGCACGCGCGCCAGGCGCGTGCGGCGCAGCATCACCGGCGCCGGTGGCGGGATGTGCGCCGACGCGTCGGCGCAGACCACCGGACCGGCCTTGCCGCCGAGGATCTGCAGCACCAGCGCGCTGGCGCGCTCCAGCGCCAGACGCGGCAGGGCCGGATCGACGCCGCGTTCGAAACGGTGCGAGGCGTCGGTATGCAGACCGAGCTTGCGGGCGCGGCCGATGATCGAAGCCGGCGCGAAGTGCGCGCTTTCCAGGAACACGGCGGTGGTGCCCTCGCCCACGCTGCTGTCCAGTCCGCCCATCACGCCGGCGACCGCGACCGCGCAGCCGGCGTCGGTGATGACGGTGAATTCCGGCGTCAGCGCCGCTTCGCGGCCGTCGAGCAGGGTGCAGGTTTCGCCGTCGCGCGCGCGGCGCACGCCGACCGGACCGGCCAGCTTGCCGGCGTCGAAGGCGTGCATCGGCTGGCCGAGTTCCAGCATCACGTACTGGGTGATGTCGACCAGCGGCGACACCGGGCGGATGCCGGAGCGCTTCAGCGCCTCGCTCATCCACAGCGGCGTGACCGCGCGCGGATCCAGGCCTTCGATGACGCGGCCGCAATAGCGCGGGCAGTCGGCGACGGCCTCGATGTCGAGCGCGCGTACGGCGTCGGACGACACCGGCACTTCCGGGATCTCCAGCGGCAGCACCTGGGTGTCGAGCGCGGCAGCCAGATCGAAGGCGATGCCGCGGATCGAGAAGCAGTCGGCTCGGTTCGGGGTGAGTTTGAGCTCGAAACGGACGTCCGGCAGACCGAGATAGTCGGCCAAGGCGGTGCCGACCGGCGCATCGGCCGGCAGTTCCAACAGGCCGGAGGCGTCGGCATCGATGCCGAGTTCCTTGGCCGAGCACAGCATGCCGGCGGAGTCGACGCCGCGCAGCTTGGCGGCCTTGATCGCCAGCCCGCCCGGTAGCTCGCTGCCGACCTGCGCCAGCGGCGCCTTCAGGCCGGCGCGGGCGTTCGGCGCGCCGCACACGATCTGCACGCGGCTGCCGCCGACGTCGACCTGGCACACGTTCAGGCGGTCGGCTTCGGGATGTTTTTCCAGCGCGACGATTTCGGCCACGACCACGCCGGGCAAGGCGCCGCCGACCGGAGCGGCGTCCTCGACCTCGAGGCCGATGGCGGTCAGCGCCTCGGCGATGCGGGCGTCGTCGGCGTCAGTGCGCACGTGTTGTCGTAACCAGCTGACGGGGAATTTCATGGTTCTGGGGTTCCGTTTACGCGGCCGATCAGGCGAATTGTTTCAGGAAGCGCACGTCGTTCTCGAAGAAGCTGCGCAGGTCGTTGACGCCGTAGCGCAGCATCGCGAAACGCTCGATGCCAAGGCCGAAGGCGAAGCCGGTGTAGCGCTCCGGATCGATGCCGCAGTTGCGCAGCACGTTCGGGTGCACCATGCCGCAGCCCAGCACTTCCAGCCAGCGGGTACTGCCGTCGGGCTGCTTCCAGGCGATGTCGACCTCGGCCGAGGGCTCGGTGAACGGGAAGTAGCTCGGCCGGAAGCGCATCTCGAAATCCTGCTCGAAGAACGCGCGCACGAAGGCGGCCAGCGTGCCCTTCAGGTCGGCGAAGCTGGAGGTCTCGTCGATCAGCAGGCCTTCCATCTGGTGGAACATCGGGGTGTGGGTCTGGTCGGAATCCGAACGGTAGACCTTGCCCATGGCGATCATGCGCAGCGGCGGCTTGTTGTCCTGCATGAAGCGCACCTGCACGCCGGAGGTGTGCGTGCGCAGCAGATGGCCGCTGGGGAAATAGAAGGTGTCGTGCATGGCGCGCGCCGGATGGTGCGGCGGGAAGTTCAGCGCCTCGAAATTGTGCCAGTCGTCCTCGACTTCCGGGCCCTGCGCGGTCTGGTAGCCCAGACGCGAGAAGATCTCGCTGATGCGCTCCAGGGTCTTGCTGACCGGGTGCGCGTTGGCCGGCAGCAGGCCGCGGCCCGGCAGGGTCACGTCGATGCGCTCGGAGGCCAGGCGCTGCGCCAACGCGGCCTGCTCGAGCGCGGCCTTGCGCGCCGCGATGGCGTCGGATACGGCGTCCTTGGCGCGGTTGATGCCCTCGCCGGCGGCCTTGCGCTGCTCGGCCGGCAACGCGCCGAGCTGCTTGAGTTGCAGGGTGATCTGGCCGGACTTGCCCAGCCAGGCGACGCGCAGCGCGTCCAGCGCGTCCAGGTCGGCGGCGGCGGCGGTCTGCTGCAGCGCCTGCTCGGTGAGTTGTTCGATCGTGGTCATCGGATGCCGTGGATGGGTGTGAATGAAAATGGGGAAGGACATGCGCCCTTCCCCACTTCGTTTTTCAGCCGTGCTGACGCAATGCGTCCGCCGCGATCAGGCCGCGAGGGCGCTCTTGGCCTGTTCGGCGATCTTGGCGAAGGCGTTGGCATCGTGGATGGCGATGTCGGCCAGGGCCTTGCGGTCCAGCTTGATGCCGGCCTTCAGCAGGCCGTTCATGAAGCGGCTGTAGCTCAGGCCGTTGATGCGGGCCGCCGCGTTGATGCGGGCGATCCACAGGGTACGGAACTGGCGCTTGCGCTGCTTGCGGCCGATGTAGGCGTATTGGGCGGCTTTGGTGACGGCCTGCTTGGCGACGCGGAAGACTTTGCGGCGGGCGCCGTAATAGCCTTTGGCGAGTTTCAGGACTTTCTTGTGACGTGCTCGGGCGGTGACGCCGCGTTTGATTCGTGCCATGGTTCAGTCCTCCTCAGAGATAGGGCAGCATGCGGTCCAGACGGCCGGAATCCTCGGCGCGGACATGGTTGCCCTGGCGGAGGTTACGTTTGCGCTTGGTCGCTTTCTTGGTGAGGATGTGGCTACGGTTGGCGTGGCCGCACTTGTATTTGCCGGAGGCCGTCTTGCGGAAGCGCTTGGCGGCGGCCCGGTTGGTCTTGATTTTATTCTTGGCCATTGGGGTTTCCTTTTGGTTGATCAACTGGCTAGGCGGCGGCTTGCGCCGCGCTTTCCGTCCATGCCTATGCCGCGAGTGGCCCTTGCGGGGCCGGGTGTCCGATTGCGCCGCCCGAAGGCTGTCGGCCGCGCGGCCGCTTGGCGAACCAAGAGCCCGCCATTATGCCCGCTTTTCGGGCGCACGGCAAGCCGGATTCTGGGAAAACTGAATGAAAACCGGCCGTTAGCGGCCGGTTTTCGGGAAAAAGCGCGGGTTTCGGCCTTCCGGCCGGGCCTCACTTTTTCTTCGGGGCGATCATCATCACCATCTGGCGGCCTTCCAGACGCGGCCGGGACTCGATCACGGCCTCCTCGGCCAGGTCGGTCTCGATGCGCTTGGCCATCTCCACGCCCAGCTCCTGGTGCGACATCTCGCGGCCCTTGAAGCGGATGTTGACCTTGACCTTGTCGCCCTCTTCCAGGAAGCGGCGCACGTTGCGCAGCTTGATGCTGTAGTCGCCGACGTCGGTGGTCGGGCGGAACTTCACTTCCTTGATTTCGACAATCTTCTGCTTCTTCTTGGCGGCGGCGGCCTTCTTCTGCAGCTCGAAGCGGTATTTGCCGTAGTCCATCACCCGGCAGACCGGCGGGTCCTGGTTGGGCTGGATTTCGACCAGATCCATGCCGGACTCCTCGGCCAAGGCCAGCGCTTCGTCGCGCGACAGCACGCCGACCATCTCGCCGTCGGCGCCGATGACGCGCACGCGCGGCACGCGGATTTCGTGGTTCTTGCGGTTACCTTTTTCTGAAACGGGCGTATTGATTAGTCGATCCTCATGGTGGAAATGGGCCCGCGGCTCAGGGCTGCGGGGTCTCTTCGCGCAGGCGCGCGACGAATGCGTCCAACGTCATCACGCCCAGGTCCTCGCCGGAACGGGTCCGGACCGACACCTGGCCGTTTTCCTTCTCACGGTCGCCGACCACCAGCAGGTACGGCACCCGTTGCAGGGTATGTTCGCGGATTTTATAGCCGATCTTCTCGTTGCGCAAATCCCTGGCGGCCCGGAAACCGGCCTTGACCAGGGCGGCGTGCGCGGTTTCGACGAAATCGGCCTGGGCGTCGGTGATGTTCATCACCACCGCCTGCACCGGCGCCAGCCAGGTCGGCAACGCGCCGGCGTGGCTTTCGATCAGGATGCCGATGAAGCGCTCCATCGAGCCGACGATGGCCCGGTGCAGCATGACCGGATGGCGCTTGCTGGAGCTTTCATCGACGTATTCCGCACCCAGGCGCTCGGGCATCATGAAGTCGACCTGCATGGTGCCGACCTGCCAGCCGCGGCCGATGGAGTCGCGCATGTGGTATTCGATCTTCGGGCCGTAGAACGCGCCCTCGCCCGGCAGCTCCTCCCAGTGCACGCCGCAGGCGGCCAAGGCGGCACGCAACGCGCCTTCGGCCTTGTCCCAGACGGCGTCGGTGCCCAGACGCTTTTCCGGGCGCAGGGCGATCTTCAGCGAGATGTCGCTGAAACCGAAGTCGGAATACACCTTCATCGCCTGGCGGTGGAACGCGGTGACCTCGGACTCGATCTGGTCTTCGGTGCAGAAGATGTGGCCGTCGTCCTGGGTGAAGCTGCGCACGCGCATGATGCCGTGCAGCGCGCCGGAGGGCTCGTTGCGGTGGCAGGAGCCGAATTCGCCGTAACGGATCGGCAGGTCGCGGTAGCTGTGCAGGCCGTGGTTGAACACCTGCACGTGACCCGGGCAGTTCATCGGCTTGACCGCGTAGGTGCGCTTCTCGGACTCGGTGAAGAACATGTTCTCCTGGTAGTTGTCCCAGTGCCCGGAGCGCTTCCACAGCGAGACGTCCAGGATCTGCGGGCAACGCACTTCCTGATAGCCGGAGTCGCGGTAGACGCGGCGCATGTACTGCTCGACCACCTGCCACAACGCCCAGCCTTTCGGGTGCCAGAACACCATGCCCGGCGCCTCTTCCTGTTGGTGGAACAGGTCCAGCGCCTTGCCGATCTTGCGGTGGTCGCGCTTCTCGGCCTCTTCCAGCTGGAACAGATAGGCCTTCAGGTCCTTCTCGTTCAACCAGGCGGTGCCGTAGATGCGGCTGAGCATGGCGTTGTTGGAATCGCCGCGCCAATAAGCGCCGGCCACCTTCATCAACTTGACGGCGCGCAGCTTGTCGGTGCTGGGCACGTGCGGACCGCGGCACAGGTCGGTGAATTCGCCCTGGCTGTACAGCGACAGCGCCTCGCCGGCCGGAATCGATTCGATGATCTCGGCCTTGTAGTGCTCGCCGAGGCCCTTGAAGTAGGCCACGGCCTCGTCGCGCGACTTCACGCTGCGCGACACGGCATGCGCCTCCTTGATGATCTTGGCCATCTCGGCCTCGATCAGCGGCAGGTCGTCCGGAGTGAACGGGCGCTCGTAGGCGAAGTCGTAGTAGAAGCCGTTGTCGATCACCGGGCCGATGGTGACCTGCGCACCCGGATACAGGCGCTGCACGGCCTGTGCCAGCAAGTGCGCCGAGGAATGGCGCAGGATGTCGAGCGCGTCGGGGTGCTTGTCGGTGACGATTTCCAGCACGGCGTCGCGTTCGATGGTGAAGCCGGTGTCGACCAGCCGGCCGTCGACCTTGCCGGCCAAGGCGGCTTTGGCCAGACCGGCGCCGATGGAGGCGGCCACGTCGGCGACGGTGACGGGATGTTCGAAGGGGCGTTGCGAGCCGTCAGGCAAGGTGATGGTGATCATGGATTCGCGGGGTTCGGAAATAAAAAAGGACGCCAAGCGTCCGGTATGCGCTCGGGTGGAGGTTCAGCATTGGACGATGCTAGTGGACATGTCGCACACGCGGCGCCCGGCGCCACCTCTGAATGTTAAGGATACGTTAGGCGTTTTGGGCCGAAAAGTCAATCGGAATGGGCGTTTACGCGATCCGGCGGGCGAAAAAAAACACCGCCGAAGCGGTGTTTTTTCCGATTCAGGAAGAATCGATCAGAAACCGCTGACGTTCAGGCGGCCACCGGTGGCGACCTTGCCGCTGCAAGACGCGGTCGGCGTGGCGCTGCCGAGGATGGCGGCCTTTATCTGCGAAGCGTTGGCGGACGGGTTGCGGGCCCTGTACAGGGCCGCGGCGCCGGTCACGTGCGGGGTCGCCATCGAGGTGCCGTTGTAGCTGGCGTAACCGCCGGTGATTTTGGCGGTCTTGCCTTTGCCGGAGGATACCGGAACAGTCGACCAGACACCCGATCCCGGGGCGCAAATGTCGACGGTGGTGGCGCCGTACTGCGAGTACGAAGCCAGGGTGCCGTTGCTGGCGATGGCGGCCACGGCAATCACGTTGCTGTTGGTGTAGCCGCTCGGATAGGCCGGGGTGGCGTCGTTGTTGGCGCCGCTGTTGCCGGCTGCGGCGATGAACAGGATGCCGGCCTGGTTATGACGCTCGATGGCGTCGTACAGCGCCTGGGAATAGCCGCCGCCACCCCAGCTGTTGTTGGTGGCGACGATCGGCGTACCGGCGGTTTTCAGGCCGGTGAAGTAGTCGACGGCCTTGATGGCGTTGGCGGTGGTGCCGCCGCGGCTGCCGAGGAACTTGGCGTTCAGCAGCTTGACGCCGCTGTGGCAGACTCCGGAGACGCCTTGGCCGTTGTTGCCGACGCCGCCGATGGTGCCGGCCACGTGCGTGCCATGGTCGTCGCCGGCGCCGTCGAACACCTGCGCGTCGTTGCCGGCGAAGTCCCAGCCGTACACGTCGTCGACCAGGCCGTTGCCGTCGTCGTCGCGGCCGTTGCCGGCGGTTTCACGCGGGTTGGTGCCGACGTTGGCGGCCAGATCCGGATGGCTGTACATGTAACCTTCGTCGATGATGCCGACGTACACACCCGAGCAATCGTTGTTGGCCGCGGCGGCCGCGGCGGAACCGAATTGGTTGGCCGGGCTCGTGGCGGCGCCGTACATGCCCCAAAGCGAGCCGTTGCTGAAGTACGGATCGTTGGAGACGGCCATGTGGCGCACCAGCCAGTTCGGTTCGGCGTAGTCAACGGCCGGATCGTTGGCGATGGCGTCCATCTTGGAAGCCATGGTGGTGCCCGGCGCGAAGCGCACCAGCTCGATGTCGGCGTAGCGGCCGCGGCCTTTCGAACCGATCACGTCGGCGGCGACGGCATTGCCGAGGGCCTTGCGCACGCGCGCCTTGTCGGCGTCGGTGGCGAAGGAGCGGTATTGGACGATCATCTCGCCGGCGGCGTATTGCTTGCCGCGGGCCAAGTCCTGCTTGACCAGATCGGGACGGCCGGCCGCGTCGGCGTCGACGGCGGAACCCAGCGCCATGGCCGTGGCAACGGCCAGAACAGACATACGAATCATGATGGAAACCCCTGAGAATGTGGTGGCATGCCCGGCCCCACGCCGCGGCATGAATCTGAACATAAAATGAACAAACCTGAATGTCAACGATTGTTACAAATCTATTTCGGTTCACCACCACCCCTCGCCCGCCTCGAATCCGGCAAGCCTTTTGCCACCGCGCACTACCAGACATTGGATATTTAAAATCAAAGGGATAATGCGGAATTTTGCAGTCGAATCGCAAGCCAGCCAAGTCAAGTTCAGGAACGTGAACCTCACAGCGAGTGGCGGACGCCTCGCAGCGATCACTGCGCAAACGAAAAAGCCACCCTTTCGGGTGGCTTGGTCTTGGTGGGCGATACAGGGTTCGAACCTGTGACCCCTACCATGTCAAGGTAGTGCTCTACCGCTGAGCTAATCGCCCGAAACATCGGGACGGAAATTATACGCCGAAACCGGCGCCGGGCGCAAATGCTCAGGCCATCAGGGTCTGGGCCTTGAGCTTGGCCATCTCGTCGCGGCAGGCGGCGGCCTGCTCGAACTCCAGGTTCTGCGCGTGTTTGAACATGCGGCTTTCCAGCTCGTTGAGCTTGCGCGCCAGCTGCACCGCCGACAGCATCGACAGCGCCGCGCCGGATTCCTGCAGCGCCTTCTCGGCCGAGACGTCGGTGCGGGCACCCTCCATCACGTCCATGATCTCGCGCTTGACCGAGGTCGGCACGATGCCGTGCGCGCGGTTGTACTCGACCTGCTTGGCGCGCCGGCGGTCGGTCTCGTCGATAGCCGCCTTCATCGAGTCGGTGACCTTGTCGGCGTACAGGATGGCCTTGCCGCGCAGGTTGCGCGCGGCGCGGCCGATGGTCTGGATCAGCGAACGGGTGGAGCGCAGGAAGCCCTCCTTGTCGGCGTCCAGGATCGCCACCAGCGAGACCTCCGGCATGTCCAGGCCCTCGCGCAGCAGGTTGATGCCGACCAGCACATCGAACACGCCGAGGCGCAGGTCGCGGATGATCTCGACGCGCTCGACGGTGTCGACGTCGGAGTGCAGGTAGCGCACCTTGACCCCGTGCTCGGCCAGGTAGTCGGTCAGGTTCTCGGCCATGCGCTTGGTCAGCGTGGTGATCAGCACGCGGTCGCCCTGCTTCACCCGCGCGTGGATTTCCGACAGCACGTCGTCGACCTGGGTCGCCACCGGACGGATCTCGATCTCCGGATCGACCAGGCCGGTCGGGCGCACCACCAATTCGACCACCTGCCCGGGCGAATGCGCCAGCTCGTAAGGACCGGGCGTGGCCGACACGTACACGCTGCGCGGCGCGCGCCGTTCCCACTCGTCGAACTTCAGCGGCCGGTTGTCCAGCGCCGACGGCAGCCGGAAGCCGAAATTGACCAGGGTCTCCTTGCGCGAGCGGTCGCCCTTGTACATGGCGCCCAGCTGCGGGATGGTCACGTGCGATTCGTCGATCACCAGCAGCGCGTCCGGCGGCAGGTAGTCGTACAGGCACGGCGGCGGCTCGCCGGGCATGTGGCCGGTCAGGTGCCGCGAATAGTTCTCGATGCCGTTGCAGTAGCCGACCTCCAGCATCATCTCGATGTCGAACTGGGTGCGCTGCGCCAGGCGCTGGGCCTCGACCAGCTTGTTCTCGCGGTAGAAGACCTCCAGCCGGTCCTTGAGCTCGGCCTTGATGGTCTCGATGGCGTCCAGCACCGTGCGCCGGGTGGTCACGTAGTGCGACTTCGGGTACAGGGTGAAGCGCGGTAGCTTCTGGCGGACTTCGCCGGTCAGCGGGTCGAAGGCGGCGATGTTCTCGATCTCGCCGTCGAACAATTCGATGCGCACCGCCTCGACGTCGCTCTCGGCCGGGTGCACGTCGATGACCTCGCCGCGCACGCGGTAGGTGGCGCGCTTGAGCTCGACGTCGTTGCGGGTGTACTGCATCTCGGTCAGGCGCCGGATCAGCTCGCGCTGGTCGATCCTGTCGCCGCGCACCAAGTGCAGCACCATGCGGAAGTATTCGTTCGGATCGCCCAAGCCGTAGATCGAGGACACCGAGGCGACGATGATGGCGTCGCGCCGCTCCAGCAGGGCCTTGGTGGCCGACAGCCGCATCTGCTCGATGTGCTCGTTGATCGCGCTGTCCTTGTCGATGAAGGTGTCCGAGGCCGGGATGTAGGCCTCCGGCTGGTAGTAGTCGTAATAAGACACGAAATATTCGACCGCGTTGTGCGGGAAGAAGCTCTTGAACTCGCCGTACAGCTGGGCCGCCAGGGTCTTGTTCGGCGCCAGCACCAGGGTCGGCTTCTGGATGGCCTGGATGACGTTGGCGATGGTGAAGGTCTTGCCGGAGCCGGTCACGCCCAGCAGGGTCTGCGCGGCCACGCCGGCCTCGAAGCCGGCGATGAGCTTTTCGATGGCCTGCGGCTGGTCGCCGGCGGGCTGGAACGGGGAAACCAGCTGGAAAGGAGTGTCCATGGCGGATTCTTGGGGTCGATTGGGAATTTTCGCACAGGCGGGGCCGGCAAGCACCTAGTTTCCCGGACCGGACCCGGGCCGAAACTGGCCGCACTACCCTACACCGGAGACCGTGATGAAAAAGCGCACGTACGGATTCACCCTTGCCGAACTGCTGTTCTGCCTGGCCGGCCTCGGCGTCCTCGGCGCCGTCGCGGTTCCCGGCCTGCAGGCCGGGCGGCATGCGGCCAGCTCGGCCGACGCCAAGAGCGCCCTGCTCGAGACCCTGATGAAATCCTCGCACAAGGCCGCCCTGCACGGGGCGCGCACCACCCTGTGCCCCAGCTTCAACGGTGAGCAGTGCAGCGCCGGCTTCGACTGGAGCCGCGGCTGGATCGCCTTCATCGACCGCAACGGCAGCCGCGAGCGGGAGCTGGACGAAGCCGTGATCATGGTCAAACCGGCCTTGGACGGCGCCCGCCTGCTCAGCACCAGCGGCCGCAGCCGCATCGTGTTCCAAGGCAACGGCGGCAATGCCGGCAGCAACGTCACCTTCACCCTGTGCGACGGCCGCGGCGCCGGCAAGGCCCAGACCCTGGTGGTCAGCAATACCGGCAACCTGCGCCAAGGCGTGGCCAGCCCGGAACAGATCGCCGCCGCCTGCACGTTCTGAGGTTCGCGCCGGCTCCGGAACGCGAAAAACCCGCCTTTCGGCGGGTTTTTCAGCATCTGGCGCCCGAAGTTGGACTCGAACCAACGACCCCCTGATTAACAGTCAAGTGCTCTAACCGGCTGAGCTATTCGGGCAAGGACGGCTATTTTCGCCAAAATCGCCGCCGGCGTCAACCGGTTCCGACGCCTTTTCCCGACGGCCTGCCCCACCTTGGCCGGACGACACGAAAAAGAAACCCCGCCGGAGCAGGGTTTCTTTCAGGCGGATGACATCTCGGCTCAAGGCGGACAACTTGCGCTTGTGATTGTGTAGGTCTTCTGATTGCAATTCGATGTCTTACAGACATAGGTGCACGTGTTTGCTGTCTTTGTCTCGTTCTGCAGAAACATGCCGATATTGATAGTGTTGCCGTCTGCGATTAAAGGGAAGGTAATGCTAGTCGATTCGCTGAGCGCGCCATCAGACGGAAGTGGCAAACCAATCACACCGGATTGGCTGGCTAAATCGACTCGATAGTTCTTACAGTAAGTCACTTGGTACGCATCCCTAACCCCAGGATCGTAGGACACGTTACCATTCGGGCCACTACAGGTAATCGGATCATGGCTGGTGCGGGTGGTATCGCTGGTGTTGTAGCTACGGATGGTTAAGACAACGCCGACGCCGACAGTGGCTGTGGTGCAGGTAAACGGATTCGGGCCACCATTGGCCGGATTGTAGTTGCACGTCGCTGCCGGGTTGGCCACAAAATTCGGATAAGTAGACGCGCTGAGGCCAAACGAGTAGTTATTGACATTAACGGTATAAGTCCCGCCGCCGACCGGCGGCGTGCCGCCGCCGATGGCGAACACCTGCGTGTCTTGCAGATCCGTCTCGTCGGGATCGATCGCGCTGGAAAGCAACGCAATGCCCGAATTCGAGTTGAAAATCGAGGAATAGGCGGTCTGGTTGCTGTTATTGGTCGGGTTCGAGCCCGGCGTGACTTTACCGCGCACCGGATCGGTCTGGGTCTCGCTACTGGCGAAATCGGCGTTGGTCACCACGATTTGGGTGCCCGAGGTCGGCGACCAGCGGCTCAGCTCCGACAGATTGATGGAGGTGAACGGCACATATTTCAGCACACAGGAGCGTTGCTGCGCCGTTGTGCCGGTGCACTTGGACGTGGCGATCTTGTCGCGCGCCTCCGGCTCGAGATAATCGATGAACAGACCGCGTGAATGCAACCATTTGAAATCGTTGGAGCGTTGGATGCCGATCGAGGCGGGGGCGTTGATGTCGCGCGCCGTCTCCAGACCGGACACCGCGGATGCTGTCAACGGCGTATTGTAGCTGGCCTGGTTGCCTTGGTTGACGATACGCGAATCCAGGTAATCCAGTACCAGATTCTGGTAGTTGGCGATGGCGGTCGTGGTCGGCGCGAAAGCACCGGTGGTGCCGTCGTTCCGCGCCTCGAGCAGATTGAAGTAGTCGTTGTTCATGTCCGCCGCGACACGGAAGATGCCGTCCACCCGGATCAACCGGCACGACTCCAGGTAGTTGTCGTTGGTGCCGGCCGCCACCAAGGCGCCGTTGGCGATCTTGTAGTGGACATGCGAGGCACGGCGGGGGTCGAACTTGGCCCCCTCCACGCCGCTCGGATCGTGATGGTCCCGGCAACAGGTGGTGCAGTAGGTGCTCTGCGGCGGATCGTTGTTGCCGATGGTCGCCGGACCCGCCGGCGGCGCATAGGAGGCCGGCCTCGGCACCGAGTAGCGGAATCCGTTCCAGTAGGACGGGCGGTAGGCGGTATCGGTGCTGACCGCGTTGCCGGCGTTGCAGGTGCAGCCGACCACGACCGTCTCAACCCGCGACTGGACCTGCGCCGTGGTATCGGTTATCGCGGCGTACGTCAGCACGTCGAAGCGGGTCTCGACCACATGCTGGTTGTTCTTGTTGCCGACGATTTCCGGTTTGGGGTTGGTCGCGGCCGTTTCGCTGCCGTCGCCCACGGCGATCGGAATCACGCCCTCGGTCAGGCTCGGGTCGTTGATCAGCACGCGCGGATAGCGCGGTTCCGACGTGGCGGTATTGTTCAACACCACCTTCGAGCCGTCTCCGGGCGACACCGCGCCGATGGCGTCTTCCAGGCCGATGCTTTGGGTGGCGCCGTTGGCGTCGGTCCAGCTGACGGTGATGGCGACGCGCTTGTACTCGTTGTTCGCCGTGAAGGCGACGCCGCTGGCATTGGCCGCGGGCGTTGGGCCGGTCAATGTGGCGATGGCGGCGAACGCGCTAGTACTGGGCTGATAGCCGAAACGGGTCACCGTCCACGCACGGCTGTAATTGACGCCGCCGAGATTGCCGTTGCTGTCGTTGACGGTATCCGTGCCGGTGGTCACCGCCTGGTAGCCGGCCAGCGTGCCGAACGAGCGCAGGTCCTCAAGCTTGTCCTTGGCCAGCTGCAGTGCCACGGTCTGGGCCTTGGTCTCGGCCGAGGAACGGATCAGGCTGGTCTGCAGGGCGGCAAGCGCCATCAGGCCGAAACCGAGCACCACGACCGAAATCATGACCTCGATCATGCTGAAGCCGCGGCTATTGCGTTTCATGCGATTCGTACTCATGGCCATTCCTCAGAATCCTTCCGTCGCGTCCAGCCAGCTGCCCGGCACGCGCGCGAACTTGGCGTTTTTCGGCAATTGGTTGGGATCGGTGCTGACGGCGGTGTTGTCGTAGATGATGTCGATGGTGCCGGCGATGTCGATATCGCCTTCCACCACCAGGGAGCCGATGATCTTGGAGTTGCCGACGCCCTTGAACTGGGCGGTGTTGTTGTTGCTGCGCACGAACAGGAGGCCGAAGAAATCGGTGTTGTTGACGGTCGCCTCGCCTTCCAGCACGACGATCGCCGGCGCATTGGGAGAACCGACCTGCGACGGCAACGAGCAGGTCCCCTGGATGTAGTACAGGCCGGATGCACTGGCGCCCAATGCGTTGAGTTGGGCACAGGTGATGACCTCGGCGTCCAGCTCGTCGATCAGGGTGTAGCTGGCGCAGTTCTGGTTCGAGGCCGGGCCGCAGTTGGTGTTCACGGCATTGGCGCCTTCGTCTACCACGCTGGACGCGTTGAAGATCCACTCGAACAGGGAATCGTCGGTGGTCACGTTCAGGTCGCTGAGATTGTTGCCGTTGCAGTCGAGGCCGGGGAAGAAGCCGACATCCGGCAAGGTGCCGTTGCCGCCGTCGCGGTCCAGGATGTCGAGCCCTTCCTTTTTAGTGCCTGCGGAATGGCCGGACAGGAAATTGCTGCCCGACCCGGTGATGGCCGGGCAGCCGCAGGCGTTGTTGGTGGTCACGCAGGTGGTCTTCAGCTCGGAGACCGGCGTGTTCTTGAGGTATTCGCCGAGCTGGCAGGTGGCCACGCTGCCGACGCCTCCAGAAGCCGGGCACAATCCGCCGCCGGAACCGTCGACGCCGACGTCGTTCGGCGACCAGATCGATGCCGGCACGCCGTAACCGCCGGCATTCGGATTGGTCACGATCTGGGCGTTGCCCAGCCCCTTTACGAAGCCCGAGCCGATAATCGGTACGGAGGAGGTCTGGCTGGCGTCCGTGTAGGAGGCCCAGGTCTCCTTGATCACCGCCGTGGTGTTTTCATTGGTCAGCGTGGCGGTGGCGATGAAGGTGACCGCGATGCGGTTGCCCTTGGCCGGTGACGAGGCGCAGGCCGGCGTGGCCAGCGACGAATCGATCCGGCACAACACCGCCTGCACGTCGACCACCGAAGGGAAGGCGGCCGCGCCGCCGACGTTGCCGATCGAGGTCGAGGGAATGAAACGGGTGGTGGCGGTGCTGGCGCCGGTGCCGTCGGTGGTATAGAACCACAATTGCGCACGACGGGTGCCGTCCGACTCTGAGCGGCACGGATGCGGCCGGCCGTCGATGGTGGCGGTATCGGTGACGCCGGCACAGGTTTTCCAGCCGGCATTGTTGGCTGTGCTGTCCAGCCAGCCGCCGGTGATATTGCTGATGACCTTGTCGCGATTGGCCTTCAGGGCTTCGCCGGCCAGGTTGATGCCGGCCTCGGCCGCCTGCTCGGCGATGCGGGCGCGGTTCTCGTTGGTGGCGGTGCGCTGCTCGAAGAAGCCGACGCTGGTCGAGAACAGCACCACCAGGCTGAGGATGATCAGCAGCAGCATGGTGATGGCCAACGTGGACACGCCGCGTTGGCGACGGTATGAAATGGCGGAAATACTGGTGTTCATGGCGTTTCCTCTCAAGTCCCGGCCGGCGCATCATCGCAAACATCGCTGGCCTCAAGACAATCAGCACGGACCTTGACGGTGCTTCGGATGCCGCGGGTGAACGTACCGTCGGTCGACTGGCGCAACTGGCCCTGCAGGTCGATGCCGATTTCGCGCATGGTGACGGCTGTAGAAGTTGCGGTTTTAGCCTGCACGATATAGCCGCTGGTGTCGAGCGTGAAACCGGTGATGTTGACTAAGCGCGGATCCGAGAGCGGACACCAACCAGCACTGGAGCAGCTGGCCGGGTAGCTAGTGTAATCCGGGGCGGCACCGCCACAAGTAGGCGTTATACCACTGGCACTTTCAGCCACCTCCAGTACACCGACATCCACACCATCAACTTCACGCACAACACGCCGAATTGCACGGATTTCGCCGTTGGCGAGATCTATCGAGCCAAAGGTTCCGCCAGCACGATCATAGGCATAAATTACGCATCCCTCATCATCCGCACTATCGCCATCGTCAGCCGCATTATTCTCAATATAGATGTAGGAGAAACGCGAGACGACTGGGTTATTTATTGGCGAGGCGGCGATGAAACCCGCTTGGCTCTGGTCGTAACCGGCACGGCGGAGTTCACGCGAGACGAAATCCATCGAGTTGCGCAGCTCTTGGCTCAAGCGGGTCGATTGCACGTATTCGGAATTGGCGGTCAGGCTGGACAGCGTGAAGGCAAGCACGGCGCCGACCACGATCAGGCCGATCGCCAGCGCGATCATCAATTCGACCAGGCTCAGGCCTCGGGAATGTTTACGGTTCATGCGGCCCGTTCCTCAGCAGCGGCGGTTGGTGAATTGCGGGATTTTCGAGCCGGCATCGGACGGCTCGCAGGTCACGGCGCGGCCGAACACGTTGACGCGGACATCCAAGCGGTAATCCGGGCCGTCGGCCGGCGCCCGGAGCTCCCAGAAGCCGTCGTCGTTCACGGCACCGCGTTTGGGATCGATGACGATGAAGTCGTCGCCGTTGTTGCCGATGCCATCGGGCGCCCTGACCCGGCGCCACTCAGCCTGATCGGCCGGGTAAGTGGCCACATCGCAGGCATCGGCCGTGAAGCAGTCGCAGGCATCGGTGTCGCCGGTGTCATCGGCGATGGCCGCGCCCAGGCAGAATTGGTCGCCGTCACGCACCAGACCGACCTTCACCGGCTGATTGCGCTTCAGGGCCTCGAAACGGGCGTTGGCCCAGAAACTGACCACTTGGTCGGAAGCGCCGCGCAGGGCGCTGCGCTGGCGCGTTTCGTTGAAGCTCGGGATGGCGACCATCAGGCCGATCGCCAAGACGGCCACCGCGACCATCAGTTCGATAAGAGAGAATCCCCGCATCCGGGAGCGGAATTCGTGCACGATGCTTCCCCAAGCCGTTTTCACACGCGTCCACTATGCCGCAAGCCGCCGCCGCCGGCAACCGCCGGCCGATGGACGGCCGATTCGGCCGATGAACTGCACGCCGACGATTGCATTCGGCAGGGGAAATTGGCATTCTGGAGGCCGGTTCAACGGGGAACAGGCCATGCGCAACAAGGGATTCACACTGATCGAACTGCTCGTGGTGATCGCCATCGTCGGCATCCTGGCCGTCATCGCCATCCCCAGCTTCACTGAACAGGTGGCCAAGAGCCGGCGTGCGGAAGCCGTCCGCATCCTCGGCGACATGCAACTGCGGCAGGAGCGATGGCGCGCCAACCACACTACATATGGCACATGCGACCAACTGGTTGCCCCGTCAACCTGCGCTACGTACAACGCGACAATACCGCATTACTCGATCAGCGTTACCGGCAACTCCACCACCGGCCATACGCTGACGGCAACCCGCAAAGGCGCGCAAAGCGGCGACCGCTGCGGCAACTTCGTACTGACGGTGAGCAACGGCGTCGCCACCAAGTCGCTCAGCGGCGGCTCGAACACCAGCAACTGCAACTGGCCGTGAGTCAGCGCACCACCCGGTAACAGGGCTGGTATTCGCCGGAGATCTTCATCCGGCGCTGGGCCACGAACGAGGCCAGCAGCTCGTCCAGCGCATGCATGATCTCCACGTCGCCTGAAATCGCGAACGGGCCGTCGCGCTCGATGCTCTTCATCGCATGCTCCTTGACGTTGCCGGCGACGATGCCCGAAAAGGCCCGGCGCAGGTCGGCCGCCAATTCGTGCCGCGGCTGGTCACGGTGCAGACGCAGGCCGGCCATCGCCTCGTGCGTCGGCTCGAACGGCTTCTGGAAGGCCAGCGGCACGCTCAGCGACCAGTTGAAGAAGAACGCGTCGCGCTCGCGGATGCGCTGCTCGCGAACGGCCTTCACGCCCTTGCTCATCAGCTTGGCCACGCGCTCGGCGTCATCGACCACGATGGTGTAGTACTTGGCCGCATCCTCGCCGAGCACCAGGCGGATGAAACGGTCCAGGTGCTCGAAATACGCGGCGGCGCACTCCGGTCCCGTCAGGATGAGCGGCAGCGAGATGCCGGCGTTGTCCGGATGCATCAGCAGGCCGAGCAGGTACAGGATCTCCTCGGCGGTGCCGACGCCGCCCGGGAAGGCGATGATGCCGTGTCCCAGGCGCACGAAGGCCTCCAAGCGCTTCTCGATGTCGGGCATGACGACCAGTTCGTTGACGATCGGGTTCGGCGACTCGGCCGCGATGATGCCCGGCTCGGTGATGCCGATGTAGCGGTTCTGGATCCGGCGCTGCTTGGCGTGGGCGATGGTGGCGCCCTTCATCGGACCCTTCATCGCGCCGGGGCCGCAGCCGGTGCAGATGTCGAGCGCGCGCAGGCCGAGCTCGTAGCCGACCTTCTTGGTATAGAGGTATTCCTCGCGCATGATCGAGTGCCCGCCCCAGCACACCACCAGGTTCGGGTCGATGTTGGGCCGCAGCACGTTGGCGTTGCGCAGGATCTCGAACACCGCGCTGGTGATGCCGGCGTTGGTGTCGAGCCGGAACAGCTCGCTGGACTGGATCTCGTTCGAGGTGTAGGCGATGTCGCGGACGACCGCGAACAGCAGGTCGGCCACGCCGTAGATCAGGTGGCCGTCGACGAAGGCGGTGGCCGGCGCGTTCCTGAGATCGAGCTTGATGCCGCGGTCGAGCTGCAGCACCTCGATGTCGAAATCCGGATAGCGCACCTGCGCGGCGCGCGGGTCGTCGGATTCGGTGCCGGTGGTCAGCACGGCCAGCGCGCAGCGGCGAAGCGTCTCGTGCAGGCCGCCCTTGCTGATGTCGCGCAGACGGGTCAGCTCCTCGCGCGAGAGCACGTCCATGCCGGTCGCGGCCTCGCCGTAGCGGCGGTGCGGCGGGGAGATCTGGCAGCTGATGGTGGGGCTTTTCTGGTTCATCGTTCGGTAGGTCTCGGGTGGTCCATCAGCATACGGTTTTGCCGGTGAATAGGCAAAGAAAAACCGGCCCGAAGGCCGGTTTTCCCTGGCACAAGCGCGGGTTCTATCAGAACTCGTACTTGACGGTGACTTGCGCCGCCCACTGCGATTCGCCGCCGTTCTGACGGGTCACGAAGTCCTCGACGCGGCCGGTGATGCCGTAGACGTAATTGCCGTTGGCATCCAGACCCATGTAGTCGACGAAGCTGCGCGACAGGCCGCCGGCGGAGCTGAACGCGATTTCGTCGATACGGCCCCACTTCTTGTTCAGCAGGTTGCCGACGTTCAGGATGTCGAGGGTCAGCGTGGCCTTGTTGCCGTCGAAGAAGCCCGGCAGCTCCTGGCTGACGCGGACGTCGAAGGTGTTGGTCCACGGCGCGAAGGCGGCGTTGCGCGGCACGAAGGTGCCGGCGTACTTGTCCAGGCCGTATTGCTCGGCGATGGCCCAGAACGCGGCCTCGGCCTGCACGGCGGTCGTGCTGCCCGGGCCCTTGAACACCACTTCGCCGGAACCGACGCCGACCGGGATGTACAGCAGGTCGTTGCTGTTGCCGTCGCCGTTCAGGTCGTTGTTGTAGATCCAGCTGTACGGCTTGCCTTTGCGGCCTTCATAGAACAGGCCGAAGCGGGTGGCGTACTCGCCGAAGAAGTTGTGCTTCCAGTTCAGCGAACCCGTGAAGCGATCCTTGACCAGATAAGCCGAGTTGGCGGCCACTTCCTCGTTGGCGTTGAACACCGAGACCGAGTTCCAGTTGGAGTTGGCGACCGAGGAGGTCAGCGGACTGACTTCGGTGGCCTTGGTGTTGGTGAAGCCCAGGCTCCAATCCAGTTCGTCGAAGGCACGGCCCGAGAAGGACACGGTGAAGGCTCCGCCGCCGCCCTTGCCGGTGCGTTCGGCCAGCAACACGTTGTTGAAGCTGCGGTTGCTCAGGGCGCGGGTACGGGACTGGCCCGACGGTGCGCCGCAGGCGCCGCTGGTGTTGGTGGACAGAGAGCCGCTGGCGTTGTAGCTGTAGCAGGCCGAGCTGTAGGCGACCGGATGGTAGAACAGGTCACGGCCATCGACGCCCTGCAAGGTCGGCGCGCCGAGGTTCAGGTGCTTGTAGAAGATGCCGTCCTCGACGATGGTGCGGACGTATTCCAGCGACATGGTGACGCCGCCGGCCAGCTCCTGCTCGAACGCCAAGTTGGCTTTCCAGACCGACGGCTGGGCCAAGTCCGGCGACAGGAAGTCGACGTTCGGCGCCGGCGGGGTACCCGCGATGCTCGGCTGGTTGCCGGTGTCCGGGCTGAAAAAGCCGTCAGTACGCGGACAGGCACTGGAGCCGGTGCCCGAGCAGCTGACGATGCCGGTGGTCACGCCGGTGTTGGAATACGGATTCGACAGCCAGACGTTGGCGGCGGCGCCTTCGAACAGGCCGAAACCGCCGCGGACCTGCATCGGGCGCTCGGAATCGAAGGTATAGTTGAAGCCGACGCGCGGCTGGAACAGGCTGTTGCCGTCCAGAGTGTGCGAGTTGTCGTAGCCGAAGCCGCCGGTGGCACGCGTGGTGGTGCCGGTCTGCGGAGTGGTCTGACCGGTCACGGAACCGGCAACCGGCGCGGCGGCGGCAGCGGCGTTGTAGGTCGGCTCGACGCCCATCGACTTGCGGTCGATGCGCGCGCCGAAGTTCAGGGTCAGATTGGTGTTGACCGCCCAAGTGTCCTGCAGGAACAGGCCGAGGTTCTGGTAATCCCAGTTGGCCACACCATCGTTCAGGTCATAACCCGGGAGGCCGATTTGCACGGCGTAGCTGAGCGGACGGCCGCGGCGGAAATTCTCCAGCATGGCGGCGGTGTACTGGCTGCGGGTCAGGGCGCTGCAGCTGAAGTTGCCGAGGCCGGTCAGGGCGGCGTCGCTGTAGGTGAAGGTGGCGGACGCGTTGATGCAATCGAAGGTGTAGTTGCCGCGGGTATCCTGCAGGAAGGCGTTGTAGACCTCGTTGTCGTCGTAGTCGAAGCCGAACTTCAGCTGGTGGTCGCCCAGGAACCAGTTGGCGGCGCCGTAGTAGTTCCAGGTCTCGGTGGCCAGGTCGTTGAAGTGGCGGCTCCGCTCGGTGCCGAAGATCAGGCCGGCCGACGTGCTGCTGAAGGTCGGGGAACCGCTCGGCAGGGCGCCGGTGAAGTTCAGACGGATCTGCGGCAGGTCGGAGTTGTTGACCGGGGCGCTGTTGTAGTCGCGGAACGACGCCTTGAACTCGGTGGAGAAATTATCGGTCCAGTCGGAGAACAGCTGGCCGACCCAGGTTTCGATGCTCTTGGCCTGGGTGTACCAGTGCGAGCTCAGCGACATGGCGAAGCCGCCGCTGGTGAAGTTGCTCGGGTACAGCGGCTCGTTCTGCTCGGTCTTGCTCCAACGCAGGCTGGCGCGGTGCTTCTCGCCCAGGTTGGCGTCGATCTTGATCAGGGAGTCCTTGACCTTCAGTTCGGCGGCGGCGGCATCGGCGGTGCCGATGTCCATGCCCCAGGTGGCGGAGGCGATGCTAGTGGCCGCGGCGATTTCGTCGTCGGTCAGCGGCACGTTGAAGCGGTCGCTGCCGATCGGGCCGGCGGCCGGACCGCCGCGGGTGCTGGTCAGCTCTTCATAGGCGGCGAAGAAGAACAGGGTGTCCTTGACGATCGGACCGCCGAAGGTGAAGCCCTTGGTGGTTTCCTCGAACGCCGGCGGATCGATGTAGCTGTCGGTCGAGCGGATGTAGCGGTCGCCCGCGCCGTTGTCGTCGCGGTACACGTAGTAGACCGAGCCCTTGAATTCGTTGGTGCCGGACTTGGTGACGGCGTTGATGTTGGCGCCGGTGTAGCCCTTCTGGGTCACGTCGTAGTTGGAGATGTTGATCTGCACGGACTCGATGGCGTCGATCGAAATCGGCTGCTTGGCGGTCGGCAGGTTGTTGGCCTCCAGGCCGAAGGTGTCGTTGGTGGCGACCGAGTCGATGGTGATCGAGTTGAAGCGGGAGTTCTGGCCGCCGACCGAAATTTCGCCGCGTTCCTTGTCGGTCTGCGACAGGCGCGGATCCAGGCGGGCGTAATCCTGCAGGTTGCGTTGGATCGAGGCGAAGGAGTTCAGCTGTTCGCCGCTGATGTTGGTGCCGGCGCCCATCTTGTCGGCGCTGAACACTTCCGAACCCACGGCCACGCCGGTCACTTTCACGGTGTCGAGCACTTTCGGACCGCCCAGCGAGGCGTCGAGCGACTTGGTCTCGGCCAGCTGCAGGTAGACGTTGTCGCGGGTCTCGGTCACGCCGTCCTTGGTGATGGTGATGGTGTACGGGCCGCCCACGCGCAGGCCGCGCGAGATATAACGGCCGCCGGCATCGGTGACCGCCGTGCTGACCGAACCGGATTCAATGTGCTTGATGGTCACGGTAGCGCCGGCCACCGGCTTGCCTTCGGTGCCGGTGATTTGGCCGCCGAGGGCGGACGAGGTGTTCTGGGCCAGAACCGGGGAGGCCGACAAGGCCACGGCAAGAGCCATGGAAAGCTGCGAAATCCGGACGCGTTTGGAAGAATTCATGAGTGATTACCCGTTTTGTAGGTGAATGGCGAATGACTGCTACAGGGAAGCTGTATGACTACCCGCTGAACTACGGCGGAATTTTACCACCGAATGTTAATTTTATGTATGTTTTATGACAGGAAAATGACTTACGAGGCGCTGTTCAGGTAGGCCCTGATGCCGTCCATCAGCATCTGCACCGAAATCGCCACCAGCAACATGCCCATCAGGCGCTCCAGGGCCACCAGAACCCGGGTTCCCAACACCTTATAGAGGTAGGTCGCGGACAGCAGGATCAGCGCCGTGCCGAACCAGGCCAAGGCCAGGGCCAGAGTCCAGTCGCCCATCCGGCCGGGATCCTGGCTGCCGAACAGCATCACCGCCGCCATGGCCGAGGGGCCGGCCACCATCGGAATGGCCATCGGTACGATGAACGGCTCGCCGCCCTCGCCTTCGCCGAACATGCCTTCTGGGCTGGGGAAGATCATTTTCAGGCCGATCAGGAATAGGATGATGCCGCCGGCGATGGACACCGACTCCTGGCGCAGATGCATGGCCTCAAGCACGTATTTGCCGCCCCAGAGGAAGCCCAGCAACACGAAAAAGGCGATCAGCAGCTCGCGCACCAGCACCACGCGTTGGCGCGTTTTCGGCAAGGGCTTGAGCAGGCTCAGGAATACCGGGATATTGCCCAGCGGATCCATGATCAGGAACAGCAGCAGCGCGGCGGATACGGTTTCCATGGCTTATCGGATCTGGTCGGGGCGAAGGATGCGGCCGCGGTCGGCGATGCCGGCGGCGGACAGCAGATGGACGCAGGCCGGCGCGTACACCGAGGCCTCGGGGCAATCAGTGGCGGCCTCTTCGACATACGCCCGGGCGCGGATGCTGGTGCGCATCGGGCCCGGCTGCAGGGCGGCGACCCGGACCACGGAGTCCTCGGTCTCGTCGTGCAGCATCGACACCAGCCCTTCCAGGCCGGCCTTGGCGATGCCGTAGGCGCCCCAATAGGCTTTGTTGACGCGGCGCAGGTCCTCGGCCACGAACACCACCGCGGCGTCGCCGGATTGGCGCAGCACCGGCAGGCAGGCCTGGGTCAGCAGCCAGGGCGCGGTCAGGTTGACGTGGATCTGGGTGACGAACTCTTCCGGACTGGTGGTTTCCAGCGGACGCAGGCCGGAGAAATCGGCCGCGCAATGCAGGATGCCGTGCAGACCGCCCAATTCGGCCGCGATTTTGTCGGCCATGGCCTCGTAATCGGCCGGGTCGGCGCCGCGCATATCAAGCGGATACAGGGCCGGCTCCGGGCCGATCTTCTTGATGGCGTCGTACACCCGATTGAGCTTAGGCACTTTCTTGCCGAGCAGCACCACCGTGGCGCCGGCCGCGGCGGCGGCCTTGGCTGCCGCCTCGCCCAAGCCGCCATAGGCACCCGTGACCAGGATGACCCGGCCGGCCAGGCAGTCCGGTGTGGGCGTCGGCAGCGGGCTCATGCCGCTTTTTGCGCGTCCGCCACCATCGCGGCCAGATCGCCGCTTTCGAACAGCTCCAAGGTGATGTCGCAGCCGCCGATCAGCTCGCCGTTGATGAACAGCTGCGGGAAAGTCGGCCAGTCGGAATAGCGCGGCAGGTTGGCGCGGATTTCCGGGTCCTCCAACACGTTGACGGTGTGCATCTGGGCGCCGACGGCCTTCAGCGCCTGCACGGTGCGCGAGGAAAAGCCGCACATCGGGAACTGCGGCGTGCCTTTCATGAACAGCACGATGGGCGCGCTGGTGATTTCGGCTTTGATGCGGTCGTTGATGGGATTGGTGGACATGCGGTGCTCCGAGGGTTTCGAGGGAATACATCCCGTTCACTAACGAGGTAGAATTATAAGCCCTATTGCCCCACCACGGATCAACCCGGAGAACCCCCATGGCCATCGAACTGCCCGCCCTGCCCTACGACCGTACCGCGCTTGAACCGCACATCTCGGCCGAAACCATCGACTACCACTACTCCAAGCACCACCAGACCTACGTCACCAACCTGAACAACCTGATCGCCGGTACCGAATTCGAGAGCGCCGACCTGGAAACCATCGTGCGCAAATCGCAGGGCGGCCTGTTCAACAACGCCGCCCAGGTCTGGAACCACACCTTCTACTGGAACTGCCTGAAACCGAACGGCGGCGGCGCACCGACCGGCAAGCTGGCCGAGGCCATCGATGCCGCGTTCGGTAGCTTCGAGGCATTCAAGGCCGAATTCACCAAGACCGCCATCGGCACCTTCGGTTCCGGCTGGGCCTGGCTGGTGCAGCGCACGGACGGCAGTCTGGCCTTGGTCAGCACCTCCAACGCCGCCACCCCGCTGACCGGCGCCGATAAGCCGCTGCTGACCTGCGACGTCTGGGAACACGCCTATTACGTGGACTACCGCAACGCCCGCCCGAAATACGTGGAAGCGTTCTGGAACCTGGTCAACTGGGATTTCGTCGCCGCCCAGATGGCGTGATGCCGCGATGCGGGGGCGAACACATAGGTTCGCCCCTACAGCGGTTATGACGAAACGAAAAACGCGCCCTCGGGCTCCTTTTTCGTTTCAGGCCAGGCGGACGATGACCGGCGCGACCTGTGTCTGCCGGCTGAGGGCGGCACCGACGCGCGCCAGGGATTCGGCCAAAGCCTGCGGCGAATCCGCGCGCAAGGTGGCATGCCCCACTTTACGGCCGGCGCGGGCGCGTTTGCCGTAGTCATGCCAATGGCCGCCGGCCTCCTGCAGCACCGGTTGCGCGTCCGGCATCGCGCCGATCCAGTTCAGCATGCAACTGGCGCCGAGCGAACGGGTACTGCCGAGCGGCAGGCCGAGCACGGCGCGCAGATGGTTCTGGAACTGCGAGGTTTCCGCGCCCTCGATGGTCCAATGCCCGGAGTTGTGCACGCGCGGCGCCATCTCGTTGGCCATCAGCCGGCCCTGATGCAGGAACAGCTCGAGCGCGAACACACCGACGTAATCGAGTTTTTCCGCGACCTTGCGGGCGTAGGCCACGGCGTCGGCCTCGAACGCGGCGGTGCCGGTGGCCGGCGACAGGCTGGCCGACAGCACGCCCTGCTCATGCCAGTTCTCGGTCAGCGCCCAATGGCGGAACTCGCCGTCGCGGCCGCGCACGGCCACTACCGAAATCTCGCGCTCGAACGGCACGAACGCCTCCAGGATCAGGCCGACGGTAGCGGCCTGCGCGCCTAGCGCCTGCCAGGCGGCGTCGATGTCGGCATCGGAGCGGATGCGGAACTGGCCCTTGCCGTCGTAGCCCAGGCGTCGGGTCTTCAGGATGCACGGCGTGCCGAGCTCGGCGATGGCGGCGCGCAGGGCGTCGAAGCCGGTGATGTCGCGGAAGTCCGGGACGTCGATGTCCAGTTCGCGGAACAAGGTCTTCTCGGCCAGGCGGTCCTGCGACACCGCCAGGGCGTCGGGATTGGGGAACACCGGAATGCGGGCATTCAACCAGCGCGCGCTTTCGGCCGGCACGTTCTCGAAGTCGAAGGTGGCGACGTCGACCTTGGCCGCGAACTCGGCCAGGATGGCTTCATCGCGGTAATCGCCGACCAGCATCGGCGCGAACTGGCCGGCGCAGGCATCGGTGACGTTGTCCAGCAACAGGAAGCGCAGGCCCAGCGGCGCGCCGGAAAGCGCCATCATGCGGGCCAGCTGTCCGCCGCCGAGGATGCCGACCGTGGTCATGGCAGACGCGGATCGGGCGCGGCCAGCACGGCGTCGGTCTGTTGCCGACGGAAAGCGGCGAGCTTGGCGGCCACGTCCGGGAACTCGGCGGCCAGCATGGCGGCCGCGAACAGCGCGGCATTGGCGGCGCCGGCCTGGCCGATGGCGAAGGTGGCGACCGGAACGCCGGCCGGCATCTGCACGATCGACAGCAGGGAATCCTGGCCGCTGAGCGCCTTGCTCTGCACCGGAACGCCCAGCACCGGCACGGCGGTCTTGGCGGCCAGCATGCCCGGCAGATGCGCGGCGCCACCGGCGCCGGCGATGATCGCGCGCAGGCCGCGCGTCTGGGCGTTTTCGGCGTAGGAGAACAGCAGATCGGGGGTGCGGTGGGCGGAGACCACCTGCACGTCGTGCGCGATGCCGAACGCTTCGAGGTGCTTCACCGCGTGCTGCATGGTGTCCCAATCGCTGCGGGAACCCATCACCACGCCAACCAGTACCGGACTTGAATCAGCCATAGCGCTAACCCCATCTAAAGGCGTATTCTATGCGCTTATCGCTGAAACTTCCACGGCCCATGGACAAAAAACTGCTCGACATCCTGTGCTGCCCCGCCAGCAAACAGCCGCTGCTCATACTGCCCGCCGACGCCCTGAAACGGCTCAACGCCGCGGTCGCGGCCGGCGCCGTGGCCGATGTCGATGGCCGCACGGTGAGCGCGCCCTATGCCGAGGCCCTGATCACCGCCGACGGCAAGCTGATCTACCGCATCGACGACGGCATTCCGGTGCTGTTGGCCGACGAAGCCGTCGCCGCCACCGCGATCGACGGCCGCGATGCCTGATATGCGCGGCGTTCCCGCGCCGCCGCAGGCGGTGGTCGAGGCCGATGCCGCACGCAGCCTGGCCGAGGACATCCAAGGCGGCGACGTCACCGCCGAACTGCTCGAGGACGCCATCGAATCCGGCTATGTCGTCGCCAAGGAAGCCGCGTGGGTCTGCGGCCGGCCGTGGTTCGACGCCTGTTTCCGGCAACTGGACCCGGATGTCGAACTGCATTGGCTGGTCGCCGAAGGCGACGAGGTCGCCGCCGGCACGGTGCTGGTCCGCTTCCGCGGCCGCGTGCGCGCCTTGGTCGGCGCCGAGCGCAGCGCGCTGAACTTCCTGCAGACCCTATCGGCCACCGCCACCCAGACCGCGGCCTATGCCAAAGCCCTGGCCGGCACCGGCACGCGCGTACTCGACACCCGCAAGACCCTGCCCGGCCTGCGCCAGGCCCAGAAATACGCGGTGCGCGTCGGCGGCGGCATCAATCACCGCATGGGCCTGTTCGATGCGGTCATGCTCAAGGAAAACCACATCCATGCCGCCGGCTCCATCGCCGCGGCGGTTGCCGAGTCGCGTAGCCGGCATCCGGACATCCCGGTCATCGTCGAGGTCGAAACGCTCGACGAGCTGCGCGAGGCGCTGGCCACCGACTGCACCCGCATCCTCATCGACGACTTCAGCGATGCCGACATGCATGAGGCGGTGCGCCTGGCCGGCGGCCGCAAGCCGCTGGAGGTTTCCGGCGGCGTCACATGGGAGCGGCTGGCCGCCATCGCCGCGGCCGGCGTCGATTTCGTCTCGGTCGGCGCGCTGACCAAACACATCCGCGCCGTCGATTTCTCGATGCGTCTGGGCGACCCGCCGTGAATGCGGTCTGGTTCATCCTGCTGGCGTTTCCGCTGTGGGCGTTCTGGTCGGCGGGACGCGCCGCGGCCGAAGAGGCCGCGCGCTTCAGCCGGCAGCTGTGCATCCGCGCCGGCGTGCAGTGGCTGGATGACAGCGTGCACCAAGTGCGTCTCGGCATCACGCGCGAATCCGGCCGTCTGCGCTGGCGCCGGACCTACCGGTTCGAATACTCGCACGACGGCCACGACCGTTACGCCGGCAGCGTAACCCTGCTCGGCGACCGCGCGGTGAGCTGGAGCGAACCGGTGGCGCGCACGGCGCCGGACCGGCTTATTTGACGATGCGCAGATGCCCGCCCTTCGGGGGCGGCGGCGTCCGGTCATCACCGGCCTCTTCCGCCTCGGCATCGGCGGCGGCCTGCTCGGCCGAAACCGCATCGACGTCTTCCGACGCGCCCTCGTCCGGCGGCAACATCATGCCCTGCCCGGTTTCATGGGCGTAAATGGCGATCACCGCCGCCACCGGCACGTACAGGAATTGGCTGACGCCGCCGAAGCGGGCCTTGAAGCTCAGGCCGTCGTTGCCCAGATCCAGGGCCTCGACCGCGCGCATGGCGATGTTCAGCACCACCTTGCCGTCCTTGACCGCCGAAGCCGGAACCTGCACGTCCGGTTGCCGGGCGTCGACCAGGATGTAGGGCGTCAGGTCGTTGTCGTTGATCCACTCGTACAGCGCCCGCAGCAGGTACGGACGGTTGGAGCTCATGCGCGGCGCGTCGGCCATCAGCTGAACGCCATGTCGCGCAGGGCCTTTTCCTCGGCGGTCATGCTGCGGGTGAAGGCCGGATTGCGGAAGATGCGCAGGCCGTAGTCCTCGACGCATTTGGCGTCCTTCGGCAGCACCACGCCGAGCGCCGGCAGGCGCCAGATGATGGGGGTGATGGCGCAGTCGACCAGACTCATGTCGTTGCCGAAGAAGAACCGGTTGCCCTTGAAGAACGGCAGCGACTCGAGGATGAGTTCGCGCAGGCGCTTGCGCGCGGGCTCGACGCCCTTGCCGCCGGCCATGATGGCCTGCACCTGCGGCACCCAGTCCTGCTCGACCTGGCGCACGGCGATGCGGTGCATGGCGCGGAAGATCGGTTCGGCCGGCATCAGCGCCGGGTGCGGGTAGCGCTCGTCCAGGTATTCGGCGATGACGTTGGAGATGTAGATGGCGTTGTCGCGCTCGACCAGGGTCGGCACCGAATGGTAATGCGGCGCCAACAGCAGCAGGTCTTCGGGCGGATTGGCGGTATCGACGGGAATCAGGTCGTAGGTCAGGCCCTTGGCGGCCATCACCATCCGGACTTTATGGCAGACCACGCAGTTTTTCGCGGAATAAAGGGTCAGGGTATTGCGGGAGCGCGGCGCTGTTGCCATTCCATTGTACCTATCGAAGTCGAGGGTGATTTGCGTCCATTCATCTTAAAATCGCCAATTTCACCGCATTTTGCAATGCCTGGCATGAAAAAAGGCCGCTTGCGCGGCCTTTTTCCTGCGATTCCAACGACTTAGTGGATATCGCGCCAGTATTCCTTGTTCAGGAAGTAGGCCAACAGGGTGAACAGGGCCAGGAACAGCACGGCCCAGACGCCGATCGACTCGCGCTTGGCGGCCGACGGCTCGCCGACATAGGCCAGGAACGCGGTGATGTCGCGGGCGACCTGGTCGTACTCTTCGGCGCTGAGGCTGCCTTTCTTGTGCTCGGGGATGCTGAAGCCGGTCAGGCACTGGCCGTTGACTTCCCCCTTCGGGCAATGGCCGCCTTCGGGCTTGGCTTCGGTCAGCGGATGTTGGCTGCCCTGCAGTTCCCACAGCACATGCGGCATCGAGGCGTTCGGGAACACCGTGTTGTTCCAGCCCATCGGACGCGATTCGTCGACGTAGAAGGACTTCAGGTAGTTGTACACCCAGTCGGCGCCCTCGGCCTTGCGGCGGGCGATCAGGCTGAGATCCGGCGGCGCTTTGCCCAACCAGGCGGTAGCCTGGACCGGGTCGAGGCCGGTATTCATCGCCTCGCCGAACTTGGCGCCTTCCGGCATCAGGTACTTGGTCACCTGCTCATCGGTCAGGCCGAGGTCCTCGGCCATGCGCGAGTAGCGCTGGTAGCCCAGCGAATGGCAGGAGGCGCAGTAGTTCATGTACAGGGCCGCACCGCGCTGCAGGGACCCCTTGTTGCCGAGGTCGACCTGGGCCGACTCCATTTCGATGCCGGCACCGGCGGCCGAAACGGAACCCGAAATCAGGACGGCGGCGGCCATCAGACCGCGGAAAAACGAAACAGGCTTAGTCATGGTCGGGGATCCGGGCTGGCACGTCTTTGGTCTGGCCCATGGCCGACCAAATTGGCATGGTAAGGAAGAAGGCGAAGTAGAACACGGTCAGGATGCGCGCGGTCCAGGTCTGGGCCGGGCTGCCGGCCTGCATGCCGAGGTAGGCCAGCACCACGAAGGCGACGGCGAACAGGGCGATCAGCACCTTGTGCAGCGTCGGACGGTAGCGGATGGACTTGACCTTGCAGCGGTCGAACCAGGGCAGACCGAACAGGATGATCACCGCGCCGCCCATGGTCATCACGCCGAACAGCTTGTCGGGCACCGCGCGCAGCATGGCGTAGAACGGGGTGAAGTACCAGACCGGCTTGATGTGCGCCGGGGTCACCAGCGGGTCGGCCGGGATGAAGTTGTCGTACTCCAGGAACAGGCCGCCGAAGGTCGGCACGAAGAACAGGATGAAGGCGGCGATGGTCAGGAAGAAGCCGATGCCGAACAGGTCGTGCACGGTGTAGTACGGGTGGAACGGGATGCCGTCCAGCGGCTTGCCGTTGTCGCCCTTCACCTTCTTGATGTCGATGCCTTCCGGGTTGTTCGAGCCCACTTCGTGCAGGGCGCCCAGGTGCAGCACCACCAGCAGCAGGATGACCAGCGGCAGCGCGATCACGTGCAGGGCGAAGAAGCGGTTCAGGGTGGCGTCGGAGACCAGGTAGTCGCCGCGGATCCACTCGGTCAGCTCGGGGCCGATCACCGGCACCGCGCCGAACAGGTTGATGATCACCTGCGCACCCCAGTACGACATCTGGCCCCAGGGCAGCACGTAGCCGAGGAAAGCTTCGGCCATCAGCACGAGGAAGATCAGCATGCCGAGGATCCAGACCAGCTCGCGCGGCTTCTGGTACGAGCCGTAGATCAGGCCGCGGAACATGTGCAGGTACACCACCACGAAGAACAGCGAGGCGCCGGTCGAGTGCATGTAGCGGATGATCCAGCCGCCGGCGACGTCGCGCATGATGTACTCGACCGAGGCGAAAGCCTCCATCGCGCTCGGCTTGTAGTGCATGGTCAGGAAGATGCCGGTGACGATCTGGTTGACCAGCACCACCATGGCCAGCACGCCGAAGTAGTACAGGAAGTTGAAGTTCTTCGGCGCGTAGTACTCCGTCATGTGCTTCTTGTAGAACGGCAGGAAGCCCGGCGCGCGCTGGTTGAACCAGTCGGTGGCGTTGTTAACGACGCGTTCGATGGCGTTCATCAGGCGGCTCCTTCAGGGGCGACGCCGATCACGACGGTGTTGTCGTCGGCGAAATGGTACGGGGGCACTTCCAGGTTGGACGGCGCCGGGACGCCCTGGTAGACGCGGCCGGCCAGGTCGAAGCGCGATTGGTGGCAGGGGCAGTAGAAGCCGCCCTTCCATTCGGCGTCGAACGGCTGCGGCAGCATCTCCGGCACGAAGGTCGGCGAGCAGCCCAAGTGGGTGCAGATGCCGACGATGACGGCGATGTTTTCCTTGCCCTTGATGGTGCGGGCCTCGTTCTTGGCGAAGGCCGGGGTCTGGTCGGGATTGTCCGATTTCGGGTCGCGCAGACTGCCGTCGAGCGACGGCAGGGCCGCCAGCTGCTCGGGGGTGCGCTTGAATACCCAGACCGGCTTGCCGCGCCACTGCTGGATGATGCGCATGCCCGGCTCGTTGTCGATCTTGGCGATGTTGACGCTGACCGGGGCGCCGGCGGTCTGCGCGCGGGCCGAGGGTTTGAAGGACGTGATGAACGGAACGGCGGCGAAGCCCGCTCCGATGGCGCCGACCGCGGCGGTGGTGGCGGTCAGGAACCGGCGGCGGCCGGTGTTAACTTCATGGTTAGCCATTCGGCTCTCCAACACAGTGAAATGAAAGGGCCCTCCGGACGGTTCCGGAGATAACGCCGTATTGTAATGGATTAAGCCCCCGTTAAACAACGGGCAGGCCGGGGCCGCTCAACCGGACTTCAGGGCCTTGCGGTAGCGCTCCGCCAACTGCCCCACCCGGGCCACGTATTGCCGGGTTTCCCGGTACGGCGGCACGCCCTTGTAGCGGTCCACGGCGCCTTCACCGGCGTTGTAGCCGGCGGCGGCCATGGTCAGGTCGCCGTTGTAGCGCTTCAACAGCCACGCCAGGTACTTCACCCCGCCCTCGATGTTCTGGGCCGGATCGAAGGCGTCGCGGACCCCGAACCGGCGCGCGGTGGCCGGAATCAGCTGCATCAGGCCTTGGGCGTTTTTGGGCGAGACCACATGCGGCCGGAACGCCGACTCGGCGTGGATGATGGCGCGCACGATGGCTTCATCGACCCCGTGCCGCTGCGCGGCCGCCTGCACCTCGCCGCGGAAAGCCTGCAGGTTCAGGCGCACATTGCCGAAATCGACGTTCGGCGCGGCGCCGCAGGCATAACAGCCGGGAATCGAGAAGATCGGGTAACTGGTGCGCTTGACCTGGATGTTGGCGACCCCTGACGGCCGGCGGTTGGCGAAATGGCGTACGCCGTCGCGGTCCAACCAGACATACGTAGTGGAGTGGCCCATGCGCAGGAACTTCGGCTCGGCCGGCGCTTTGGCCGCAGCCGGCAAGGCGGTCGGCGTGACCGATGGCGGCGCAACTCCCGCCTCCGGAGCGACGGGAGCCGGAGCGGCGGTGGCAAATTGCGCCACCACCTTGCATTGATGTCCCTTCAGGCGGGTCTCGACGAAATGCACGTCGCCGGCACGATCCACGCAACGGTACACCGTGCCGGCCCAGGCAACGGGCGCGGCCAGCGACAGCAGCAGGACGGAAAACGCGTGACGCATGGGAAGCGGCCCGGAAACGGAGGGAATCCGAGCCGAATTTACCACAGCGCGCTACAGGCTGAACACCACTTCCACCAAGGCCTCGCCGCCGACCGGCTGGCCCTGCACCAGGCCCGGATTGATCTTCCACTTCTTGACGCCGGCCAAGGCCGCGCGGTCGAGATCAGTGTTACGGCTGCTGCGGTGGATGCGGGTGTCGGTGACCGTGCCGCTGGCGTCATAGCGCGCCGCGACCCACACGCTGCCGGTAACCAAGGCGCGCAAGGCCGCCGGCGGATAGCGGATCGGATACTGCGCGCGGGTGCTGGCGTCGACGTCGCCGCCGGCTACGGTCTCGAACGAATCACTGACCGTGCCCTGCCCGCCGGACACCTGGGTATCCAGCGGTCCGGGTTCGGCGGTGGTGGCCTCGCCGGCCGGAACCGTATCGACCTGCGGCTTGGCGGGAATCGAAGGCGGCACCGTGCTGCGCGGCAGCGCCGGCGGCGGCGTCAACGGCCGCAACACCGCTGGTTCGGGCGGCTTCGGCGGATCGGGCACGGTGAAGGTGATTTCGGTACGGGTTTCGGCGGCATCCAGCCAATCCGGCAGCGACACCGGCATCAACAGGAAACCGAAGGCGACGAGATGGATGCTGACCGTGGCGCTGATGGCCGCGATGCGCGGCAGACTCAGGCTTTCCCAAACGGCGACGGACGGGGACGTACGGGCGGTGACCGACATGACTCCTCCTAGCGTGGTTGGACGCACCTCCATCCTTGCGCGCACACCAGCGCAACGCCAGCCCCCGGCGGCATTCGGTTTAGCGGCGATTCACGCGCCGCGCCGGCGCCGCCTGCGGCAAACATTGTTACAATGGCCGCCCCTCCCGACCGGAATAAGCGCCATGACCGGGAAATCCCCCGCCAAGAAGCTGTACATCAAAACCCACGGCTGCCAGATGAACGAGTACGACTCGGACAAGATGGCCGACGTGCTCAACGCCGGCCACGGCCTGGAACTGACCCAGGACGAAACCGAAGCCGACGTCATCCTGATCAACACCTGCTCGATTCGCGAGAAGGCGCAGGAGAAGGTGTTCTCGCAGCTCGGCCGTTGGCGGCTGCTGAAGGAAAAGAACCCCAACCTGGTCATCGGCGTCGGCGGCTGCGTGGCCTCGCAGGAAGGCGAGGCCATCCTCAAGCGCGCACCGTTCGTCGACCTGGTGTTCGGTCCGCAGACCCTGCACCGCCTGCCCGAGATGATCGACGCCAAGCGCGGCAGCGGCCAGGCCCAGGTCGACATCCGCTTCCCCGAGATCGAGAAGTTCGACCACCTGCCGGCGCCGCGCGCCGAAGGCCCGACCGCATTCGTCTCGATCATGGAAGGCTGCTCGAAATACTGCAGCTTCTGCGTGGTGCCCTACACCCGCGGCGAGGAAGTGTCCCGGCCGTTCGACGACGTGCTGCTGGAAGTGGCGCAATTGGCGGCCCAGGGTGTGCGCGAGGTCAACCTGCTCGGCCAGAACGTCAACGCCTACCGCGGCGCCATCGACGGCAGCGACGAGAGCGCCGACCTGGCGCTGCTGATCCGTGCCATCGCCGAGATCGAGGGCATCGGCCGCATCCGCTATACCACCTCGCATCCATTGGAGTTCTCGGATTCGCTGATCGAGGCGCACCGCGATGTGCCCAAGCTGGCGGCGTTCCTGCACCTGCCGGTGCAGTCCGGCTCGGACCGCATCCTGTCGGCGATGAAGCGCAACCACACCGCGCTCGAGTATAAGGCCAAAATCCGCAAGCTGAAGGCCGCCAAGCCCGGCATCGTGATCAGCTCCGATTTCATCGTCGGTTTCCCGGGCGAGACCGAGAAGGACTTCGAGGCCACGCTCAAGCTGGTCGAGGACGTCGGGTTCGACCAGAGCTTCTCCTTCATCTACTCCCGCCGGCCGGGCACACCGGCCGCCAACCTGGCCGACGACGTGCCGGAAGCGGTGAAGGGCGAGCGCCTGCGCCGCCTGCAGGACCTGATCAACCGGCAGGCCTACGCCATCTCCGACGCCATGGTCGGCAGCGTGCAGCGCGTGCTGGTGGAACGCCCGAGCACGCGCAACGCCGAGGAACTGACCGGCCGCACCGAAAACATGCGCTACGTGAACTTCCCGGGCAACCCGCGCCTGATCGGCCAGTTCGTCGACGTGCGCATCACCGAAGTGCGCACCAACACCCTGCGCGGCGAGGTGGTGACGGCATGACCCGCGGCCCGATCCAATGCGACGTCGGCGTCAGCTACGGCCTGCCGCGCAAGGGCGTGCCGGCGCCGGCCAGCTTCAAACGCTGGGCCGAAGCCGCCTGCCGCGGCCGCATCAAGCGCGCCGACATCGCCATCCGGGTGGTGGACGAGCGCGAGGGCCGCCGCCTGAACCACCACTACCGCGGCAAGGACTACGCCACCAACGTGCTGAGTTTTCCGGCCGAGCTGCCCGAGGGCGTCACCCTGCCCCTGCTGGGCGATCTGGTGATCTGCGCGCCGGTGGTGGCGCGCGAAGCAGCCGAACAGGGCAAGCCGCTGAACGCGCACTACGCGCACCTGACCGTGCACGGCGTGCTGCACCTGCTGGGCCTGGACCACGAGGACGAGCGCGAGGCCGAGGCCATGGAGGCCATCGAACGCGCCATCCTGGCCGAGCTGGGCCACGCCGACCCGTATTCGGACTGAGGCCGGATTTGCGATAAACTAAGGACCCGCCCGCTGGGCGCCGTTTGCGACACCATGTCAGACGATCCGGACAGTACCACCCCAAAACGCTCCTGGCTGGAAAAACTCAGCCATGCCCTCTCCGGCGAACCCGAGTCCCTCGACGATCTGCGGGAAATCCTCGGTTCAGCCGCCAAACACGGCGTCATCGACGCCGACACCCTGAAACGCCTCGACGGCGCGCTGTCGGTCTCGGAGATGACCGTCTCCGACGTGATGGTGCCGCGCGGCCAGATGGTCTCGCTGGCGGCCGGCAGCGGCTTCCTGGAGCTGATGAAGGACGTGGTCGAATCCGGCCACTCGCGCTTCCCGGTGCATGGCGAGGACAAGGACGAGATCCTCGGCATCCTGCTGGCCAAGGACCTGCTGCGCGGCGTCACCATCGACAACGGACCGCAGGACATCCACGGCCTGATCCGGCCGGCGGTGCTGATCCCCGAATCCAAGAAGCTGAGCGTGCTGCTGAAGGAATTCCGCCAGTCGCGCAACCACATGGCGATCGTGGTCGATGAGCACGGCGGCGTGTCCGGCCTGATCACCATCGAGGACGTGCTGGAGGTGATCGTCGGCGAGATCGACGACGAGCACGACGACGCCAACCAGGCGGTGATGATCGCGGCCCAGGCCGACGGCCAGTTCGTGGTCGACGCGCTGACCCCGATCGCCGAGTTCAACCAGCAGTTCGGCGCCGACTTCCCGGACGACGAATACGACACCATCGCCGGCTACATCGCCGCCGCCATCGGCCATCTGCCGGAAACCGGCGAGGAACTGACCCTCGGCCGCTTCCACTTCCGGGTCGGGCACGCCGATTCGCGCCGCATCCACCGCTTCCTCGTCAACATCCATGGCCAATAAGGTCCTGCGCCGGCTGCTGGCGCTGTGCCTGCTGGCCGCCTCCGCGCTCGGCCCGGCCGCGGCCGCCGAGCCGCGCATCGGGGTGATGACCATGCAGCCCGGCGAAGTATTCTGGGAACGCTTCGGGCACAACGCCATCGTGGTCGACGACGGCGTGCGGGCGCTGTCCTACAACTTCGGCTTCTTCGACATGGCCGAGCCCGGCTTCACCGGCAATTTCATCAAAGGCCGGATGAACTACCTGATGCTGGCGTTGCCGCTGGAACAGGACCTGGGCTACTACCGGCAGGTCGGGCGTGGCGTCGACATCCAGTGGCTGGCGCTGAGTCCGGAGCAGAGCCGCCGGCTGCGCGCGCGCCTGGCGTTCCTGGCCCGGCCGGAAAACGCCCGCTACCGCTACGATTATTTCCGCAACAACTGCGCGACCCGCGTCCGCGACGTGCTGGACGAAGCGCTGGGCGGCGAACTGCACCGGCAGCTGACCGCCAGCTCGTTGGGCAACAGCTACCGCTCGGAGTCGGTGCGGCTGGCCTGGCCGGCGAAATGGATGGCGCTCGGCTTCGACCTGGGCATGAACGCCGACGGCGACAAGGCGCTGAGCCGTTGGGACGAGGCCTTCATCCCGATGCGCCTGCAGGACAGCCTGCGCGGCGTTCGGCTGAGCGATGGCCGCCCGCTGGTGCGCGAAGAACAGACGATCCTGCCGTCGAAACTGCCACCGCCGCCGGCCGAACTGCCGCAATGGCCGCTGACCGCCGCCGCCATCGGTCTGGGCTTGGCCGGCCTGCTGTTCGCCGCGCGCCGCCGCAGCCAGCGCCTGTTCAACGCCGGCATGCTGGCGTTCTGGCTGGTCTCCGGCCTGATCGGCAGCGTGTTGCTGGCGGCCTGGCTCGGCACCGAGCACCGGTTCCTGCACGCCAACGCCAATCTGCTGCTGTTCCCGCCGTTGGCTTGGCTGGCGGTGGTTTTGCATGCGCTGCGCCGGCGCTCGCCCGCGTTGCGCGCCGCTTATCTGCTGACGGTGAAGGCCATCGCGGCGCTGGCGGTGGCGGCCGTGCTGCTGAAGTTCGCGCAGACCGGCGGCCAAAGCAATCTGAACTGGATCCTGATGGCGCTGCCGGCGCACTGGCTGATCACCCGGCAGGTATTGGCCGACAACAACCCGGAATGACTTGCGCCGGCCGGCCGGCTGGCCGATGATGTCGGCATGGACCAGCCGATACGCCTTGAAAGCCGCAGTGAGCGGATCCGCTTCATCGCCCGCTACGACCGCGACGGCCGCGCCCACGAACTGAGCCTGGACCGCATCTCCGACGCCTTGGCCACGGCCGACGGCAGTATCGTCTGGGTCGGCCTGTTCGAGCCCGACGAGCCGCTACTGTTCAAGATGCAGGTCGAATTCGACCTGCATCCGCTGGCGGTCGAGGACGCGCACAAGGCGCACCAGCGCTCCAAAATCGAACGCTTCGGCGACACCCTGTTCATCGTGGCCAACACCGCGCAGATGGTGGACGGCGCGATCCAATACGGCGAGACCCACCTGTTCCTCGGCCGCCGCTTCATCCTCGGCGTGCGCCACGGCGGCTCGCTGTCGTACGCGGCGGCGCGCGAACGCTGCGAACGCAACCCCGAATACCTGATGCACGGCACCTCGATGGCGCTGTACACCGTGCTCGACCTGATCGTCGACAACTTCCTGCCGATCGTCGACCACTACGAAGGCGTGCTGGACGGGCTGGAGGAGGACATCCTGTCCTCGCGCTACCGGCGCGACACCGTGATCCGGCTGTACCGCCTGCGCCTGGACCTGACCCGGCTGCGGCTGGCGGTGGCGCCGCTGGAGGACATCCTCAACACCCTGATGGAATTCCACGGCGACCTGGTCAAGGACGACGTGCGCGTCTACCTGCGCGACGTGCACGACCACGTGGTGCGCCTGAAGGAATCGGTCGACACCATGCGCGACAACATCGGCTCGGCGATGACCACCAACCTGTCGCTGGTCACCGTCAGCCAGGGCGACACCATGAAGCGCCTGGCCGGCTGGGCCGGGCTGCTGGCGGTGCCGACCCTGATCACCGGCTGGTACGGGATGAACTTCGCGCACATGCCGGAACTCGCCTGGGCCGGCGGCTATCCGCTTATAATCGCGCTGACCGCGACGGTCTGCGTCGTGCTGTACAGGGGACTGAAGAAGGCGGGCTGGCTCTGAGGCCGGGCCTTTTTGATTCAGGTCAAACAAACCGTGCCGGGCTTCAGGCACTATAAACGCGGATTCCACTCTGGAGGCTTTATGGCTTCACTCGAAAAAACAGACACCTATAACGACAAGGTGGTCAAGCAGTTCACGGTCATGACCGTGATCTGGGGGATCGTCGGCATGCTGGTCGGCGTCATCATCGCATCCCAGCTGTACTGGCCGGCGCTCAATTTCGGCCTCGAATGGCTCAGCTTCGGGCGCCTGCGTCCGCTGCACACCAACGCGGTCATCTTCGCCTTCGGCGGCAGCGCACTTCTGGGCACCAGCCTGTTCGTGGTGCAGCGCACCTGCCATGTCCGGCTGATCTCCGACAAGCTGGCCGCCTTCGTGTTCTGGGGCTACCAGGCGGTGATCGTGCTGGCAGCCGTCACCCTGCCGCTGGGCCTGACCCAGAGCAAGGAATACGCCGAGCTGATCTGGCCGATTGACGTGCTGCTGGCCGTGGTCTGGGTCGCCTATGCGGTGCTGTTCTTCGGCACCATCGTGAAGCGCAAGATCCCGCACATCTACGTTGCCAACTGGTTCTACGGCGCCTTCATAATCGCAGTGGCGCTGCTGCACATCGTCAACTCGCTGGCTATTCCGACCAGCCTGACCCACAGCTATCCGATCTATTCGGGTGCGGTCGACGCCATGGTGCAGTGGTGGTACGGCCACAACGCGGTCGGCTTCTTCCTGACCGCCGGCTTCCTGGGCATGATGTACTACTTCGTGCCGCGCCAGGCCGGCCGCCCGGTGTATTCCTATCGCCTGTCGATCGTGCACTTCTGGGCCCTGATCGCCATCTACATGTGGGCCGGCCCGCACCATCTGCACTACACCGCGATCCCGGACTGGGCGCAGTCGGTCGGCATGGTGTTCTCGCTGGTACTGCTGGCCCCGAGCTGGGGCGGCATGATCAACGGCATGATGACCCTGTCGGGCGCCTGGCACAAGCTGCGCACCGACCCGATCCTGAAGTTCCTGATCGTGTCGCTGTCGTTCTACGGCATGTCGACCTTCGAAGGCCCGATGATGTCGATCAAGACAGTCAACGCGCTTTCCCACTACACCGACTGGACCATCGGCCACGTGCATTCCGGCGCGCTGGGCTGGGTCGCCATGGTCTCGATCGGCGCCGTGTACATGCTGATCCCGCGCGTCGTCGGCCTGAAGGAGATGTTCTCCACCAAGCTGATCGACACCCACTTCTGGGTGCACACCATCGGCGTCGTGCTGTACACGGTCTCGATGTGGATCTCCGGCATCGGCCAGGGCCTGATGAGCCGCGCCACCAACGCCGACGGCACCCTGACCTACGCGTTCGTGGAAATCGTCAAGTTCACCTACCCGTACTACCTGGTGCGCCTGCTGGGCGGCCTGCTGGTGCTGGCCGGCATGTTCATCATGCTCTACAACATGGTCAAGACGCTGCAGCAGGCGAAAGGCGAATTCGCCGCGCCCGTCCTTCCCGTCGCGAACCAACACTGAGCCGAGGTAGATCCCATGAGCCACGAAAAACTTGAAACCAACGTCGGCCTGATGGCCATCGGCATCGCCATCGTGATCGCCATCGGCGGCCTGGCCGAGATCGTCCCGCTGATGTACCAGGCCGAGACCATCAAGCCGCTGCCGGGCGTCAAGCCCTACCCGGCGCTGGAACTGGCCGGCCGCGACATCTACGTCCGCGAAGGCTGCTACAACTGCCACTCGCAGATGGTGCGCACCCTGCGCTTCGAGACCCAGCGTTACGGCAGCTACTCGCACGCCGGCGAATCGGTGTACGACCGCCCGTTCCAGTGGGGCAGCAAGCGCACCGGTCCGGACCTGGCCCGCGTCGGCGGCCGCTACTCCGACGACTGGCACCGCGCGCACCTGGTCAACCCGCGCGACCTGGTGCCGGAATCGAACATGCCGACCTACCCGTTCCTGGCCGAGCGCGCGCTGGACCCGGCCCAGGTGCAGGCCAACATGCGCGCCTTGAAGACCATCGGCGACCCGTACACCGACGCCGACATCGAGGCCGCGCCGGCCGCGCTGGAAGGCAAGACCGAAATGGACGCCCTGATCGCCTACCTGCAGCAGCTCGGCAAGCACCGGCCGAAAGGATAAGCCATGATTTCAGGAATCGTCACCACCATCCTTCTGATCCTGTTCGTGGCCGGTAGCGTCTGGGTGTTCAGTCCGAAGCGCAAAGCCGCTTTCGACGACGCCGCCCGCCTGGCCCTGGACGACACCCCGGAGAAATCCCAATGACAAACTTCTGGTCCTATTACGTCTGGTTCATGAGCGCGCTGATGATCGTCGGCTCGATCTGGCTGCTGTGGTTCACCTCCCGCAAACGCGGCAGCGGCGACACCGCGGACAGCGTGGAAACCACCGGCCACGTCTGGGACGGCGACCTCAGCGAATACAACAAGCCGTTGCCGCGCTGGTGGATCAACCTGTTCTACCTGACCATCGTGTTCGCCATCGGTTACCTGATCTGGTATCCGAGCGCCGACAAGGTCGACGGCATCGGCGGCTGGAGCTCGAAAGGCCAGCATGACGCCGAGAAGGCCAAGGCCGACGCCAAGCTGAAGGCCCTGTTCGCCCGCTTCGACGGCAAAGGCATCGACGCCATGGCCATGGACGCCGAGGCGCTGACCACCGGCAAGCAGGTGTACGCCAACAACTGCGCGGTCTGCCACGGCTCCGACGCCAAGGGCGGCAAGGGCTTCCCGAACCTGAGCGACGCCGTCTGGAAGTTCGACGGCTCGCCGGACGGCGTGCTGGCCACGGTCAAGGGCGGCGTCAACGTCGAAGGCGGCCGCGTCGCGGCGATGCCCGGCATGGCCGCCGTGCTCGGCAGCGAACAGGCCGTGACCGAATCCGCGGTATACGTGCAGAGCCTGTCCGGCATGAAGGTCGACGACGCCCTGGCCGCCGCCGGCGCCAAGAGCTTCGCCACCGTCTGCGCGGCCTGCCACGGTGCCGACGGCAAGGGCAACCCCGCCCTGGGCGCGCCCAACCTGACTGACGCCGACTGGCTGTACGGCAGCACGCTGGAGGATATCAAGTACACTATCGTCAATGGCCGCGCCGGTCAGATGCCGGCCCAGGAGCCGCTGATCGGGGAAACCCAGGCGCGCCTGGCCGCCGCCTACGTGTACTCGCTGTCGCAACCGAAGAAGTGATGAAAGTCAGAGCCGAAACGCCGTTCGACCATCCGCCGCGCCCACTCGCCCAGAAGGTGGGCGCGGTCCTTTGGCCCTCGTTCTTCGCCGCCTGCGTGGCGACCATGGTGTTCTTCGCGTTCGTCGATCCGCTGCAGCTGCGCGACATCACCTTCCCCGGCGTCGAGATCAGCCGCGAAGCCGGCTACAGCATCGCCTTCTTCATGTTCTGGCTGGCCACCGCCGGCAGCAGCCTGTTCACCTGGATCCTGCTGCGTCCGTCCAGCCGCTTCAACAAACCGCCCACCGATTAAGCAAGGCCGTATCCCATGGGTCAGAAGATTCCGAGCGAGGTCGTCGAAGACGGTGCGATGTACGTTTCCGAGCGCAAGGTCTACCCGCGCGAGATCGAGGGTCTGTTCCAGAAGCTCCGGCACGCCGCGGTGTACGTCCTGCTCGGCCTCTACTATGTGATGCCCTGGCTGCAGGTCGAAGGCCGCCAGGCGGTGCTGTTCGACCTGCCGGCGCGCAAGTTCTACATCCTGTGGCTGACGTTCTGGCCGCAGGATTTCTTCTTCCTGGCGCTGCTGCTGATCATGGCGGCGCTGTCGCTGTTCTTCTTCACCGCCGTGGCCGGCCGCCTGTGGTGCGGCTACGCCTGCCCGCAGACGGTGTGGACCGAAGTGTTCATGTGGATGGAGCGCTGGACCGAAGGCAACCGCGCCCAGCGCATGAAGCTGGACGCCGCACCCTGGAGCGCCGACAAGCTGCGCCGCAAAGGCTCGAAATACCTGCTCTGGGTGCTGTTCGCGCTGTGGACCGGCCTGACCTTCGTCGGCTTCTTCACCCCGATCCGCGAATTGTGCGCCGACCTGCTGGCCGGCACCGCCTCCGGCTGGGCCGTGTTCTGGCTGATCTTCTATTCGGTCGCCACCTGGGGCAACGCCGGCGTGCTGCGCGAGCAGGTCTGCAAGTACATGTGCCCGTACGCGCGCTTCCAGAGCGCGATGTTCGACCGCAACACCCTGATCATCAGCTACGACGCCAAGCGCGGCGAACCGCGCGGCGCACGCAAGAAAGGCAGCCTGACCAGCGTGCTGCAACGCGAGCGCGGCCTGATTTCCGAGGACCTGGCCAACCAGTACGTCATCGCCAACGCCAAGACCAAGCACAGCGGCGACGCCGCGATCTCGACCGGCCTGATCATCGACCACGCCGGTGAGCTGATCGACATCAAGGTCGCCGATTCCGCCGAGCTCGGCGACTGCATCGACTGCACCATCTGCGTGCAGGTCTGCCCGACCGGCATCGACATCCGCAACGGCCTGCAGTACGAGTGCATCGCCTGCGGCGCCTGCATCGACGCCTGCGACGAAGTGATGGACAAGCTCGGCTACCCGAAGGGCCTGGTGCGCTACACCACCCACAACGCGCTGATGGGCCACAAAGTGCGCCTGTTGCGTCCGCGCGTGGTCATCTACGGTCTGCTGCTGGTGGCGTTGCTGGTCGGCACGGTGGCCGGCATCGCGTTGCGCAAGCCGCTGCTGGTCGACGTGATCCGCGACCAACAGCTGTACCGCACCGCCGAAGACGGCGCCATCGAGAACGCCTACACCCTGCGCCTAATCAACAAGACCGGCAAGAACTTCGACGTCGACCTGCACGTCGAGGTCGGCGACGTCGACGCCGAACTGGTCATCAACGAACTGCCGATCCATCTCGCCCCGGAAAGCGTGCTGACCCTGCCGGTCACGGTGCGTACGCCGGCCGACTGCATCCGCGGCATGAAGGAAATCGAATTCAAGCTGACCGACAAGAAATCGGACCTGAAGGTCAAGGAAGAATCCCGCTTCTTCGGCCCGAGCGACGCCACCGGCGGCGGTTGCCATGACTGAACAACGCAAAGCCTGGCAGGAACCGATGGTCTGGCTGATGGCGGGCATCCCGCTGGCCACCATCGTCGCCGGCATCGCCACCTTGGTCATCGCCCTGCGCTCCGGCCCGCTGGACGGCGTACCGGCCTCGGTGCAGCGGGTGTCGCAGATCCAGACGCTCGACAGCGCCGCGGATCTAGCCGCGACCCGACTCGATTACCACGGCTATCTGCTGGTCGAACGTGGCGCATCCGGTTGGCGTCTGGAGCTGAAAACCGCGCCACCAAGCTTGATGCAGGCGCCTGTTCAGGTGGTGTTCGTGCATCCCAATAGCGCTCGGATGGACGTGCGTGTGGCCTTGGTCGAAGGCCGTGCCGTATTGGCGCAGGCGCCCGCGTTCGTGCCCTCGCAGGTGGTGGTCACCGATGACGCCGGCAGCTGGCGCTTGGTCGGCGACTACAGCGATTCCGGCACCCTGACCCTGACGCCCGCCGTCCAGGCGCGCTGATTCGCGTATGCAGGACGCGGCGACCTGCTTCCATTGCCAGGCGGCCTTGGGCCATGCGCCGGTCGAGGCCGTGATCGACGGCGAAAACCGCCGTTTTTGTTGCCGCGGCTGCGCCGGTGCCGCGCAATGGATCGTGGCCGAAGGCCTCGATGATTACTATCGGCTGCGCCGCAACCAAGGCGGCAAGGTCGACGAAGCCGCGCTCGATTATTCGGCCTGGGACCGCGATGAAGTGCGCGACGCGCACTGCCGACCCTGTCCGGAAGGCCGGCAGGTGACGCTGCTGACCGACGGCATGCATTGCGCCGCCTGCGCCTGGCTGATCCAGAACGCGCTGGCCAAGGATCCGGCGGTGGCGGCGGTGAACGCCAACGCCATCACCGGCCGCGTCGAGATCCGCTGGAACCCGGGCAAGACCCGGCTGTCGGCGCTGTGCGCGCGCCTGGCCGGACTCGGCTACAAACCGTACCTGTCGGTGAATGAGGACTACGAACGCGCCAAGCGCCGCGAGCGCAACAGCCTGTTGCTGAAACTCGGCCTGGCGGCGTTGGTCACCACCCAGACCATGATGTTCTCCGAGGCGCTGTATCTGGATACCGCGCGCGAAATGTCGGTCGCCACCCGCGACTTCTTCCGCTGGCTGACCTTCCTGCTGTGCTCGCCGGTGGTGTTCTACTCCGGCAGCGAATTCATCCGCGGCATGTGGCGCGAGCTGCGCCACCGGCAGCCGGGCATGGACACCCTGGCCGCCAGCAGCATCCTGCTGGCCTACTTCGCCAGCCTGTACCAGACACTCGTCGGCGGCGACCACATCTGGTTCGACGCCTCGGCCATGTTCGTGTTCTTCCTGCTGTCGGCGCGCATCCTGGAGCGCTTCGCGCGCAACCGTGCGCGGGCGCAGGTCGACCTGTTGGCGCGCGCGCAGCCGGCCTTCGCCTGGCGCCTGAACGGCGGCGTGCGCGAGCAATGCCCGATCGGCCAGGTGCGCGCAGGCGACGTACTGTTCCTGCCGTCGGGCGAAGCGGTACCGGCCGACGGCGAGCTGGTGAGCGAGGCGGTCGAGGTCGATGAAGCCCTGCTCACCGGCGAGTCGGCGCTGCAGACCCGCCGGCGCGGCGACACCCTGTTGGCCGGCAGCACGCTCGGCGCCGTCGCCGGCGAGATCCGCGTCGTGCACACCGGGCAGGCCACCCAGCTGTCGCACATCCTGCGCTTGGTGGAACAGGCACAGAACGCTCGGCCGGTGCAGAACGTCTGGGCCGAACGGCTGGCCTCGCGCTTCGTGACCGTGATGTTCCTGGTCACCGCCGTCGCCTTCGCCGTCTGGTGGCGGATCGATTCCGACCGCGCGTTCTCGGTGGCCTTGGCGGTGCTGGTCGCGGCCTGCCCGTGCGCGCTGTCGCTGGCGGTGCCGGCGGCGGTATCCTCGGCCTTCGACGCATTGGCGCGCTTGGGTGTGTTGGTGCTGAAGCCCGACGCACTGTCCAAGCTGGCCAACGTCACCGACGTGGTGTTCGACAAAACCGGCACGCTGACCGGCGGCCAAGCCCGCGTGCAGTCGATGGCCGTATTCGGCTCCTGCACCGAAAGCGAAGCGTTGCGCTTGGCCTATAGCCTGGAAGCCGGCTCGAAGCATCCGCTGGCGGCCGCGTTCAACGGCTTCGAGGGTCCGCCGGCCGCGTTCGAGGATCTGCGCGCGGTACCCGGCCATGGCGTATCCGGCCGCTTGGACGGCGTCGAATACCGCATCGGCAAAGCCGATTTCGCGGCGCCCGGGCAACCCGACGACGGCGTCTGGCTCGGCCGTGACGGCCGGCCGCTGGCGCAGTTCCAGCTGTACGACCCGATCAAACCCGACGCCGCGGCCGACCTAGCCTGGCTGGGCAAGCGCGGCCTGCGCAGCCATCTGCTCAGCGGCGACAGCAACGAGCGCGTGCGCGAGACCGGCGCCGCGCTCGGCATCGGCGCGCTGCGCGCGCGCGCCACGCCGCAGGACAAGCTCGATTACCTGAAAGGATTACAGGCCGCCGGCGGACGGGTTCTGATGGTCGGCGACGGCATCAACGACGCGCCGGTGATGGCGCAGGCCGACGTCTCGATGGCGATGGGCTCGGGCGCCTGGCTGGCGCAGGCCAACGCCGACATCCTGCTGATGAACTCGCGCCTGCGGCAGATTCCGCAGGTATTCGCGGTGGGCGCGCACATGCAGCGTTTGATGCGCCAGAACCTGCGCTGGGCCATCGCCTATAATGTGGTGGCGGTCGCCATCGCGCTGTCCGGCGTGGTGCATCCGGGTTATGCCTCGCTCGGCATGGCCGGCTCCTCGCTGCTGGTCACGCTCAACGCCCTGCGCATCCATTCGGTGAAACCATGAACATCCTGCTGGCGCTGATTCCGATTTCCCTGGTGCTGCTGGCGTTGGCCGTGGCGGCGTTCTTCTGGGCGGTGCGCAAGGGCCAGTTCGAGAACCTCGACGCCGCCGCGCTCGATATTCTGACCGACGACAGCAAACCGCGCCAGGACAAGACGGAATCCGGCGATGCCGGTTGATTTCCTGGTGCTGTCGGCCGCGTTGCTGGCCGGACTGACCGGCGGCGCGCACTGCGCGTTGATGTGCGGCGGCATCGCCGCCTCGCTCAACGGCCACGGCAAGGAATCGGCGCTGCCGCATGCGTTGGCGCTGAACCTCGGCCGCATCGGCAGCTACACCCTGGCCGGACTATTGGCCGGCACGCTCGGCGCCGCTTTCGTCGGCCTGGTGCGGATTCCCGACCTGGCGCTCTGGCTACGCAGCGTGATGGGTCTGCTGTTGATGCTGATTGCCTTGCGCATGCTGTTCCCGCGCCGCTTCGCCTTCGCCAACGCGCTGGCTTCGCCGCTCTGGCGTCTGGTGTCGAAGGCCAAGGCGACGCTGCCGGCCTCAGGCCTGTGGCGCTCGCTGGGCTTGGGCGCGATCTGGGGCTGGCTACCCTGCGGCCTGAGCACCAGCGTGCTGTTGGCTGCCTGGATGGAGGCCAGCCCGCTGCATAGCAGCCTGATGATGGCCGCTTTCGGATTGGGCACCTTGCCGTTGATGACCGCGATGAGCTATTCCGGCGCCCGTCTGCAGGGCCTGCTCGACAACCGCCGGCTGCGCGCCGGCATGGCCCTGCTGGTGCTGTTGGCTGGTGCGCTGACGGCCGCCGCGCCGTGGTTGATGCGGGTGCCGGAGATGCACGGCGCGCTGGCCGCGCTCGGCTGCCGCAGTCTGGCTTAAGCGCTCTTGCGCGGCGCCGTTTCGTGCGCCAACACGTGCAGTCTACCCAGATCGCGGATGATGACCTCGCGGCCGTTGACCTCGATCAGGCCGTCTTCCTGCATCTTGCTGAGCGTACGGCTGACGGTCTCGATCACCAGACCCAGATGGCTGCCGATATCCTCGCGCGACATCGGGATCATGAAGCGCTCGCCCGAGCGGCCGAGCTGGCGGTAACGCTCCGACAGCTGGTGCAGGAAGATCGACATGCGCTCGTGCGCGTTCTTCTTGGACAGGATCTCGATGTGCTTCTGGTCGCGGTTGATGGTCTGGCCGATGATCTTCAGCAGCTGGTGCTGCAGGCTCGGCACCTGCGCCGCCACTTTTTCCAGGTCGCCGAGCGGGATTTCGCAGACGTCGGCCGTGGTCAGGGCCACCGAATCGCAGGTGTGTTTCGAGGTGCCCAAGGCATCAAGGCCGAGGATCTCCCCCGGCAGGTGGAAGCCGGTGACCTGGCTGTCGCCTTCGGTGTTGTACACCACCGACTTGAACGCGCCTTCGCGGGCGACGTAGAGGTGCTCCAGCTTCTGGCCGCTGGCGAACAGCACGTCGCCGCGCTTGAGCGGGCGGCGCTTCTGCACGATGGTGTTCAGCCGCTCGAAATCGTCCGGGTTGATGGTGGCCGGCAAGCACAGCACCTGGATCGAGCATTTGGCGCAGTCGTTGCGGCTGCCTTTCAGGCCTTTGAACGGCTCGACGACGTCGCTCACGGCGCGTCACCGCCGCCGATGTGCCGGCGCAGCCAGGCGTTGACGGTGTCGTGCCAGCGGATGCTGTTCTGGGTCTTCAACACCCAGTGGTTCTCGTCCGGGAACACCAGCAGCCGGCTTTCGATGCCTTGGCGCTGCAGCGCGGTGAAAGTGGCCAGGCCCTGTTCGGTCGGGATGCGGTAGTCGAGCTCGCCCTGCACCACCAGCATCGGCACCCGCCATTTCGCGACATGGTTGACCGGATTGAACTTCTCGTAGTTGCCGGGCACCGCGAACGGCGTGCCGCCGTTCTCCCATTCGGTGAACCACAGCTCTTCGGTGGCGTAGCCCATCATGCGGTTGTCGAACACGCCGTCGTGGTTGACCAGGCATTTCCAGGGCTCCGGCCAGTTGCCGGCGATCCAGTTGACCATATAGCCGCCGTAGCTGGCGCCCAACGCGCAGGCGCGGCTTTCGTCAAGGAAATCGTACTTGGCCAGCGCCGCGGCATAGCCCTTTTGCAGGTCTTCCAGCGGACGGTCGCCCCAGTGGCCGGAAATGGCGTCGGTGAAGGCTTGGCCGTAGCCGGTGGAGCCGTGGAAGTCGATCATCACCACGGCATAGCCTTGGCCGGCGTAGGTCTGCGGGTTCCAGCGGTAGCTCCAGCCGTTGCCGAAGCTGCCCTGTGGGCCGCCGTGGATCAGGAACGCGATCGGGTATTTGCGGCCTTTGACGTAATTGGCCGGCTTGACCACATAGCCGTGCACCGTTTCATCGTTCCAGCCGCTGAACTTGAACTGCTCGAATTCGCCCCAGGCGGTGGCCGCAATCGCTTCGCGGTTGTTGGCGCTGATCAGGCGCGCGCTGCCGCCGGATGCCGGCATCAGGTACAGCTGCGCCGGCGAGGCCAAGGTGTCGCGGGTGAACAGGATGCGGCCGGCGGCGATGTCGTATTCCTTGACAGAACCGTCGGCGGCCAGGCGCGTCACCGCGCCGCTGCGCGCGTCGATGGCGAACAGCGGATGCTGGCCCATGTCGTCGGCGGTGGCGTACAGGGTCTTGCCGTCGGCGCTGACCGACAACGAACCGGCCGAGCGGTCCCAGCCCGGCGCCACTTCGCGGCTGCGGCCGGTGGCCAGATCCATCGCCATGATGGCGAAACGGTCGGCCTCGAAGCCCGGGCGTTTCATCGCCAGGTAATACAGGGTCTTGCCGTCCGGGCTGAACACCGGCGCGGTATCCCAAGCCGGATTGGCTTCGGTCAGGTTGCGCGGGCGGAACCGGCCATGCACGCCGGTGTCGACCTGGAACAGGTCGAAGTTGGTCGACCAGGCCTCGGTCTTGCCGGCGATGCGCACCGAGAACACCAGACTGCGGCTGTCCGGCGACCAAGCGTACTCGCTGGCGTCGCCGAACGGCTTGGACGGGATGTCGCCGTCGATGCCGGTGCTGAGCTTGGCGGCGACGGTGAGCTTGCCGCCGGCGGCCGGCATCGGCGCCAGGAACAGCTGGTTGCGGCGGCCGTCGGCGTAGGTGTCCCAGTGGCGCACGAACAGCTGGTCGAACAGCATGCCGCTGGACTTGTCGGCGGCCTTGGCGTCCAGGCGCTGCTTGGTGCAATCCAGATCACGGCAATCCGGGAACACCTCAAAGCTCAGCGCGATCTGGCGGCCGTCGGGCGAGAGCTTGTAGGAGCCGATATCGAGCGGGTAATCGGAAATCTGCACGGCCTGCGTGCCGCCGACCGGCTGCGCCCAGAGCTGCATCGAGCCCGATTGCGCCGACAGGAAATAGACGGTCTTGCCGTCCGGCGCGAAACTCGGCGAATTGACGTTCAGCGCCTCGTCGGTGAAGCGCACCGGCGGTGCGGCGTCGCGCGCCAGCAGATTCTCGATCCACAGCCCGGTCTTGGCCTTGTTGGCCGGCACGTCGGCCTGGCGCACGGCGAACAGCGCGAAGCGGCCGTCGGGCGACAAGGTCGGCGAGGACAGACGTTCGAGGGCGACCATCCGCCGCACGTCGAACGGGGTCTTGTCGGCGGCGGCCGAAGCCCCCGCGATGAGGAGGGCCAGCAGGCCGGCTACGGGATGCACGCGCATAGGACAAAACCTTCGGATGACCAAGGCCTTTATGGTACTCCAACAGCGGCTATACTGGCGACACGCCAAATTAGAGCAACCACTCGATGACCGCCACCGCGCTTGCTTCCCAGGACCAGCTGTTCGGCCACCCCAAAGGCCTGTTCGTCTGCTTCATGACCGAAATGTGGGAACGTTTTTCCTTCTACGGCATGAAGGCCCTGCTGTTCCTGTACCTGACCAAATACCACCTGTTCACCGACGACAACGGCTACCTGTTGCTCGGCACCTACGCCGGTCTGGCCTACGCCCTGCCCCTGCTCGGCGGCGCGCTGGCCGACCGCTGGCTGGGCATGCGCAAGGCGGTGGTGTTCGGCGGTCTGCTGCTGGTGCTCGGCCAGCTCGGCATGGCCTACAACGGCACACCGGCGCAGGGCATTCCCGGCCAGGCGGTGCAGGACGGCTTCGCCATCCAAATCATGTACGCCTCGCTGGCACTGATTGCGGTCGGCGTCGGCTTCCTCAAACCCAACATCTCGACCATCGTCGGCCGCCTGTACGCCGACGATGACCCGCGCCGCGACTCCGGCTTCACCCTGTTCTACATGGGCATCAACGTCGGCGCCGCGCTGTCCTCGATCATCGTCGCCTACATCGGCGAGAAGATCGGCTGGGGCTACGGTTTCGGTTTGGCCGGGGTGATGATGGCGCTGGGTCTGGTGCAGTTCATACTCGGCCAGAAGCATTTGGCCGGGCAAGCCGAGGCCCCGGACCCGGCCGCGCTTAACGCGCCATGGATCGCCGGTATCAGCCGCGAGGTCTGGATCTATCTGGCCGGCTTGGCTTCGGTGGCGGCGGTCTGGCAGGTGCTGCAGATGAAAGTCGATTTCGGCTTCCTCGGCGCCATCGCCGGCGGCCATGAAGTGACCATGACCGAAGTGGTGGCGGTGGTGATGGGCCTGGGCCTGTTCGTCTGGTTCTTCAAGTTCCTGTTCTCCGGCATCAGCAACGCCGAACGCGGCCGCATGCTGGTGCTGATGGCGCTGATCGTGATCAGCGCCCTGTTCTGGGGCCTGTACGAACAGAGCTACGGCACCTGGGTCGCGTTCGCCGAACGCGTGATGGACCGCAGCACCTTCGGCGTCGAATGGACCGCCGGCCAGACCACCTCGTTCGGCGCCATCTTCGTGATTGCGTTCAGCCCGGTGTTCGCCTGGCTGTGGCCGAAGCTCGACAAGCACGGCCTGAACCCCAGCCTGCCGGCCAAGTTCGGCTGGGCCTTGGTGTTCCTCGGCCTGGCGTTCGGCACCCTGATGTTCGCCAGCCGCGTGCCGGGCGCCGACGGGCTGGTCAGCCTGTGGTGGATGATCCTGGCCTACGCACTGATGGTGGTGGGCGAAATGATGCTGTCGCCGATCGGCCTGTCGGCGGTCACCACCCTGTCGGTGCCGCGCGTGGTCGGTCTGATGATGGGCGCCTGGTTCCTGTTCTCGGCGTTCGGCGAGATGATCGCCGGCCGCATGGGCACCTGGGCCTCGATTGAACCGAATCCGGACGGCAGCATCGACAAGGTCAAGGCCTTGGGCGTGTACGCTGACGTGTTCGGCGACATGATGTGGATCGGCGTCATTGCCGGTGTGGCGCTGCTGCTGGCCTCGCCCCTGCTGAACCGGCTGACCCGTGACAAGACCTGAATCCACGTAACCTGCCCATGAAAAAGCCGCCCCGAGGGGCGGTTTTTTTGTGCAGAGCCCGAATGTCCAGTCAATTCCGGCTTGCAATGCAGACCTCTCGCGTCAATAATGATAATGATTATCATTTAAATCTTAGAGATTCCAAGAATGTTCAAGAACGCGATATTCCAACTGCACTGGTTCTTCGGCATCACCGCCGGCCTGGTGCTGGCGGCGGTCGGCGTCACCGGCGCGCTGCTGTCGTTCCAGCAGCCATTGCTGAAGGCGTTCAACCCGGGCGTGCTGAGCGTGCGCGCCGACGGCCGCACGGTGCTGACGCCGGAAGAGCTGCTGGCGCGCGTCCAGGCCGCGCAACCCAAGCGGAAACCGGTGTCGCTGAGCTTGTCCGGCGATCCGTCCGAACCGGCCAAGGTCGGCTTCGCGCCGGAGCCCGGCGCCAAGCCTGGGCCGGGCGGCCGCCGGCGCGGCGAAAGCCGCTACGTCGATCCCTACGACGGCCGTCTGCTGGCCAAGCCGCGGGGTGAAGGCTTCTTCCGCACCAGCATGCAGATCCACCGCTGGCTGGCGGCCGGCGAGGTCGGCAAGCAGATCGTCGGTGCCTCGACCGTCGCGCTGGTCTTCTTCTGCCTGTCCGGCCTGTACCTGCGCTGGCCACGACGCTGGCTGGACTGGCGCGCATGGTTGCGCCTGGACTGGGCGCAGAAAGGCCGCAGCTTCCTCTGGCATCTGCACGCGGTGCTCGGCACTTGGTTGCTGGCCGCCTATCTGCTGATGTCGCTGACCGGACTGTACTGGTCATACGACTGGTACCGCGACGGCCTGTACACCCTGACCGGCAAACCGGCGCCTGACGAAGGCCCGCGCCGTGGCGGACAGGCGGCGGGCGTGCCCAATGTCTCGGCCGGCTCGTCTTCCGCCGCCAGTGTGGCGGAGGCGTTCCGCGCCTTCCACGCCGCGGTGCCGTCGTACGCCAACGTCACCTTGCGCCTGCCGGAGAAACCGGGGCAGACGCTGGAGTTCAGCTACCAGGATCCGGAACCGGCGCACGAACGGGCCAACAACCGGTTGGAGTTGGCAGCCGGCACGCTGGCGGTGGTCACGCACGAACGGTATGCCGACAAACCGATCGGACAAAAGCTGATGGCGGGCATCCTGCCGCTGCACAGCGGCAGCTTCTTCGGACTGCCGGGACTGGTGCTGTTCATGCTGGCCAGTCTGCTGATGCCGCTGTTCACCGTGACCGGCTGGCTGCTGTATCTGGACCGTCGGCGCAAGAAGCGCGCCGCCCGTGCCGCCGCGGCGGCCGTCGGCGACGAGGCCGAGGGCGACGACGCCCTGCTGATCGCCTATGCCAGCCAGACCGGCACCGCCGAACGGCTGGCCTGGCAATCGGCCGCGGCCTTGCGGGCCGCGGGCCAACGCGTACGTGTGCGGCCGCTGGCGGCGCTGGACGCGACGATGCTGTCGAACACGCGGCGGCTGTTGCTGGTGGCAAGCACGTTCGGCGAAGGCGAAGCGCCCGATGCCGCACGCGCGTTTTTGCCGAATCTGACCGGCGGTCCGGCATCGCTGGCGGCGTTGCGCTTCGGCATCCTGGCCTTGGGCGACCGGCATTACGCCGAGTTCTGCGGCTTCGCCCGCGCCATCGAAATCCGGTTGCGGCGGCAAGGCGCGCACGCCCTGTTCGACACCATCGAGGTCGACGACGGCGATCCGCTCGCCCTGCAGGCCTGGCAGGAGCGGCTGTCGGTCCTGTGCGGCACCCGCGTGCACGGCGACTGGTCGGGACCGGCGTTCGCGTCCTGGCGTCTGGTCGAACGCGTGTGCCTGAATCCGGGCAGCCCGGGCGCGCCGGTATACCGCATCGTGCTGCGGACGGAAGAGCACGCGGACTGGCAGGCCGGCGACATCGCCGAAATCCGCTTGCCCGCCGCCGGCCAAACGGTGGTGCGTGAATACTCGATCGCTTCGTTGCCGCAGGATGGACGTCTGGAACTGCTGGTGCGTCTGGTGCGCAAGCACGACGGCACCCTCGGCGCCGGATCCGGGGCGCTCTGCCAGCGGATGCCGATCGGCTCCGCCATCGCCCTGCGCATCCGGTCGAATCCGGGCTTCCATGCGCCGGCCGACGACCGGCCGCTGATCCTGGTCGGCAACGGCACCGGCATCGCCGGCCTGCGCGCCCTGCTCAAGGCCCGCGCACGCGCCGGCCGACGCCGGAACTGGCTGTTGTTCGGCGAACGCAGCGCCGCGCACGACTTCCACTTCGACGCCGAACTGCGCGCCCTGCAGGCCGACGGCTTCCTGGAACGGATCGACCTGGCGTTCTCGCGCGACCAGCCGGAACGGCTTTACGTGCAATCGCTGTTGGCGGCCGAAACCCAGCGGCTACGCGCTTGGATCGACGAGGGCGCGGCCGTTTACGTGTGCGGCAGCCTGGACGGCATGGCACCCGGCGTCGAGGCGGTGCTGCGCGCCGAACTGGGCACCGACGGCTTGGAGCGGCTGGCCGCGGAAGGGCGCTACCGGCGGGACGTGTACTGAACCGCAGGCATGAAAAAACCGCCCTTCGGGGCGGTTTTTTCATGGGCATCGGCCGCGATCAGAACGGCACGTCGTCGCCGAACGGATCGTTGTCGGCGAAGCTTTCCGCCGGTTTCGGAGCCGCCGGACGGGCGGCCGGCTTCGGCGTGCTGAAGCCGTCGTCCGACCAACCGCCGCGCTCGGCCGGCGGACCGGAACGCTCACCCGACGGGCGGCCGCCGAGCATCTGCATCTCGTTGACGATGATGTCGGTGGTGTAGCGCTCCATGCCCTGCTTGTCGGTGTACTTGTCGGTGCGCAGCGAGCCTTCGACATACAGCTGCTGGCCTTTCTTGACGTACTCGCCGGCGATTTCGGCCAGCTTGCCGAAGAACTTCAGGCGGTGCCACTCGGTGCGCTCCTGCTTCTCGCCGTTCTTGTCCTTCCAGCTCTCGTTGGTGGCCAGCGACAGCGTGACGTTGGCGCTGCCGGCCTGCGAATAACGGACTTCCGGGTCTTTGCCGACGGTGCCGACGAGGATGACTTTGTTGATGCCACGAGCCATGGCGGTTTCCTTTGCGAAGTGGGTGTGGAGACATCGTAAGTATAACGGCGTAGCCCCCCTACCCCCAAATCCTTTCGGCAAAGGTCGGAAAAGCGCGCGCCGCGGCATCGGAAGACATATAATTGAGGCCAGTCGCAGCTTATAAGCATTTGATTTCATGAGTATCGAATCCATCCAGGCCTTGGCCAAGGGCGAAATGGCCGCCGTCGACGCCCTGATCCGGGCCCGCCTGGGCTCGGACGTGCTGTTGATCAACCAGATTTCCGAGCACATCATCGCCGCCGGCGGCAAGCGCCTGCGCCCGATGCTGACCGTGCTGGCCGCCAAGGCCTTGGGCTACGCCGGCGACCGCCATACCGCGCTGGCCGCCATCGTCGAGTTCATCCACACCTCCACCCTGCTGCACGACGACGTGGTCGACGAGTCCGACCTGCGCCGTGGACGCAAGACCGCCAACGCATTGTGGGGCAACGCCCCGAGCGTGCTGGTCGGCGACTTCCTGTACTCGCGCAGCTTCCAGCTGATGGTCGAGCTCGACTCGATGGACGTGATGCGGGTGTTGGCCGACACCACCAACCGCATCGCCGAAGGCGAAGTGCTGCAGCTGCTGCATGTACATAATCCGGACACCGACGAAGCCGCCTACATGGGCGTGATCGAGCGCAAGACCGCGGTGTTGTTCGCCGCCGCCACGCGTCTGGCCGCGCATCTGGCCGGCGCCGGCGAAAGCCTGCAGCAGGACCTGTACGACTACGGCCTGCATCTGGGCCTGGCGTTCCAAATCGCCGACGACGTGCTGGATTACAGCGCCGACGCCGCCGTGCTCGGCAAGAATCTGGGCGACGACCTGGCCGAGGGCAAGGCCACCCTGCCGGTCATCCACGCCATGGCCGAAGCCGATGACGCGGTGAAACAGCGTCTGCGCGAAATCATCCGGCAAGGCGACGCCTCGGCGATGCCCGAGGTGTTGGCCGCGATCGAGGCCGCCGGCAGCCTGCGCTACAGCATCGATCGCGCGCGTCACCACGCCGGAGCCGCCAAGGCCGCACTGGCCGGCGTGCCGGACAGCGACTGGAAACGCGCCCTGCTCGAACTGGCCGACTATTCGGTCGCGCGGAATCATTAGGATCGTGCCGCCCAGTCCCACCGTCACGGATATTCCGGAATCCGAGAACATCAACCGCCCGAAAATCAAATCCGGCTCAGTCCAAGCCCAGCCCAGGAATTTTGCTGATGGCATTCGGATCGAAACCGGCCAGCTCGGCGAAGTGCCGGCCGCGCGCCACGTAATCGGCGTAGGCGCCGAAACTCGGCGCACCCGGCGACAGCAACACCACGCCGCCGTCCGGCAGCGCCGCGCGCGCCTTGACGACGGCGTCCGGCAAATCGGCGGCCTCCGACAACGCGAATCCGGGATCGGCGACGGCGCGCAACCGCTCGGCGATGCGCGGGCCGTTCTGCCCCATGGCGATGATTGCCTTCGGCGGATGCGCGGCCACGTACTCGGCGAACGCGTCCCAGTCCAAGCCACGGTCGTAACCGCCGACCAGGATGGCGACCGGCTCCTGCCGGAAACATTCGAGCGCCGCGATGCCGGCGAACGGCGTGGTGCTGATCGAATCGTTGACGTAGCGCAGGCCGCCGGATTCGCCCAAGGTCTGCAGACGGTGCGGCAGCGGCCGGAACGAGCGGCAATGCGGCGCCAGCGCGGCCGCATCCAGGCCCAGCGCCTCGATGGCGGTGAGCGCGGCGCAGACGTTGCCGGCGTTATGCTGCCCCGGCATCGGCAATTCGCGCAGGTCCATCACCTCGACGCCGCCGCGCAGCAGGCGGTGGCCGTCGGCATGCCAGCCGTCGGCATCGTTGAACCAACGCACGGCGGCATCGGTTTCCGCGGCCAAGGCCGCGACCGGCGCCGACTCGCGGTTCAGCACCGCCGTGCGCGGATGAGTGCGGGTGATCAGGGCCGACTTGTCGGCGAAATAGGCGGCTTCCGAGCCGTGCCAATCCAGGTGCTCCGGGTAGAAATTCAGCATCACCGCGACTTCCGGTGAAACCGCCTCGAAGGTCTGGTAGCTGGACAGCTCGATCACCCAGAATTCGGGCTGCTCGCGCCAGTCCATGGTCTCCAAAAGCGGCAGGCCGATGTTGCCGACCAAGGCCGTGCGCCGGCCGGCGCTGCGCAGCAGATGCGCGATGAGCGAGCTGACCGTGCTCTTGCCCTTGGTGGCGGTGACGCATACGCAGCGCGCGTCCGGATGCGCGGCGAACCACACGGCGGTGCCGCCGACGAAACGGGTGCCCTGCGCCTCGGCGGCCAGCGCCTCGGGCGCGTACTTGGAGATGCCGGGCGATTTCACCACCACGTCGAATACGGCCAGGTCTTCGGCCTTCGGCGCCGGATGGCAGGCCACCAGCGGGTCGCCGTCGGCGCGGATCGCCTCCGCTTCGGCCTCGCTGCAGAACACTGTCACCGGTTGCTCCGGATAACGGCGGCGCAGATAGGCCAAGGCCGCCTTGCCTTCGCGGCCGTAGCCCCAGACCGCCAGGCGTTTGCCCTCAAGCGCCAAAGCTGTCACGCAGCGGCTCCCACAGGTCGGCGGGAATGGCATGCCCGCCTTCGGCGCGCAGCAGCGGCGCCACAGCCAAATCGGCGGCGTCCAGCTGCGGCAGGATCTCCTCGGCGAAGCGGCGCACGATGGCGTCCTCGCGCCAGCTCGGGCTGGCGGCCAGCGCGGCCATGGCGGCGCGCGACTCGCGGCCCTCGCCCACGCACTCGAACGGCTTATGTTCCCGGTATTCGAGCAGGGCGTCGAAGCCGGCGATCTGCGCCGGCTCATCCAGCAGGTTGCGGCCGAAGATGGTCATCAGCCGCGGCTTGGGCATGAACGGCGCCAGCGCCAGGAACACGAAGTGGCATTTCGGGCAGACCCCGCACCAGCGCTGCGCCGGACGTTCGCCCAGGATGTGGAAGTTGCGGTTGCAGCTGGAGAAGTGCGCGTCGTAGAAATCGGTCTTGGCGAACTGGCGCGCCACCGCCAGCTCCGAGAACGGCCGCAGCAGCGAGTAGTAGTTCAAATCGGCGGCGATGTGGCGCTTGGCGTGCGCGGCGAAACCGCGCTCGAAATCCCAGCCCTTCGACCACTGGTGGTTGACCTCGCCGGTGCCCTCGATCAGGCTGCCATAGCTGGCGGAGCGCTCGTTGGAGAACACCACCTGGTCGAAGCCGTGCAACACCGCGGCCAGCGTCAGGATGGCGGAATTGACCGCGGTGACCGGGATGTGGCCGTTCAGCGCGCCCTGCGCGTTCATCGCGAACAGCTCCGGCGCCAGCGTGCGGCTGATGTTGTACAGCGGCAGGCCGGTGCGCTCGGCGCAGGAACGGATCAGCGGCGCCGGACCGATCCAGGTCACCGTCTGCGGCACGCCCAGACGGCGCAGCGACTCGATCGAGACCAACGAATCCTTGCCGCCGCCGATGGCCACCAGCGCATGGCGCGCCAGACCGAGCGCGGGCGCAGCCTCTTCAACCGCGTCCGAAGCCGGGAAGCGGATGCGGCCGCGCAGACTCAGGCCGTTGCGGTAGGCGAACTCGCCCAAGCCGTTTTCGTAGATGCCGGTCAGCAGCGCGGCGGTGTCGGCGTCGATGGCGTAGCTGTCGAGCACGATGGTTTCCGGCACCGCGGCCTTGTAGTAACTGACGCCGGCGATCAGGTGCAAAGTACGCAACGCGGCCTGCACCGCACGCTCGCGTGCGCCATCGAGCGCGAACGGCGCGCCGGGAAACACCAGAGTCTCGCTGAACACGCCGCCGGTGTCGAAGGCGTAGTCGAGCCGGGCCGTGCCGGTGGCGGCGTCGAAATGGCAGCCGGTGAAATGGAAGCGCGTGATCGCCGCGCGGTCGAACAGGTACTCAGACATCGAAGATCACCTCGCGCGGCAAGTCGCGCAGATTGTAGTGGTTGGCCATGACGAAGCCGTAGGCGCCGGCGGTGTCGATCAGCAGCACGTCGCCTTCGGCGGTATCGGCCGGCAAGGTGACCTGCCGGGCCAGCACATCGGTCGACTCGCAGATCGGTCCGACCACATCGACGCGCGGGCCGTCGGCATCGCCGATGCGGCTCAGATTCACGATTCGGTGCTTGGCCTGGTACAACGCCGGCCGCATCAGCGCGTTCATGCCGGCGTCGAGTCCTATGCGACGCACGCCGAGCTTGTCGACCACCTGGCTGACGCGGGCCAGCAGTACGCCGGCCTGCGCCGTCAGGTAGCGGCCCGGCTCCATCCAAAGAGCGTACTGCGGCCATTGGCGGCGGGCCTCGGCCAAGGCCGCGGCCAAAGCGGCGATATCGAATTCGGCTTCGCCGTCGCGGTATGGCACCGCCAAGCCGCCGCCGACGTTGATTGCCGCCACGGTACCGATGCCGTCGGCGACGTGCGCCAGCTGCGCGAACAGCTGCGCCCAGTGGCCGGCGTCCTGCACGCCGCTGCCGACATGCGCGTGCAGCACGGCGATCTCGGCGCCGATGACGCGCGCGGCCTCGACGAACGCGGACACGTCGTCCAGCGCCAGGCCGAACTTGGCTTCCGGACCACCGGTCTTGACGTGCGCGTGATGGCCCAGGCCGTAACCCGGATCGATGCGCAGCACCAAGCGGCGCCCGGCGAACAGCTCGGGCCAGTGCCGCAGCGGATACAGGCTGTCGAGCGTCAACCAGTCGGCCGAATCGCACGCACCGGCATACTCGGCGCGGCTGGCGAAGCTGGGCGTGAACAACAGGCGCCCGGCCGGCAAATCCGACAATGTCCGGCGCACGTGTTGCAGTTCGGGCAAGGACACGCACTCGAAGCCGAAGCCTTCCTCGGCCAGCGCCGTCAGCACCGCCGGATGCGCGTTGGCCTTGACCGCATAGAAGCGGCGCTCCAGCGCGTCGATGCCGGCGAAGGCGCGGGCCTGCCGACGCAAGGTCGGCAGATGGTAGACATACGCCGGCGTGCCGGCAGCGGCCTCCTGCAACAGGGCCTCGCGCGCGGCCTGCCACCAGGACACGGGCTCGGCAACGGCCGGCTCGGCGATGGCGCGCCAGCTCGGGCCGAATACCGCCGATTGTTCGACCGGCATCGCGCCGCACTCGATCAGCAGCGCGTGCAGGGTCGGCAGCAGGTCGTGCGCCACGCCTTCGTCGACCACGAAGGTCAGGTTCAGGTCGTTCGAGCTCTGCGACACCATATGCACGCGTTCGCGGCCGAACTCGGCCCAGATCTCGGTCAGCCGGTCGAGCATCGAACGCATGCCGCGGCCGACCAAGGTCACCGCCGAGCACGGGGTGATGACCTTGACCCGGCAGACTTTGGCCAAGTCGGCGCACAGCGCGTCGAGCACGTTGGAGTTCATCAGGTTGTCGGACGGGTCGAGCGAGACGGTGACGTTGGTCTCCGAGGTCGAGATCATGTCGACCGACAGGCCGTGGTCCTTGAAGCAGGCGAACAGGTCGGCTAGGAAGCCGACCTGCTGCCACATGCCGATCGACTCCATCGACACCAGCACGATGCCGCTGCGGGTGCTGATGGCCTTGACGCCGGTCTGCGGCTCGGCGCTCCGACTGATGCAGGTGCCTGGCATGTCCGGGCGGCCGGTGTCGCGGATCCACAGCGGCACGTTCATGTCGCGGCAGGGATGGATGCAGCGCGGATGCAGCACCTTGGCGCCGGTGGTGGCGATTTCCTGCGCCTCCTGGTATTCCAGACGGCTGAGCAGGCGGGCGTCCGGCACCGCGCGCGGATTGGCGCTGAACATGCCGGGCACGTCGGTCCAGATTTCCACCCGGCGCGCGCGCAGCAAGGCGCCGAAATACGCGGCCGAGGTGTCCGAACCGCCGCGGCCGAGGATGGCGGTGCCGCCGTCGGCGGCACGGGCGATGAAGCCCTGGGTGATCAGCAGCGGCGGATTGGATTCGAAACGCGCGCGCCAGGCGGCGTCGCCGGCGTAATCGCAGGACACCGAGAGCCGCGCGGCCCAGGCGCTCTGGTTCGGCAAGGGCACCGCCGTCAGCCAGTCGCGGGCGTCCAGCCAAGCCACCGGCAGGCCTTGGCTGGCGAGGTAGGCCACGCCGAGGGTGGACGACAGCAGTTCGCCCTGCGCCAGCAGCTCGGCCTGCCAGTGGAAGACGCGCGTGTCCCGGCGCGGATCGTGCAGCAGGTGCTGCAGTTCGGCCAAGCGGCCGGCCAGCACCGTCTCTCCGTCCAGGCCGAGCTCGGCGGCGAAATCCAGATGGCGGGCGCGGAGTTGCGCCAGCAATTCGGCCAGATACGGCGGGCTGTCGGCGCGATCAATGCCACTTTGCAGCAGATTGGTGACCCCCGACAGCGCCGAGACCACCACCAGCACCTTGCCGCCCTCGTCGGCGGCGCGCGCGCGCATCAACGTGCCGATGGTGTCCCAGCGGTGACGCTGCGAAACCGAGGTGCCGCCGAACTTGAGGACGATCCAGGGGCTGGGACTGGCGCTGGGCGGCATAGATAAGGAATTCAGGGCGGAAGCAATGCGGTTGCCCATGATAAGTCATCGCGGCCGGCGCCGGACAGTCACCCGAGCGTCCGAGCACGCATTCACGCCGCGCTCATGCCCAGGGGTTGATTATGTATTAACGCGCTATTACACTATCACCATGAAAAAGCCCTCCAATCCGAAAAAACCCCTGAAAGCCGGCGTGGAAGCCCTCGCCCAGGCTTTTGCGGGCCTGAAGAACGCCGAGCAGGTGTATGCCTTCCTGATCGATTTGTGCACCCCGGCCGAGCTCGAAGCCCTAGCCGACCGCTGGCAGGTGGTGGAACCGCTGACCCGCGGCGTGCCCTACCGCCAGATCCACGACGACACCGGCGTCAGCGTCACCACCATCGGCCGCGTCGCGCGTTGTCTGGAGCTCGGCACCGGCGGCTACCAGTTCGCCCTGAAACCCGGCCGCAAAGGAGCCGCGGCATGAGCCGCCCGGCTGACCGCCTGCGCGTGGCGATGCAGAAATCCGGACGCCTGAGCGATCCGGCGCGTAACCTGCTGAAGCAGGCCGGCTTCCAGTTCCGCAGCAGCGACAAGGACCAGCTGTTCTGCTACGGCGACGGCTGCGCCGTCGATCTGGTGCTGGTGCGCGACGACGACATCCCGCAATTGATCGCCGAAAACGTCTGCGACCTCGGCATCGTCGGCCGCAACGTGCTGCAGGAGAAAGCGCTGGAGCTGCGCGGCACCGCGCATGCCGGCCTGCAGGAGCTGATGCCGCTGGCGTTCGGGGGCTGCCGGCTGTCCCTGGCGGTGCCCAATGGCCTGGATTGGCGCGGTCCGTCCGATTTGGACGGCCGTCGCATCGCCACCAGTTATCCGGAGCTGCTCGGCGAATATCTGCAGCAGCAAGGCATCGGCGCCGAAATCGTGGCGCTGAAAGGCTCGGTGGAGATCGCGATCAAGCTTGGCAAGGCCGACGCCATCTGCGATCTGGTGTCCTCCGGCGCGACCCTGGTGGCCAACGGCCTGAAGGAAACCGAAATCCTGCTGCAAAGCGAGGCCGTGCTGGCCTGCCAGAACACCCCGTTCGGCGACGGCCGCGACGCGCTGTTGGCCGATTTCCTGGCGCGCATCGACGGCGTAATGAAAGTACAGGCCAGCAAGCTGATCCTGTGCCAGACCGGCAAGCGCGAACTCGACGCCGTGCTGCGACTGCTGCCGGATGCGGTGGCGCCGGTGATCAGCCCGGTCTGGGGCGACGACGAAGCCCTGAACGTGCAGGCGCTGTGCACCAGCGCGGTGACCTGGCAGCGGCTGGAAGCGATGAAATCGGCCGGCGCCCGCGGTCTGATGGTGCTGCCGGTGGAGAAACTGCTGGCATGAACATCCTCGACTGGAACACGCTGGACCCGGTGCGGCAGGCCGCCGCGCTCGAACGCCCGAAACTGCTGCGCGACGCCAAGCTGCTGGCCGAGGTCGAGCGCATCGTCCGGCGCGTGCGCAAGGACGGCGACGCCGCCTTGCTGGCCTACGCCAAACGCTTCGACGGCGCGACGCCGGCCGCGCTGGCGGTGAGTGAAGCCGAATTCCGTGCGGCCGAGAAGGCCGTAGCGCCGGACATCAAGCGCGCGCTGAAGGACGCCATCGGCCGCATCCGGCGCTGGCACAAGGCCGGCATGGCGAAAGGCTTCTCGGTCGCCACCGCGCCGGGCGTCGACTGCGGCCGCATCATCCGCCCGATCCAACGCGTCGGCCTGTACGTGCCGGCCGGCAGCGCGCCGCTGCCGTCCACCGTGCTGATGCTGGGCGTGCCGGCCAAGCTGGCCGGCTGCGGCGACATCGTGCTGTGCTCGCCGGCGCAGGCCGACGGCGGCATCGACCCGGTGATCCTGGTGGCCGCGCGCCTGTGCGGCATCACCCAAGTGTTCAAGACCGGCGGCGCACAGGCCATCACCGCGATGGCGTTCGGCACCGCCAGCATCCCGCGCTGCGACAAACTGTTCGGACCGGGCAACCGCTATGTGGCGACCGCCAAGCAATACGTGCAGGGTCTGCCCGGCGGCCCAGCCATCGACATGCCGGCCGGTCCCTCGGAAGTGCTGGTAATCGCCGACCGCGACACCGACGCGGAGTTCGCCGCCGCCGACCTGCTGGCGCAGGCCGAGCACGGTCCGGATTCGCAGGTGCTGTGCCTGAGCGACGACGCCGGCAAGCTGGCCGACATCATCGTCGCCGTGCGGCGCCAGACCGCGCGCCTGCCGCGCGCCGCCATCCTGCGCAAATCCCTGCGCCACGCGCGCTTCATCCGCACCGCCTCGATCGCCGAGGCGCTGGCGCTGTCGAACCGCTACGCGCCGGAACACCTGATCCTGGCCGTCCGCAAAGCCGAAGCGCTGCTGCCGCAGGTGCAGGCGGCCGGCTCGGTGTTCCTCGGCCCCTGGGCCAGCGAAAGCCTGGGCGATTACTGCTCCGGCACCAACCACACGCTGCCGACCAACGGCGCCGCGCGCGCCTACAGCGGCGTCAGCGTGGCCAGCTTCCAGCTGCAGATCAGCACGCAGCGGGTCAGCCGCGCCGGTCTGCGCGCCATCGGCCCGTGCGCCGAAACCCTGGCGCGCTGCGAGCGGCTGGACGCGCACGCGCAGGCGGTGCGCCTGCGGCTGGACGCGGCATGAGCGCGCGCGGACTGATCCGGCCGGACCTGCGCGCCTTCGCCGGCTATCTGTCGGCGCGCAAGCAGAACGGTGCCGCCGCGGTGATGCTGAACGCCAACGAAGCGGCGCTGCCGCAGCCGTTCGACGACCAGGATCTGCACCGCTATCCCGAACCGCAGCCGCAGGCCCTGAAGGACGCGCTGTGCCGGTACTACGGCGTCGAACAGACCCAGCTGCTGGTCAGCCGCGGCAGCGACGAAGCCATCGACCTGCTGGTGCGCGCGGTGTGCACGCCCGGCCGCGACCGGGTCGGCCTGCAGTCGCCGACCTTCGGCATGTACGCCGTCTGCGCCCGTCTGCATGCCTGCGAAACGGTCGATGTGCCGTTGATCGAGGACGGCGGGCGCTTCACGCGCGACATCCCGGCCCTGATCGACGCCGTGCTGGCGCAGGACGTGCACCTGCTGTTCCTGTGTTCGCCGGCCAACCCGACCGGACAGGATCTGCCGAGCGCCGACCTGGAGCGCCTGCTTGCGGCGCTGCAGGAGCGCTGTCTGGTGGTGGTCGACGAGGCCTACGGCGAATACAGCACACAACCGTCGGCAACGGCCTTGTTGCCGCGCTTCGCCAATCTGGCCGTGCTCAAGACGCTGTCGAAGGCGCATGCGCTGGCCGGCGCCCGCATCGGCGCGGTAATGGCCGCACCCGAGCTGATCGCGGTGCTGAAGGCCTGCCAGGCGCCCTACCCGATCAGCGCGCCGAGCGCGCGCACGGCCCTGCAGGCATTCAAGCCCGAGGCGCTGGCGCGCACGCAGGCGCAGGTGGCGCAATGCCTGGGCGAACGCGCGGCCCTGACCGGCTTCCTGCGCGGCCTGCCGATGGTGCGCACGGTGTTCGATTCGAACGCCAACTTCCTGCTGGTGCGCTTTACCGACGCCGAAGCGGTGAACGCGTTCCTGATCGAACGCGGCATCGTGGTGCGCGGCATGGCGCACTATCCGGCCATCGCCGACTGCCTGCGCATCAGCATCGGCACCCCGGCCGACAACGCCGCCCTGCGCGCGGCCCTGACCGACTACGGAAACACCCGCTATGCGTAAAATCCTGTTCCTCGACCGCGACGGCACCCTGATCATCGAACCGCCGGACCAGCAGATCGATTCGCTGGCCAAATTCGCGTTGGTCGACGGCGTGATCCCGGCCCTGCTGCGTCTGAAGGACGCCGGCTACCGGTTCGTGATGGTGTCCAATCAGGACGGGCTCGGCACCGACTCGTTCCCGGAGGCCGATTTCCATCCGCCGCAGGACCTGCTGCTGCAGATTTTGTCTTCGCAGGGCATCGCGTTCGACGACATCCTGATCGACCGCAGCTTCCCGCACGAGCACCTGCCCACGCGCAAACCGGGCATCGGGATGCTGGTGCCGTACCTGAAGGATCCGGGCGTGCTGTGGGAGCAGTCGGCGGTGATCGGCGACCGCGACACCGACCTGCAGTTGGCCGCCAACCTGGGCTGCCGCGGCTTCAAGCTCGGCGACGGCTTGTCCTGGCCGGACATCGTGGCGCAGCTGCTGGCCGCGCCGCGCACCGCCCAGCTGCGCCGCGACACCAGGGAAACCCGCATCGCGGTCGCACTCAATCTCGACGCCGAGGCGCCGGTGCGCATCGCCACCGGCATCGGCTTCTTCGACCACATGCTGGAGCAGCTGGCCAAGCACGGCGGCTTTTCGCTGCAGCTGGACTGCGCCGGCGACATCCACATCGACGAGCACCACACCGTCGAGGACTGCGCCATCGCGCTCGGCCAGGCCCTGAAACGCGCGCTCGGCGACAAGGTCGGCATCGAACGCTACGGCTTCGCGCTGCCGATGGACGAGTCCCGCGCCGAGGCGCTGCTCGATATCAGCAACCGCGGCCTGCTGAAATTCGACGGCCGCTTCCCGCGCGAGGCGGTCGGCACGCTGCCGACCGAACTGGTGCCGCATTTCTTCCAGTCGCTGGCCGAAAGCGCCGGCTTCACCCTGCACCTGAAGGTCGAGGGCGACAACACCCACCACATGATCGAAGCCTGCTTCAAGGCCGTGGCGCGCACCTTCCGGCAGGCGTTCGCGCGCACCGGCAGCGGCCTGCCCAGCACCAAGGGCCTGCTGTGATGGCGGATGCCGTAATCAAAGATGCCGTGATGAAAGACGTCGTCCTGCTCGACTCCGGCGGCAGCAACTATGCCTCGCTGATCGCCGCCTTCGAACGCCTGGGCGCGCGCTGCACGCCCAGCCGCGATCCCGAACGCATCCGCGCCGCCACGCACCTGGTGCTGCCCGGCGTCGGTTCGGCCGGTGCGGCCATGCGCGCCATCGGCGAGCAGAATCTGGATAAGCTGATCGCCGACAGCACGCAGCCCCTGCTCGGCATCTGCCTGGGCATGCAAGTGTTATTCGAGCATTCCGAGGAATCGGATGTGGCCTGCCTCGGCCTGATTCCCGGCCGCGTCACCCGTCTGCCGGAAGCGCCCGGCATCCGGGTGCCGCACATGGGCTGGAACAGCATCCGTAGCATCGGTAGCAACCCGTTGCTGGAGGGCTTGGACGGCTGCGATTTCTACTTCGTGCACTCCTATGCCGCGCCCTGCGGCGAGTACACGCGGGCGGTGACCGAACACGGCCTCCCGTTCAGCGCCGCCGTCGGCGCCGGCCGCATCCACGGCGTGCAGTTCCACCCCGAGCGCTCCGGCCCGCAGGGCGCGCGGCTGCTCGCTAACTTCTTGGAACTGGCCGCATGAGCACGGTCATAATTCCCGCCATCGACATCCGCGACGGCCGCGTGGTGCGCCTGCAGCAAGGCGATTACGCGCGCCAGACCACCTACGCCGCCGAACCCGTGGCGCAGGCGTTGGCCTACGCGCAGGCCGGTGCCGAATGGCTGCATCTGGTCGATTTGGACGCGGCGCGCTTGGGCGGTTTCAGCCTGGCCGCGTTAGTGGCCGGGATCAAACGCAGCAGTGCACTGAAGCTGCAGGCCGGCGGTGGCGTGCGCACGCATGAACAGCTGACGGCGATGTTCGCGGCCGGCGTCGACCGCGCGGTGATCGGCACTCTGGCCTTGACCGACAAACCCGCGGTGCGCGGCTGGCTGGCCGAATTCGGTCCCGAGCGCGTGACCCTGGCGTTCGATGTCAAGCGCGATGCCGAAGGCCGCTGGCGCTGCGCCAGCCACGGCTGGACCGAACTCTCGGCCGAGGGCTTGGACGACATCCTGGCCGAATACCGGGATGCCGGCCTGTGCCATGTGTTGTGCACCGACATCGCGCGCGACGGCCTGCTCGGCGGCTACAACCTCGAGCTGTACGCGCATCTGCGCGCGCGCTGGCCGACGTTGCAGGTGCAGGCCTCGGGCGGCGTCGCGGGTCTGGACGACATCCGCGCGGTGAAGGCGCTCGGCGTGCCCGGCGCCATCCTCGGCCGCGCCCTGCTGGAAGGCCGCTTCACCCTGCAGGAGGCGATGGCATGCTGAAGAAACGGCTGATCGCCTGCCTGGACGTGGCCGATGGCCGCGTGGTGAAGGGCGTGCGCTTCCGGGGTCATGAAGACGTCGGCGACATCCTGGAGCTGGCGCAACGCTACGGCGCGCAGGGCATCGACGAACTGGTGTTCTACGACATCACCGCCAGCCCGCAGGGCCGCGGCGTGGCGCCGGATTGGGTGGCACGCGTGGCGCGGCGCATCGACATCCCGTTCTGCGTCGCCGGCGGCATCCGCTCGGTGGCGCAGGCCGCCGAGGTGCTGGCGGCCGGCGCCGACAAGATTTCGGTGAACACCCCGGCGCTGGAGAATCCGGACCTGATCGACGCCTTGGCGGCGCGCTTCGGCAGCCAATGCGTGGTGGTCGGCATCGATTCGATCCGCGACGCCGACGGCGTCTGGCGCGTGCGCAGCCACACCGGCGACCCGGATACGATGCGGCAAGCCGGACGCGCGACGCTGGATTGGCTGCAGGAAGCGGTGGCCCGCGGCGCCGGCGAAATCGTGCTGAACTGCATGGGCGCCGACGGCACCCGCGACGGCTACGACCTGGAACAGCTGGCGGCGGCGCGCGCGGCCTGCCCGGTGCCGCTGATCGCCTCAGGCGGCGCCGGAAGCATGCGGCATTTCACCGAGGTGTTCGAGAACACCGACGTCGACGGCGCCTTGGCCGCCAGCGTCTTCCACAAGAACCTCATCGCCATTGCCGAACTGAAAGCGGAATTGGCCCGACACGGAATCCCGGTACGCCTATGACACCCGAACAGATCGACCAGTTGGATTGGGACAAACAGGGCGGCCTGCTGCCGGCCATCGTGCAGGACGCCGACAGCCGGCAGGTGCTGATGCTGGGCTACATGGACCGCGCCGCGCTGCGCGCCACGCTGGACAACGGCAAGGTCACCTTCTTCAGCCGTAGCAAGCAGCGGCTGTGGATGAAAGGCGAGCAATCCGGGCACGTGTTGGCGCTGGTGCGCCTGGAAACCGACTGCGACCGCGACAGCCTGCTGGTGCAGGCGCGCCCGCACGGCCCGACCTGCCATCTGCAGCGCGCCAGCTGCTTTGCCGACGCGCCGGCGGATTTCCTGGCCGTGCTCGAACGCCGCATTGAGGCGCGGCTGGCCGCCGATTCGGCCGAGAGCTACACCCGCCGTCTGCTCGACAAGGGCCTGCCGAAGGTGGCGCAGAAGGTCGGCGAAGAAGCGGTGGAGACGGTGATCGCCGCGCTGGCGGAAGACGACACGGCGCTGCGCAACGAATCGGCCGATCTGCTGTATCACCTGCTGGTGCTGCTGCGCGCCAAGGACATGCCGCTGTCGCAGGTCATTGATACGCTCCGGTCACGCTGAGCGCCGCGCTATAATCCGAGGCACGGAACCACCCCGCAGCCAGGAGGCCGCATGCCCCGCATCATCCACGTCGACGTGTTCGCACCACGCACCGGCACCGGCAATCCGCTGGCGGTGGTGCTCGATGCCGGCGGACTGGACGATACGCAGATGCAGGCCATCGCGCACTGGCTCAACCTGGCCGAAACCACTTTCGTGCTGCCGGCCACGCAAGCCGAGGCCGACTACCGGGTGCGCATCTTCACCACCCGGACGGAAATCGCCTTCGCCGGACATCCCAGCCTCGGTACCGCGCACGCGCTGATCGACGCCGGCCTGCGCCCCAAGCGCGACGGCGTGCTGATGCAGGAATGCCACGCCGGCCTGCTGCCGCTCCGGTTGCGCCCGGAGCGTGCCGGCAACGCCTACAGCGTGCGCGTGCCGAGCTCGAAGCTGGTGCGCTTCGCCGAAGCCGGCGATGCCCTGTTCAAGCCGGTGCTGCCGGCGGCGCAGTGGACCGAGCTGAAACCGGCTTTGGTGGAAGGCGGCCGGCGCTGGTGGCTGGCCGAATTGCGCGATGAAGCCGCGGTGCGCGGCTTCGTGCCCGACAGCTACGCCATCGCCGCACTGGCGCGGGAAACCGGCAGCCTCGGACTGTGCGTTTTCGCGCGGCGCGAACCGCCGCAGAGCGGATTGGTGGTGCGCGCGTTTCCGCTTGGGGTCGGCATCGCCGAAGACCCGGCCTCGGGCGCGGCCAATGCCGCCATCGCCGCGTTCCTGCACGAAACCGGCCAACTGCAAGGGCTGGGCCGGCGCTATACCGTCAGCCAAGGCCGGGAAATCGGACGCGATGCCGTGCTCAGCCTGGAAATCGACGACGCCGGCGAGGTTTGGGTCGGCGGCGACTGCCGTACGGTGATCCGCGGCGAACTCGATTGGCGGACGTGACGCGATGGCCGCGCCAGCACTGACCGCGGCACAGGAGCAGGCCTTCGCGCAGGCGGCCGCGCAACTGGCGGGCATCATGGCGCAGCCGGATTCGCCCTTCCGCCGCTTGCCGCGCCCGGGCTTCAGGCGCGGCATCGACTTCTACACCGGCCGGGGGCTGTTGGCGGCATTGGCCAACGCCTTGCAGGCCTATCGCGCCAAACTCGGCGCGTTTCCGGATCTGGCCGAACCCCGGGACTACAACGAAAAAATCCTGTGGTTCAAATTCTTCGGCGAACTGAAAGTGCCGGAAGCCGGCGACAAGCTGGCCACCGCGCGTTTCATCCCGGAGGCCTGGCGCGACCGTATCCGTCGTCCGACCGTAGTCTGGCACTCGCACGCGCCGGCGTTGCCGGCCAACGACCGCATCGCGCCGGGCGTGTATTACCTGAAAAGCAACCACGGCAGCGGCATGTTCCGCAAGATCCGCTACCCGCTGGCGGAAGCCGAACGCGCCGAACTGCAGGCCTTGTGCCGGGATTGGCTGGCGCGCGATTACGGCCTGACCGACGGCGAGTGGTGGTATGCGGCGTTTCCGCGCCGGATCCTGCTCGAACGCGACGTCTGCGACGGCGCGCCGCCGGTATGCTGGAACATCCATGTGCTGAACGGCCGAATCGGACTGGTCGAGCTGTTCGACAAGAACGCGCAGCCGCTGCAGGTGACCTGGCTGGATGCGCGCCTGCGGCCCATGGCGGTGCAGATGGACGGTGTCGACCGGATCGCGGCGCCGCGGATGCCGGCCGACCCGGACAGCTTGCTTGCCGCCGCGTCGGCCATCGCCGCGCCCTTCGAATTCGCGCGGGTGGATTTCTTCATCGGAGCCGATGGTACGGCCTATCTGGGCGAGGTGACGTTCTCACCCAGCAATGCCATGGGCCGGCGCCCGGCGGAGATCGAACGGCAGCTGGGCGACATGCTCGCGATCGGATCCCGCCGCGCGGGCGGGATCCGTGACGCGGCCGAAGATCAGTAACGGTAACCGTAGCGGTAATCGCCGCGCGGATAGGCGTCCACGCGCACCCGGATGGTGCGGCCGGGATGATACGGCATGACGGTGGTGTACAGGCGTCCGTCGTAGCGGTAAGTCACGCGGAAGTCGGCGTCGCGGCGGCGGTCGTAATCGCGGTCGCTGCGGCACTCGACATACTGGCGGTCGCGGTCGCCGCGGTCGTTCCTGTCGATGCTGTGGCCGATCAGGCCGCCGATGGTGGCGCCGGCCACGGTCGCGGCGATGCGGCCGTCGCCCTTGCCGGTCTGGTGGCCGAGCGCGCCGCCGACGATGGCGCCGAGCACCGCGCCGTCGCTGCCGTCATCGCGGCCGCCGTAGCGGGTGCGGCACTGCGGGCCGTAGTCGCGGCCGTAGCCGCCGATGCGCTCGACGCGCACCACGCGCGCGGTATCCCAACGGCCGTAGGCGTTGCCGCGGTCGTAACGGCCGTCGTGGCGTGAATCGTAACGGTCGTCGTAACGCGCCTGGCGGTCGTAACGGTCGTCATAGCGGTCGTAACGGTCACCGGCCGACGCCTGCGCGGCGAACAACGCGGTGGCGATGGCCAAGGTACTGAGGGTGAGACGTTTCATGGCGGACTCCTATCGCGCGGGGATCGCGCAATTTCCATCCTACATAGCCATCCCCAACGGACGCTTAACGCCCGCGCATCCGTTCAGCCGCGCTTGGGCTGCAGCATGGTGCCGGTGCAGTTCCGGTTGCCGCACAGGCAGGCCCAGAGCTTCTTGAGTTTCGGCGTATGGCGTTCGGCCAGGCGGATGCCGTAGTTGTAGCTGAGCTCCTCGCCGGCCTTGATGTCGCGCGCCGCTTCGATCACGATGCGGTCCTTGGTCGGATCGCCGCCCGGATCCTCGATGTGCGAGGATTCGCAGTTCGGATCGCAGCTGTGGTTGATCCAGCGCGCGTCGTTGCCGCCGATGTTGGCGTCGAGCACGTAATCCTCGTTCAAGGTGAACAGGAAGGTATGCCCGGTCTCGTCCTCGCCGTCGTAGGCGGCATCGACTTCGGCATGGGTGCGCAGCAGCCCCTTGTATTCGATGATGAACTCGCCTTTCTTGATCGCCCGCTTGGCGAATACGCCGCTACCGTGGATCTTCGAGCGGCGCACTTGGATTTTCTGGGTCATAAACGTCCTTGGATGTGCAGGTATTGTGAACGCTGGGGCGCACCTTGCCAAGCGCGGATTGCGCGGCGGCGGCCGATACCGTACAATTTTGGTCCTGAATCCGGACTCGGACGCCCGAAACGCCATGTTGCGCGTCACCAAACTCACCGATTACGCCACCGTCGTGCTGGCCTGCCTGGCCAAGGCGCCCGCACGCGTGCACAGCGCCAGCGAGCTGGCCGAACTGGCCGGACTGGAAGCGCCGACGGTCAGCAAGGTGCTCAAGCCGCTGGCGCGCGCCGGCCTGGTCGAGGCTTTCCGCGGCAGCCAAGGCGGCTACCGCCTGGCCAAGCCGGCCCGGCAGATCTCGCTGTACGCCGTGGTGGAAGCCATGGAAGGCCGGCTGGGCATGACCGAATGCTCGGGCGACCACGGCCAGTGCGAACTGGAAGCCACCTGCGGCATCCAGGGCCACTGGCAACGCATCAACGACGTGATCGCCGACGCGCTGCGCGCGGTCTCTGTCGCCGAACTCGGCCAAAGCGGCCGCAAATCCATCCCGCTGTCACTGGCAAAGGCATGACCATGGCCACCGAACGCACCGAAATCGAACGCCAACTCGAGCGCCGCTACGACGCCGGCTTCGTCACCGACATCGAATCCGACACCCTGCCGCCCGGACTGAACGAGGACGTGGTGCGCTTCATCTCGGCCAAGAAGGGCGAGCCCGAGTGGCTGACCGAATGGCGCTTGGCCGCCTACCGGCACTGGCTGACCATGACCCCGCCGGAATGGGCCAAGCTGGACATCGCCCCGATCGACTTCCAGGCGGTCAGCTACTACGCCGCGCCCAAGGCCAAATACGCCTCGCTCGACGAGGTGCCGCAGGAGCTGCTGGACACCTACGAGAAGCTCGGCGTGCCGCTGCACGAACGCGCGCGCCTGGCCGGCGTGGCGGTCGATGCGGTATTCGACTCGGTCTCGGTCGGTACCACCTACCAGAAGGAACTGGCCGAGAAGGGCATCATCTTCTGCTCGCTGTCGGAGGCGGTGAAGGAGCATCCGGAACTGGTGCGCAAGTACCTGGGCAGCGTGGTGCCGACCGGCGACAACTACTTCGCGGCGCTGAACTCGGCAGTGTTCTCCGACGGCAGCTTCGTGTACATCCCGAAAGGCGTGCGCAGCCCGATGGAGCTGAGCACCTATTTCCGCATCAACGCCCGCGACACCGGCCAGTTCGAGCGCACCCTGATCGTGTGCGAGGACGACGCCTACGTGTCGTACCTGGAAGGCTGCACCGCGCCGATGCGCGACGAGAACCAGCTGCACGCGGCGGTGGTCGAGCTGGTCTGCCTGGAGCGCGCCGAGATCAAGTACAGCACGGTGCAGAACTGGTACCCCGGCGACGAGAACGGCGTCGGCGGCATCTACAATTTCGTCACCAAGCGCGGCGAGTGCCGCGGCGCCGGCAGCAAGATCAGCTGGACCCAGGTCGAGACCGGCTCGGCGATCACCTGGAAATACCCGAGCTGCGTGCTGCTGGGCGAGGATTCGGTCGGCGAGTTCTACTCGGTCGCGCTGACCCACCACCGGCAGCAGGCCGACACCGGCACCAAGATGATCCACGTCGGCCGCGGCAGCAAGTCCAAGATCATCAGCAAGGGCATAAGCGCCGGCCGCGGCCAGAACACCTACCGCGGCCTGGTGCGGGTGGAAGCCGGCGCCGAGGGCGCGCGCAACTACACCCAATGCGACTCGCTGCTGATCGGCAAGCGCTGCGGCGCGCACACCTTTCCGTACATCGAAGTGCGCAACCCGAGCGCGGTGCTGGAGCACGAGGCCACCACCTCCAAGATCTCCGACGACCAGCTGTTCTACTGCCGCTCGCGCGGCATCGGCGCCGAGGACGCGGTGTCGATGATCGTCGACGGCTTCTGCAAGCAGGTATTCAAGGAACTGCCGATGGAGTTCGCGGTGGAAGCCAAGAAGCTGCTGGAAGTGAGCCTGGAAGGCGCGGTCGGTTAACCCCATTTTTTCGAAGAGAACGCCATGTTAGAAATCATCGACCTGCACGCCACCGTCGGCGGCAAGGAAATCCTGAAAGGCTTCAGCCTGACCCTGCAGCCCGGCCAGGTGCACGCCATCATGGGCCCGAACGGCGCCGGCAAGTCCACGCTCGGCTATGTGCTGTCCGGCCGCGAGGGCTACGAGATCACCGGCGGCAGCGTCCGCTTCGAGGGCACCGACATCGCCGAGCTGGCGCCGGAGGAGCGCGCCGCGCTCGGCCTGTTTTTGGCCTTCCAGTACCCGGTCGAGATCCCCGGCGTGAACAACACCTACTTCCTGCGCACGGCGCTGAACGCCCAGCGCAAGGCGCGCGGCGAGCCGGAGCTGGACTCGATGGCGTTCCTCAAGCTGGTGCGCCAGAAGCTGTCGGTGCTGCACCTGAAGGACGAGCTGCTGCACCGCGCGGTCAACAGCGGATTCTCCGGCGGCGAGAAGAAGCGCAACGAGATCTTCCAGCTGGCCCTGCTGGAACCGAAGCTGGCCATCCTCGATGAGACCGACTCCGGTCTGGACATCGACGCGCTGAAAGCGGTCGCCGACGGCGTCAACCACATGCGCAGCCCGGAGCGTTCGTTCCTGGTGATCACCCACTACCAGCGCCTGCTCGATTACATCAAGCCGGACGTGGTGCACGTGATGAGCGAAGGCCGCATCGTGGCCAGCGGCGGCCCGGAGCTGGCGCTGCAGCTGGAGCGCGAAGGCTACGCCGCCGTGCGCGCGGGTGCCCGCTGATGGCGGCACTGCTCGACAGTCTGGCCGCGCTCGCCGCCGAGGTGGCCGACAGCCGCTGGCCGCGCGTGCGCGAATGGCGCGAGGCCGCGCTGGCGCAGGCCGTGCGCGTGGGTTTGCCGCACAACCGGCTGGAGCGCTGGCGCCATGCGCCGCTGCGGCCGCTGGCGGCGAAACACTTCGGCGCCGAAACCGCCGCGGCCGGCATCGAGGCTGCGGCCTTGCCGCCGGCACCGCGCCTGGTGCTGGTCAACGGCCGCTACAGCGCGCAGCACAGCGACGTCAGCGCCCTGCCCGGCCTGCAGGTGCGCAGCCTGGCCGAGGCGCTGCAGGGCGAGGACGAGCGCGCCGTGGCCGTGCTCGGCCGCACGTTCCCGGACATCGACGCGCCGTTCGCGGCGCTGAATACCGCCCTGGCCGAGGACGGCCTGCTGATCGAAGCGCCGGCCGACGCGGTATTCGACACGCCGCTGCATCTGGTGCTGCTGCAGACCCCTGACGCGCGCGGCGCGCAAACGCTGCGGCACAAAATCGAATGCCGCGACAACAGCCGGCTGCAGGTCATCGAACACCATCTCGGCGCCGGCCAGGCGTTGGATAACCAGCTCTGGCACGTGCATCTGAAGCCCGGCAGCCGCTTGGCACACGTCCGCCTGCAGGACCTCGGTCCGGCGCACACCGGCATCCAGCGCTGCGACGCGGTGGTCGCCGGCGACGCCGAATACATCCGGCTGGATGTCGATGCCGGCGGCCACTACCTGCGCCATGAACTGAACATCGCCCTGCAAGGCCGCGGCGCACGGGCGCGCGCCGGCGGCGTGCTGTGGGGCGAAGGCAACGGCAATCTCGATACCCGGCTGGAAATCCGCCATCAGGCGCCGGATACCGCGTGCGAACTGCCCTGGCGCGGTCTGGCCGACGGCAAGGCGCGGGTCAGCTTCTACGGCGGCATCACCATCGACGCCGGCGCCGACGGCAGCGACGCCGCGCTGTCCAACAAGAATTTACTGCTCGGACCGCAGGCGCAGGTCAACACCCAGCCGGCGCTGGAAATATATGCCGACGAAGTCAAGGCCGCGCACGGCGCCACCGTCGGCCAGTTGGACGCCGCCGCCCTGTTCTATCTGCGTTCGCGCGGCGTGCCGGAACGCGAGGCGGTGGCGATGCTGACCCGCGCGTTCTACGCCGAGGCCCTGGCGGTGCTCGACGCGGACCTGCGCGAGAACGTGCGGCCGTATCTGCCGGCGCGTCTGCGCGCCGAGGAGGCCTGATGTCCGCCGCCGACTGGAGCGCCATCCGCGCCGATTTCCCGATCCTGGGCCGAACGGTGCACGACAAGCCGCTGGTGTATCTGGACAGCGCCAACACCGCGCAGAAGCCGCAGGCGGTGATCGACGCCGTCGATGACTTCTACCGCAACCACAACGCCAACGTCTCGCGCGCGGTGCACCAGCTCGGCAGCGAGGCGACCGAGGCCTACGAGGGCGCGCGCCGCGCCATCGCGCGTTTCGTCAACGTGCATCCGAACGACCTGGTGCTGACCTCGGGCACCACCCAGGCCATCAACCTGGTCGCCTATTCGTTCGCGCTGCCGCGGCTGCAGCCGGGCGACGTCATCCTGGCCACGCGCATGGAGCACCACGCCAACCTGGTGCCCTGGCAGCTGGTGGCCGAACGCTGCGGCGCCACCGTGGTGCCGGTCGAGATCACGCCGGACGGCGAAATCGACCTGCCGGCGCTGAAGGCGCAGCTGGCCGGCCCGGTGAAGATCCTGGCGCTGACCCACGTCTCCAACGTGCTCGGGACGGTCAATCCGGTGGCCGAGATTTGCGCGCTGGCGCGCAAGGCCGGCATCGCCACCGTGGTCGACGGCTCGCAGGCGGTGCCGCACATGCCGGTCGACATCCCGTCGCTGGGCTGCGACTTCTACGCCTTCACCGGCCACAAGATCTGCGGCCCGACCGGCACCGGCGCGCTCTGGGCGCGGCGCGAACACCTGCAGGCGATGCCCCCGTTCTTCGGCGGCGGCGAGATGATCCGCGAGGTGCGCTTCGACAAGACCACCTTCAACGACCCGCCGCACAAGTTCGAGGCCGGCACGCCCAACATCGCCGGCTTCGTCGGCCTGGGCGCCGCGGTCGAGTACCTGTCCGCCATCGGCATGGCGCATATCGCCGAGCGCGAACAGACGTTGCTGGCCTACGCCACCGAACGCCTGCGCGCGGTCGACGGCCTGCGCATCATCGGGCAGGCCCGGCACAAGGCGGCGGTGATCTCGTTCCTGATCGAGGGCGCGCACGGCCACGATTTGGCCACCCTGCTCGATCTGGAAGGCGTGGCGGTGCGTTCCGGCCACCACTGCGCGCATCCGCTGATGCAGTTCTACGGCGTGCCGGCGACCTGCCGCGCGTCCTTCGCGTTCTACAACACCGAGGCCGAAGTCGATGCGCTGATTGCCGCCATCGCCAAGGTCCGGCGCATGCTGGGCTGAGGGCGGCAATGCAGCTGCAGTTCCGCAACGCCGTCGAACGCGACGCCGAGGCCATCGTGGCCCTGGTCGAATCGGCCTACCGCGGCGAATCCAGCCGCGCCGGCTGGACCACCGAAGCCGACTTCCTGACCGGCCAACGCACCGACGCCGAGGGCGTGCGCGCCGACATCGCCCGGCCCGAGAGCCTGATCCGGCTCGCGCTGGACGGCGACGGCCGGCTGCTGGCCTGCTGCCATCTGGAGCGCACCGGCCCGGCCTGCTACTTCGGCATGTTCTCGGTCGACCCGGCCCGCCAGGGCGGCGGCATCGGCAAACGGCTGATGGCCGAGGCCGAACGCCTGGCGCGCGAAGACTGGGGCTGCACCCGCATGGAGATGACCGTGATCGACATCCGCGACGAACTGATCGCTTTCTACGAGCGCCGCGGCTACCACCGCACCGGCGTGAAAAAGCCGTTCCCGTACGGCGATGCCCGCTTCGGCCAGCCGCTGCGCGACGACCTGCGCTTCGAGGTGTTGGAAAAACCGCTGGAGGACGCCCGATGAGCGCGCCCCTGGACGGCTGGCAGGCGGTCTGCCGCACCGATGAACTGCTGCCCGGCGAACATGCGGTGTGCTTCGACGGCGACACCGCGATCCTGGTCTGCAACGTCGACGGCGAGCTGTACGCGCTGGAAGACAAATGCACGCATCAGGATTTCGAGCTCAGCGCCGCGCCGCTGCAGGGCGCCGAGATCGAATGCGTGCTGCACGGCGCCCGTTTCGACGTGCGTACCGGTCAGGCGCTGTGCGCCCCGGCTTACGCGCCGGTGCCGAAATTCCCGGTGCGCGTCGAAGACGGCGTGATCTACACCCGCGACGACCGCTGAGCGGCTCAGCCGCCGATGCGGCCTTCGGCCGGATCCGGCAGCAGCTCGGGACTTTCGGCGGCGGCGGCATGCAGGTCGGTGATCTTGATCCACAGCGCCTCGCCGAAACCTTCCAAGATCAGGCGCCAGAAGCCGGGCACCGGCTGCAGCAGCAGGCCGTCGCCGGCGACCACGTGCGGCGTGCCGGGATCGTCCTTGACGCGGATCTCGCCGCCGAGCACGTACACGAACCAACTCACGCCCGGCTCGGCCAGGAAGAACAGGCTGCCGTGCATGGCCCGGCGCTCGACCGCGACCGCGACCGCATCGCGTTTCCAGATGACGTTGAAGTCCCGGCTGGGGCCGCCGAGCGGCTCGGCCGACATCGGCCACTCGCCCGGGAAACGGAAGCTGCCGTAGGGTGGCCGCAGTTCGACCGGCTTTTCCGGAAACGGCGGCGTCAGGCGCAGGCCCTCGCCGCTGAGCAAGGTCAACGAGCGCTCGCAGCCGGGAAATTCGGAGAACGGTCCGGCCTGTTCGATATCGGCCACCGAAACGCGCCACGACCAATCCGCCGCGCCCTCGGGGAAGCGGCAGATCTCCTGTGTGCTGCCGCCGCCGTTCTTCCAGGGCATCACGGTGTAGGCGGCATGCGGGAAATGGCGGAAGCTCATGCGCGCAGTGTGTCACAGCTCGGCCTCGGGCGCAAAAACGGACGCCCGGCCGGAGCCGGGCGTCAAGGCGGCATCGAACCGCCAAGGATCAGCGCGCCGGGACTTTCTTGGCGGCGGCCGGCGTGGCCGGACGGGCGCCGACGCTGATGCGGGCGGCGTTGCGCTTGACCGTGGCCTCGCCGATGCCCTTGACCTTGGCGAGATCGGCGGCGCTGCGGAACGGGCCGTTGGCCTTGCGGTAGGTGATGATGGCTTGCGCCTTGCTGGGACCGACGCCGTCGAGCAGACGGTCGAGGGTGGCGGCGTCGGCGGTGTTGATGTTGACGGTGCCGGCGGTCGGCGCGGCCTGGCTGGCGCCGGCCAAACACAGGGCGAGGATCAGGGTCTTCAGGGTCAGGGCGATGGCTTTCATGGCGTTCTCCGAAATGGGCTGGGGGTGGACTGGCGTCAGCGCCAGGTGAGGCCAGTGTCGCCCGTACGCCCCGTCCGACATCAGCGGACGATGCCGCAACGGCCTGTCGGAAAATTCCGAATGTGGTTCACGGTCGGTTACGGGCAATGGGGTAGAATGTTTTTTTCGCAACACAAGGCCCGACCCATGGACAGCACCGCCCTCTCCGCCTTCATCCAGCAACGCTGGGACGACGACATCGTCGGCCAGCTGGTGGAGTACATCAAGATTCCGAACAAGTCGCCGATGTTCGACGCGGAGTGGCAGGCCAACGGCTACATGGAACAGGCCACGCGACTGCTGGCCGATTGGGCCAAGGCCCAGGACATCCCGGGTATGACGGTCGAGATCGTGCGTCTGGAAAACCGCACGCCGCTGATCTTCGTCGAGATCGACGGCCAGGGCGAGGACTGCGTGCTGATGTACGGCCACCTCGACAAGCAGCCGGAAATGACCGGCTGGGACGCCGACCTGGGCCCGTGGAAGCCGGTGATCAAAGGCGACAAGCTGTACGGCCGCGGCGGCGCCGACGACGGCTACGCCCTGTTCGGTTCGCTGACCGCCATCGCCGCGCTGAAGGCGCAGGGCATCCCGCACGCGCGCACCGTGATACTGATCGAGGCCTGCGAGGAATCCGGCAGCTACGACCTGCCGCATTACGTCGACCATCTGGCCGCGCGCATCGGCAAGCCGAGCCTGGTGGTCTGCCTGGATTCGGGCTGCGCCAACTACGACCAGCTGTGGTGCACCACCTCCCTGCGCGGCCTGGCCGGCGGCAACCTGCGGGTCGACGTGCTGACCGAAGGCGTGCACTCCGGCGACGCCTCGGGCATCGTGCCGTCCAGCTTCCGCGTGCTGCGCCAGCTGCTGAACCGCATCGAAGACGTCGATTCCGGCCGCATCCACCGCGACGAGCTGCATGTGGACATCCCGGAGCAGCGCGTCGATCAGGCCCGCCGCGCCGCCGAGGTGCTGGGCGAGGACGTGTTCGACAAGTTCCCGTTCCTGCCCGGCATGCGTCCGATGGCCGAGGACCTGGGCGAGCTGATCCTGAACCGCACCTGGCGTCCGGCGCTGTCGGTCACCGGCATCGACGGCATGCCGCCGCTGTCCAACGCCGGCAACGTGCTGCGTCCGTTCACCGCGGTCAAGGTCTCGCTGCGCATCCCGCCGATGTTGGACCCGGAGGCGGCGACCCGCTTCCTGAAGGACACCTTCGAGTCCGATCCGCCGTACAACGCCAAGGTCAGCTTCGATATCGAGAAGGCCTCGACCGGCTGGAACGCGCCGGCGCTGGCGCCCTGGCTGGAGGCGGCGATCGAGGACGCCTCGCAGGCGGCCTTCGGCGCGCCGGCCATGTACATGGGCGAAGGCGGCACCATCCCGTTCATGGGCATGTTGGGCGAGAAGTTCCCCGGCGCGCAGTTCATGATCACCGGCGTGCTCGGCCCGCACAGCAACGCGCACGGCCCGAACGAGTTCCTGCACATCCCCACCGGCAAGCGCGTGACCGAAGCGGTGGCGCATGTGGTGGCGGCGCATTACCGCGCCGGCCAAGCGGGCCTGACCCAAGGTGTGGCGGCGCATGAAGGCCACGCGCAGTTCGGCGATCACGGCTGCTGCTGATTCCCCTGCCCTTCGGGCGGTGATTACTACCCCGCCCTTCGGGCACCCCTTCGTTCCGAAGGGGACAAAAGCTCTGATGTGCCCCATCCCCTTCGTTTACGAAGGGGTGGCGCGTAGCGCCGGGGTAGCGCTTTTGGCGGCCTGGCCGAATCCCCCTGCCCTTCGGGCATCCCCCTTTTCCAAAGGGGGAAACACACCCTAACGCCCCGCACCTCCCTTCCGTTGGAAGGGAGGCCGGGAGGGATGGCTCAGCCAATCCGCTTCAGGATGGCGTCGACCATGGCGTCGATATCCTGCTCGGCGGTGCGCAGGTGCAACTCGGGGTTTTCCGGCGCCTCGTACGGTGAGGAGATGCCGGTGAAGTTCGGCAACTCGCCGCGCCGGGCCTTGGCGTACAGCCCTTTCACATCGCGTTGCTCGCACAGTTCGATCGGCGTGTCGACGAACACTTCGATGAAGCCGTCGTCGCCGAACAGCGAACGCGCCATGGCGCGCTCGGCGCGGTAGGGCGAGATGAAGCTGACCAGCACGATCAGGCCGGCGTCGACCATCAGCCGCGCCACTTCCGCCACGCGCCGGATGTTCTCGACGCGGTCGGCCTCGGTGAAGCCGAGGTCCTTGTTCAGGCCGTGGCGGACGTTGTCGCCGTCCAGCAGGTAGGTGTGGTGGTGCGCGGCCAGCAGGCGCTGCTCCAGGCGGTTGGCGAGCGTGGACTTGCCGGAGCCGGACAGGCCGGTGAACCAGATGCAGCGCGGCGTCTGGGCTTTGAGCGCGGCGCGCGCGGCGCGGTCGACGTCGAGCGACTGCCAATGGATGTTGCCGGCCCGGCGCAGCGCGAAATCCAGCGTGCCGGCGGCGACCGTGGCGTTGCTCTGGCGGTCGATCAGGATGAAACCGCCGAGGGTGCGGTCGAGCGCGTACGGCTCGAACGCGATGGCCCGGTCGAGCTTGAGGTTGCAGACGCCGATCTCGTTCAGATGCAGGGTCTTGGCCGCCAGCGGCTCCTGGCTGTTGATGTCGATGCGGTGCTTGATCTCGGTGACGGTGGCGTTGACCGTGCGGGTGCCGATCTTCAGCCAATAGCCGCGGCCGGGAATCAGCTCGGCCTCGTCCATCCAGACCAGGTGCGCGGCGAACTGGTCGGCGGTCTCCGGCGGATTGTGGGCGGCGGCGATGACGTCGCCGCGGCTGATGTCGAGCTCGTCGGCGAGGGTGAGGGTGATGGCCTGGCCGCTGACCGCCTGCGGCAGGTCGCCGTCGGCGCTGACGATGCGCGCGATGCGCGAACGCTTGCCGGACGGCAACGCGACCACGGCGTCGCCGGGCCGGAACGCGCCGGCGCAGACGGTGCCGGCGAAGCCGCGGAAATCCAGGTTCGGACGGCAGACCCACTGCACCGGCAGGCGGCCGGGAATGTCGGTGCGTGTTTCGACAGGCTCAACACGCATTTTCGTGTCCGCTCCGACGGCTGAGCCTGTCGAAGCCGTCTCCACCGTTTCGAGGTATTCCAGCACCGTCGGGCCGCCGTACCAGGGCGTGTGCAGCGAGCGCGCCGCCAGGTTGTCGCCGCCGAGCGCCGACAGCGGCACCGCCTGCACGTTGGCGATGCCGAGCTGGTCGGCGAGCGCGTGATAGTCCTCGACGATGGCGTTGAACACGCCCTCATCGAACCCGACCAGATCCATCTTGTTGACCGCCAGCAGCACGTGCCGGATGCCGAGCAGGGACACGATGAAGCTGTGCCGGCGGGTCTGGGTCAACACGCCTTTGCGCGCGTCGATCAGCACCACCGCGACGTCGGCGGTGGAGGCGCCGGTGGCCATGTTGCGGGTGTACTGCTCGTGTCCCGGGCAGTCGGCGACGATGAACTTGCGCCTGTCGGTGGCGAAGAAGCGGTAGGCCACGTCGATGGTGATGCCCTGCTCGCGTTCGGCGGCCAGGCCGTCCACCAGGAGCGCGAAATCGACCGCGTCGCCCTGGGTGCCGTGTTTGGCGGAATCCTTCTCCAACGCGGCCAGCTGGTCGTCGAACAGGCCCTTGGTGTCGTGCAGCAGGCGCCCGATCAGGGTGCTCTTGCCGTCGTCGACGCTGCCGCAGGTGATGAAGCGCAGCAGCGATTTGGTCTCGTGGCGCTGCAGGTAGTCGCGGATGTCGGCGGCCATCAGAAGTAGCCCTCCTGCTTCTTCTTTTCCATCGAGGCCGACTGGTCGTGGTCGATCATCCGGCCCTGGCGCTCGGAGGTGCGCGCGGTCAGCATCTCGGCGATGATCGCCTCCAGCGAATCGGCCTCGGACTCGATGGCGCCGGTCAGCGGATAGCAGCCCAGGGTGCGGAAACGCACGGTGCGCATTTCCGGCGTCTCGCCGGGATGGAGCGGCATGCGCCCGTCGTCGACCATGATCAAGCCGCCGTCGCGCTCCACCACCGGACGCGGCTTGGCGAAATACAGCGGCACCACCGGGATGTTCTCGCGGAAGATGTACAGCCAGATGTCGAGCTCGGTCCAGTTCGACAGCGGGAACACGCGCACGCTCTCGCCGGCGCGGATGCGGGTGTTGTACAGGCTCCACAGTTCCGGGCGCTGGGCTTTCGGGTCCCAGCGGTGCTCGGCGCTGCGGAAGCTGAAGATGCGCTCCTTGGCGCGCGACTTCTCCTCGTCGCGGCGGGCGCCGCCGATGGCGGCGTCATACTTGCCGGCATCCAGCGCCTGCTTAAGGCCTTGGGTCTTCATGACGTCGGTGTGCACGGTGGCGCCGTGCGTGAACGGATTGACGCCCTGGGCCAGGCCCTCGGGGTTGACGTGCACCTTGAGCTCGACGTCGTAGCGCTCGGCCACGGTATCGCGGAAAGCGTACATCTCGCGGAACTTCCAGGTGGTGTCGACGTGCAGCAGCGGAATCGGCGGTTTGGCCGGGTAAAAGGCCTTGGCCAACAGGTGCAGCAGCACCGAGGAATCCTTGCCGATCGAATACAGCATGACCGGATTGGCGAACTCGGCCGCCACTTCGCGGAAGATGTGCAGGCTTTCCGCTTCCAGACGGTCGAGATGGGAGAGCTGGTTCATACGTTCGTTCATCAAAGGCATAGGCGCCATTCTAGGGGATTTGCGGACGGCGATGGGATTTAGCGCGCATTCAGTCCGTTGCGCACGGCTCAGGCGGAACTTGCTATGCTTATGCCATGTTCCCCGCACCCCCAAGGAGTGCCGCCATGAAGAAAACCCTCCTCGCCCTGGCCTTCGCCGGCAGCCTGCTGGCCGTCTCGGCCCAGGCCGCGCCGACCTGCCCGGCCGACCTGGACAAGACCGCCTGCGTCTACTTCAAGGAAGGCTACGCCGCCGGCCAAGACGACGCCAAGGCCGGCATGAAGAACGCCTACGAGCGCCACGAAGACAGCTACGACTCGCGCTTCGAGACCGCGTTCGCCAAAGGCTACGAGCAAGGCTTCAAGGACGGCCAGAAGAAGTAACCCGCCGTCGGCCGGATCCACCCGGCAAAACCCCCGCTCATGCGGGGGTTTTGTTTTGCTGCCGTCGGGAACCGGCTTACTTCTTGGCCGGCGCGCTCATCCGGCCGACGAACTGCACGTACTCGCGGAAGTCCAGCTTCTGGTCCTTGTTCAGGTCGAAGTCGGCGAACTTCGGCTTCGGCTCCTTGGCCGCCTTCACGCCCGGCAGCGCGTTGAACTCCACCGCCTCCAGCGTGCCGTTGCCGCTCTTGTCGCCGGCCTTGAACAGCTGGCCCAGCTGCTGCAGCAGCATCGCCTGACGGCGCTCGGCCACCACCCCGCGCTTGAACTCGTCGAAGCTCAGCTGCTTGTTGTTGTCGGTGTCCAGCGCCGCGAACATCTTGTCGATGCCCTGATCGAGGTTGGCGCCCGGCGCGGGCTTGGCGGCCGCCGGTTTGGCCGAGGCGGGCACCGCCGGCGTGGCCGGCTTGGTCTGGGCGGATGCGCCGCCGGCCAGGGCCAGCAGCAACGGAATCAGGTAACGGGTCGTGTTCATGGCGTGGCGGTCTCCGGGGCTTGGGTGGCGTCTTCAAAGGTGATCAGCTCGCGGATCTCGCCGGTACGCAGGCCGACCATCATCGGATTGCGCACGCCGGGCAGGAAGCTGA
>NZ_BMFO01000001.1:534590-816262 GCF_014638745.1 Arenimonas maotaiensis
ACGACACGATCTGCACGCCGCACCAGGGCTCGGCGTCGCGCTTCTTCAGCTCCTCGTCCAGCGCCAGGCCGGCGAAGCGGCCGTTGCGCGGCTTGGACAGGCCGACCGCGGCCACGTTACCGATCATCGACAGACCGCGCAGGAAGCCCGGGCAGAAGGTGAACGGCACGAAGCGCTTGCTCTCGAAGTCGACCCAGCCCAGATAGCCGGTGCCGGCGTTCAGCACCCACAGCTTGCCGTTGTGCCAGCGCGGCGAGTGCGGCATCGACAGCCCTTCGCACACGATCTCGTCGGTCTCCACGTCGATCACCACGCCGCCGTCGGCGCGGCGGTCGCGCCAGCCGTCGACCGAGTCGCTCTTGCACACCGCGGTCACGTACTTGGGCTCGCCGTCCTTCATCGCCAGCCCGTTCAGGTGGCAGCGGTCTTCCGGCGCCAGCTTGCTGATGAAGTTAGGCTTCCAGACCGCCTTGAAGCTGTGCACCGGATCGAGTTCGGCCAGGCAGGAGTACTTGGTGTTGACGAACACGACCTTGCCGTTGTTGCGGATGCCGAGCTCGTGGATGTCCAGATCGCCGATGGTCTGGGCGTTGCGCGGCACGTAGCACTTGTCGAACACCTTGTGGATGACCTGGTTGCGGCGCAGCGCGTTCTCGAAGCGCCAGAGCTGGTACAGGCCGCCCAGGTAGATGCGCTGGGCGTTGCCGACGATGCCCATGGCGCGTTCGAAGATGCGTTCGAAGAACGACACCCGGCCGTTCGGGTCGCTGCCGATCAGGTACACCCGGCCGGTCTGGTAGGAGGTGACCGCCAGCGAGATGCGGTGCTGCGCCAGCCAGGCGCCGAAGCCGCGCGAGCAGCTCTTCTGCACCTTCAGCTGGGTGATGTCCTTCGGCTTGGCCGCCGGCTGGCCGTCGGCGGCGGCCTCGGCCACGGTCTGCACCTGCGGCTGCGAGCCGGCCGCGTCGGCGGTCTCGTTGGCCGGGGCCTCGGCGGTTGGGGTCTCGGCGGCCGGTGCGGCGGCTTGTTCGGCCGGCTTGCCGGTGGTCTTGGATTTGGGTTTCTTGCTGTCGCTCAACGTCTTGCTCCGGGGATTTCAAGGGGATGCGGGCACCGCCCGCGTGCGGTTGGTTCGATTCTAGCAGTGCCCGAAAAAAAAGGCCGGCTTGCGCCGGCCTTTTTCCGTGGGGCCGTATTACCAGGTGAAGCGGACGCTGACTTGGCCGCCGAACAGGCTGTCATAGGCGCCGCCGTCCTTCCAGTTGACGCCGCCGCTGAACACCAGGTTGCCGTAGTGCGCCGTGGCGCCGGCTTCGACCAGGGTGCTGTTGCCGCTGGTGTCCACGTTGCCGGTCAGGATGCCGCCGATGACGTAGTCGTTGCTGGCATTGGTCTCGTTGACGACACCGACCGAAGCGAACGGAGTCCACTCGCCGGCGCCCGACTGGTAGGTCTTGCGCAGGGCGATGCTGCCGCGGACTTGGCTGGAATCGCCGTCGGTCAGGTCGAAGTCGCCGTCGAAGTACTCGACCTGATCCAGGTTGACGTCCATCGCGCTGTACTGGAACTGCGGCTCGATGACCAGACCGCCCGAGGTCTTGAAGCCGTAGCCCAACTCGACGCTGTAGCCGTCGGCATCGCCTTCGAAGCGGAAGCCGTTGCCGTTGCCTTGGCCGTCGAAGCCCATGGCGCGGTAGCTCAGGTCAAGGTAGAAACCGTTGCCCGGGGTGTAGGTCAGGTAGGCACCGACGGTGTCGGCATCGACCTTGGTACGGCCGCCGACTTCGGGCTTCAGGCTGGCTTCGGACACGCCGCCCAGCAGACCGGCGGTCCACTGGTCGTTGAAGGCGTAGCCGGCGCCGAACTCGATGCCCGAGCTGCTCAGGTCGAACTGCTGCACGCCGCCGGTACCGAAGTTGTCACGGCCCATGTCCGGGGTCAGGCCGCCGTTGTCGGCGAACATGCGCACCCAGGCGCCGGAGGCACCTTGGTAGTCGGCGACCTGGCCGCCGTCGGCGGAGTTCAGGAAGCCCTTGACCGCGGAGCCGGTAGCGGCGGCGTTGCCGCCGGCGCTGCCTTGACGCTGGAACATGGTGCCGCTGCCCAGGTGCCACAGGTTCTGCACCGCCGGGGCGATGGAGGACACCGCCACGCCCGACTGGCTCAGGCCGCTGATCTCGAAGCCCAGCGCGAACAGATCGTTGCTGCCGCTGACGTTGATGTGCTTGTTCAGCGTGTGGCTGACGGTGTACAGGGTGTCTTCCGCGTCGACATCGACGATGCCGAGGTTGAAGTTGGCGGCCAGGCTGGTGCCGGACACCTGCACGATGTCGATTTCGACGCCGTCGGTGATCTGCTCCAGGGTCGGATTGCGGGTCAGGTACACGTCGATGACGTTGGCGGTGTTGCTGATCACGTCGCCGTCGATGTACAGACGGTCGGCCAGCATCGAGGTACCGTTGGCGTCGACCACGATGTGGCCGGTGCCAGCGAAGTCGCCGAAGATGGTCAGCGCGTCGTTGGCGGCGCCGTCCTCGAAGTGCAGCGAAGCGCCGTTGTTGGTGAACACCGAGGTGGCACCGCCCATGTCGATTTCGTTGTCGGCGCCGCGCACGAACACCTTGCCGTTGTTCATGAAGCTGTTGACGCCGCCTTCGGCATAACCGAGGTCGATCACCGAATCGTCCATGAAGATGCGGGCGCCGGTGTTGTTGACGATGGCGTCGTTGCCCGCGCCGAAGTCGGACACGTAGCTGTTGCCTTCGGTGGCGTACCAGTCGCCGCTGTTGGTGAAGCTGTCGGCGGCATCGTCGGTACGGATCACACCGAAGATGTTGCCGGCGGCGGCGTTGGTGATGCTGACGCTGTTGCCTCTGTGGTAGATGGCCCAGGCGTCGTTCACGCCGTCGCTGGTGGCGCGCACATTGCCGGAGTTGGCGATGGTGGTGGCACCGGTCTCGTTTTCGGTGTAGATGCCGACCGACCAGCCGTAGTAGGCGGCGTTGGCGTTGGCGAACACGTTGCCGCTGTTGCTGACGCTGATGTCGCCGCCCTCGGTGATGGTCCAGATGCCGATGGCATCGCCGTAATCGCCGTTGGCGTTGGCGGTGACGGCGGCGCTGTTGGTGACGGTGATGTCGCCGCTGTTGCTGTCGGCGTAGATGCCCATCGCATAGCCGTCGTAGCCGCCCGAAACCGCGCTGATGCTGCCGGCGGTGGTGACGCTGATGGCGCCGGCGTCGCTGTACAGGTTCATGCCGCTGGCGCGGTTGTCGCCGTAGGCACTTTCCACCACGATGCTGCCGGTAGCGGCTTGGGTGACGGTGATGCCGGCATCGTCCCAGGCTTCGACATACATGCCGGTAGCCCAGCTGTTTTCGCTGTAGACGCTGATCACGCCGGCGTTGGCGACGTTGGCGGAACCACCGGTCCAGACATCGATGCCGTAGGCGTCGCCATCGTCGGTGACGGCGATGACGCGGCCGTCGACGGTGTTGGTGACCGAGACGCTGTCGTTGTCGGACTGCGCGGCGATGCCGACGGTCCAGCCATTCGAGTAGGCGTACACGTCGCCGGCATTGACCACCGACACCTGGCCGTCGTCGTAGTTCCAGGCGCCGATACCGACCGCTCTGTCCGAACCATAGGCGACCACATAGGCGTCGGCGGCATTGCTGACGCTGATGTCGCCGCTGCCGTTGGTTTCGGCATAGATGCCGACGGCATAATCGCTGCCGGCCGTGGCAACGACCAGACCGGCGTTGGTCACGGTGATGTCGCCGTCGATGCCGCGGGCGGAGATGCCGTAGGCGTCGTTCCAGCCTTCGGCGTAAATCGCGCCATCGGCGGTATTGGCGATCACGGTATCGCCGAAGTCGTTGAACACGTTGACGCCATAGGCACGGTCGTCTTCCGAGTACACGTTGATGGTGCCGCTGTTGGTGACGCTGGCCAATTCACCGTAGCTGCCGTTGTCCATGCGGACCACGATGCCTTCAGCGTCGCCGTTCCAGGAAGCGACGGCGATGTCGCCCGAGTTGCTGACGGTGACCGGCACAGCACCCTCGCCATCCGCCCAGTAGGCGTTCTGGGTGATCACCCAGCCGCCATTGCCGACATAACCGTTCAAGCCGCTGCAACCGGCGACGTTGGCACAGACGAAGCCCTGGGTCTCGACGTAACGCGAACCCGTTTCAATGAAGGCACCGATGCCGGACGCATCGCCGTTGGCTTCGACGATGATATCGCCGGCGTTTGCGATGTTGATGCTGGCGCCATCGTTCGACAGACCCTGCATGTTGACGTAAACGTCGATGCCGCCAGCGATATTGTCGTCGGAGTCGACGGAAATCACGCCTTCGGCGTAGTTGACCACGCTGACGCTGCTGTTGCGACGGGCATCGATGTCGATGCCGAAGGCGAACTCATTGCCGGCGGCGCGGATGGTACCGCTGTTGTCGACGTGGATGTCGTGGCCGGCGCTGGCGGTGATGCCGTTGACGCTGGCGTCGGCATAGGCGCGAACCAGGCCGCTGTTGCTGATGGAGATGTCGCCATAGCCGTCCATGGTGTTGGCATGCATGCCCCAGGCGTTGCCGGAGACGGAAGCGATCGCTTCGATCGTGCCCGTGTTGGTCAAGCGGATGTCGCCGGCGCCGTGATGGCGCATATCGATACCCAAGGCCAGATCGCCGTAACCACTATGGGTCTCGGAGCTGATCAAGCCGCTATTGCTAACCACGATGTCGCCATTGCCGTAATGGTAGGCGTGGATGCCGTCGGCATCGCTGCCCTGGCTCTCGGCGTTGATGACGCCGCCGATCAGGTCGCCATAACCGTCGAGCACCGCGGTGTTGGTGATGGTCAGGTCGCCGTCGGCGTAGGTTTCGGCCTTGATGCCGAAGGCGTCGCCGTAATCGCTTTCGGCCAACACCACGCCGGTGTTGGTCACGGTCAGCACGTAGTCGCCGAATTCGGCGTCCAGGCCCAGCTCCATGCCGTAGGCATCGTCGCCCCGGGCGAACACATCGATCAGACCGCTGTTGCCGACGATCAAGTCGCCGTAGCCGTTGACGCTACCGTCAATGCCGGTGGCATTGTCGTCACCCACGACCAGGATGTTGCCGCTGTTGGTCACGGTGATGCCGGCGTAGCCGTAGTAGGTGGCCGCATCGATACCGAAAGCATCGTCGTCGTCCACCGACACGTCGATGGTGCCGCTATTGGTCACCGTGATGTCGCCGCCGGTACCGTAGGTGTCGACACGCACGCCCCACGAATCTTCGTCGGCGTAGACGTCGATCAGGCCGCTGTTGGTGACGGTGATGGCGCCGGCATATTCGCTGCCTTGGTCATTCGCCATGGCGCGGATGCCCCACGCGTCGCCGTTCTGGTCGCCTTCCGAGTACACGCCGATGCGGCCGCTGTTGGTGACGGTGATGTCGCCGTAGCCTTCGCTACGCACGTCGATGCCGACGGCTTCCGTGTTATTGAAGCCGTTGTAGCTCCAGCTGTGGGTGTAGACATCAATGATGCCGCCGATCAGATCGCCATTGGCGTTACGCAACGCGGTGTTGTTGATGGTGATGTCACCGTTGTAATCGCCCGAGGACACGGAACGGATACCGGTGGCATTGTATTCATCGGCGTCGACATTGATGACGCCGGTGTTATCGACCACGGTGGTGCCGTCGATCGAGTTGGTGAGGACGCCGGTGGCGCTTTCGTCGCCGAACACGTCGACCAGGCCGGTGTTGCCGACATGGATGTCGCCCGGCAGCAGACCGACCGAGAACGGGCCCATGCCGCTGCCGCTGGCGTAGGCTTGGATGCCGAACGCGTCGTCGTTCCAGGAGCTCACGAAGATCTCGCCGGCGTTGTCGACGTCGACCGCGCCGTATTTGGCACTGGCGCCGACGCCAATGGCGTCGCCATAGCCGCTGTTCCAGCCTTCGGCGGTCACGAACATCTCGGCGTAGACGCCGTTGGTGACGGTGATGTCGGCAGCGAAGGTCGACACTGCGACGCCGAAGGCGTCATCACGGACCGAACGCGACCAGATGTCGCCGTAACCGGAGTTGTCGACGGCCACGTCGCCGCCGAACGACACCACGCCGACGCCGGTGGCGGTACCGCCGTCGGCCCAGACGCCGATGGTACCGCTGTTGCCGATGCTGACGTCGCCGTAGCCCATGAACGGGTTCGGGCCATTGTAGGTACCAACAATATTCTGGAACACGCCGATGCCGATGGCGTCACCGAACAGGTCGAACGGACCGTTGTTGTTGTTGAAATCGCCTTCCTGACGGACCTGGATGTTGCCGGTGTTGCCAACGGTGACGTCGCCATATCCGGTGAAGTTCGCCACGGTCACGCCATTGGCCTGGTCGTAGCCCCAGACGTCGATGCTGGCATCGTTCTGCACGTTGACCGCGCCGTACTTGGTTTCGGCGCCGATGCCGGTGGCATCGTTGTCATACGCGCGGACATTGATGTCGCCGGTATTGCCCACGGCGATATCGCCGCCGATGGTTTCGGCATAGACGCCGGTAGCCCAATTGTCGCCGATGGCTTGAACCAGGCCGGCATTTTCGATGGTGACGTTGCCGTCGTTCCAGGCGCGCGCCAGCACGCCGGTGGCGTCGCCGAATTCGCTGTACACGCGGATTTCGGCGCCGAAGTTGTTGTTCACGCTGATATCGGCATCGGCTTCGGCCAGCACGCCGACGGTCCAGTCGTCACCGTTGGCGGCGATGTTGGCGTTGTTGACCACCGCGATGTCGCCGTAGTCCGACCACAGGTCGACCGCGATGGCGTCGCCGTCGGTACTGTAGGCGTAGATCGAGCCGAAGGCCTGGTTGACCACGGTGACGTCGCCGCGCGAATCCACGCGCAGGGCGGTGGCGTCGCTGCGGTTGTTGTTGTCCCAGGTCTGGTTGCCGGCCGAGATCAGGCCGGCGTTGGTGACCGTGGCGAAATCATCGCCGTACAGGTCGACGCCGACCGCGGCGCCGTTCCATTCCCAGTTCCAGGAGTCGCCGTCCCACCATTCGTTGTTCTGGTCGATGTCGATCAGCACGGTACCGCTGTCGCTGTTGTTGAAGCTGATGCCGCCGTCGATGGCGTCGGCGCGCACGCCGTACAGGGTGTTGCCGATGTCGCCGGAGTCTTGATGGTCATCGACCACGAAAATCGAGCCGAGATTGTTGACGCGCAGGTCGTCGTTGCCGCCGACGCTGATGTCGACGCCGTTCCAGTTCCCGACCACCGAATTGAAGCTGGTGGCGAAGGTGACCGTGGTCAGGTCGAACGGCGCATTCGGATATTCCAGCTCCGAGTTGTCGATGGTGTCGTTGGTGGCGCCGACGCACTGGATGTTTTGGCCCAGCACGATGCATTCATCGGCGGCCAGCGCACTCTGCGAGGCGCCGGCGGTGGCCAGGGCGGCGATCATCGCGCCGCGCAGCGCTTTCGCGGTGGCGCTGACTTTATAGGTACGGCTCAGACCATAACGGGCTCGGTTTTTACGGGTCATCAGGACTCTTCCATGTTGGTATTTGAATAGGGGGCAAACGCGGGCACAACATCCCCGACCCACGTTTGACCTGTGAATCGTAAATGAACGGCGGGTCAAGACCTTTGCCGGAAGCTCGCGGAGTTTTGCCTGAATGACTTTTTTTGCCCGATGCTACGCGCGCCTAGCCCCCCCCTTTGGCCAACTGCGTCACGGTGCTATGATTCGCTGGAATGAGCACCGTCAAGCCGCATATCAGCGCCACCGGCCACATTTTGGTGGTGGACGACCACGACGCCAACCGCCGTCTGTTGAACGACTTCCTGCGCCGCTTCGGCTATCAGGTGAGCTTGGCCGTGGACGGCCATGACGGGGTGCAGAAGGCCAGCTACGGCTCGCCCGACCTGGTGCTGATGGACATCCACATGCCGGTCTGCGACGGCATCGCCGCCTGCCGGCTGCTGAAGGCCGATCCGCGCACCGCCGGCATCCCGCTGATCTTCCTGACCGCCGCGGCGCAACCGGAAGACCGCGTGCGCGGGTTGAGCGAGGGCGCGGTCGACTACATCGTCAAGCCGTTCGATTTCGACGAAGTGCGCCTGCGGGTCGGCATCCACCTGCGCGCCCGGCAACAGGCCGAATCCGTCGGCGAGCCCGAGGACGGCGGCCATTCCGCCGACGCCCGGCTGTTCCGCGCCGCCCGCCAGCTGATGCTGCAGGATCTGGCCAAGACCACGGAGCTGGAGGCGCTGGCGCGCGCGGTGGGCAGCAACAAGCGCCGGCTGGGCGAGGCGTTCCGCACCCAGACCGGCACCACCGTGTTCGACTACCTGCGCGAGCTGCGCCTGCGCGAAGCGCACCGGCAGCTGGCCGAGACCACGCTCGACATCCAGACCATCGCCCAGGACGTGGGCTACAGCAGCGGCGCCAACTTCTCGACCGCGTTCCGCGAGCGCTTCGGCCTGTCGCCGCGGCAATTCCGGCAAGCGGCCAGCAAAGCCAAGGCGTAGGCCGGGTTGGTAACCCGGCCTACGGGATGACCCGCCCTACTCGGCCATCATCACCCGGTCGCGGCCGGCCGCCTTGGCGCGGTACATGGCCTGGTCGGCCTGGTCCAGCAGGACATCGACCTGGCGGCCGTGCTCGGGATAGAACGATACGCCGATGGAGACCCGGAGCCGCGGCAGTTCGCGGCCCTCGTGCCGCACCACCAGCCCGGCGACCGTGCGCCGGAACGCGTCGAGGCGCGCGAAGGCGCCGTCGCGGTCCAGGCCCGGCAGGATCAGCACGAACTCCTCGCCGCCGAACCGGCAGGCTACGTCCGAGCCTTGGCGGAAGCTGTGCATGGCTTGGGCGAACGCGCGCAATACGGCATCGCCGGCGGCATGGCCGAAGTCGTCGTTGTAGGCCTTGAAATGGTCGAGGTCGAGCATCGCCACGGCCAGGGAATCGGTCTCGCGTTCGGCGCGCACCAGTTCGCGGACCAAGGCCTCTTCCATGAAGCGGCGGTTGTACAGGCGGGTCAGCGGATCGCGGATGGCCAGCTCGGCCAGCTCGCGGCGGCTGTCCTCCAGCGCCCGGTTCAGGGCCTCCTGGTTCTGCAGCGCCTCCTGCAGGCGCTGCTCGGCCAGGCGCTGCTCGGTGATGTCGCTGATGAAGCCCTCCAGCGCCTCGACCCGGCCGTCGGCGTCGAACAGCGGCAGGCCGTTCTCGTGCACCCAGCGCTCGCCGCCGTCGGCGGTGCGGATGCGGTAATCCATGCTGAACCGGCGGCGGCCGGCCACGCCGTCCTGCACGGTCTGCCAGACGCGCTCGCGGTCCTCGGGATGGATCAGCTCGGCATAGCTGCGCAGCCGGTTGCCGACCAGCGCGGCGGCGCGGTAGCCGGTCAACTCCTCGCAGCCGTCGCTGAGGAATTCCATGGTCCAGTCGCGGTCGTTGCGGCAGCGGTAGGCGATGCCCGGCAGGTTGCCGATCAGGGTCTGCAGGCGGCGGCGCGCGTCCTCGACCGCCTGCTGCAGGGCCAGGCGCTCGGTGACGTCGGTGCCGATGATGGCCAACTGCGCCACCGCGCCGTCGGCGCCGAACACCGGATACAGGGTATGTTCGACCTGTCGGCCGTCGCGCTCGTCCACGAACCGGTCGTTGCAGCGGCTGCGCAGGACCCGCTCGACATTCCGCCGGCGTTCGCTGGCGATCGGCTCAGGCAACAGCGCATAGACCGACTGGCCGATGATGTCCTCTTTGCGCCGGTGCAGCCGCTCGGCACCGACCCGGTTGATGGCCAGCAGGGTGCCGTCGGCCGCCAGCAACAGCGCCGACTCCCCGACCGCATCCATGAACGCCTCCAGCGCGTCGCGGCTGCGCAGCAGCGCCTGCTCGGTCTCCCGCTGGCCGTCCATCTCGCGGCGCAGGCGGGTCTCCAGGTCGGCCAGCAGGTCGCGGACATAACCGCACTCGTCGCAACCCGGCGGCAGGGAACGCCCCGGTGGCGGCGTCTGGCCGGTCTGGGCGGCACCGGGCGTCGGGCACTGGGCGCACGACGCCGTGCTTTGCGTGCTGATGGCGTCATCGGAATCCGGGCGATTTCCCATCCCCTGCGGTGTCATGCCCGGCCTCCCCCTCGAAGGCCTCGATTTTGTTCTTGCACCCCGCCGTACCGGCGGCTGGCCGTGGGCTTAGCCTACCCCGAAGCCGAAACGTCCGCCATAGGAATTTTTCAAGGGCCGGGGATGAACTTGGCGGTCAGCCAACGGTGCAGGCGGGACAGACGGGCCACGGCCCGGGCGCGGTCGCAGGTGAAGGCATACCAGCCGACCAGCAGCCCGAAATAGCCGAGCAGCAGCAGGCCCTTTTCGAACGGCACGCCCAGCAGCAGCCAGCCGGCCGCACCGCCGCCGATCAGCAGGCTGACCAGCACCAGCACCGCCACGGTCTGGTTGACCGAAAAGCCGGCGTCCAACAGCAGGTGGTGCACGTGGTCGCGGTCGGCGTTGAACGGCGAGCGGCCCTGGCGCAGGCGGCGGGCGAGCAGCACCAGGCAATCGATGACCGGCACCGCCACCAGATACGTGGCCAGCACCGGGGTGACCGGATGCGCGTGGTTCTGGGTCAGACGGAAGGCGATATGGGCGATGGTGAAGCCCAGCAGCATGCTGCCGGCGTTACCCATGAACAGGCGGGCACGGGGATTACCGCGGTAGCGCAGGTTGTACAGCAGGAAGCCGCAGATCGCGCCGAGCACCATGAAGCTGCGCCAGACCACCACCGGGCCGCCGGCGTACACCCCGGCGGCGATGAACATCAGCAGGCTGGCCAGCACCAGGGATCCCAGCAGACCGTCGACGCCGTCGATCATGTTCAGGGCGTTGATCAGGCCGACGATGCCGATGACCGAAATCGGCAGGCTGAGCCAGCCGAACTCGACATCCGGCAGGCCGAACACCGGCCCTAGATGGTCGGCGCGCACGCCGCCGATTTCGGTCAGGATCAGCGCGGCGGTGATCTGGGCCAGGATGCGGACGCGCCAGTTCAGGTCGAAGCGGTCGTCGAGGGCGCCGACCACCACCAGCAAGGTAGCCGACAGCACATAGCTGCGCGGCACCACTTGGTCGCCGATGAAAATCAGGGTAGTGACGACCAGGCCGACGTAGACGGCGATGCCGCCGATCATCGGGGTCGGCTCGGCGTGGTCCTTGCGGCCGCCGTTGGGGTGGTCGACCCAGCCGTAGCGCCGGGCCAACGGCAGCAGCCACATGATCGCCAACACGGTGATAGTGAAGGCGAATCCCAGATAGGTGATGGCTTGGATGACTTCCACTGCCCTGCCTTTGCGGCCCTGCGGCCGGTACCAAAGGCGTCCCCCAACGCCCTGCCTGCTAGCCTACCACGATGGCATGGCCTACCCCCACCACGCTAGCATCGCGCGGCGGGCGCTGACAATCAGAAAAATTCTTAGCGAAAACTTCCTAAGTGCGGAGCGTAGCCGGCCGTGAATTCAGGCCCGTTCCGGCAACGTGGCCGGCATGGCGCCGGGCAGGCGCGCACGCAGGCCGGACAGCCGTGCAATCAAGGCGGCCGGGTCCGTGCCGAGCCGGTACCAGACGGCGACCATCAGTACATAGTTCAGCATCAGCACCACGTTGGGCACGTCGGCCACCATGCACAGCGCGCCGAACAGGCCGATGGCGAAACTGACCGCCACCAGCAGCGCGACGATCTGGTTGACCGTAAAGCCGGCCTCCAGCAGCAGGTGGTGGATGTGGTCGCGGCCGGCCGCAAACGGCGAGCGCCCTTGGCGCAGGCGGCGGGCGATCAGCGCCAGGCAGTCGATGACCGGCACCGCGACCAGATACGGCGCCAGGATCGGGCTGACCGGATGCACCGGATCCTGGGTCATGCGGAAGGCGATGGCGGCGATAGTGAAGCCGAGCAGGCCGCTGCCGGCGTCGCCCAGAAACACCCGCGCCGCGGAAAACCGGCCGAAACGCAGGTTGAACAGCAGGAATCCGGCCACCGCGCCGACCACCATGGCCAGCCGGTACACGATCGGCGGCGCGCCGGCGTACAGGCCGGCGGCGATGAACATGCCGCAGGCGGCGACGATCAGCGCCCCGCACAGGCCGTCGATGCCGTCGATCATGTTCAGCGCGTTGATCAGGCCGACGATGGCGACGACCGACAGCGGCAGGCTGAACCAGCCCAGCTCCACGTCCGGCAGGCCGAACAGCGGCCCCAGGTGCGCGGCGCGCACCCCGCCCCACACGATCAACATCAGCGCCGCGGCCACCTGCGCCAGAATGCGCACCCGCCAGTTCAGGTCGTATTTGTCGTCGAGGGCGCCGACCAGCACCAGCAGGCTGCCGCCGGCCAGCCAGGCGCCGACCACCGGGGTGACGCCGTTGATCCAGACCGTGGCCAGGGCGATGGCCGCGAACACCCCGAAACCGCCGACCGGCGGCGTGGGCGTGGTGTGCTGTTTGCGCTCGCCCGGCGTATCCAGCCAGTGGTAGCGGCGGGCCAGCGGCAACAACACGGCGATGACGCCGGCGCTGACCAGCAGCGTGGCGAAGAACAACTTCAGACTGTAAAACATGTTTCCCCCTGCCGATATTGTAGGCAGAGGGATGCCGGGAAACCATCAGAAAAATTCGGGGGTGCGCCCGAATTGGGTGGGACGACACGCGGCGTGTCGCATTTCAGTCGATTGCATGCGATTTATGCCCGGTTTTGCGCCGAAACCACCCCGGGTTTTGGCCCTACCCCCTTGGTATTTGCACAAACCCCCTTTGGTTTGGTCCAAAACGCGCCCATCGCGAACGCGGGCAATACCGGGTACCCCCAGGAAATTAGTAGGGGACCCTTGGGTAACCATCAGGGGGGGTATGCCGGATATGAAGGGGGGCCTGTGCGGGTTGGTAAGGGGGGCTGCAGGGGCCGCCTAGGGGGCATCTGCCGGAGCAAAAAACAGGGCGATTGGGGCCAATAATTTGTGTATCACTATTACCCATTAGTGCATACAAAAGTCCGTTTTTTCCCGTCACGGAGCGTGTCGAAAATCGGGGTTGAAATCGGCCGGAAATGACGCCCGAATCCGGGCTCAGGACGGCGGCAGAAGCCGGGTCAGATGGTCCACAATCCGCTCGGCGGTGCGGCCGTCCCACAGCGGCGGCACACTGCCCTTCTTCCACTGCCCCGCTCGGACGCGCGCCATGGCCGGCGCGATGGCCGCCGGATCGGTACCGAGCAATTCATTGCTGCCCAGCTCGACCGTTTCCGGGCGCTCGGTGTTAGCACGCAAGGTGAGGCACGGCACATCCAGCACCGTCGCTTCTTCGGTGATGCCGCCGGAATCGGTGATCACCGCCAGTGCATCGCGCACCAGATGGATGAACTCCAGATAGGGTTGCGGATCGAGCGGATGCAGGTTGCCCGGCAAGGCCGGCAGCTTGGCCAATACGCCGCGGGTGCGCGGATGCACCGGGAACACCACCGGCAGTCCGGCGCAGGCTGTGGACACCGCCTGCAGCAGCGCCTGCAGATTGTCGGCATCGTCCACATTCGCCGGCCGGTGCAGGGTCAGCACCACATAGGCTTTCGGCGCAAGATTCAATTCGTTCCAGCACGCCGGCTGACGCAGCTTGGGCAGATTGGCCAGCAGCGTATCGATCATGGTGTTGCCGACGAAGAAGATTCGCGCGTCCTCGACGCCGGCGTGGCGCAGATTGGCATTGGCGGTTTCACTGGTGGTGAAGAACCAGTTGCTGATGGCATCGGTGACCATGCGGTTGATCTCTTCCGGCATCGACCAATCGCCGGAGCGGATACCCGCTTCCACATGCGCGACCTTGACGCCCAGCTTTTGCGCGGCGATGGCGCAGGCCATGGTCGAGGTCACGTCGCCGACCACCAGGCACAGGTCGCTACGCTGTTCCAACAGCAGCTTCTCGTATCGGCGCATGATCTCGCCGGTCTGCTCGGCGGCGGTGCCGGAACCCACTTCCAGGTTCACGTCCGGCGGCGGGATGTCGAGCTGGCGGAAGAACTCGCCGGACATCTTCTCGTCGTAGTGTTGGCCGGTGTGCACCAAGCGGAAACGCAAGTTTACGCCGGCGGCCTGACGGGCGCGGATGGCGTGGATGATCGGCGCGATCTTCATGAAGTTGGGGCGCGCGCCGGCGATGATATCGATCAAGGGGGCGGTCATCGGGAATTCCTTTTCAGGTCAGAAACGTCCGGCATACAGCCGGAACAGGAAGCGAATTAGATGAATCTGGCGTTTGATTCGGGTTGGCTCCTGAAGCAATCGATACAACCACTCCAGGTGATGTTCCACCCACCAGGCCGGTGCGCGGCGAACCTGTCCGGTGTACACATCGAAGCTACCGCCCAAGCCCTGATATAGCGCCGAATGGGCACGCTGCATCTCTTCCATCAGCAGTTCCTGCTTGGGCGAACCCATGGCCACGAACACCACATCCGGTTTCTTATCGGCGATATCGGCGATCAGGGCGTGCTTCTCGTCCTCATTGGCCAAGTAGCCGTTTCGATAGGCCAGAATCCGGATGCCGGGGAATTCTTCGTGCAAGCGCTCTACCGTAGCTTGAATCACCGAATCCCGGCCGCCGACCAGATAGAAGGTCTTGTCCTGCCAATGGGCGCGGATGATATCCAGCCACAGCTCGCAACCGGGGATTTTGACGGCATCGCCCTGACCTTTCCGGCGCAGGCCGAGCACGGCACCGATACCGTCCGGATAGCCGATATTGCGGTTAATGATGTTGCGGGTCTGTTCGGTGGCATGCAGAATCTTCTCCGCATTCACGGCCACCAGAAGACTGCCGTTGGCGAAAGCGTAATCGATCAGCGCCTGACGCGAGGGCGGCGCATGGACCTTGACACCGTTAACCAGTCTGCTTTCCATGCGTCTCCAAAAGGTAATAACTCAAGGCGTTGAACATGAAGGCGTTGCTCCAGCGCATGTACGGAATCTTAGAGCTGACGCCGCGCTTGAGCTGGTAATAGAAGAACCCTTGGCTATCCTGCATATTGGCCAACGTCCAATCGGCGACCTTTCGGCACAATGCGGCATGCGGCTGGAAGCGCCCCATCACGCTCAGTGACACCCACAGCTGGCCGGGGCAATGGATGTCGATGGGATAGGTCCGGTTGTGGTAATACTTCGGCGTACCATCAGCCAGAAAGAAGTTGGCCAAATAGAAATCCAAGCCCCGCTGCATGGCGTCGTCAAAGCTGCTGTCCTCACAGAACCGGGCATAGTGCGCCATGGCGTCCAGGTTGTAGCCGGTGTGGAAACTGTCAATCCAGGACTGCACCGGCAACAGACCATACACCCACGATCCATCCGCCGCCTGCCCTTCGCAGGCCGCACTGACGATCTGCCGGGCAACGGTTTTATACTCTTCGTTGCGGGTATACCGGTAGCACTGGCTAAGCAGCTTGGCACCCAGCAAGGAGGCGTTATAGACCGTATCGTTGCCCGGTAACGGGCTGTAGGAAAGGATGAAGCCGCCTTTTGACTCGGTTCTATGCAGATTCTTCAGCACGAAATCGGCCGACGACAGGGCGGTATCCAGATACAGCCGGTTGCCGGTCACCTCATAGGCCTGGAACAAGGCGCTCGCACAGAAAGTGGTGGCCACTACCGTCGGCGTATGGGCCGGGAACAGGAACAGGCGGCGCGCCTGCCAGTCGAAGTTATAGCCCCAACACGCGCCGGAATAGCCTTTGCTTTGCAAGCTAATCAATAGCCGGGCGACCTCGTCCACTTTGGCACGCAGCTGCTCCAAGGTTCCAAAGCGGGTATCGCCCTGCTCCGCCATCCGGTACAGGTTGCAATAGCCGTTCAGGAACAGCCCGACGCCTTTGGCATTATGCTGTTTGGGCACGCGCAATAGCGGGCGCAGGTTGAATGGCGATCGCTTGCACAGCTGGATCAGCACCAGTCGGGCCAGATCCCAGTGCTTGAGCGGCATTGCCTGGAAGATAGTCGAATTCAGGCCGTCGTAAGGGTCCCAGCCCTTGTAGTTTTCGGCCTCACAATAGGCTCTTAATTCGGAAAATGATTTAGCAATCATATAAGTTGAATTTATGATTTATCACGAACAATCACTTCGTAAATTGAAAGCATTTTCTTTCCTACAATATCAGCGCTGTAATTGTTCATGATTGTTTGAGTGGCATTTATTCCGATATTAAATCTTATTTCATCATTTTCCAGCAAATAGAGAATTGCCTCAGCCAAAGCCTTCTCATTGCTTAGTGGAACAAGAGTTCCATTTACGCCAGACTTGATGATTTCAGGAATTCCACCTACAGGAGTGGCGATTACAGCAACGCCCTGAGACATGGCTTGCAGGATACTAACAGGAAGCCCCTCGGAATGACTCGGGAGGCAAAGAATGCTCGCGCGCTGATATGCAGCGAGAAGCTCTTCCCCCTCTATCCAGCCAGTGAATGCGACATGATTGCTTAAGCCTAATTCTTCAGCATGTCTCTTGAATCGCTCAACTTCGCCATTTCCGGCCACAACCAGTCGAGACTCTGGAATTTTTTTAACCACAATTGCAAAGGCGTTAAGCAACTCGAAACACCCTTTGGCCTTCATTATTTTTCCAGCGAAAAGAATCTCGCGAGACCTGATATCTCTTGAGAAATTAGACATAACTGGATACGGACAAGGATTAGGCAAAACGTCAACTTTATTAACACCGAGAATCCGCTTCAGCTGAATAGCGGTACCTTCAGACAATGCTATAACGGTAGTAGCACACTGAGAAAAATGTGTAATGATCCATTTTTCTATTCCATTGGCATTATTAACGAAATCTATGAAATGCGATGGATGAATATGAAGCACATACGGTTTTCTAAAAAGCAGCGCTAGAGACATAAACAAGGCTTTCCGGTAAAAACTTGTTCCTGATGATGTATGAATATGAACAAGGTCGGAAAATGGAAGTCTTAGCAAATAGTTGATGTAAGCAGAAAATAGAGATGCAATCTTACGAATAGTGCTACGGTCATCCATGGTTTCAGCCCAGTAAGCTGAAACCAGGGAAAGCTCGCCGCTACTCATAATGGCAGCAACTGAGGCTGAAATGCCGCCTTTTGAGCGACGCCCAGGGGCAACGACAAGTACTCTGGTTTTACGCGCCATATTCAGTCGCCACGCTTTTGAATCTTCTTACCTTCTTCAGCAAATACCACAAGCCAGATGCTTGAAGAATCGCCTTGTTCAAACTTGCGTCGTCAGAAACCCCTAGATTTGGCAGGGCCAAAGGATCGGAATGAGCCGAAATGAATCCAGGACGGATAGTCCGCGCAGTCGAATATCCGGCACTGCGAACTGCATCTTTGACTTCTTCGTTCCAGTCGCCATTCGGATAAGCGAAATGCAGTATTTTGCAGCCTAGACTAGTTTCGAGAGCGTGGCGCGAACCAAAAAGCTCTTCACGCAATGTTTCCGCATCGCACTGAGTAAGAATTGGATGGGAAACTGTATGACTTGCAAACGAGACACCCGCACGTCCAAGCATGTCGATTTCGGCATAGGAAAGTGCGTGCCGGTCATGATTTTCGTAATTTTTATCGTTCTTGGAAATTTCAAAGCTTTCCAGTGATCTTAGGCGCTCGCTATTCGGCAGCCGTTTCAACCGTTGCAATTCGGCAAAATTGAGCCCCGGATGCTTGAACCAGAATTTTTTATCGGTGTCAATTATTCCGGATACAAGGTAGATGGTAACCGGCACCTGGAAACGGCGTATACAATCAGCCAAGACGGCATTTCCGGCATGACCATCATCGATGGTTATTACCATTGGTTTTGCTGGCAGATTGCTGAAATTACCAGATCTCAAAGCTTCATAGAGCCGATCAAGGCTAATAATTGAATATTCTTTGCTGAAATACGCGAGATGCTCAGAAAAGGTCTTAGTAGATGGATTATGGTAGTTAATCAATGTGACTTTACCACTCGCCATAATGGAACGCGCCAGCCATGTGATGCCAGTCCATCGAAGCGTCCAGGAAAGAGCATTTACAAAATGTTTCATGGAGCCACCGCGCCGTTCATCGAGCGCTCAAGGCGAACCGCTGCTGCTGTATTGCTCAATCGTCGCACCGATATTCTTTGATGACTTCCGAATAACTTATAAGTGCAGACATTTATAGCTGGCTTAAACCCGTATGCCATCCAGTTTCTTATGGCGATTCGATTATCGTAGACAATGAAAACAACAGGCGTGAAGCCAGCCGGCACCAGAGTTAACCTCGCTGCATTCAGAATTTTCCCCAACCCAGAACCTCGATGTAAAGGAGATACAAAAAGGTTTTTCATGATCACTACATTTTCAGGAATGGCCACTTCAAAGCCTTTAGCGAAACGATAAATACCTGTCTTCTGTACCCAGGCCGAGCCAACAAGAATACCGTTCTTCACAACTCCAATTCCAATTTCTCCATTCGAGAGCATTGATTGGAATTTATCGATATCTTGAGCGCCGACCCCACCGCAGTCGATCAGTCGATTCATCTGGAAAGAATCGATAGATATAACATCATTTAAGCACGCACTCGACCCCCTAAAATCAGGCATTTCGAACACAACATATTTCTCATACTCAAAAATACGCCTAATTAACGACAAGGCAGACCGCCTGATGAAATGATAAAGCCCATATTGTTTAATTTTATCAGTCATGATCGAATCCACTTTACCAGCCTATAGTCGCGGATTCGCGAATAAACTTGCTTCGCTTTATCTCTGCCGTACAGGAAGTACCACGCTACGAATCTTGCCTTCAACGAGGATCCACATAGGACATATAGTTTGTTTTCGTAGATCCTTGGGTCCGGAGAGTAGCTGAGCTTGTAATCATAGTAACCGGCCATAAAATCAATTTTATGAACGCCTTCATCAATCAGCTTTTCGACCAAGTAGGCGATACTTAGAGCGCCAGGAGAAAATTTTTCAAATCCCGGGTCATAACTAGTATTCCAATCATAAAAGCAGTTTTCATGAATGAATCCAAGTCGATAAGATATAAGCCTGCCATTAGCACGAATGCCTAAGAAAGCCATCAAACTATCACGAAATAATTCCGAGTTACTATCCCTTACCGCCTGCATGTATTCGTGTGAACGCCTTGGTCGAGTAGTACCCCATCGAAGTTTTTGAATCTCGAATGTTTCATCAAAAACGGATAAATACACATCTTCCGATTTAGAGAATACGGATTCAATTTTAAATTCGCTCTCTAATGCTCTCTGTTTTTTTCTTATATATCCTCTACGATTCTTGCTAAGACTCTGAAGATATCCATCATATGTACCTGTATTGATATCCATAGAAATAGTCTTTACAAGAGTCTTCGACAAGACGGATTTTTCTGAACTCTCAATAAATTCAGAAAGCTTGCATCTGGTATTGACATTGAACAGGAGTACAGCGGAGAAATCACGACTTTTTAGAATCTCGCTCAAAACTGCCGCATAACAAATATCGGGCATGATGGACGGTGAAATCACGAAATCAAAATAATCGCCATAATTCTCTGGCATGGATCTGAGACATTTAATGCCAAACAACGTATCTATGATGAATGGCGCGAGCGCGACCACCACGTCATTTTCATCGTAAGCAACGTAAATTCTTACCTCTTTTCTGCTTCCGAGGTTATTCCACCATACACTACACCAAGACCATCTGCTTTGAGGAAAACAACAGGACTTTTTCTCCAAATCTTGCCATATTTCCTTGAGAGCATATGAGTTGATATCGGAATAAATTTCGATTTTCATCGCGATACTCTTGAAACTCTAGCTGCCTGTCGACTGAAAGAAATCGCGCTCATTAGAAAGAAGACAAATACCATTAAATCGCCCATGATCATGTATGATCCATATATTAGCGATATGACCAAAACTACAATTGCGTAACCAGCCATCGACAGTTGGAACGATTTCCAAAACGGATCATTTTCCGAATTCGAAAGCTTAATAAACCGACCGAACATATATACGTAAAATGCGAGCCAAACAATCGTCCCAGGCCAACCGATTTGCACTAAGAGCCATGAGAACCCTGTTATTCCATACAGCACACCAAATTGCTCTAGGCCTCCACCGTATTGCATACCGTACATATCTTCAGATTTCTCACGGCCTGCTCCATCGATTTCTGTCTTCAAAAGCATCCCTGGGCCAAAACCTACCATGGCAGTTGAAGCGCTATCATTGACTTCATCCAAGAATACTTTTGTAGTAGAAAACCGGCCTTGTGCTTCGTTATTTTGGCTATAAGCATCAACTTGACTACTCATGAAATAGTCAGTTACATAACTGATATCAAAACTTCCCATCACCATGCGCTCAGGATTCAATGTCGGCGTTAGTCTCACAGTTGCATAGAAAGCCAAAACGAATATCATTCCGATTCCAAGAAGATGAGGAGCCAGCTTAAGTAGCTTGCTAACTCTTACATCGACGGATAGCCATAAGCTGAACAACCCGACCAGTGGAACCAGGACAAAGACGGCCCGCTTTCCGCCAATGATTCCAAACGCAATAAATCCGACAAGTGCAAGAAGATAAGCTAGGCGCCTTCTGTAACCTACATAGAAGCTGACCAAGAATGCCGTAGCTACCATGGGTATCGCGGTTGAAAGCCCTCCGCCGTGAACGGCGTAAGTTCCGATAGCACTTTCACCCTGCCCATATATGAGCAATTTTCCGGCCGCGACTGGAATCTGGAGCAGGAACAGGAAGGCAAGTGACCTAAACGCCCATAGCTGGGTCTTTTCACTCAGCCCGATATTCAGAAGCACAATGAACATCACATAAAACCGAACCAAAAGCCTGAGAAATAGAACAACGCTGATCCAAGCACTATCTGTTACTAGGGCGGATAGGATAGTGAAGACCAATAATGCTAATAGATATGCGATGCCGAAGACCTTTATCTTGAATCCGCGCTCCTCGGACCTGACCATTGCCAAAACAACCAGTCCTGAAATGCAAATATCAGGAATAATCGAGTTCAGCATTGATGGCATCAGACCATAACCCACCAAACTACCGCCAAAGAATAGGCTGAACATAGCAATGGCAAGCAAGATTCTTACGGCATTCATGACTGTAGCTTTTTCACTTTAATCAATGTCGCGATGAAGCTACCAAGAACATCAGCTTGTGACTTCCATGTGTGGAACGAGATAGCTTGATTTCGTGCCAATACTGACAATTCGGGAAATCTTTTACGTTCAGCATAGGCTTCTCTAATGCTCGCAGCCAGAGAAAGTGGATCATCGCCTGCCGAGAAGAATGCGAAAGGACTTCCTTTGAGAACATTGGTATGCGCAGGAATCGGCGTTACAATCACTGGGCGGCCGCAGGATAAATATTCGAAAAGCTTGATCGGCGAACTGGTATTCCAACCTTTGAAATCCGGCAGCGGGATAATTCCGGCATGGCAGTGATTGATCATTTCTGGAATCTGGGAGTTCGGGACTGTTTCATGGAGTATCACCCGGTCGTAAAGATCAAGCCGAACGAGCTCTTCCATCACTTCCTTTTCGCGGAGCGAGCTAACCAAGTGAAGCTGGACTGGGATATCCTTGACCAAGGCCATAGCCTGTACAAGCGAGAGAAGCCCCCGGCTCCGAGACAGAATTCCGCCATGGTAAATCAAGCGGAACGTTTCTTCTTCTGGAATCGGATATCTGGTGAATTTTTCGGCATTCACACCGGAAGTCCATATGGCTGATTTGTGCTCGGGAAGCTGGAATTCCGCAATGCAATGCCTCTCCATTTCGAGAGTAATGTAGGTAATTCCGGAAAATTGCGTCGCAGCCAGTGCTAGGGACTTCTTGAGCACAGAATTACCCCGAGCCTGGTTGTCCCCGACCGGCAGAGTCCGGACATCGAAAACAGTAACGAATCGGCATTTATCCTGCAACAACCGAATGAATTTGAGTAGTAGATATGGTGGTTCGCCATTGATTATTACGGCGTCTGGGCGAAATTCCAGTACTGCCTTAAATAATGACCAAAGCGCCGTGATTCGCAGAACTGCCTTTCCAATAATCCCGGAGCCGATTCGAGGAACATAGTCCACAGGAAAGCCACCAGCCACCAGTGGTATAGGCGCGTTTCTGTATAGCGTTAGGAGCCGGACTTCAAAGTTGGTTGAGAGCTCATTAATCATTTCCAACCATGTCGCTTTATCCACGGACTTGTCGAAGAGCTTGAACGCAAACCAAAGGATTTTCGGACGATTTGTTGGTGAAATTGGCCGATTAGCCATTCAAAACCTCAGCCAATATTTTTTTAAAATGACTTGTTATTGCAGATAATGAATGCTCTTTTAAAGCATACTGCACTCCGCGCCGGCCCATTTCGTTTCGAACATCCGGATTGCTCAACAGATATTCGAGATCGCCACAGAGCCGATTGTAATGTCCTGAACAGATTCCCAAGCCTTCCTTATTCAAAAGTTTATCCGGATCAACGCTTAGGCTGAGTACGGGAACACCTCGTTGCCATGCCTGAATAAATGTATTGGAAAACCCCTCATATTCACTAGTATTTACCAAGACGTAAGCTTGGCCCAACAATGAGTTGGTCTCAGCTTGAGAAAGCTCGCCAAGCCAATTGATATTTCCAATTTCCGATAGTCTTCTGATTAATGAGGCAGATTGATTCTGGTCCGGAATGCGGCCGACCATTACGAATTCCACATCTTTTCTACGCCTAAAGTTCTCTGCCAATTGGATAAAGATTTCGGGTCTTTTTATTTTCTTGAAATTCCCAATAAAAATGACAAGCAAAGGCTGTTTATAGCCATGAGCAATGACATCCACATCAGGATGGCCATTTTTAAGAATAGTGCCGCTCAGATTAAATCGTCGATTAAGGCAATCCAGTTGATCACTCGACTGCAAAAGAATCGAGTCGGCTCGACGAATACCGTAAATCCGTAAAGCATTTTCGACCCATGACCCAGGACTATTCAATCGGAACCTCAGTGGCAATATATCTTCTTGACTTGCACATGCCCAAATGAATTTAAAGTCACGGATTTTGGATAAATATGCCAAGATTCCTGAAGCGGAATTTGCCATTCGCTGATAGATAATTTTGGGATTTTCTTTTTTGATTACCCTATTTATAAACGCAGCATTGGCAATATATCCCTTGTCTATCTTTGCAAGCCTACTTTCGGGCTTAAAAAAATATACCCGATCACCATTGAGCTCCTGGTAACCTTTTTTATGCGTACTGAGAGAGATGAAAAACGGATCATAAACTGTCTTATCCAGCGATTTAGCAAGCAAATATGTCTGATACTCTGAACCACCCGAAATCTCCGGATAGTAACAATTGAAGAAGCCAATTTTAATCCGCTCAACGGTCATTTTTCGACCCAACACCAGCTTTATCTAGAAAATCTGAAAAATCTTTAAATATCGGAATATTATTCTTCCGGTAAAACTCGACTGACCCACCAAGTTGTTTTTCAATGGGAACACCTTCAACTGACTCATCCGGCCGGAGAAATAGGGGGAACTCTTCCCAGAAGTCAGCAGGAACGGGCTGGCGCCCAAGTGACTCTTTAATAGACTTTGCATACGCCAAAGCCTCGTCGACATATTCAGTCTTACGTTTCTTGTAATACTCCTGAATGGGCATTACTACTCGCGCAGGATTTCCTACTGCAACACTGTTTGAAGGAACATCGCGAGTCACAACTGAACCGGCGCCAATAATTACATTGTCACCAATAGATACACTTTTAAGAATTATGCAGCGCGCACCCAAAAAAACATTATTTCCAATCTTGACCTTTCCAGACGAGGCAATTACCTCATCAAATATATTTCTGAGAACGAACCAGTCGTAACCGTGAGTGAGCAATGTTACGCCGCGCGTAAAAATCACATCATTACCAATCTCCACCAAGGATGGCCTAGTAGTATCAATTGAGATGTCACTCAACCCATGAAATTCAACACGATCACCGATTAAGCAGCCTCTCTTACGAAGCCATTTCACATATCTTGACGAACTCGACTTTGCATATCTATAAGAAAGACTGTTCAAAATATTTTTTATCATAAATAAATGCCAAATGATTTATTCATTTCTCATCCGGATAACCTTAGCCGGCACGCCACCCACTATGCTGTATGGCAGCACATCTTTGTTTACCACGGCGCCAGCAGCGATAACCGAGCCCTTTCCAATCCGGACCCCATCTAAGACGGTAACGCCGCCGCCAATCCAAACATCGTCCTCGACGATAATCCCTTTCGACTCTATACCCTGAAAATGAATTGGCACATCAACTTGATCAAAAACATGATTTGCTGAAACGAATATTACATGGCTGCCTATTCGAACATAATCCCCAATAACAACACCCCCAGAACCATGAATAATCGAATAAGGATTCAAGGAGCACTCTTTTCCCATTCTTATAAATCCGGTCTGTGCCCGTAGTGTCGTAAACGGATGGATATAGCAATTCTCACCAATACTAATCTCTCCCTTGCCTGCCAATATTCTGCAGAAATTCCCGACTACTGCTCCTGAAGAAAGGGAGATCGATTTCCGACTACCCAACTCTATATGTTTTCCGAGCACTACCCCTCTACCGATCTTACCAATCCCAAAATATACGGTATGAATTCGTATAAAGTTCATTGCATTTCTTACGAGATCTAGCAAAAGCATTTTGCCACCTCAAATTATTGAATATGAGCCAGGAACAACTCGATTGATGAAATGGCGCTCGCCACTCGTAAATGGACTAAAAATCCGAATTGCCAGGTAATAAACGATGGCGCTGAACAAGATGACTGTACTTAGTGAAACCAGGCCGGTAACGTAATTACGTAAAAAAATAATTACTAAACACATCCCTAACGAACTCGATGCGATTTTAGCTATTCCAGTCCAATCAACATCAATCTTTAAACTTTTATTCATTCTATAAAAACAGTAATAATTTTTGAAAAATGTACAAATACAAGTTGATATCACAACGCCCATTACGCCATATTTCTTTACCGCGACAATAGACAGCAATATGTTTAAGACAGCAAATACTTTGCTATATAGAATTACGCTAACTTTTTCTATTGCTTGGAGAACCAGTCCTGTCGGATATGCAAACATGTTAATTACGGAAAATAACGCCAAAAGCCAGAATATGCTTTCTGCTTCAAGGTAATCATCTTTGAATACATACGTAATTAATGTATCGGAAAGAACAAATATCCCGAAAGCAATTGGGATAAGCGCTACTCCACTAATCTTCAAAACGAGATTGAACATCTTCTCAAGATCAACCGGATTTTGGCTTTGAGCGTATTTCGAGAAAAACGAAGTTCTTATGACGTCGGCCAAGACAGCATGCGGTAGGCAATTGTTAATCATTTTAATTACCCTATCGGAAAACGCATAAAGTGCGACCGCAGAAGGTCCGAGATAGGCTGTAATGATTATAAAATCAGTCGAAACACCCAGAATTGACCCGCCAATGTCATTCAGAGAAGACATTCCTCCATATTTAATGATTCGTGCGGAATCAAGATTTTCATCCTGAGTTAAGCGATTTGTGGAGGGGAATGCTTTCTTGTAGAAAATCCATTGAATTATGGCCCAAGCTGACCAGGATAAAGCTTCAACCCATAGCAGACCCGTAACGCCATAACCTGACTCAAGTACAACTAGCGCCATTCCTCCACGCATCAGAACATAGATGGCATTTGATATGGCTGAATATTTGTGCAAAAAAGTCGAATGCAGAACAACGGTAAGTAGGCCAGCCTCCAGATAAGCGACTATCCCCACGCCGAACACCATAAAATAATTGCTGAAATCAGGAATCTTGAGAAATCTTCCGACAGGGTCACTTAAAATCCAAATAATGACCACAACCAGAACTGATGAAACCATTCTGACTAGGAGACCATAAGATACGAGCCGAATTAATAGTCCGACTCTATTTTGTTGCAAGGCTTCTGGTATAAACCGTCGAAAGACATCCTGAATGCCAAATGACGCAAGTGCAGCTACAATTCCGATAAGCGAAAAAAGAACGGAATAAACTCCATATTCATGCACACCCAAGGTACGTACGATATACGTTGTGATAAAAAATCCGACACTTAAGCTTGTCAACAACTTGACCAAAGACCAAAAGTTACTATTCCGGATTGCATTATGAAGACCAGTCATATCTGACTACCAATTATTTATTATTAAATTTCCAAGCACTGTTGCACATCAAATCAAGTCCCCGCGCCGCACGCCAATCAAGCTCTTGCTTGGATTTATCTGTCGCTGAATAAACGAGAGCAGTATCACCAGGTCTACGGCCAACAACTTGATATGGGATTTTTTTATTACTTGCAGTCTCAAATGCGGATCGCATCTCCAAAACACTACACCCATTGCCAGTTCCAAGATTAAAAAAATCATGGCACACAGACTGGCTATTCAAATGCGCCAAAGCAGCTAAATGGCCTTCGGCTAAATCCATGACATGGATGTAATCACGGATACCGGTCCCATCCGGCGTCGGGTAATCGTTACCGAACACATTCAAATGCGGTAACTTTCCCGCCGCCACCCGCGCGATATACGGCATCAGGTTGTTGGGAATGCCGTTTGGGTCTTCGCCGATCAGGCCGCTTTCGTGCGCGCCCACCGGATTGAAGTAACGCAGGCTGGCGATGCGCCATTCCGGATCGGCGGCCGCCATGTCGCTCAGCATCTGCTCGATGTGCAGCTTGTTCCAGCCGTAGGGATTGGTCGGCGCGGTGGGGTGGGCTTCGTCGATGGGCAGATACTGCGGCTCGCCGTACACGGTGGCGCTGCTGCTGAACACCAGACGCTTCACGCCGGCATCCTGCAGGGCTTGCATCAGGCACAGGCTGCCGTACACATTGTTGTGGTAGTAATCCAGCGGCTTTTCGACGGACTCGCCCACCGCCTTCAAGCCGGCGAAATGCACCACGGCATCGATGTTCTGCAGCTTCAGCACCTCGGCCAGCAGGCTGCGGTCGCGGATGTCGCCCTCGATGAACAGCGGGCGCGTGCCGAGGATGGTCTCCAGGCGGTCAACCACCTCCGGCTTGCTGTTGCTCAGGTTGTCGTACAGCACCACGTTATGGCCGGCTTCGGCCAGCACCACGGCGGTATGGCTGCCGATGTAGCCGGTGCCACCGGTTAAAAGGATGTTCATACCATAAGCCTCACAAACGGGCGTCCACGGCGTCTTTGCCGAACAGGCCCTTGATGTCGTACACCACCGCATCGGTCACGCCCAGTGCGCGCAAGGCCTGAATGCCCATGTCGCGGTATTGGTCGTGCGCCACGGCCAGCACCACGGCCTGGTAATCGGCCGAGGCCGGCAGATCGCGCATCAGGCCCAGACCGTATTCGTGCATGGCCTCGTCGGGGTCGGCCCAGGGGTCGTGGATGTCGACCTGCACGCCGTAGCTGCAGAATTCGGCCACCAGGTCCACCACGCGGGTATTGCGCAGGTCCGGGCAGTTCTCCTTGAAGGTGAAGCCCAGCACCAGCACCTTGCCGCCGTTCACCGGCTGCCGCTTGCGGATCATCAGCTTCACCACTTCCGAGACGATCTCCTTGCCCATGCTGTCGTTGATGCGGCGGCAGGCGATCAGGATGTCGGGGTGGTAGCCGGCGCTCAGCGCGCGCTGGATCAGGTAGTACGGATCGACGCCGATGCAGTGCCCGCCCACCAGGCCGGGCTTGAACGGCAGGAAGTTCCACTTGGTGCCGGCCGCGGCCAGCACGTCGTGGGTGTCGATGCCCAGGCGGTGGAAGATCAGCGCGAACTCGTTGATCAGCGCGATGTTGGCGTCGCGCTGGGTGTTCTCGATGACCTTGGCGGCCTCGGCCACCTTCATGCTCGGCGCCAGATGGGTGCCGGCGCTGATGATGCGGCGGTACAGGGCGTCCACCGTCTGCGCGGTCTCGGGCGTGGAGCCGGAGGTGATCTTCGGGATGGTGGTGAGTCGGCGCTCCTTGTCGCCGGGGTTGATGCGCTCGGGCGAGTAGCCGCAGAAGAAGTCGGCGTTGAACTTCAGGCCGGACACGCGCTCCAGCACCGGCACGCAGACCTCTTCGGTGGCGCCGGGGTACACGGTGGATTCGTAGATGACGATGTCGCCGCGCTTCAGCGCGCGCGCCACGGTCTCGCTGGCGCGGATCAGCGGGGTGAAGTCCGGGTTCTTCTTGTCGTCCACCGGGGTCGGCACCGAGACGATGAACACATCGCAATCGGACAGGTCGGCGGCGTCGCAGGAAAAGCGCAGGCGGTGCGCCGAAGCGATCTCATCGCTGGTGGTCTCCAGCGTGCGGTCGTGACCCTGCTTCAGCTCGTCCACGCGCGCGGCATGTATGTCGAAGCCGAGCGTGTCGAGCTGCTTGCCGAACTCCACCGCCAGCGGCAGGCCCACGTAGCCCAGGCCGATGACGGCGATCTTGTGTTTGCTGATGTCCTGCATTGCGTCCTTTCCCCTATGTTGAAATCGATTCAGACCTTGTAAAAACTGCGGTACCAGTCCACGAACGCCGGCACGCCCACTTCCACCGGCGTGGCCGGCGTGTAGCCGGTGGCCTCGTGCAGCGCGTCGACGCTGGCCCAGGTGTCCGGCACGTCGCCGACCATCATCGGCATCAGCTCCATCTCGGCCTTGCGGCCGATGGCCTGCTCCAACAGCTCGATGTAGCGCAGCAATTGCGTATTGCGGCCGGAGCCGATGTTGTAGATGCGGTACGGTGCGGTGGAGCTGGCCGGATCCGGCGCGTCGCCGTTCCAGTCCGCGTTCGGCGTGGCCGGGCGGTCGCAGGCGCGGATCACGCCGTCCACGATGTCGGACACGAAAGTGAAGTCGCGGGTGTGCTTGCCGTAGTTGAACACCGGGATCGGGCGCCCCTCCAGGATGGCCTTGGTGAAGCTGAAGAACGCCATATCCGGCCGGCCCCAGGGGCCGTACACGGTGAAGAAGCGCAGGCCGGTGCACGGCAGGCCGTATTGGTGCGCGTAGCAGTGCGCCATCATCTCGTTGGCCTTCTTGGTGGCGGCGTAGAAGGTCAGCGGATGCTCGGTCGATTCGGTTTCGGTGTACGGCATCTTGGTGTTGCCGCCGTAGGCCGAGGACGTGGAGGCGTACACCAGATGCTCCACGCCGTGGTGCCGGCAGCCTTCCAGGATGTGCAGGAAGCCGGTCAGGTTGCTGTCGGCGTACACGTGCGGATTCTCTTTCGAGTAGCGCACGCCGGCCTGTGCCGCCAGGTGGATCACGCGCTGCGGGGTGTGCGCGGCGAACACCGCCTCCACCGCGGCGCGGTCGGCCAGGTCGGCGGTGATGTGGATGTAGTTCGGATGCGCCTGCAGCCGCGTCAGGCGCGCGTGCTTGAGCGAGACGTCGTAGTAGTCGTTCAGGTTGTCGAAGCCGATGACGGTGTCGCCACGGGCCAACAGGGTTTCGGCGGTGTGCATGCCGATGAAGCCGGCGCTGCCGGTGACCAGGATGTTCATGGGAATTCCTTATGGTTCATGCGCCCCTCGACAGGCTCGGGGCGCGGTTCAGGTGGCTGAGCCCGCCGAAGCCCATCCTGCCGCAGTGATTCGATTTCGCGTTGCAGGGCGGCGTATTCGGCCAGCTTGCGTTTCAGAAAGGCGTTGGTCAGCGCCGCCCGGTGGCGGATGCCGTCCGGCGTCAGCACGTACACGTAGCCGAATTTGTTGCGGCTGTCGCTGAAGTTCTGCATCTTCACCATGCCCTTGGCGATCAGCGCCTTCAGGCAATAGTTGAGCGCGCCCACGCTGATGCCGGCGTTCTCGGCCAGATCGCGCTGGGTGGCGTCCGGCTGCTGCTCGAGCATCCGCAATACGCGGAACTCGGTGTCTTCCTGCAGGTTTTTCTGGCGGCTGGACATGCGGGGCGGCGGGCGGGTTTGTTCAACTTTGAATGGTACGCCCGCTTGGAGGGCGGCACAACCTGAAAAATTCTTAGAATCCCCCTGCGGTCGAATCCCCCTGCCCTTCGGGCTTCCCCCTCCCAAAGGGGGAAGTTCGCCTCAGGAGTGCGCACCTCCCTTCCCCCGGAAGGGAGGCCGGGAGGGATGGGCACCATCGGCAGACCGTACAGGCACCTTGCGGAGATTACTTAGCATATACTCCGCATATTTTGCGGACTATATGCTTGTAATTGCGGAGAATTGATGCGATATTCTCCGCAGGAGGTTCGGAGAATATGACCTATATCTATGATCGTGCTGAATGGCCTTCATTCCATTGGCAGGATCATGCCCTAGCGGCCACGCTTGCCCATATACGGCACCGGCAAGGGCGTTTGGTGGGTCGCATGGAGGCTTTAGGCTTCACGCTGCGGAAAGAGGCCGTCCTCCATACGCTGACCGAGGATGTGCTCAAATCCAGCGAAATCGAAGGCGAGCGGCTCGACGCCGGCCAAGTGCGCTCATCCATTGCGCGCCGACTGGGTATGGATGTCGCGGGGCTGGTGCCGTCGGAACGGAATGTCGACGTGGTGGTCGAGATGATGCTGGATGCGACGCAGAACTTCGACCAGCCGCTGACCGACGACCGCCTGTTCGGATGGCACGCCGCGCTGTTCCCCAGCGGGCGTAGCGGCATGTCCAGGATAATCGTCGGCCATTGGCGCGATGATGCCTCGGGCCCGATGCAGGTCGTCTCAGGCCCTGTCGGTCGCGAGAAAGTCCACTATCAGGCGCCGGCAGCAGACCGGATTCCGCAGGAGATGCGGCGGTTCATGGACTGGCTGGATGCCGCGAAGGGCATCGATCCGGTCATCGCCGCCGGCCTCGCACATCTCTGGTTCGTGACCATCCATCCGTTCGAGGATGGCAACGGGCGGATGGCGCGCGCCATCGCCGATCTGATGCTGGCGCGCTCGGAAAACAGCCCGCAGCGCTTCTACAGCATGTCATCGCAGATCCGGGCGGAACGCAACCGCTATTACGATATGCTGGAAGCGACGCAGAAAGGCGATCTCGACGTCACCCCGTGGCTGCAGTGGTTTCTGGATTGCCTGGATCGCGCCTTCGACAAAGCCGACGGCACGCTGCGCTCGGTCATGGCCAAGGCACATTTTTGGGACACGTTCAAAGACCTTCCGATCAATGGCCGACAGCGGCTTGTGCTGAATCGCCTGCTTGACGGATTCGAAGGCAAACTGACCTCGTCGAAATGGGCGAAGCTGGCGAAATGCTCGCAGGACACGGCATCGCGCGATATCACCGACCTGATGCGCAAGGGCGTCCTCGTGCGCAGCCAGGCCGGAGGCCGCAGCACGAGTTACCAACCGGTCATGCCGGACAGGGATGCCGCCACCTGATTACATCCCGTCGCTTCGCCCGCTGACGCCCGGCTCACCCCTCGGCCACACCACACACGCCGCCAACAGCCCGGCCAAGGCCGACAGCGCGGTGGTGCGCAACGGGTAATCGACCAGCGAGTGCAGCAGGAGCAGCAGCAGGCCGACCCAGGCGGCGCGGGCCATCAGCGTGGCGCGCACGCTGTGCCGGCCGGCCATGAACCAGACGCGCACGCCCTGCCACAGGAACGCGCCGAGCAGCAACGCGCCGGCCAGCACGCCGAACCAGCGCAGCTCCAGCCAGATTTCCAGGTAATCGTTGTGCGCGTGGTTGACCATCTTGGGGCCGCCCAGGAACGGATCGACGTGCTGGAAGGCGTACCAGAACGCGCCCGGGCCGGCGCCGAGCGGCGCATAGGCGTCGGCCGCCGTGCGGGTGCCGGCGAAGATCTGCCAACGCGAATCCTCCAGCGGATTGGGCACGAACTGCAAGCTGATGAAATACAGGCCCAGCTGCACCGCCAGGAACAGGCCGACGGCCATCAGCGCGAACAGCCAGTGCTTGGCGCCGGTGTGGCGGTCGGCGGCGATCACCGCCGGCAGCATCAACAGGCAGCCGGCCATGCCCAGCAGCAGGCCGGCGCGCGAGCCCGACAGCAGGAAGCCGAGCATGAACAGCAGCGCGATGCCGGCCGGCAGGGCGAAGCGCAGCGGATGCACGTGGCGCTGTTCACGCTGGCCGGCCAGATGCACCAAGCCGGCCCACACCAGGGGCAAGGTGCAGGCCAGGCTGATGGCGTAGTGGTTGTTGTTGGCGAACAGGCCCACCGCCATGCCGCGGTTGGTGTTGCGGTAGAAATACAAGGCGCTATCGATGCCGCCGGCTTTCTGCGCGAGGCCCAGCACCGCGCCCACGGCCAGCACCGCCACCGCCGTCTGCAACAGCATGCGGCGCGCGCGCCAATCCAATTGCAGACCGGCCAGATACAGCGCGATGGCCGGCAACAGCCAGAACAGCGCGCGTTCGGCCGCCAACGGACGCAAGGCGCCGGTGGCCGGCAGGCCGCCGATCAGTGGCGCAAGATGCTGGGACAGCGCGCCGCGGGCCGCGCCCGCCACCCGCCAGGCCTCCGGCCAGGGCAGCAGGAACGCCAGCAGCGCCAGCAGCGGCGGCAAGATCCAGAGCGAAGCTTTCGGCCAGCAGCGGATATCCGGCGTCCGCCAGATCAACACGCCGATCAACACCAGCGCCGCCAGCTGCGTCAACGCATCGCCCGGATGGCCTTGGCCGCCGCCGAATACCAACGCCAACAGCAACACCGTCAGGCCGGTGCGGCGCAACAGGGAATCGGATCGGGTGGCGTCCATGGCACTCCAAGAAACGGTTCGCGCAAGAAAAAGGGCCGCCGAAGCGACCCTTTGGATTCTAGCACCGGCCTGCGTTACGGCGACACGGTATCGTCGCTGCTGTCGCTGTTGCCGGCCAACGCGGCGACCACGACCACGGCACCGGCCACGTACAGTAGGGTTTCGCCGTTGGACACCGTTTTGTTCGAACCGCTGTCGGCTTGCGCGGTCTGTGCGGTGACGCGGGCGATGTTGGCGACGCCGCCGGCGCAGGTCGATTTGGCCGGCACGGTCAACAGCGAACCGGACGCGATGGGCAGCACACAACCGTCGCTGAAACGCAAGCTGGCTTGGCCGCCTTGCATCACCAGCACGCGGTCGCCGGCGACCAACAGCTGGCCGGCCGGGGCCGAGACGAACTGCTTGCCTTGGTTGACCAGCACCACGCCTTCGGTACGGCCGAGCGTGGCCACGGACGGCGCCGCCGTGGCGGTGACGGACAGCAGGCTGGCGAACAGGACGGTGAGGGTTTTCATGGGGAGATCCTTAAGCGTGACCGCAATTATATCCCAGATCAGGGCGAGACGCTGTTGTCGTCGTTTCCGGATTCACCGGCCAGCACGCCCAGCGCCGGCAGTGCGAACACCGCCCACAGGCCGGTGGTGCTCGGTAGGGCGTCGGCGCCGATGGCTTGGGCGCTCACCGGCTGCAGGCGGGCGATCTGGATGTCGCCACCGGCGCAACTGGACAGGGTCTGGACCACCACCAGACTGGATTCGGACAACGGCAACACGCAGCCATCGGCGAAGCGCAAGCTGGCGCGGGCGCCTTTCATCAGCATCACGCGATCGCCGGCGGCCAAGGCTTGGCCCGGGGCGGCAGTGACGAACTGCTTGCCCTGATTGACCAGCACTTGGCCGTCGGCCGAGGCCAGCACGGCGGCCGGCGCGGCGAAGGCGGCAGGCGCAAACAAGGCAATGGTGAGCACGAGGGCGGCGGCGGTTTTCATGGGCAATTCCTTATCGAACAGCTCGGATGCAGTAAAGCGAGGCGGCCGTCATGGAGGCATGAAGGCCGCGTAGGGATTTCAGGGTAGTCCGAAGCGCGGGCGCGGTCAACCCAGAATTTTTCTTATGTCATTCTTCGGTAACGGATTTTTCCGGCGCGGGAGACATGCGGACCGCGTCCAGCCAAAGCGTGCCGTTAATCACGGTTTCGGCCGGAATCCGGGCTGGAATGGTCAGCAGCAGGCGCTGGCCGGGGCAATCGGCCGGTATCTCGAGGTCTACGGTTTCCTCGCGCCAGTCGAAACGGCCCTGCATCGGCGCCGATTCGGCCAGCACCCGGCCCCGCGGTTCGCACAACACCCGCCAGACCAGGCCGCGCGGCGTATCCAAGCGGTCGGCGCGGGCGCGCCAAGCCAGCTGCCAGCGGCCCGGCGGCAGGGCCAAAGCCTGCCACAGGTGCGCGAACGGCGTGCGCCGGCCCTCGAACTGCACCATGTACGAGTTCTGCCCGACGCTGCCGCGGGTGGCGCTCCAATAGGCCTGGGCGCCGGCCAGCGGCGGCGTGTTCCAGGCGAACGGGCCGGCCTGCAGCTCCTGTTCCAGTTCGAAACCGCCGTCGAACACGTTGCCGAGATAATCGCGCTGGGCCTCGGGAATCAACCCGACCCAGGTCAGGTAGGCCTGCGCGTGCCGGTTCTCGGCGCGCAGACGGGCCAGCCAGGGCTGCAGTTCGCGCAAGGCGTTCTCGCCGCGCAGCGGGCCGAACACCGGCGCCAAGGCCTCGCTCGGGTAGCCGGATTTGGCCAGGCCGGCCAGAAACCCGGCACGCCAGGGCGGCTGCCGGTTCAGGGTCTCGACCACGGCGGTCTGCGCCAGCGGGTTGGCCGCCAGCAGGTCCAGCTGCGGCTGCAGGGCCGGCAGCAGATCGGGTTTCAGGCGCAGGATGGCGTCCAGCTGCGCCATGGCATCCGTCGCATCGCGATCGTTCAACGCGTGCTGCAGCAGCCAAAACCGGGTCGGCAGATCGCGCGGCGCCAGACGCACGGCTTGGCGGTACAAGGCCAACGCGTCATCGGCGCGGCCTTCGGCCTCGGCCGCCTGCGCCAGCACCCGCAGCGGCTGGCCGTCGAGCGGATTGGCGCGCAGGGCGCGGCGGGCGCTGTCGGCGGCGGAGGCCCAATCGCCCTGCTCGGCTTGGCCTTGCGCCAGTCGGCTCAGGGCTTCCGGATGATCGGCGCGCCAGGCCAGCGCGCGTTCGGGCTGGCTGCGCGCGTAGTGCTCGGCCATGGCCAGCGACAGCACGCGCCAACCGAGCACGGCCAGCAGGATCGACACGGCGACAAGCCAGACGGTTCGACGCGACATGCTCACTCCAGCAACAGGTATTGCACGATGCGCGGCCGGCCGTCTTCCAGCGCCAAGGCCAGTTCCAGCCCGCCCTGCTGCGCGGTCGGGGCGCGCGCGGCACCAAACCCGAGTTCGGCGCGGTAGCGCAGGCGCACGCTCAGGGTGTCGTCGCCCGGTCGCCAACGCGCCTGGCTGAAGGCGATCTCGCGGTGGCGGGTGCGTTGGAACAGGCGGCGGTAATCGCGGCGGATGTCGGCCACGTCGCCGCGGCCGTTGCTGGCCTCCGCGCTGAACAAGGCCATGAACGCGGCCAGATCGCCGTCGGCGTAACGCTGTTCGAACTCGCGCAACAGCGCTTCGCCCTGCGCACGCGCCGGCGCCCGGGCGTTCGGCTCACTCGCCGCCAAAGCGACCGGCTCGGCCGCGACCGATACCGCCGGCGCACTGATCGGCGGAGCGGGCGGTTCCGCCGCACGCATCGCCGGTTCAGCCGGCGCAGAGGCCACGGCCGCGGATACCGCACGCATGGCTTGGACCGGTGTGGCGGCGGGCGCGGTACTTGCCTTGACGCCGGCGACGGTCGCCGGTTCCGGCGCCCACAGCGGCAGGTTCTGCGGCGCAATGGCCGGTGCGCCCTCGCCGGCCGATACCACCGGGCCGGGCAACGCGGATTCGGGATAGACCTGATCCTGCGGCCACAGCGACAGCGCCAGCAACAGCACGCCGGCCGCCAACAGGCCGGCCAGAAACAGCGGGAAGCGGCTGCGCGCACGCGGCGGCATCGGCGGCGGCGCATGACGCGGCACCGGCACCGGCAAGGCCCCGGCCTTCAGCGCCTGCCAGGCGGCGTTGACGCGCTCGGCCAACACCCGCGCCTCGGGATTACGGTCGGGGTGCAGCCACTTGATCAGCAGCCGGTGGTGCTCCTTGGCCAGCGCCGGATCGGCGCCGGGCGCCAGGCCCAAGCAGCGCCAGGGCGGACTGCCGGCATACAGGCAGACCGCCTGCAGATAGGCGCCGGCGGTGTCGGCCTCGGCTCCGTCGGCCGAGGCCAGCCGGATCAAGGCGGTCATGCCCTCGGGCAGCCGCGCGGCACGCAGGGCGAACAGGGTCTCGGGCGCGTCCTGCAGCGCCCTCGCCTGCTGCCATGCGGCCCCGTCGATCATCGCGTCAGTTTCTTGGTGTCCGTGGTGCCGTAGCTGTAATAGCTGTAGGAGCCGTATCCGGCGCCGTAGCCGTAGCCGTAGGCGGCGTGCTTGCTCTGGAACTTGTTGATCAGCACGCCGACCAGGCGCGCACGCGCGGCCTGCAGGCGCTTGACCGCGTTGACCGCCAGCAGCTTGCGGGTGCCGCCGGCCTCGACCACCAGCAGCACTCCATCGACCGTGGAGGCCAGGATCGGCGCGTCGGCCAGGCCCATCACCGGCGGACCGTCGATGATGACCTGGTCGAAGTGCGCCAGGCCGTACTCGATCAACGCGCGCATGGCGTCGTCGTGCAGCAGTTCGGCCGGGTTCGGCGGCAGCGGACCGGTGGTGACCACCGACACGCCCGGGGTGTCGCTTTCGCGGATGATGTCGGCGATGGCCAGCGCACCGGCCAGGTAATTGCTCAGGCCGATGTCGTTGTCGAGGCCGGCCTTTTTGTGCAGCGAGGGCTTGCGCATGTCGGAGTCGATCAGCAGCACGCGCTTGCCGATTTGGCCGAATTTGCGCGACAGGGTCAACGCCGCGGTCGACTTGCCCTCGCCCGGCGAGGCGCTGGTGATCAACAGGCTGCGCGGCACGCCGTGGCTGGTGGCGAACTGCAGCGCGGTGCGCACCGAGCGGTAGGCTTCGGCGAAGGCCGAGCGCGGATCGCGCAGCGCCGACTCGACGCTGTCGCCGTCCTTGATCTTCGGGATCACGCCCAGCACCGGCAAGGCCAGGCGCTTCTCGACGTCGTCCGGGTTCTTCAGGGTGTCGTCCAGGTATTCCAGCAGCAGCGCCAGCAGCACGCCCAGCACCAGGCCCAGGAACAGCGCCACCGCCAGATTCAGCGGGATGTTCGGCCGGTATTTGCCGGCATTGACCGCCTCGTCGACGATCAGCACGTTGTTCAGGCCGACGCCGGCGGCGATGCCGATCTCCTTGTAGCGCTGCAGGGTAGCCTCGTACAGCTGGCGGTTGGTGTCGACCTCGCGTTTGTAGATGTCGTACTGGATCGAACGGCTCTTCAGGTCCAGCGCCTCGCCTTTCAGCGAGCGGATCTGTTCGGCGATCATCGCCTCGTTCTGCTGCGCGGCCTCGTACTCGGCGCGGATGGCCGACTTGATGGCGGCGATCTCCTGCGCGATCTGGCGGTCGAGCTCGTCGATCTGCGATTTCAGCTGCACCATGGCCGGATAGGCCGGCTTGAACTGGCTGAGCTTGTTCTGGTATTCGGTGGTCAGCTCGGCGCGCTTCTCCTGCAAGGTGCGCACGATCGAATTGCCGCCGGCCTCGCCGAAGGTGACCATGCCGACGCTACTCTGCGCCTGCTGCCATTTCGACTGGGCGCGGATGCGTTCTTCCTTGGCCTTGCCGAGCGCGGCGTTGAGCGCGCCCAGGTTCTGCTCGGGCAGGCTGCCGGCGTTCTCGCCGCCGGTGCCGACGATCTGCTCCTGCGCCGCGAACCGCACCAGCTGCGCCTCGGAATCCTCGAGCTTGATCTTCAGCTGCTTGAGCTGGTCTTCCAGATAGGACTTGGCGTAGCTGGAGGTCTCGAAGCGCGCCTCCAGGTTGCGGTTCTGGTAGGCCGCGGCCAAGGCGTTGGCGGCCAGGATGGCGAAGGCCGGGTCGGTGCTGTTGTAGTGGATCTTCACCAAGCGGGTATTGCGCACCGGCTCGATGCTGTAACCGTCCTGGAAGCGCGCGACGCGTTCAAGCGACTGTTTCTTCTGCTGCGCCGGACTCGGCTTGGCCTCCTCGGACCCGTCGTCGCCCAAGCCGATCCAGGACTTGATCTGTCCGCCGGCCGACGGCTGGAATACCTGCGCGAAACGCTTCTTGTCCTGGTAGCCGATGTCGCTCAACACCCGCGAGGCCAACTCGCGGCTCTGCAGCAACTGGTATTGGGTGTTCAGATAGTTCGGGTCGTTCATCATCCCGGCCATCGGGTTCTGGTCATCGCCGGTGACGTTCATCAGCTCGCGGTCGATCTGCACCGAGCTGGTGGCGCGGTACACCGGGGTGATCAGCAGGGAGGCCACCAGCGCGGCCACGAACACCAGGCCGACGCAGGCGGCGATGGTCCAGCGGCGCTTGAGCAGGATATGCCACAGGCCCAGCAGGTCGATGTTGAACTCGTCGCTATCGGCGGCGGCCTGCGGCTGCAGCTCGGTGCTCAGTACGCCGGCTTGGCGCAACGCCAGGGTGCGCTGCACCGGCTCGGGCTGCGGCACCAGACCGGCGTTCGGGGTGTTCGGGGTGTCTTGGCTCACAGAGGGCAATCCTTGGCTTAATACAATACGAATGCGTTGACGATCGGGATGGACTGCAGGAAGCGCTTGAAGCCGCGCTTGGCCTTGGACTCGTTGACCACCACGATGTCGTCGCCGTAGATCTGCGGATCGGCGGCGGCGCCGTTGCGCACGTCCTGCAGGTTGAACTTGGCCACCATGCGCTGGCCGTTGACGGTGCGGAACACCACCACCGCCTCGTCGTCGGCGACGTCGCTGTCGGTACCGCCGGCCAGGGCGATGGCCTGCAGCAGCGAGGTCTGGCCGGTGATCGGATAGATGCCGGCCTTCTTCACCGCGCCTTCGACGGTGACGCGCTGGCTGGTGAATTCCTTGATGAACACGGTGACCTGCGGATTCTGCAGATAGGTCTTGCCGAGTTTTTCGGCGATCTCGGTTTCCAGCTCCAGCACGGTCTTGCCGCCGGCCTGCACCACGCCGATCAGCGGCAGCGAGATCTGGCCGGTGGCGTTGACCCGCAGTTCGCGCTCCAGCTCCTCGTTCATGAAGATCGAGACCTTCAGCAGGTCCTGCGGGCCGATGCGGTATTCGGATTTGCCGGTGTACTCGCCGGCGCGGGTGGTGCTGTCGGGCAGCCCCATGTCCTGTCCGGCGGCGACCGCCTGCGGCGCGGGGCCGGCCACGGGCGGCTCGGCGGCCGGGGCGCCGAGGGCGAGGAACAGGGTGGCGGCCAGGGCCGCGTGCAGGAATCGTTTCATGCGCATACTCATCATGTTAAGAGTGCCGTGGGCCGAACAGGGTGCGCCAGAACCCTTTGCCGGGCCGCGCGCCGGGCTTGGCGGCCGGCAGGGCCGGCAAGGCGCCCGGTGAGACATTATCGAGGATACCGCGCGGGCGTGTCAGCACCAGGTGCACGGCCTCGTCCGCGCCCAGGCGGCGGGCGGCGGCTTCGCGCGCTTCGGCCAGAAACGGCGGGCGGCGCTCGCTGTGGTGCGAATCGGTGGCCAGGATATGGCACAGGCCGTCGTCGAGGATGCGCTCGGCCCAGTACTGCGGGCGGCGGCCGAAACGGCCGGTCAAACTGCCGGCGGTGAGCTGGATCCAGGCGCCGGAGGCGACCATGCGCTGGAACGCCGGATAGTGGTCGTCGATCCAAGTCAGGCGCTCGGGATGGGTGATCACCGGCACGAAGCCGGCGGTCAGCAGGCTGAACACCGAATCCTCCAGCCGCGGCGGCGCCACATGGTGCGGCGGCTCGAACAGGAAATAGCGCGAGCCGTTCAGGGTCGGCACGCTGCCTGCCTTCAGCCGCGCCACCAGATCCGGCGCCAGATGGGTGTCGGCGCCCTCGACCAGTTCCAGCGCGATGCCCTCCTCGGCCAATACCTGCCGGAACGCGGTAATCGCGGCGCGGATGCCGTCGGCCTCGTTTTCGTACAGGCCAGGATAGATGTGCGGCGTGCAGGCGGTGACGCGGATGCCGTCGGCGACCGCGATGCGCGCCATCGCCAGCGACACCGCGAGCTCGCTCGGGCCGTCGTCGATGCCGGGCAGGATATGGCAGTGCAGGTCGATCACGTCGCGCCCGGCTCCGGTGTGCGGCCGTACACGTCCTCGAAGCGCACGATGTCGTCTTCGCCCAAGTACGAACCCGACTGCACTTCGATCAGCTCCAGCGGAATAGTGCCCGGGTTCTCCAGCCGGTGCTTGCTGCCCAACGGGATGTAGGTGCTCTGGTTCTCCGACAGCAGGATCACGCGCTCGTCGCAGGTGACCCGCGCGGTGCCGCTGACCACGATCCAGTGCTCGGCGCGGTGATGGTGCATCTGCAGGCTGAGCGCGGCGCCGGGCTTGACCACGATGCGCTTGACCTGGAAGCGCGCGCCGGCGTCGACCGAATCGTAATTGCCCCAGGGCCGGAATACCTTGCGGTGCCAGGTCGCCTGCGGCCGGTTTTCGGCCTTCAGTTTCGCCACGATGGATTTGACGTCCTGCACCCGGTCCTTGTGCGCCACCAACACGGCGTCGTCGGTATCGACCACCACCACATTGTCCAGGCCCAGCAAGGCCAGCAGGCGCTTCTCGCCCATGGCCAGGGAGTTTTGGCAGTCGATGGCCAGCACGTCGCCATGGTGGGCGTTGCCGGCGCCATCCTGTTCGGCCACCTGCCAGAGCGCCTGCCAGGAACCGACATCGCTCCAACCGACCGCCACCGGCAGGATGCGGCCCTCGGCGGTCTTCTCCATCACCGCGTAGTCGATCGAATCCGAGGCCATGGCCGAAAACGCGTCCGGGTCGAGGCGGATGAAGTCGGCGTCGCGCCGGGCGCGGGCCACGGCCGTTTCGGCCAGTTCCACCATCAGCGGATGCACCTGCGCCAGTTCATCGAGGTAGGCGCGGGCGCGGAACAGGAACATGCCCGAATTCCAGAAATAATCGCCGGAGGCGACGTAACCGGCGGCGGTGGCGGCGTCGGGTTTTTCCACGAAGCGTTCGATGGCGCGCACGCCCTCGCCCGGCGCGGCCTTGATGTACCCGAAACCGGTTTCCGGCGCCTCCGGCACGATGCCGAAGGTGACCAGCCCGCCGTCGCGGGCGGCCGGCAACGCCTGGCGCACCGCGGCTTGGAAGGCCGGCACATCCGTAATGGCGTGGTCGGACGGCATCACCAGCAGCACGGCGTCGGGATCGGCGGCCAAGGCTTGGAACGCGGCGACCGCGATGGCCGGCGCGGTGTTGCGCCCGACCGGCTCCAGCAACAACGCCGACGGCGGCAGGCCGATGGCGTGCAACTGCTCGGCGACCAGGAACCGGTGCGCTTCGCCGGCGACCACGATCGGGGCCACGGCGTCCAGGCCCTGCAGGCGCAGGGCGGTGGCCTGCAACAGCGAATGCTCGCCGATCACCGGCAGGAACTGCTTGGGATGGGCCTCGCGCGACAGCGGCCAAAGCCGGGTGCCGGAACCGCCCGAAAGGATGACCGGGGTGATCGATGCCATGGCTTGGAACCCTCGTACTTCACGTATCATGTTCAACAGGCTATTAAACCACCATTGCCGCCGCCTTCATACCAGAAAAATTCCGAGGACATCCCGCGAAATGAGTTCTTCATCCCGCCCCGCGCAACGCCTGCTTTGGGCGCAGACCGTGCTCGCCGACCCGGCCCTGCAGTTGCACAGCGCCTCCTCGGACGCCAGTTTCCGCAGCTATTGGCGCGGCGAGAGCGGCGGCCGCACCTGGATCGTGATGGACGCGCCGCCGGACAAGGAAGACACCGGGCCCTGGCTGGCGATGGCCAAGCGCCTGACCGACGCCGGCCTGAACGCGCCGGCGGTGCGCGCGGTCGACGCCGACCGCGGCTTCGTGCTGATGAGCGATCTGGGCACCCGGCTATTTTTACCGGAACTGGATGAAGGCACGGTCGACACCCTGTACGGCCAGGCGTTGGACGCCCTGCTGCGCATGCAGACCCGCCTGCCCTGCGACGACCTGCCGCCGTATGACGAGGCGCGGCTGGTGGCCGAGATGGAACTGATGCCGACCTGGTTCTTCGAGCGCCATCTGGGCTTCACGCCGGGATGCGAACAGTGGGACGTGATCGAGTCGGCGTTCCGCGCGCTGGTGGATGCCGCCACGGCACAGACCGCGGTGTTCGTGCACCGCGATTACCATTCGCGCAACCTGTTGATCGGCGAGTCCGGCGACCCGGGCATCCTGGATTTCCAGGACGCGGTGCGCGGCCCGATGACCTACGACCTGGTCTCGCTGCTGCGCGATTGCTACATCGAATGGCCGCAGGCGCGCGTCGAGGCCTGGGTGGAGGGCTACCGGCAACGCGCCGAAGCCGCCGGCCTGCGCACCGGCGACGCCGCCCGCTTTCTGCGCGCATTCGACCTGATGGGTCTGCAGCGGCACCTGAAAGTGCTCGGCATCTTCTGCCGCCTGTATTACCGCGACGCCAAGGCCGGCTATCTGAACGACCTGCCGCTGGTGTGGAAATACACCCGCGAGGTCGGCCGCCGCCATCCGGAAACCGCGGCCTTGATCGCGCTGATCGAACAGGCCATCGGCGACCGCGACATCCGCCTGCCGAGCGCCTGATGGACGCGTTGATCTTCGCCGCCGGTAAAGGCGAGCGCATGCGCCCGCTGACCGAGCACACGCCCAAGCCGCTGTTGTCGGTCGGCGGCAAGCGCCTGATCGAATGGCATCTGGAGAAACTGGCCGCGCTCGGCTGCGGCACGGTGGTGATCAACACGTCCTGGCTGGCCGAATGCTTCCCGCCGGCGCTCGGCGACGGCTCGCGCTGGGGCCTGAACCTGGTGTATTCCTACGAGGGCGCCGAGCCGCTGGAAACCGGTGGTGGCATGGCCAAGGCGCTGGCGCATCTGAATGATGCGCCGTTCATCGCGGTCAACGGTGATGTGTTCTGCGATGCCGATTTCAGTCGCCTGCCGCACGAACCCAAGGGCTTGGCGCACCTGCTGCTGGTCGACAATCCCGAGCACAACCCCCACGGCGATTTCGTACTGCGCCCCGATGGCCGCGTGGATTCCGACGGCGAAGCCAAACTGACCTTTTCCGGCATCGGCGTGTACCGCCCGGAACTGCTGCTGCGTTGCCGCGACCGATGGCAGACGCCGGGCGAGGCGCATCCGCGCTTCAAATTGGCGCCGATCCTGCGTGCGGCCATGAGGGAGGGTTTGGTGACCGGCCAACGCCACGACGGCGTCTGGCTGGACATCGGCACACCGCAACGCCTGGCCGATTTGGATGCGGCCTTGACCCGCGCCCGGTAGGGGCGAAAAGGCGCTACCCCGGCGCTACGCGCCACCCCTTCGTAAACGAAGGGGATTAAGAGCGATGGTTTTTTCCCCTTCGGAACGAAGGGGTGCCCGAAGGGCGGGGTAGCGCGTTTGGCATCAACCAGAGCGAACACAAGGTCCGCCCCGACGATGGCATTACGCCTCGGCGTGCAACACCGTCTTGATGAACGGAATGGTCAAGCGCCGTTGCGCGGCCAGGCTGGCATGATCCAGGCGGTCGAGCAGCTCGCCCAGCGATTGCAGGTCGCGGCTGACGCGGGTGAACAGGTAATCGACGACCGCCTCGTCGATCTGCAGGCCGCGGCGGGCGGCACGTTGCGCCAGCACCTGGCGTTTGCCGGCTTCATCCAGCACCTCCAGATTCAAACGCAGGCCCTGCTCCAGGCGCGAGACCAGATCCGGCAAGCGGATGCCCAACTGCGCCGGCATGGCGCCGGCGGCGAACACCAAGGAGGCGCCGGCGGCCTTGGCACGGTTGTAGAAATGGAACAGCGCTTCTTCGGCGCCGGCATCGCCGGCGAGGGCCTGCACGTCGTCCAGGCACACCAGCTGCCGGTGCTCCAGACCATCCAAGGCCTGCGCCAACATCGGCGCCATGCGCGCCAGCGGCACATACGCGGCGGCGCGCCCGAGCGCGTGCGCGTGGCTGACCGCGGCGCGCAGCAGATGGCTTTTGCCCGAACCCGAAGGACCGGCCAGGAACACCGCGTGCGCGCTCTCGCCGCAGGCCGCCTGCTCGATGGCGCGGCGCACGGGCTCCTGCCCGAGGAAATCGACGAAACGCTGGTCGGAGCCGGCCTTGAACGCCAGCGGCAATTGCGCGCTCACCTCAGACATCCGGCCTCGGCGGATCAAGCGCGGCCGGCGCGCCGGCGCCGTACAGCCCGCTTTTCAGGTAGCGCTCTTCGTACAGGTACTTCAGCAGCACATTGAGCACCGCCGCCGCCGGCAACGCCAGCAGCACGCCGATGAAACCGAACAGCTGGCCGCCGGCCATGATCGCGAAGATCACCGCCACCGGATGCAGGCCGATGCGGTCGCCGACCAGCTTCGGGGTCAGGATGTAGCTTTCGATCAACTGGCCGACGGTGAACACCAAGGCCACGCCGAGCAGATGGTTGATGTCGCCGTGCTGGATCAGGCTGGCGATCACCGCCGCGACGATGCCGAAGGTGGCGCCCAGATACGGCACGAAACTGACCAGACCGGCCAGGAAACCGATCAGCAGGCCCGAATCCAGGCCCACCAGCCACAGGCCGACGGCGTAGATCGCGCCGAGCATGACCATCACCAGCATCTGGCCGCGCAGGAAACCGCCGAGCACCTCGTCGGAGTCGGCCGCCAACCGGCCGACGATGGCGGCATGCCGACGCGGCACCGCATCGTGCAGGCTGCGCAGCATCGGCTGCCAATCGCGCAGGAAATAGAAGCTCAGGATCGGCAGCAGCAGCAGGTTGGACACCCACAAGAGAATGGCCATGCCCGAACGACCGACATAACCCAGCGCGATCTTGGCGAAATCGCCGATCTCCTGCCAATGTTCCTGCACCACCTGGGTGGCGCCGACCCGGCTGAACAGTGGGCTCAAATCGCGCCCGGTACGCGCCGACAGCCATGGCAGGGCGACGTTGGTGAACCAGTCGAACAGGCGCGGCAGGCGCTCCAGCAAAGACACCAGCTGGCTCCACAGCAGCGGCAGCAGCACTAGCAGGGCCAACGCGATCAGGCCGAAGGTCAGCAGGAACACCAGCAGCACGGCGGTGTTGCGGCTGCGGCCGGCGCGTTGCAGGCGCAACACCAGTGGATTGCCGAGCCACGCCAGCAGCAGCGCCGCCACGAACGGCGACAGGATCGGGCTCAGCAACCAAAGCAGGAAGCCCAAGGCGGCGACCAGCGCCGGCAATTGCCATTTGGGCGCGATCATCGGCTCAGTCCTTCAGCGTGAAACGTTCGATGGACTCGGCCGGCGGTTCGCCGTCGGCGGCCGGCGCCGAGGCCGGTCCGAGCGGCTGCAGCACACCGCTGGTGCGCATCAGGCCGCGGAAGGCGTTGACGCCGCTGCGCAGATCGACCCGCAGTAGCAGTATGCCGGGTTGCGCGGCGTCGATGTCGAGTTCGCGCACCGACGCGTGCGTCTGCAGGAAGGCCACGGCGCGCACGTAGTCGTCCAGGCCGTTGATGCCGGCCACTTCCATGCGCACCACGCCGGCGCGGCCGGCGTCCAGGCGCGAGGCGTCGCGCTTGGCGAAATACTCGGCGGTGTTGTCGGCGCCGGAGGCGATGACCTGGCGTGCGTCGGGCATCGTCACCGGCCAGCGGCTGAGTTCGGCGCCGTCCTGCCACAACAGCCACCAGGCCGACCAGCCGCTGACCGAGCGGTAGACCTTGCCGATCAGCATCGTGTCGTTGCGGTAGCGCGCGTTGGCGGCGGCCACGCCGCGGGCATCCAAGGCCAGCACCGCCGGCAAGGCGGCCAGATCGCCGGCGCTGCCCTGCGGCACCAGAAAACGGAGACCGCGTTGCTGGCCGCGGTCGGCCAAGGATTTGATCACGTTGAGTTGTCCGGCGGTGACCAGACGCGGGCCGCGGCCGTCGTCGATGCTCAGCCACAGCATCGGTTTCGGGCGCTCGCCGGTCCAGTACTTGAAGCCGGCGGCGGCAATCAGCGAATCGACCGGATTGGGATCGAAGCGCACATTGAGACTGGCCTTCAGCACCGGCGCGCCGCCGACCAGGGTATTGCCCTCGGCGTCCGAGACGCCGGCCTTGTCGTCCAGCACCCAGTCCGGGGCATGGGCGAAGGCGCCGCGCACCACCGGATTGCTGCCGGCGTCGGTGCGGCCGGTGAGCTGGTTGACCACCTGCACCAAGGCGCGCGCGATGGCGGCCTTGCGCGCCTTGTCGTCCTGCGACAGCAGCTCCACGCGGGTGGCGTACAACGCCGGATCGCGCACCAGGCGCTTGCTCTCGGACGGAGCCTCCGCCGCCGCGGCCGACGCCGCCGGTTTGACGCCCTGCGCGGACGCCGCGCCGGCCCAAACCAGCAACAACGCGAGAAGAAGACGGGCGGTCGGACGGCGTGTCATGCGGGTATCTTGCCTCAAGTTTCCGGGGTTTGCACCGGCTATTATCGCAGTGAACTGGTAGAATGGGGCTTTCCATTCGGAACTGCCGCGTGAGCCCGGAAAACACCCCCCTGAGCTACCGAGACGCGGGCGTCGACATCGACGCCGGCAACACCGTGGTCGAGCGCATCAAGCCGCTGGTCAAGAAAACCTTCCGTCCGGAAGTGATGGGCGGTTTGGGCGGCTTCGGCGCCCTGTTCGACCTGTCCGGCCGCTACCGCGAACCGGTGCTGGTGTCCGGCACCGACGGCGTCGGCACCAAGCTCAAGCTCGCGCAGCAGCTGAACCGGCACGACACCATCGGCATCGACCTGGTCGCCATGTGCGTCAACGACGTGCTGGTGCAGGGCGCCGAGCCGCTGTTCTTCCTCGACTACTTCGCCACCGGCAAGCTCGACGTCGACACCACCGTGGCCGTGGTCGGCGGCATCGCCAAGGGCTGCGAGCTGTCCGGCTGCGCCTTGATCGGCGGCGAGACCGCCGAGATGCCCGACATGTACCCGCCGGGCGAATACGACCTGGCCGGCTTCACCGTGGCCGCGGTGGAGAAATCCGAAATCATCGACGGCAGCGCGGTGCGCGCCGGCGACGTGCTGATCGGCATCGATTCCTCCGGCCCGCACTCCAACGGCTATTCGCTGGTGCGCAGGATCTATGACCGCGCCGGCCGGCCGGCCGAGCTGGACGTCGGCGGCGTGAAGCTGATCGACGCGCTGATGGCACCGACTCGGCTGTACGTCAAGCCGATCCTGGCCCTGCTCACGCAGCACCGCATCCCGGCCATGGCGCACATCACCGGCGGCGGCCTGAGCGAGAACATCATCCGCGTCATCCCCGACGGCCTGGGACTGGACATCGAAGCCAGCACCCTGGTGTTGCCGCCGGTGTTCGACTGGCTGCAGCGCGAAGGCAACGTGGCCGCGCCGGAAATGTGGCGTACCTTCAACTGCGGCGTCGGCTTCGTGCTGGTGCTGCATCCCGAGCAGGTCGCCGGCGTGCGCGCCAACCTGGACGCGCTCGGCCTGGGCCACAAGGCCATCGGCCAGGTCGTCGCCCGCCACGGCGATGAACGCACCGTCATCGCCTGAGGCCGTGCGCCCGCCGCTGCGGGTCGCGGTACTGGCCTCCGGCCGCGGCAGCAACCTGCAGGCCCTGCACCGGGCACAAACCGAAGGCCGGCTGCCGATCGCGCTGGTCGGCGTGTTCTCCGACAAACCCGGCTCCGGCGCGGTGGCCTACGCGCGCGCGCACGGCCTGCCGGCCGCGGCGCTGTTGCCGTCGGACTTCCCTGACCGCGAAGCCTTCGATGTCGCGCTGATGCAGGCGGTTGCCGCCACGCGTCCGGAACTGATCGTCTGCGCCGGCTTCATGCGCATCATCTCGAAGGCCGGCATCCGCGCCGCGCCCTGCCCGATGATCAACATCCATCCCTCGTTGCTGCCCAAATTCCCCGGCCTGCACACCCATGCCCGGGCCTTGGCCGCGGGCGAGCATGAACACGGCGCCAGCGTGCATCTGGTCGACGAGGTGCTGGACGGCGGCCGCGTGCTGGCGCAGGCGCGCGTGCCGGTGCAGGCCGGCGAGGATCCGTCGCAGCTGGCCGAGCGCGTGTTAAGCCGCGAGCATCCTTTATTAATCGCGACTGTACGCGCCATCGCCGACGGCCGCATCCGCCTGCAAGGCGACGCATCGGCTCGCGTATCATGGCTGGGTGACGACGATCTCGACCTGGAGTAAGCCCATGCGCCGCACCACGTTCGTGCTGTGGCTGTCCCTGCTCGCCCTGCCGGCCACGGCGGCGGCGCCGGTGGACGCGTTCACGCTGAAATTCAGCACGCTGCGCAACGGCGACGCGCTCGGCGGCACCGTCATGCAGTTCAAGCCGGCGCGTGCCGGCGTCTGGCAGTTCAGCAGTACGGTCAACGGCACCGAAGGCCTGGCCGGATTGGCCGGCGCCGGCGTCAACGAGACCAGCACCCTGACCGCGCCCGGCGGTCAACTCACGCTGTTCAGCAACGCCTTGGAAACCCGGCTGGCCTGGAAGAGCTCGGTCAAGACCACCGCCTTGCTCAAGGGCGGCAAAGCCTATCAATACAGCGACGGCAAGACCGTGCGCCTGGCCGACTACGCGCCGCAGACCCTGGACCGGCACAGCCTGACCGTGGCGCTAGTGTCCGACCTGCGCGCGGGCCTGGGGCCGGAATTCACCTACCGCGCCTTGGCCAAGGGCCGCGCCGAGACCTACCGCTTCCGCGTCACCGGCGAAGAGCGGCTGAACACCGCCTTGGGCATGCTGGACACCGTCCGCGTCGAGCGCATCCGCGAAAGCAGCGACGGCAAGCGCACGCGCATCTGGTTCGCCAAAAGCCGCGGCTATCTGCCGGTGCTGATCCAGGAGCTGGACCGCGACGGCGACGACATCGAGATGCGGATCGCGGCGATCCGCTGACTCAGCCGACGCGGCGGATGCGCGCGCCCAGGCCGCGGAACTTCTCTTCGATGTTCTCGTAGCCGCGGTCGATGTGGTACACGCGGTCGATCACCGTCTCGCCTTTGGCGACCAGACCGGCCAGCACCAAGGATGCCGACGCGCGCAGGTCGGTGGCCATCACCGGCGCGCCGGTCAGCTCCGGCACGCCGCGCACGATGGCGGTATGGCCGTCGATCTTGACGTCGGCGCCCAGACGCATCAGCTCGTTCATGTGCATGAAGCGGTTTTCGAAGATGGTTTCCTTGATCACGCCGACGCCGTCGGCCATGCAGTTCATGGCCGCGAACTGGGCCTGCATGTCGGTCGGGAACGCCGGATACGGCGCGGTGGTGATGTCGACCGCGCGCGGACGGCGGCCGCCCATGTCGAGCGTGATGGTATCGGCGGTGTGGCTGATGTCGGCGCCGGCCTCGACCAGCTTCTGCAGCACCGAGTCCATGGTGTCGGCGCGCGCGCGGCGGCAGGTGATGCGGCCGCCGGTCATCGCCGCGGCCACCAGGAAGGTGCCGGTCTCGATGCGGTCGGCCTGCACCGCGTAGCGGCCGCCGTGCAGGCGTTCGACGCCCTCGACGGTCAGCGTGCTGGTGCCGATGCCGTCGATCTTCGCGCCCAGGGTCTGCAGGCACAGCGCCAGGTCGACGATCTCCGGCTCCTGCGCGCAGTTCTCTAGCACCGTGGTGCCGCGCGCCAGCACGGCCGCGCTCAGCACGTTCTCGGTGGCGCCGACGCTGACCATGTCGAACACGAAGCGGCCGCCTTTCAGACGGTCGCAGCGGGCCTTGACGAAGCCGTTCTCGACCGTGACCTCGGCGCCGAGCGCCTGCATGCCGCGGATGTGCAGATCGACCGGACGCGAACCGATGGCGCAGCCGCCGGGCAGCGAGACCTCGGCGTGGCCGAACTTGGCCAGCAGCGGACCGAGCACCAGGATCGAGGCGCGCATGGTCTTGACCAGCTCGTACGGCGCCACGGTCCGGTTCACGCTGCGCGGATCGATATGCAGAGTCTGGCTGTCGTCGACGGTGATCTTGGCACCGAGCGCACCGAGCAGGCTGATGGTGGTGGTGACGTCGTGCAGGTGCGGCACGTTCGACAGCGTCACCGGCTCGTCGGCCAGGATGGTGGCGCACAGAATCGGCAGCACCGCGTTCTTGGCGCCGGAGATCTGCACGTCGCCGTGCAGCGCTTCGCCGCCGTTCAGGATGATTTTCGCCATGTCGGGGCCTCAGGCGCGGCCGGCTTCGGCCGGCGTCAGGGTTTTCAGGGCCAGGGCGTGGATTTCGCCGCCCATCTTCTCGCCCAAAGTGGCGTACACCAGGCGGTGTCGGGCCAACGGCAGTTTGCCCTGGAAGGATTCGTGGACCACCAAGGCCTCGAAATGCACGCCGTCATCGCCGTAGACCTCGACATGGGCGCCGGGCAGACCGGCAAGGATCATCTGGGTTATGGCTTCCGGGGTCATCCGTACACGCTCTCGGCATAAGTCGTACAATAAGGCTCACCATGATACCGCCAAAGATGGCCGATGACCGCCGCCCCCGCTGAAAATGTTTGCACCGATGCGGACTGGATCGCCGCCGGCCGGCGTGTGCTGGCCGTCGAAGGCCGGGCCTTGGCGGCGCTGGAAAACCGGCTCGACGCGCACTTCGCCGAGGCCTGCCGGCGCCTCTTGGCCTGCACCGGCCGGGTGATCTGCACCGGCATGGGCAAATCCGGCCACATCGCCAACAAGATCGCCGCCACCCTGGCCTCCACCGGCACCCCGGCCTTTTTCGTGCACCCCGGCGAAGCCAGCCACGGCGACCTGGGCATGATCCTAGACCAGGACGTGGTGCTGGCGCTGTCGAACTCGGGCGAATCCGATGAACTGAACATGATCATGCCGGTGCTGAAACGCCAAGGCAACGTCATCGTCGCCATGACCGGCCGGCCGCAATCGCGTCTGGCCGGCTTCGCCGACGTGCACCTGGACGTCTCGGTGCCGGAAGAGGCCTGCCCGCTCGGCCTGGCGCCGACCTCCAGCACCACCGTCAGCCTGGCCTTGGGCGATGCGCTGGCCGTGGCCCTGCTCGAGGCGCGCGGCTTCGGCGCCGAGGACTTCGCGCGCTCGCATCCGGCCGGCAGCCTCGGCCGCCGACTGCTGGTGCGCATCGACGATCTGATGCACAGCGGCGACGCCTTGCCGATGGTGATGCCGGACGCCAGCGTGACCGAAGCGCTGCTGGAAATGAGCGCCAAGCGCCTGGGCATGACCGCGGTGGTCGACGACGCACTGCAACTGCTCGGCGTGTTCACCGACGGCGACCTGCGCCGCGCGCTGGAACGCGGCCCGATCGATTTCTCCACGACGCCGGTCAGCGCCCTGATGGGCCGTCAGCCGAAGACCGTGCCGGCCGGCCACCTGGCGGTCGAGGCCGCGCACCTGCTGGAACAACACCGCGTCAACGGCCTGCTGGTGGTCGATGACGGCGGCCGGCTGGTCGGCGCGCTCAACATCCACGACCTGTTGCAGGCGCGGGTGCTGTGATGGACCTGCAAACCCGCGCCGCCCGCATCCGCCTGGCCGCCTTCGACGTCGACGGCACCTTGACCGACGGCCGGCTGATCTTCGACGCCCAGGGCAACGAACTCAAGGCCTTCCACGTGCATGACGGCCAGGGCTTGCGCCTGCTGGAGGACGCCGGCATCCGGGTGGCGTTGATCACCGCCCGCCGCAGCGCCATCGTGCAGGCCCGCGGCCGCGACCTGCGCCTCAGCCATGTGCACGACGGCGTGGCCGACAAGCTCGCCGTGCTGCGGCAGATCTGCCAGGCCGAAGGCGTCACACTGGACGAGACCGCCTACATGGGCGACGACTATCCCGATCTGGGCTGCCTGCAGTCGGTCGGTTTGGCCGCCTGCCCGAGCGATGCCCTGCCCGACCTGCGCGCCGCCGCGCACTTCACCGCCGGTTTCGCCGGCGGCCATGGCGCCGCACGCGCGCTGTGCGACCTGATCCTGGCCGCGCAGGGCAAAGACGCCGACGTCCGTCGACGGTTCGGTGCCGGATGAATTACCGCAAGGGGGCCCTGGCCATGAGCCTGCTGGTCGCCGCGCTGGGCGTGGTGGTATGGGACATGCGCGGCCAGCGCGAGCGCCGCGTGGATACCGCGGTGCGCTCGGATTACCGGCTGGAACGCTTCGAGATGAGCGCCTACGGCGAGGACGGCAGCATCGCCTTCGGTCTGAGCTCGCCGCTACTGGAGCGCGCCGCCGACGGCAAGACCCTGGACATCGAGACGCCCGCGTTCGTGTTCCCGGCCGAAGGCGGCCGCAGCTGGCAGGCCGGCGCCCGGAGCGCATGGGTCTCCGACCGCGCGCGCGAAATCCAGCTGCGTGGCGACGTGCGCATCGTCGGCCCGCTGTCCAAACGCGGACTGCGCACCGAATTCTCCGCCGACCGGCTGAGCGTGTTCCCCAAGGACAACCGCATCGCCAGCCCCGGCTGGGTGACCGTCAGCCACGGCACGTCTATACTGAAAGGCAAAGGCCTCGAGGCCGACATGAAACAACGCCGCGTCAAACTCCTGTCCGAGGTCACCGCCCGCTATGCGCCCGAATCCCGTTAACCTCCTGCCGGCGCTGCTGCTGCTCGCCGCCGCCTCCGGCGCCGCCGCCAAGAGCACCGACCGCAAACAGCCGATGGACATCGCCGCCGACAGCAGCGACATGCTGCTGAACGACGACGGCGTCTCGAAGATCTGCGGCAACGTGCGCATCAGCCAGGGCACGCTGGCGATCGACGCCGACTGCGCCGAAGTCACCCGCGTCAAAGGCGACCTGACCCAGGTCACCCTGACCGGCGCGCCGGCCCGCCTGCGCCAGGTCAACGACAACGGCGAACCGATGGACGCCTCGGCGGCGCGCATCATTTACTTCACCAAAGCGGCGCAGATCACCCTGTCCGGCGGCGTGGTGATCGACCAGCCGCGCGGCAGCATGCGCGGCGAATCGATCCGCTACGACCTGAACACCGGCCGCCTGAACGGCGGCGGCGACGGCAGCCGGATCCAGATGCGGCTGAGCCCGAAACCCGAGGGCGGCGGCTGATGCTGAGCGCGCGTGGACTGAAGAAGTCCTACAAGCAGCGGGCGGTCGTGCACGATTTCGGGCTCGACCTGAATCCCGGCGAAGTGGTCGGCCTGCTCGGCCCGAACGGCGCCGGCAAGACCACCTGCTTCTACATGATCGTCGGCCTGATCGGCGCCGACGCCGGCCGCATCGAACTCGACGGCCGCAACATCACCAACCTGGCCATGCACGAACGCGCGCGCCTGGGCCTGGGCTACCTGCCGCAGGAAGCCTCGGTATTCCGCAAGCTGTCGGTCTCGGAGAACATCGAAGCCGTGCTGGAACTGCGCCAGGACCTGGACGCGGCGGGCCGCGAGACCGCGCTGACCCAGCTGCTGGACGAGCTGCAGATCGGCCATGTCGCCACCCAGCTCGGCGCCAGCCTGTCCGGCGGCGAACGCCGGCGCGTCGAGATCGCGCGCGCGCTGGCCGCCAATCCGCGCATGATCCTGCTCGACGAACCGTTCGCCGGCGTCGATCCGATCTCGGTGCTGGACATCCAGGGCATCATCCTGCAGCTCAAGCAGCGCGGCATCGGCGTGCTGATCACCGACCACAACGTGCGCGAGACGCTCGGCATCTGCGATCGCGCCTACATCCTGTTCGAAGGCACCGCGCTGGCCGAAGGCAAACCGGACTTCCTGCTGGAGCATCCCGACGTCCGCCGCGTCTACCTGGGCGAGCAGTTCAAGCTGTAACCGGCATGAAACCCGGCGTGCGACTGACCCAACGCCAGGGCACCCGGCTGACGCCGCAGCTGCAGTTGGCGATGCGCCTGCTGCAGTGCGGACGGACCGAACTCGAACACCTGATCGAAGACGCGCTGGCCGCCAATCCGGTACTGGAACGCGTCGCGGACGACGGCCCGGCGCACACCGGCGACGAGCCGCTCGATCATGGCCCCGGGCACGCCGAAAACGGCGAACCTCCGCTTCCTGCCGAGACCGGCGCCGCGGCCGGCGACGAGCCGGACTGGCACGGCATCGCCGAACCGGTGTCGCTGCAATCGCATCTCAATGCGCAGTTGCGCCTGAGTCCGCTCGGACCGCGCGACCGCGCCATCGGCGAAGCCCTGATCGACGGCCTGGACGCCGACGGCTACTGCACCGCCGGTTTCGACGACATCCGCGCCGCCTGCGCACTGCAGCCGGCGCCGGACGATGCCGAGATCGAAACGGTACGCCATCTGATCCAGCGCTTCGACCCCTTGGCGGTGGCCTCGCGCACGCTGTCGGAATGCCTGCTGCTGCAGCTGCACGGCATCGACGCCGAACCGGCGGTGCTGGCGGCCGCGCGTCGCATCGCGGACGCGCATCTGGACGTGCTGGCGCGCCAGGGCGTGTTGGGCGCGGCCAAGGCCCTGGGCCTGGCGCCGGATCTGGCCGGCCGCGCGGTGGCCGTGCTGAAGACGCTCGATCCGCGGCCGGGCGCGGCACTGGCCGCGGCGCGCACCGAATACATCGAACCGGACCTGATCGCCGAACGCGACGGCACGCGTTGGCGCGTGCGCCTGCTCGACGGCCATCGGCCGCGGCTGCGGGTCAACGCCGGTTACGGCCGGCGCCTGCGCGCCGGCGCCGCCGAGCAGGCCGTCATCGGCCAATACCGGCAGGAGGCGCAGTGGCTGGTCGCCGCGCTGGCGCAGCGGCGCGACACCCTGCGCCGGGTCGCCGAAGCCGTCGTGCGCCGGCAGACCGGCTTCCTCGAACAGGGCCTGCGCGGCCTGCGCGCGATGCGCCTGCAGGACGTCGCCGGCGACCTCGGCCTGCACGAATCGACCGTGTCGCGCGCCTGCAACGGCAAATACCTGGCCACGCCGCACGGCCTGTTCGAGCTCTCGGCCCTGTTCGCCTCGGGCGTGGCCGACGGCGGCGACGGACTGCAGGCGGCCGATGCCGTGCAGGCCCGCATCGCCGAACTGATCGGCGCCGAGGATCCGGCCAAACCGCTGTCGGACGCCGCCATCGCCCAGCGCCTGGCCGCCGAGGGCGTCTCGATCGCCCGCCGTACGGTCGCCAAATACCGCGACGCCCTGCGCATTCCGCCCGCTTCCGCGCGCCGCGAATCGGCGTAGACTGGAAGTGCGGCAAGCGTTTTTTTAACGCCGTCCGTGTTAGGTTGGAATCGAAACCCGCAGAAAGGAGGTCACCATGCAATTGCACATCACCGGACACCAGGTCGAGGTCACGCCCGCCATCCGCAGCTACGCCGAGGAGAAGATGGCGCGCGTGAAGAAGCACTTCGACCATCACCTCGACATCAAGATGATCCTGTCCGTGGAGAAACTGCAGCAACGCGCCGAAGCCACCCTGCACACCGCCGGCAAGAACCACTTCGCCGACGCCACCGCCGCCGACCTGTACGCGGCCATCGACCTGCTCGCCGACAAGCTCGACCGCATGGCGGTCAAGCTCAAGGAGAAGATGAAGGACCACCACCGCGGCGAATCCGCCGCGAAGCAGGAGAAGTTCGGCTAAAATCGGAGGTACCTCCCGCCGCCGGCCCGCCATGAACACCAGCATCAGCGCACGCGAGCTGTTCAACCAACTGCAGACGAGCCTGAACCTGCGCTGGTTGGCGGGCCGTTCCGGCAAGGACATCCGCACCGACCGCAACGAGCTGACCTCGAAGCGCCCGTCGCTGGCGGGCTATCTCAACGTCATCCACCCCAACAAAGTGCAGGTGTTCGGGATGGCCGAACTGGCCTGGCTCGACCGCCTGGACGCGCGCCAACGCTGGGAAGCGATCGCGCTGATCATCGAGCACAAACCGCTGGCCCTGGTCATCAGCCAGGGCCAGGTCTGCCCGACCGACCTGCAGACCGCCTGCGAGGAAGCCGGCATCGCGCTCTGGGTCTCGGACCGGCGCGGCTTCGAATGCCTGAACCTGCTGCAGCATTTCCTGTCCAACCGGCTGGCGCCGCAGACCTCGCTGCACGGCGTGTTCATGGAGATCTTCTCGTTCGGCGTGCTGATCACCGGCGAGGCCGGCGCCGGCAAGAGCGAGCTGGCGCTGGAGCTGATCAGCCGCGGCCACCGGCTGGTGGCCGACGACCAGCCCGAATTCACCCAGATCACCCCGAGCATCATCGAAGGCAGCTGCCCGGCCCTGCTGCAGGACATGCTCGAGGTCCGCGGCCTGGGCATCATGAACATCCGCCAGATGTTCGGCGACACCGCGGTGAAGACCAGCAAGTACCTGAAGATGGTGGTCAACCTGCTGCACTTCCGGCCCGAGCACAACGACGCCGCGTTCCGGCTGACCGGCACCGCCTCCAGCCAGCGCGTGCTCGACCTCGACATCCCGGTGTTCAACCTGCCGGTGGCGCCGGGGCGCAACCTGGCGGTGCTGACCGAAGTGGCGGTGCGCCTGCAGATCCTGCGCCAACAGGGCAAGGACCCGGCCAACGACTTCATGGCGCGGCACCAGCAACTCCTCGATGACACCGACCTGAGCCCATGAACGAAACCACCGCCACCCTGATCATCGTCAGCGGCCTGTCCGGCTCCGGCAAGAGCGTGGCCCTGCGCACGCTGGAAGACCTCGGCTTCTACTGCATCGACAACCTGCCGGCCAAGCTGCTGCCCTCGACCGTGGCCGACATCGCCGCCGACATCGAACAGGGCGGCCGCATCGCGGTCAGCATCGACGTGCGCAACCTGAGCCACGACCTGAGCCGGATGGGCCAACTGCTGTCGGAAGTGAACGCCGCCGGCTACCAGACCCGCCTGGTGTTCTTCGACACCGAGGACGCGGTGCTGATCAAGCGCTTCTCCGACACCCGCCGCAAGCATCCGCTGTCGCTGCGCGGACTGACGCTGTCGGACGCCATCGCCGAGGAGCGCAAGCAGCTGCGGCCGCTGGTGGCGCTGGCCGACACCGTGATCGACAGCAGCGAGATGAACGTGCACCAGCTGCGCAAGCGCGTGATCGACGAGGTCCAGGACCACGCCGGCCAGGCGGTCTCGGTGCTCTTCGAATCCTTCGCCTACAAGAAGGGCGTGCCCAGCGACGCCGACTTCGTGTTCGACACCCGCTGCCTGCCGAACCCGCACTGGCTGCCGGCGCTGCGCCCGCTGTCGGGCAAGGACGCGCCGGTGCGCGCGTACTTCGAGGCCGACGAGACGGTGCGCGTGTATCTGGCGCAGGTCACCGCCTTCATCGACGCCTGGCTGCCGCGGTTCGAATCCGAGAGCCGCAGCTACCTGACCGTGGCCTTCGGCTGCACCGGCGGCCGTCACCGTTCGGTGTATCTGGCCGAGAGCCTGGCCCGGCACTGCGCCGCGAGCGGCCGTGATAAGGTAATGGTCCATCACAGGGAATTGGAGTGAGCATGGCCGAGCGGACGCTCAAGGTAACGGCGGAAAACGGACTGCATGCGCAGGCCTCGGCCAAGGTGGTGCAGACCCTGAGTCATTTCGGCTGCAACGTCAGCTTCAGCCTCGGCGGCCGCGAGGTCAACGCCAAGAGCATCATGGGCGTGATGCTGCTGGCCGCCGGCCCGGGCCGCGAGATCCTGGCGCGCGCCGACGGCGACGACGCCGAGCAGGCCTTGGACGCGCTGCAGCAGCTGTTCGAATCCCGCTTCGGGGACTGAGCGTCAACGGCTTTCCATCACCGGCGTTTGCGCCGATAATAACCCGGTCACCGGGAGAGCCGCATGGTTGAACACGTCCGTCACGCCAAAACGGCGCAGCAGCTGCGCCTGCTCTCCGACGCGCTGGATTCCGGCCGTCTGGGTCCGGTGCGGCGGCTGGTCAACATCCTGTCGCCGGCCGAGATCGGCAACCTGCTGGAATCGCTGCCGGCCGCCAAGCGCAACATCGTCTGGGGTCTGGTCGATCCGGAGGACGACGGCGAGGTGCTGGTGCACGTCGGCGAGGACGTGCGCGAAAGCCTGATCGCCGAAATGGACCAGGACGAGATCATCGCCGCGGTCGAGGACCTCGACCTGGACGACCTGGCCGACCTGATCGACGACCTGCCCGACACCGTCATCGACGAAGTGCTGAAGTCGATGGACCGCGACCACCGCGAGCGCCTGGAGCAGGCGCTGTCCTATCCCGAGGACTCCGCCGGCCGACTGATGAACACCGACGTGGTGACCGTGCGCGCCGACGTCACCATCGACGTGGTGCTGCGCTACCTGCGCCTGCGCGGCGAACTGCCGGACCATACCGACTACCTGTACGTGGTCTCGCGCCGCAACCAGTACATGGGCCGCATCTCGGTCAGCGACCTGCTGACCAAGGACCCGGCGACGCCGGTCAACGAGCTGATCGACGACGAGCAGCCCGGCATCCCGCTGGACACGCCCGACAACGAAGTGGCCACCCAGTTCTCCGACCACGACTGGATCTCGGCGCCGGTGGTCGACGCCAACAACACCCTGCTCGGCCGCATCACCATCGACGACGTGGTCGACATCATCCGTGCCCAGGCCGAACACCAGGCGCTGAGCGCGGTCGGTCTGGACGAGGACGAGGACCTGTTCAGTCCGGTGCCGCGCGCCGCCAAGCGCCGGGCGCTCTGGCTCGGCATCAACTTGGCCACCGCCTTCCTGGCGTCCTGGGTCATCGGCCGCTTCGAGGCCACGCTGCAGCAGATCGTGCCGCTGGCGATCCTGATGCCGATCGTGGCCAGCATGGGCGGCGTGGCCGCGACCCAGACCCTGACCCTGATGGTGCGCGGCATCGCGCTCGGCCAGGTCGGCGTCGGCAACCTGCGCGCGCTGTTCAACAAGGAAACCCTGGTCGGTCTGATCAACGGCGCGGCCTGGGCGGTGGTGGTCGGCGTCATCGCCGGCCTCTGGTTCGAGCCGCTGATCGGCGTGGTGATCGCGGCGGCGATGATGATCAACCTGGTGGTCGCCGCGCTCTCGGGCGTGGCCGTGCCGCTGCTGCTGAAGCGCATGGACATCGACCCGGCGCTGGCCGGCGGCGTGGTGGTGACCACGGTCACCGACGTGATGGGCTTCCTGGCCTTCCTCGGCCTGGGCAGCTGGATTCTGGTCGGAAACGCCGCCTGATGTCCGCCCCGCCGCGGCCGACGGCCCAAGGTCCGGTGGTGCTGGCCGCATTCGCGGCCATCGCCGCGCTGGCTTTGGCCGCCGGCGATGCCGGCTCGCCGCGCATCGCCCTGCTCACCGTGGTCGGCGCCCTGCTCGGCATCGCGCTGTACCACGCCGCGTTCGGCTTCACCTCGGCGTTCCGGGTGCTGTTGGCCGACGGCCGCAGCGCCGGCTTCCGTGCGCAGCTGGTGATGCTCGGCGCCGCCTGCCTGCTGTTCTTCCCCGCGCTGGCCGCCGGCAGCCTGTTCGGCCAGCCGGTGAACGGCTTCGTCTCGCCGGCCGGGCTGTCGGTGGTGATCGGCGCCTTCCTGTTCGGCATCGGCATGCAGCTCGGCGGCGGCTGCGCCTCGGGCACCCTGTTCAGCGCCGGCGGCGGCAGCACGCGCATGCTGGTCACCCTGGCGTTCTTCATCGGCGGCTCGGTGCTCGGTGTGCTGCATCAGTCCTGGTGGAAGGCCTTGCCCGGCCTGGGCCCGGTATCGTTGATCGACCGCTTCGGCTGGCTGCCGGCGCTGTTGCTGAATCTGGCGGTGTTCGCGTTGGCCTATCTCGTTGCAGCGCGCATCGAACGCCGGCGCCACGGCGCGCTCGAATCCATCCGGCGTATCGACGCCGGCGCGTTCCGGCAAGGTCCGTGGCCTCTGTTGGCCGGCGCGCTGGCGCTGGCGTTGCTGAATTTCGCCACCCTGTATCTGGCCGGCCGGCCGTGGGGCATCACCTCGGCCTTCGGCCTGTGGGGCGGCAAACTGCTGCAAGGCGTTGGCCTGCCGGTCTCGGATTGGGCGGGCTTCGAACAACCGGCAATGCGCGAGGCCTTGGCCGGCAGCCTGCTGACCGACATCACCTCGATGATGGACATCGGCCTGGTGTTCGGCGCCTTCCTGGCGGCCGGACTGGCCGGCAAATTCCGTCCCGAATGGCGCATCCCGCCGCGGCAGCTGCTGGCCTGCGCGCTCGGCGGCCTGTTGCTGGGCTACGGCGCGCGCATCGCCTACGGCTGCAACATCGGCGCGTTCTTCAGCGGCATCGCCTCCGGCAGCCTGCACGGCTGGCTGTGGATCGCCAGCGCCCTGCTCGGCAACGCCGCCGGCATCCGGCTGCGGCCCTGGTTCGCGCTGTCGGTGCCGAACCGCTGCTGACGCCGCATGCGCGCGCTCGCCATCGGGCTGTTGGCGCTGAACCTGTGCGCGCTCGCGCTCTATGCCTGGGACAAACACGCCGCACACCGCGGAACACGGCGCGTACCGGAAGCCCGCCTGCATCTGCTGGCCCTGCTCGGCGGTTGGCCGGGCGCTTGGCTGGGGCAACGCCTGTTCCGGCACAAGACGCGCAAGGCCGCGTTCCAGCGCCGCTTCACGGCCTGCGTGGCGCTTAATCTGGCAATACTTGGATTTTGGCTGTGGCGCTGAGCGATGCCGCTAGGGCGTCGACTTGCCGCGTTCATCCAGCGTGAGCGCGACCTTGTCGCGCAAGTACGTCGGCTCGATGCGTTCCGGCGGCAGCGCCAAACCGGCGCGCAGGCCGTATTCGCCAAGTTGCAACAGCGCCTCGGGGTGCGGCAGCGCCTCGGCGTCGATGCGGCCCATGGCCGCGCTGAACGCCGCCGGCAGACGCGCGGCGTAAGCGCTGAAGCCCGAACCGGCGCCGATCCAGTCGCCGTCGGACGGCAACGCCAGAGCGTCCGGCGCCAGCAGCCGTTCCGGCGCCAACGCCACGGCGATGCCGTCGCGTTTTTGATAGAAGCCCGCGTAGCACTCGCCCATGCGCGCGTCCATCACCACCGCGATCGGACCGTCGTGGTCCTGCGCCTGCGCGATGGCGGCGAGCGTGGACACCGGCACCAGCGGAATGCCGAGCGCCAAGGCCATGCCCTGCGCCAGCGAGACGCCCAAGCGCACGCCGGTGAACGCGCCCGGACCGACGCCGACGGCGACGGCCTGCAGTCCGGACTTGGCCACGCCGGCCTGCGCCAGCAGCTCGTCGCACCAAGGCAGCACGCAGTCGGTGTGCCGGCGCGGCGTCAGTTCGAAACGGCCGCGCCCAGCGCCGTCGGCGAGCAGACCGACCGCGCAGGCCTCGGTGCTGGTGTCGAAGGCGAGCAGGTTCATGCCGGCACTCTAGCAAAGAATTCGCGCACGTCGTCGAGTTCGCGCGTGCGCGGGAACGGCGGCAGCGACTGGATGAAGATGCGGCCGTAGGGTTTGCTGACCAGACGGGTGTCGCCCATCATCAGCACGCCGCGGTCGGCGACGCTGCGGATCAGCCGGCCGGCGCCCTGTTTCAGCGCGATCACCGCCGACGGGATCTGCTCCTCGGCGAACGGATTGCCGCCGCGCTGGCGTACCGCTTCCAGACGCGCCTCCAGCACCGGATCGTCGGGCGCGGCGAACGGCAGCTTGTCGATGACGACCAGGCTCAGCGCCTCGCCGGCCACGTCCACGCCTTCCCAGAAGCTGGCGGCGCCGAGCAGCACGCCGTTGCCGGATTCGCGGAAACGCGCGAGCAGCTCCATGCGCGGGGCGGTGCCCTGCACGAACAGCGGCCAGGGCCCGCCCTCCAGCTGCTGCGCCGCCTGCTTGAGCGCGCGGTGCGAGGTGAACAGCAGGAACGCGCGGCCCTTGGAAGCCTCCAGCACCGGCCGCGCATGTTCGAGCAGGGCGTCGATGAACTGCGGGTGGGACGGCTCCGGCATGCCCTTTGGCAGGTAGAACAGGCCTTGGTTCTGCCAATCGAACGGACTGGGCTGCACCAGCACACGCGGTTCATCCAGGCCGAGCTTGGCCGCCAGATGCGACACCGAGCGGTTCACCGCCAGCGTCGCGGAGGTCAGGATCCAGGCCGCCTGGCTTTGTTCACGGTACTGCCGCAAGGGCGTCGAGACGTCCATCGGCGTGGCGTTCAAGGTGATGCCGCGCGGACTGAGCTCGTACCAGCGCACGGCGGCGGCCGGGGCGGTCGTTTCGTCCCCGGCTTCGGCTTCGCGGCGTGCCGCCGTCAGCCACAGCCGCCAGCGTTGCAGCAGGATTTCGGCCCGGCCGGTGCATTGGTCGAGCGCGGCCGAGGCGCCGGCCTGCTGCCGCAGCGCCTCCAACAAGGTCTCCGCGTCCGTCTGCAGCGCGTCCATGGCGGCGATGACCGCCGGCTTGGCGCGCAACAGGGCCGCGGCGCCTTTACCGGGCACGGCCTCGCATTCGGCGCGCAACTGCTTGACGCGCAGTTCCAGCAACTTCACCGTCGGTGCCAACAGGATCGAGCTGCCACTGATCTTGCCGGCCTCGAGCAGGACGTCTTTGCCCAGTTCCAGCCATTGCCGGGTACTGACCGAATCGCCGAAGAATTGCAGCGCCAGCTCGGGCACCTGATGCGCCTCGTCGAGGATGAACACCGAGGCGCCCGGCAGCACTTCGCCGAAGCCTTCCTGCTTGATCGCCAGATCGGCCAGCAGCAGGTGGTGGTTGACCACCACCACATCGGCGCTCTGCGCCTGCTGGCGGGCCTTGACCAGATGGCATTCGCTCCAGAACGGGCATTCGCCGCCCAGGCAGTTGTCGGCGGTCGAACTCACTTGCGGCCAAATCGGGCTGTCCTCGGGAATGCTGGACAGCTCCGCCAGGTCGCCGCGCTGGGTCTTGCCGGCCCAGGCCAATACGCGCTGGAAATGTTGGGCCGCGTCCCGGCTGGCGAAGGTCTCGGACTTGGCCTGCTCCAGGCGGAACTGGCACAGGTAGTTGGCGCGGCCTTTCAGCAGCGCCGAATGCACCGGCGTGCCGAGCGCCTTCTTGATGCGCGGCAGGTCGCGGTGGTACAGCTGTTCCTGCAGGGCCTTGGTGCCGGTGGAGATGATCACCCGCTTGCCCGACAGCAGCGCCGGCACCAGATAGGCGAAGGTCTTGCCGGTGCCGGTGCCGGCTTCGGCGACCAGCACCGCGCGGTCTTCGATGGCTTCGGCGATTTCGGTCGACAGCTGCTGCTGGCTCTCGCGGAACGCGAAGCCCTCGAGTCCGCGCGCCAGCACGCCGTCGGCCGACAGCGCGTGCGCGCAGGCGTTGACCAGCTCGGAGGTCACAGGCGCGCCGGCGGGACGAGCGTACACTCACCCAGGTTCTGCGCCAGCTCCTGATCCGGCAGCGCGTGGCCCTGCGCCAGGGCGGCATAGTGCAGGGTCAACCAGTTGCGGCGGCACAGGGGGCCGAGTTTGGGGCCGGACGCGAACGACTGCCGGGCCAGACGCTCGGCCAAGGGCCAGGAACGCTCGAGGATGGCCAGTTCGGCGCGGGCCTGCAAAGCCTGCGGATCGGCGGCATTCAGCGCCAGCGCGCGGTCCAGGAGTTCCGCGGCCTTGGCGCGGTCGCCGTCGGCTTCGGCGCGCGCGGCCTGTTCGCGCAGATCGACGATGGCCTCGTCGGCCAAGGCCTGGAACATCAGCTCATCGCCGACATCGCCCTGCGCGCGGATCTTGCCCAGCATCTGCTCGGGCGTTTCCGACAGCGCCGGCACGGCCACGGTCTCGGGCCGGCTGCAGGCGGCCGAGAACAGCACCAGCACGATGGCGAGCGCTTTCTTCACGGACGACCCGCGGCGGCGGTGCCGTCCTGGGACGGCGCCGGCGCGTTGTCCTTGTCGCCGCGGAACCAATCGATCCAGGTATCGAACAGCGATCGGTCTTCGGGCGGCGGCGGCTCGCCGCAACTGACGTGTTCGGTCGGCAGATAACCGGCCACGAACGCGGCACGACGCGCGCCCGGACAGTAATCCTCGGTGGTGGCGTAGCGCGCGGCGTCCAGCCAGACCCATTCCAGGCCGTCGCCGGACACGCGCAGCGGCCGGCTCGGCAGGCGCGTGAACAGCTGCGACCAGATGCGCATGGCGCCGGTGGCGCCGTACAGGCCGGTGGATTCGTTTTTGTCGTTGCCGACCCAGATCACCGCCAGATGGTCGCCGGTGTAGCCGGCGTACCAGCTGTCGCGCGAATCGTTGCTGGTACCGGTCTTGCCGGCCGACTGCAGGTCGCCCAGGCCGTCGGACAGCAAGGCGCGGGCGGTGCCCGAGGTCACCGTCTGCTGCAGCGCCACGGTCACCAGGCGCGCGGCCATGGCGTCGCCGCGTTGCGCCTTGACCGGCGCGGTTTCGTATTTGCTGAGCGCCTTGCCCTGCGGATCGAGCACCGCGCGCACCGCTTGCAGGGGCTGCACGCGGCCGCCGGAGGCCAGGAACTGGTACATCTGCGCCATGCCGTACACCGGCAGGTCGACCGAACCGAGCAGCAACGACGGCCGGGCCTTCACGGTCTCGCCGCTCAGCGACTGCACCAAGGCGCTCAGCCGTTCGGGTCCGATCTGCATGCCCAAGCGCACCGTGGCCTGGTTGTAGGAATTGGCCAAGGCCGAGGCCAAGGTCACCGTGCCGTGGCTGCGGCGGTCGGAATTCTTCGGCTCCCAGACCTTGCCGTCGTCGGTGTTGACCGCGATCGGCTCGTCGCTCAGCCAGCTGGCCAGCGACCATTCGTTCGGCCGCGCCAGCGCCAGCATGTACACGAACGGCTTGAGCAGGGAACCGACCGGACGGCGGGCATCGACCGCGCGGTTGAAGCCGGGATCGCCGATGCGGCGGTTGCCGACCGCGGCCACGATGTGGCCGGTCTCGGCGTCGGTGACGATGGCGCCGGCCTGCAGCTCGGGGCCGTCCTTGCGCTGCACGCGCTCGAGCGTGCCGGTGACCGCCTTCTCGAGATAGGTCTGCGCCGACGGCGACAGCGTGGTCAGCACGCTCAGGCCCTGGCCGCTGAGCTCGGCGTTGTCGTAGTCCTTGGCCAGCTGCCGGCGCACGATGTCGAGGAAGGCCGGCGCGCGGTTGCGGGCCAGAATCGGCTTGGCGGACACGCCCAGCGGCGCGGCGTTGGCTTTGGCGGCCTGCGCCGGCGTCAGCAGGCCGGCTTCGACGAATTCATTGATGACGATGGCGCGGCGTTTGAGCGCGCGCTCGGGATTGCGGCGCGGATCCCAGTAACCGGGGCCCTGCACCAGGCCGATCAGCAGCGCGATCTCGTGCTCCTGCAGATGCGACACGTCGCGGCCGAACCAGAAGTCGGAACCGGCGGCGATGCCGTGGATCGACTGGTCGCCGACTTGGCCGAGGTAGACCTGGTTGAGGTAGGCCTCGAGGATGGTCTTCTTGTCGAAGCGGGCCTCGATGATCAGCGCGTACAGCGCCTCCTTGACCTTGCGGGTGATGGTCTTGGTGTTGCTCAGGAACAGGCTGCGCACCAGCTGCTGGGTCAGCGTCGAGGCGCCCTGCTCGAAGCCGGCCTCGCGGATGTTGACGTAGATCGCGCGCGCCACGCCCAGCGGGTCGATGCCGTGGTGGTTCTGGAAATTGCGGTCCTCGACCGCCTGCAGGCCCTTGACCAGCAGGTCCGGCAAGCGGTCGATCTTCACCAGCCGGCGTTCTTCGGTGTTGTTGCCGTACAGGGTGGCGATGCGTACCGGATCGACCTTGGCAGAGGCCAGCGCGCGCCGGCTCTTGCCGTCCCGCAGCGAGGCCACGCGGCCGGACACCAGCAGTACCTCGAGCTGGCGCGACGGCACCCGGCCGTTGACGTCGAAGAACTCGCGCGTGGTCAGCCGGAAGCGGCCGCCATCGCGGTCGTAGGTGCCGGCGATGCGGCCTTGGCCGTCATCCTTGTAGCCGCCGGCCTGCAGCTCCAGCTCCAGGCTGGCGCCGTCCAGGCGCGCGTTCGGCTTCAGCAGCAGCGGGCGTGCGTAGACCTTGGTCGGCACCTGCCAGTTGAGCTGGGCGAACTGGTCGCGCACCTGCTTGTCGAGATACCACAGGTAGGGCAGGCCCACGCCCAGCATCAGGCCGACGCCGAGCAGCAGCAGGCGCCACAGTCCGCGTTTGAGCAGGGAATCGTTCGGTGCCGCGTCGTTATCGGGTGTGTTCACGGGGAGTCGGAAACGGGGTTCGCCTCATTCTATCAGCTGACGGCTCAGCCGAAGCGCCGGGCTTCGATCACGCCGGGCACCGCGTCCAGTTTGCCCAACAGGGCGCTGAGCTGGCCGAAATCGGCGACCTTCAGGTTCATCCGCAGTTCCGCCATCGGACCGCCCTGCGACAGCGTATTGACCCCGACGATGTTGACGTTGGCCTGGGCGATCAGGTTGGTCAGGTCCTTCAGCAGCCATTTACGGTCGTAGGCCCGGATCAGCACCGCCACCTCGTAGCGGCCGTCCTCGCGGCTGCCCCAGTTCACCGGCAAGGCCCGCTCCGGGTGCATGCGCAGCAGATAGGCCAAGCTGGCGCAGTTGCCGCGGTGGATGCTGACGCCCTTGCCCTTGGTCAAATAGCCGGTGATGGCGTCGCCGGGCACCGGTTGGCAGCAGCGCGCCAGCTGGGTCAGCAGGTTGCCGACGCCTTCCACGGTCAGGTCGCTGCGGTTGGGCGTGCGCGGCGCCGGGCCCGGTTTGCGCGGCACCGGCTCGGCCGCCGGCTGCGACTGCTCGTGCAGCGCGCGCGACACCTGGCCGGGGCTGATTTCGCCCAAGGCCAGCGCCACGCACAGCTCGTCGCGGTCCGGCAACTTGAGTTTCTCGAGCGCCGGCTTCAGGTCGGCCTGCATCAGGCCGATGCGGCGCAGCTCCTTGTCCAGCATCTCGCGGCCGTCGTCCAGGTTGCGCTGGCGGTCGAGCCGGTAGAAATAGGCCCGGACCTTGTCGCGCGAACGCGAACTGGCCAGATAGGCGTTCGAGGCCAGCATCCAGTCGCGCTTGGGCGCGCCGGTCTTGCCGGTCATGATTTCGACCCGGTCGCCGGACTGCGGCTGGTACTCCAAGGGCACGATACGGCCGTTGACCTTGGCGCCGCGGCAGCGGTGGCCGACGTCGGTGTGCACATGGTAGGCGAAGTCGAGCACGGTGCCGCCCGGCGGCAGGTCGATGACCTCGCCCTTGGGCGTCAGCAGGTATTTGCGGTCTTCGACCAGCTCGGTGCCGATGCCGGCCAACAACGCGGCGTCGTCGCCGCCGCGGCTGTTCTCCAGCAGCTGCCGCATCTGCGCGATCTTGCGCTCGAACTCGCCCTGGGCCTTGCCGCCCTCCTTGTAGCGCCAGTGCGCGGCGACGCCCATCTCGGCATGCTCGTGCATCTTCCAGGTGCGGATCTGCACCTCCAGGCCCAGCCCCTCCGGTCCGATCACCGCGGTATGCAGGCTCTGGTAATTGTTGTTCTTGGGCTGCGCGATGTAGTCGTCGAACTCGCCGGGCACCGGCGTCCACAGCTGATGCACCACGCCCAGCACGCTGTAGCAGGCGGCGATGTCGTCGACCAGCACGCGCACGGCGCGGATGTCGTACAGCGCCTCGAAATCGGCATGCTTGCGCTGCATCTTGCGCCAGATGCTGTAGATGTGTTTAGGCCGGCCGGCGACGTCGGCCGCGATGCCGGCCTGCGCCAAGGCCTTGCGGATCTGCGCCATGGCGCGCTCGATGTAGCGTTCGCGCTGGGCGCGCTTCTCCTGCAGCTGCCGGGCCACGGCTTGGTACTGCGCGGGCTCGCGGATGCGGAACGCCAGATCCTCCAGCTCCCATTTGAGCTGCCAGATGCCGAGCCGGTTGGCCAGCGGCGCGTGGATGTCGAAGGTCAAATCGGCCAGCGCGCGCGCCTCGGCCTCCGGCCACTGCACGGCCTTGCGCATCTGCAGCAGCTGCCAGGCCAGCAGGATGATCAGCACGCGCAGGTCGAGGATGATCGCCAACAACAGCCGGCGCAGGCCTTCATGGCCGCCGTTGCGGCCCTGTTCGCGGTAGATGTCCCAGACCTTGCGCGAGGCGTTCAGGCCCTCGAGCAGGCGCGCCTGCTCGGGCTTCAGCGGGAAATCCGGACTCTGCAGCGCCGGGCACAAGTAGACCGCCGCCGCCAACAGCATGTCGACGTCGGCCGACAAACCGGACAACAGATCCCACAGGGCCAGGGTCTCGTCCAGCGTCGCGTCGTCCATCACCGCACCGGCACGGGCCGCCAGCGCCGCGCACTCCGGCCGTGCCAGCCAGAGGGCGAGCCGGGTGTCGGCGGACGGCGGCGGCGGCGGTTTTGGCACGGCGGCGGACTTATGCATTACACTTCGGACAGTATGGCAAAAAAACCGGGGTCGATATGAGACATTTTCTGCTGTTTTCCGTTCTGGCGCTGGCCTCTTGGCAAGCCGACGCGCAATCGGCCGAGGGCGGCTCCATCAAAGACCGCATGAGCGCCGAACAGTTCCGCGCGGCCGGCCTGCACAAGCTCAGCGAGGCCGAGCTGAAACAGCTCGATGCCTGGTTCAGCGGCGAGAAGACCGTGGTGGTCGAGAAAGTGGTCGAACGCACGGTCGAAGTCGAGAAGAAAGAAGACACCAGCGACATCAACAGCAACGTGATCGGCGAATTCCGCGGCTGGCGCGGCTACACCGAATTCAACCTGGCCAACGGCCAAGTCTGGACCCAGGCCGAAGCCGGCGCGCTGTACACCAGCAAGCTGACCGACCCCAAAGTACGCATCGTGCACAGCAACTTCTCGGGCTGGAAGCTGCAGGTCGAGGGCTACAACAGCTGGATCAAGGTCAAGCGCGTCAAATAAGCGCGGCCAGCTGCTTGGCGAGGCGCTTCTCGGACACCGCGCCCTTCAGCGCCAACTCCTGCGCGAACACCAGCACGTTCAGTTCCTCCACGTCCTGCCGGAAGCGGGCGACGTCGGATTCGGTATCGCGGCCGGCGTCCATCAGCGCCGCGGACGCGTCGTTGAAGGCCTTGACCGACAGCATGCGCGTCTGGTCCTTGGCCGGATCCTGCAGGGCCCGTTCCTGACGCAGCGCCAAGGCTTTCAGGTAACGCGGCAGCTGCGCCAACATCGGTGCCGGCGTGGCCGCCAGGAAGCCGGGAAACACCAGGCGCTGCAGACGCGCCTTGATGTCGGCCAAGTTGCCGCTGGCCCAGCCCATCAGCGGCGGACTCATGCTGCCGCGCAGCTTGACCACCCACTTCAGGCACTCTTCCAGCAGACTCAGCACCGCCATGCTGCGCGCGAACAGCTGTTGGCCGATCTGCCGCTGCAGACCCTCGAACGCGGCCGGATCGCGGATGCCGGCCAGATCCCGCGCCAGCAATTCGTTGCAGGCCGCCTGCACGCAGTCGCTGCGTAGCTTCTCGGCCGACTCGATGGTGGCGTACACCATGCCCAGCTTGGCGTCGACCGGCAATTGCTTGGCGGCGCTCTTGCGTTTGTCGGCCAAGGCCGCGAGCAGGAAATGCCGCACCGCGACGGCATGCTGCGCGTCGGCTTCCTCGGCCGTGGCGAGGGCCTGCAAGCGGATCGCGCCATCGGACAACACCAAGGCCGGATAGGCGGTCAGGCCTTCGGCGGTATCCAAGGTGCGCGGAATCGGCTGTTCGGGGAAGCGCGCCAAGGCCTCCTGACTGAACCACTGTCCGGCCTGCTCGGAGAACGCGCGCTCGGCGGCTTCGGCGAAGCGCGCCTTGAGCTCGGCCAGATCACGCGACTGCGCCAACACATTCCCCTGCCGATCGGCCAGCCGCAGGTTCATGTGCAAGTGCGGCTCCAGCTGTTCCGGCTGAAAATCCAACGCGGTCACCGGCGCGCCGGTACTGCGGGTCAGGAAGCGCGCCAAAGCGCCCTCCAAGCTGTCGGCATCCATCTGCGGATGCGCCTGCTGGAACGCGCGCGCGAAATCCGGCGCCGGCACGTAATTGCGGCGCAAGGTCTTGGGCAGACCGCGGATCAGCGCCGCGGCGCGGTCTTCGACCAGCCCCGGCACCAGCCAGCTCAGCCGCGCGGGGTCCAGCGCGTTCAGCAGATGGATCGGCACGTCCAAGGTCACGCCGTCGTCGGCTTCGCCGGGACTGAACCGGTAATGCAGCGCGAGCCGATTGTTGCCGAGCGCGAAGAAGTCCGGGAAGCGCGCGCCGTCGCTGGCCTCGGCCTGCATCAGGTCCTCAAGACGCCAAAGCAGGGCGCGCTTCTTGGCCTCCGGCAGTCCGCGGTACCACTTGTCGAGCGCGTCGGCCGAACAGATCTCGGCGGGAATGCGGTCGAGATACCAGCGCGCCTGCCAATCCTCGTCGGCCACCAAGCCGCTGCGGCGCTGCTTGGACTCCTCCTCGAGCGCCTTCTCCAGCACCTGCCGGTTGCGCGCGATGAAACCGGCGCGGCTGTCGATCTCGCCGGTCAACAGCGCCTGGCGGATGAAGATCGCATGCGATTCCTCCGGGAACAGCGTGCCGTAGTGCACCGGTTTCTTGGCCGCCAGCAACAGGCCCAGCAGGCTGATCTGGCAATAACCGATCACCCGCCCTTGGCGCCGCGACCAATGCGGGTCGTGATACGTGCGGCTGAGCAGGTGCGTGCATTCCTCGATGACCCATTCCGGATCGATCTTGGCCGCCATCAGACCCCAGACCTTCTGGGTGTCGAGCAGATTGCCGACCAGGCACCAGTTCGGCGGCTGCTTGGCCAAGGGTGAGGCCGGGAAAACCGCGAACCGGCGCTGGCGCGGCGCATCGAACAGGCCTTTCTCGTTGCGGTGGCCGATCTGCGTCGGCAACCCGGCCAGCAGCGCGCGATGAATCTGCCGGTAGTGCGCGGCCTGCTGGCGTGGATCGATCTGGCCGGCGGCGATGCGCGCCTCGACCTCGGACCAGGACGGCAGGTTCCAGCGCAGCTCCTGGCAGGTCACCAGCAGCTGCCGATGCAGTTCGCGCCACTCGCGCATGCGCAGGTATGAGAGGAAATTCCGCTCGCACCATTTGCGCAGCTGGCTTTGGCTCATGTCCTCGTGCGCCTGCCGGTAGGCGCGCCACAGGTTGACCACGCCGAGGAATTCGGAAGACGCGTCGGCGAACTGCCGGTGCGCGTTGTCGGCCGCTTCCTTGGCGTCGGCCGGGCGCTCGCGCGGGTCCTGGATGCCCATGAACGCGGCGATCACCGTCATCTCGTGCAGCACGCCATGGGTGTCGGCGGCGACCAGCATGCGCGCCAGCTTGACGTCGACCGGCAGACGCGCCATCTGCCGTCCGACGGCGCTCAGTTCGCGGTGGCGGTCGATGGCGCCGAGCTCGGACAGGGTCTGCCAGCCGTCGTTGATCGCGCGCGGATCGGGCATGTCGATGAACGGGAAGCGCTCCAGCGCGCCGAGCTTCAGGCTGAGCATGCGCAGGATGACGCCGGCCAGGGACGCCCGCTTGATTTCCGGATCGGTGTACGGCGTGCGCTGGGCGAAATCGGACTCGGCGTACAGCCGGTAACAGATGCCGGCCGAGACCCGGCCGCAGCGGCCCTTGCGCTGGTCGGCGCTGGCCTGGGAGATCGGCTCGATCTGCAGCCGGTCCATCTTCTGGCGCGGCGAATAACGCTTGATGCGCGCCAGGCCGGGATCGATCACGTACTTGATGCGCGGCACGGTCAGCGAGGTTTCCGCGACGTTGGTGGCCAACACGATGCGGCGGCCCGGACCGGGCTGGAACACGCGGTCCTGGTCCTTGATCGACAGCCGCGCATACAACGGCAGCACCTCGGTGGCGCGGTACTTGCGTTTCTCCAGCGCCAGATGCGCCTCGCGGATCTCGCGCTCGCCGGGCAGGAACACCAGAATGTCGCCCAAGCCGTCCTCGCCGGTGATTTCATCCACCGTGCGCACGATCTTCTCGGACAGGGTCAGGTCCTCGGCGCGCTCCAGCCGCTCCGCACGCGGCTTGCCGCGGACGGCGGCGGTTTCCTGGAAGTCGCGGTAACGCACCTCGACCGGATAGCTGCGCCCCTCCACCGCCAGCACCGGCGCGTCGCCGAAATGGCGGGCGAAGCGCGCGGTGTCGATGGTGGCCGAGGTCACAATCAGCTTGAGGTCGCGGCGCTTGGCCAACAGCCCCTTCAGGAAGCCGAGCAGGAAATCGATGTTGAGGCTGCGCTCGTGCGCCTCGTCGACGATCAGCGTGTCGTAGCGCGACAGCCAGGGATCGCTCTGGATCTCGGCCAGCAGGATGCCGTCGGTCATGAATTTCAGATAGGTGTTGTCGCCGACCTGCTCGTTGAAGCGCACCTGGAAGCCGACCGCGGCGCCGAGCGACGTGCCGAGCTCGTCGGCCACGCGCTTGGCCACCGCGCGCGCGGCGATGCGGCGCGGCTGGGTGCAGCCGATCATGCCGGCCACGCCGCGGCCGGCCGCCAGGCAGATCTTCGGCAGCTGCGTGGTCTTGCCGGAACCGGTCTCGCCGGCCACCACCACCACTTGGTGGCGCGCAATCAGTTCGCGCAGTTCATCGGCGTAACGGCCCACCGGCAGGCCGTCGTCCACCCGCGCCTCGGGCCGTGCGGCGGCGCGCGCCGCGAAGGCGGCGTGGCTGTCTGCCAGTGCGCGCGCGAACGCCGCCTGGGCCTTGGCGTCGGCCGGGTTGCGCCGGCAGGCCGCCTGCAGGCGCCGCAGGCGGCCCTGGTCGCGGCTCAGGGTCTCGGGGAAATCGGACATCCGGCCATTTTACCGGAGCCGCATATGAAAACGGCGCCTTCCGGCGCCGTTTCATGGATCAACGGACCGGCTGCAGTCCGCTGGCGCTGACCGTTCCGGGCTTGAGGTTCTTCTCGAAGAAGGCCAACAGGCGGTTGGCGAAATCGATCTGGTTCTCCTTCAGCACGTTGCCGTGGCCTTCGCCTTCGTAGATCTTCAGCTCGACCGGTGTACCGACCTTTTGCAATGCAGCGTACATGATCTTGCTCTGTTCGGGCGGACAGGTGAAGTCCTTCTCGCCGGCGGCCAGCATGACCGGAATACGGATGCTGGACGCCAGACGCGCCGGCGAATACTGCGCCACGTCATCCTGGGCCACATCGCCGAAGAAGGTCTTCAGCGGGTTCATGCCACCGCCGCCTGCGGTCGAATAGCTGAGCTGCAGCGGCAGGTCATAAGTGCCGACGTTGCCGACGGCGCAACGGTACAGGCTCGGCTCCTTGGCGGCGCCCATCAACGCGGCATAGGCACCATAGCTCGCGCCGTAGATGCAGATACGGTCCGGGTCGGCGATTCCCTGCGCGATGGCCCAACGGGTGGCGTCGGTCAGGTCGTCCTGCATGGCCTTGCCCCACTGGCGGTAGCCCTTTTCCTTGAACTCCTTGCCATAGTTGCCGGAACCGCGGAAGTTCACCTGCATCACGGCGTAACCGCGGTTGGCCAGCATCTGCACTTCGGGGTTGAAGCCCCAGGAGTCGTACGGGCCGAACGGGCCGCCGTGCGGATTGACGATCAGCGGCAGGTTCTTGCCGCTGCTGCCGCGCGGCACGGTGACGAACACTTCGATGTCCAGACCGTCACGGGCCTTGAACTTCATCGGCTCCATCAAGGCCATCTTCTTCTCGTCCAGCCATGCGCCGCGGGACAGCAGGTGCTCGGCCTTCTGGGTCTTGCTGTCGTACAGATAATACTCGCCCGGGATGGTATCGGACTCGACCACATAAATGGTCTTGGCGCCGTCATGGGTGGCGGAGACCGGATACACGTCCACGTCCGGAAAGGAGGCCTGCAGTTTAATCAACTCGCGCGCGGCAGGATTGTTCTTGTCGATGAAATCGTAGCGCGGGAACCCGTCAAGGTAGCGCACCGCATACACGCTATCGTCGACCGGCGAACTCAGGACCTCGAGCGGATCGACGTTGTCGTCGCGCGAGACAAGGCGCTTCTGCCCGGTCTTGAAGTCATGCGCGTAGACCGCGCCCGGACCGCTTTTCTCGCTGAGGGTGAAATACGCCAGCGTGTTGTCGGAGGAGAAACCGAGGAAATCGAATTCCTGCTCGCTGGCCTTCAGGTCGTGGATGACCGTCCAGCTGTCCTTTTCGCTCGCGCGGCCGTAGACCTTGGCGTCCTTGTAGGACTTGGCGGTCACGTACAGGCGGACCGCCGCGGCGTTGTCGGTGACGTACTGGCCCGGGGCCTCGGTCGGCGGCTTCTTGAAGGTGTCGACGATGGTGCCGTTCTCGACGTTCATCTTGCCGTAGGTCTGCAGACCCTCCTTGGAGCGGAACTGCACCAGCACGAATTTATCGTCATTCTTGAGGGTATCGAGCAGGAACGGATTGCGGCCGTCGCCGTACGCCGTACCGACCTTGCTGCCGTCGGCGTTCATCGCGTAGTAGGCTGGAATCAGCGACGGTGCGGCGAAACGGCCCTCACGCACACTGGAACGGAACAGCAGGCGCTCGGGCGACACCCAATAGAAGTCCTGGATATGCGCTTTTTCCTGCGGCTTGAACGAACCGGTGATTTTCTTGCTCTGCAGGTCCATCACCACCAGGGCGGTCAGATTCTCCAGCGGCACGGTGGCGGCCAGATACCGGCCGTCGGGCGAGATCTTGACCTGGCGGAAGCTCGAGCGCTTCCAGAAATCCTCGACCGGAATCGGATCGGCGGCGAATGCCGGCGCGGTGGCGGACAAGGCGAACAGGCCGGCGAGCGCGCCGGCGACGATGGAACGGACGAACATGCAAAATCCCCAGATGTCTTCGTAGGCCTACTTTAGCGGGCATGGCGCATGAAGACAAGCAATGGCCGGGCGCGCCGCCTTCACAAACCGCCACCGTGGACCTACACTGGAACGGTTCCCGCATGAGCCCACGGAGGCACCCATGAAAATCGACATCGGCATCGCCGCCAAGGACCGCAAACACATCGCGCAAGGGCTTTCGCACCTGCTGGCGGATACCTACACCCTGTACCTGAAGACCCACAATTTCCACTGGAACGTGACCGGCACGATGTTCAACACCCTGCACACCATGTTCATGGCCCAGTACAACGAGCTCTGGCTGTCGCTGGACGAGATCGCCGAACGCATCCGCGCCCTCGACCATTTCGCGCCCGGTTCGGGCGCCCAGTACGCCAAACTGTCCAGCATCCCTGAAGAGACCGGCGTACCGGACTGGAAGGGTATGGTGACGCAGCTGGTGCAGGGCCACGAAACCTGTGCGCGGACCGCGCGCGAAGCGTTCAAACGGGCCGAGAAAGCCGGCGACCAACCCAGCGCCGACCTGGCCACCACGCGCATGCAGGCGCACGAGAAGACGGCCTGGATGCTGCGCGCGCTGCTGCAGTAGCCGCGGAATCGGCCGGATTTCCCGCTTAATTTTTCATCCGGCACAAAAAAGGCACTTATCGCGGAGATAAGTGCCTGTTTTGCGTTGGTGGGCCGTGTAGGATTCGAACCTACGACCAAAAGATTAAGAGTCTTCTGCTCTACCAGCTGAGCTAACGGCCCGCAAGCGGGGGTTCGTGGTGGGTCGTGTAGGATTCGAACCTACGACCAAAAGATTAAAAGTCTTCTGCTCTACCGACTGAGCTAACGACCCGACGAACGGACGGCCATTATACCGAAAAAGATTTCAGCGTGCCAGATAGCGGGTGCTATCCGCCACCCCGGCGGCCCGGAAACCCTCGGCCCGCAGGCGACAGGCGTCGCAACGGCCGCAGGCCCGGCCCTCGGCGTCGGCCTGATAGCAGGACACCGTGCGCGAGAAATCGACCCCCAGGCGCACGCCTTCGCGGACGATGTCGGCCTTGCTCATGGCGATGATCGGGGTCCGGATGTGCATCCGCCGGCCCTCGATGGCGGCCTGGGTGGCCAGGTTGGCCATGGCCTCGAAAGCCTGGATGTAGGCCGGCCGGCAGTCCGGGTAGCCGGAATAGTCGACCGCGTTGACGCCGCAGAACACGGCATCGGCGCCCAGCACCTCGGCCCAGGACAGGGCCACGGACAGCATGATGGTGTTGCGTGCCGGCACGTAGGTGATCGGCACGCCGGCGCTCGGCGATTCCGGCACGTCGATGTCGGCGGTGAGCGCCGAACCGCCGAAAGCGCGCAGGTCGACCCGCACCTCCTTGTGCGCGGCGGCGCCGAGCATGGCGCAGACTGCGTCGGCCGCCCGCAGCTCGGACTCGTGGCGCTGCCCGTAATTGACGCTGAGCGCGTAGCATTCATAGCCTTCGGCACGGGCGATGGCCAAGGTCACCGCCGAATCCATACCGCCTGAAACCAGCACCACCGCGCGCTTCATCGTCCCTGCTCCTCGCCCCACAGCTGTTTGTGCAATTGCATCTGGAAACGCACCGGCAGGCGGTCGGCCACGATCCAATCGGCCAACTCGCGCGGCGCGACCTGGCCGTAACTCGGCGAGAACAGCACTTCGCAGCGCCCCGGCAGGCCGTGCGCGTCCAGCTGCGTTTTGGCCCAGTCGTAATCGGCGCGCGAGCAGATCACGAACTTGATCTGGTCGTGCGGCGTCAGGTGTTCGATGTTGGACCACAGGTTGCGGCCGGATTCGCCCGAATCCGGGGTCTTGATGTCGAGCACGCGCGAGACCCGCGTATCGACCGGCGAAATGTCGAGGGCGCCGGAGGTCTCCAGCGACACCCGGTAGCCGGCATCGACCAGACGGTCCAACAGCTGCACGCAGCGCTTCTGCGCCAAGGGCTCGCCGCCGGTCACGCACACGTCCTTGACGCCGAAGCCGCGCACCCGCTCGAGGATGGCGTCGATGTCGGACCACTCGCCGCCGTAGAAGGCGTAGGCGGTATCGCAGTAGGTACAGCGCAGCGGGCACCCGGTCAGGCGCACGAATACGGTGGGCAGGCCGGCGCTGCGCGCCTCGCCCTGCAGCGAGAGGAAGATCTCGCTCAGCTTCAGGCGCTCCGTCGCCGCGGCATCACTGGCCAAGGCTGAGCCCACGCAGGCGGCTGCGCGCCATTTCCGCCACCGGATGCTGCGGATACAGGACGATGACCTGCTCCAGCGCCTTGCGGCCCTGCTCCAGCTGCTTGAGTTCGATCAGGCAATACGCGGCCTTGAGCTTGGCGTCCGGCGCCTTGCCGGAATCGCCGAAGCGCTCGCCCAGGATGCCGAAACTCTTCAGCGCCAGCCCGTACTCCTTGCTGATGTAATAGCTCTCGCCCAGCCAATACCAGGCGTTCGGCGCCAAGGCGCTGTCCGGGTAGGCCTGCAGGAAGGACTGGAAGCCGCCGATGGCGCCGGCGGCATCGCCTTGCTTGATCAGGCGGGCATACGCGGCCTGGTAGGCGGCGGACTCCTCACCGCCCGGCGCCGAGGCCGGTTTGGGCGCGACGGCCGGTACCGTGGCCGCCGCCGGCGTGGCGGCGGACGGCTTGACCGCCACCCCGCCCGACTCCAGCGCGCTGACCCGCGACTCCAGATCGATGTACTGTTCGCGATTGCGCTGCCGCGCCTGTTCCAGCTCGTTCTGCAGGGTCTCGACTTCGGCGCGCAGGGCGCGGATTTCGTCCTGCATCTGCGTGGTCCGGTTCAGCAGCTCGATATTGGCCTGGCTGCTGCCCTGCACCTGGCCGGCGGCCTGTTTTTCCAGCGCACTGACCCGATCGGCCAGCGTGGCGCGCTGCGCCTGCGCCGGCAGGGCCGACGCAAGCAGCAGCAGACAGGCACCCAGACGGGACGCGGTCATCGCTTATTTCACCGCGTAGCTGATTTCGACGCGGCGGTTCTGCGACCAGCAGCTCTCTTCGCTGTCCAGGCAGACCGGGCGTTCTTCGCCGGCGCTGACCACGACGATGCGCACGGTATCGGCGCCGTTGGCGCTGAAGGCGGCCGACACGGCGTTGCCGCGGCGCTCGCCCAGGCCGATGTTGTATTCACGGGTGCCGCGTTCATCGGCATGGCCTTCCAGACGCATTTGGGCGCCCGGGCGGTCACGCAGGTACTTGGCATGGCAGGCGATGGTGGCCTGGAATTCCGGCTTCAGCAGGTCCTGGTCGAAATCGAAGTAGATCACGCGCTGACGCAGGCAGGCGTTGGTGTCCAGGTCGGCCGGGGTGAACGCGCCTTCTTCGGCGATGGCGTTGCCTTGGTCGATTTGTTCTTCCTGCTGTTTGCCGGCGTTCGGATCGACGACGTTCTCTTCCTTCACTTTCTTGTTGCAGGCGGTGACGCTCAGGACGGCCAGCAGCAGGATGGCGGTTTTCAGTTGCTTGCTCATGGAAACACCTCGGGGTTGGCGGGGGCGGGGTTGGTGGAATTCGGTTGCGGTGGGCGGGTCATCGGTACGGCGACCAGGCCGGCTCGCGCACGTCGCCTTCGGACAGCACCAGGCGCTGGCGCACGCGGCCGTCGACGGAGACCGCGTACAGCACGCCGCGGCGGCCCTCCTTGGTGGCGTACAGGATCATGCTGGCGTTCGGCGCGAAGCTGGGCGACTCGTCCAGATTGCCGGGCGACAGGGTCTGCCAGCGGCCGTTGCCGCCGAAGCTGCGGTCGAGCAGCGCGATGCGGTAGACGTTGCCGCCGCCCTGGGCCATGGCGATCTTCTTGCCGTCATAGGATACCGTGGCGCGGGCGTTGTATTCGCCGCTGAAGCTGATCCGGCGCGCATCGCCGCCGGCGGCGGGCACCTGGTAGATCTGCGGCTTGCCGGCGCGGTCGGAGGTGAACAGCAGCGACTGGCCGTCCGGCATCCAGACCGCCTCGGTGTCGATGCCGTAGTGGTTGGTGAGCTGGCGCAGCGAACGGCTGGCGATGTCCATCACGTAGATTTCGGGATTGCCGGACTTCGACAGGGTCAGCGCCAGCTTGCTGCCGTCCGGCGAGAACGCCGGCGCGCCGTTGATGCCCTTGGCGGCCGATACCGGCTCGGTGGCGCCGGCGCCGGTGGCCAGCTCGACGATATAGACCGCCGAGCTGCCCTTCTGGAAGCTGACGTAGGCGATGCGCTTGCCGTCCGGACTCCAGGCCGGCGACAGCAGCGGCTCGCGCGAACGCACCAGGGTCTGCGGGTTGTAGCCGTCGGAATCGGCCACCATCAGCCGGTATTCGATACCCTGCCCCAAGCCGCTGGCGGTCACGTAGGCGATGCGGGTGTCGAATGCGCCGCGCACGCCCAGTATCTTCTCGTAGATCTGGTCGGCGATCTGGTGCGCCGCGCGGCGCAGGCCCTTGGCGCGCGCCGGCATGGCCAGCGACAGCAGCGACTGCTGCTTGGCGACGTCAATCAGTTCGTACTGGATGCTGTAGTTACCGTCGGCGCCGTCGAGCACGCGGCCGACCACAAGGAAATCCTGCTTGAGCTTCTTCCACTCGGCGAAGCGCACGTCGGCGCCGCGCACCGGGCGCTCGATGACGCGCGCCTCCTCCAGCGAACGGAACTGGCCGGAACGGTTCAGGTCGTCGCGGACGATCTTGGCGACGTCATGCTCCGGCTGCGTCTTGCCGCCCTGGTAGGGCATCGGCACGATGGCGATCGAGAGTGCGGCCTCGTTGCCGACCACCACGCCGGCGTCGAGCGACTGCGCGCCGGCCGACAGCGGCTGCGCCAGCCCCAGAAGGCAACCCAGCAGGAATTTTTTCATCGGCACACCTCATCGGGATAACAGAACGTCAGCGTTACTTTACGCTGAAACACCGCCTCGAAGCCAGCGTACGGCATCGGCGACTTGTACAGCGCGCGCTCGATCGACTCGCGGCCCTGCGCGTCCAGCGGGCAGGCCAGGAACGCGACATCGATCACTTCGCCGCCGCGGATCTGGGTGAATTCGACCTGGCAGCGGGTCTGCTGCGGAATCTGCACCGTATTCCAGTTCGCGCGCGCGGTGGCGTTGATCGCGGCCAGGTATTTGGCGGTGCCGGTCGCCGAGGTGCCTGCCTGCCCGGCGGGCGCCGGCTTGGCGACCGGCGCGGGCGTCTTGGCGCCGGCCAGGGCGTCGAGCTTCTTGGCCTCGATCTCGGCCTGCAAGCGGGCGCGTTCCTTCTGCACCTGCGCCAGCTGCTGACGGATCAGGCGTTGGCGGTTTTCCTCGGCCTCGGCCTTCTTGACGTCTTCGGTGAGCTCGACCTGGCCCTGCTTGCGCTTGCGTTCCTGTTCGCGCAGGGCCTCGCTCGACAGCGCGGCGTTGCGCTCGACCTGCTCCTGCACGGTATCGTCCGGCTGGTCGACCCAATCCTGGGCGGTCTCCTGCAGGGGCTCCAGGCTGGTCTGCGGGCGCGGTTCGGGTTTCGGCTGCGGACGTTCGGCCGCGGCCTCGGCGACGGCCTTGCGGACGCGCGCCAGGTCCTCGGCACTGAAGCTCAGGCTGGCCTGCACCGGCTCGCCGGACGCGGCCTGCTCGTTCGAGGGCAACACCCAGACCGATGCCAGCCAGACCAGACCGATGAAACCGGCATGCAGCGCGACGGTGAACAGCAACGCCTGCCAATTTAACCGCGGTGCCTTCGCCATCGCTCAGTCGGCCGAATTGCTCATCAGGCCCACGCGCTCGACGCCGGCCTGCTGCAGCAGCACCATGGCCTGGTAGACGGTGTCGTAATCGGCGCTGCGGTCGCCGGCGACGAACACGGCCACCTCCGGATTGGTCTTCACGAACGCCGAGACCTTGGCCGCCAGCACCGCGGCGTCGACCCGCTGTTGCGGCATGTCCTGCATCTTCAGGCTGTAGCCGCCGTCGGCATCGACCACCACCACAATCGGCTCCTTCTTCTGCGCGATGGCCTTGGCGCTGGATTTCGGCAAGTCGATGTCGACGCCCAGGTTCAGCAGCGGCGCGGTCACCATGAAGATGATCAGCAGCACCAGCATCACGTCGATGTACGGCACGACGTTGATCTCGGACTTCAGCTTGCGCTTGCGGTGGCGGCGGTTGAAGCTGGCGGCGCTCATCGGAAGGCCTCAGTGCCGGTCGGGGTTGGTCTGGCGCTGCAGAATCGAGGAGAACTCCTCGGCGAAGCTTTCGTAGCGCACCGAGATGCGCTCGGAACGCGAAGCGTAGCGGTTGTAGGCCCAGACCGCCGGAATCGCCGCGAACAGGCCCATGGCGGTGGCGATCAGCGCCTCGGAGATGCCCGGCGCGACCGAGGCGATGGTGGCCTGTTTGTTGTTGGCCAGGCCGTGGAACGAGACCATGATGCCGAACACGGTACCGACCAGGCCGACGTAGGGCGCGGTCGAACCGACGTTGGCCAGCAATTCGAGATTGTGCTCGAGCGCGTCGACCTCGCGCGCCAGCGTGGCGCGCATGGCGCGCTGTGCGCCCTCGACCTGGGTGCGGGCGTCGACCGCGGCCTGCTGCAGGCGCAGGCGCAGGAACTCGCGGTAGCCGGCCTCGAAGATGGCCTCCAGCCCGGACACCTCGCGCGACTGGTCGGTGGCGTCGCGGTACAGCTGATTCAGTTCGGCGCCGGACCAGAAGCGCTCCTCGAAACGGTTGGCCTCCAGGTGCGCGGCGCGGAAGGCCTTGGACTTGCCGAAGATGATGAACCAGCTCAGCGCCGAGGCGGCCACCAGCAGCAGCATCACCACCTGCACCGGCAGGCTGGCGTGCAGGATCAGCTGCAGGTAGTTCAGTCCGCCTGACGCGCTTTCGGCGACGGCGGGCTGTGCGGTGGCGGCGGCGAGGATGGGCAGCACGTGGCTCATGCGGTGACTCCGTTCTGGATGAGGCCCAGCAGGGCCTCGGGTATGGCGCGGGGCTTGAAGCGGGACGCCGACAGGCAGGCGATCTGCGCACTGGCCGTGAGCAGCAGCTCGTCGCCGCGCAGCAACGCATGCCGCACCGTGAAACTGGCGCGCCGGCATTCCGAAAGTGTAATGCGAACCGTCAGGCTGTCATCCAGCTTCGCGGGACGCAGGAAGTCGATATTCATGTTCCGTACAGCGAACAGCGTGTCGTCGCTCGCGCTCAGATGTCCCTGTTCGTAGCCGCAGCCGCGCAGCCACTCGGTGCGGGCGCGCTCCAGGAAATGCAGGTAGCGCGCGTGGTAGACCACGCCGCCGGCGTCGGTGTCCTCCCAGTACACCCGCACCGGCCACTCGAACGCGCTCATGCGAACAGGTCCGGATCGCCTTTGCCGCCGGGCATGGCCAGGCCGAAGTGGCGATAGGCCTTGGCGGTGGCCATGCGTCCGCGTGCGGTGCGCACGATGAAACCCTGCTGGATGAGATAGGGCTCGACCACGTCCTCGAGCGTGCCGCGCTCTTCGCTGAGCGCCGCCGCCAAGGACTCGACGCCGACCGGGCCGCCGTCGAAATTGTCCATGATCATCCGCAGCAGGCGCCGGTCGCTGTCGTCGAAGCCTTCCGGGTCGACCTTCAGCATCGCCATCGCCGAGACCGCCATGTCGGCGTCGATGCGGCCGTCGCCCTTGACCTGGGCGAAGTCGCGCACGCGCCGCAGCAGCCGGTTGGCGATGCGCGGCGTGCCGCGCGAACGGCGCGCGATCTCGACCGCGCCGTCGGCGTCGCAGTCGATGCCGAGGATGCCGGCCGAGCGGCGCACGATGCGCGCCAGCTCCTCGGTCGAATAGAACTCCAGGCGCTGCACGATGCCGAAGCGGTCGCGCAGCGGACCGGTCAGCAGGCCGGCGCGGGTGGTGGCGCCGATCAGGGTGAACGGCGGCAGGTCGAGCTTGATCGAGCGCGCGGCCGGACCTTCGCCGATCATGATGTCGATCTGGAAGTCCTCCATCGCCGGATACAGCACTTCCTCGATCACCGGCGACAGCCGGTGGATCTCGTCGATGAACAGCACGTCGTGCGGCTGCAGGTTGGTCAGGATCGCCGCCAGGTCGCCGGCGCGCTCGATCACCGGACCGGAGGTCTGCCGCACCGACACGCCCATCTCGTTGGCGATGACGTGGCTGAGCGTGGTCTTGCCCAGGCCGGGCGGCCCGAAGATGAGCACATGGTCGAGCGCCTCGCTGCGGCGGCGCGCGGCCTCGATGTAGATCTTCATCTGCTCGCGCACCGCCGGCTGGCCGAGGTATTCGTCCAGGCTCTTCGGGCGGATGCTGGCCTCGACCAGTTCATCCTCCCGGTTGGCGGCGGCGCCGACCACGCGCGTCTCATCCATGGCGTTCGCTTCCGTTCATGACAGCCCTTAAATTACCACTTTCGTGCCGAGCTCGACCAAGCGCTCGCCGGGGATGCCGAAGAACTCGGTGGCCGGCGTGGCGTTGCGCGACATGAACAGGAACAGCTTGTCGCGCCACATCGCCATGCCCTGGTCGGCTTTGGCGATCAAGGCCTCGCGGCTGGCGAAGTAGGTGGTGTCCATCGGATCGAGGTCGAGGCCCGGCACCTTGGCCTGTTTCAGCAGGCGCAGCGCCTTGGGCACGTCCGGATCCTCCATGTAGCCGAAGCGCAGGGTCAGGCGCAGGAAGCCGATGCCCAAATCGCTGAGCGCATAGCGCTCGTCCTGGTCGGCGCGCGGCACGCCGGAGGTCTCGACGCTGAGCAGGATATTGCGCTCGTGCAGCACCTTGTTGTGCTTCAGGTTATGCAGCATCGAGGGCGGCAGGTAGTCGTTGGACGGGGTCATGAAGATGGCCGTGCCCTGCACCCGGGTCGGCGGATCGACCTGCACGCTCTTGACGAAATGCTCGATGCGCAGGCTCTCGCGGTTGACCTGCTCGCGCACCAGGTCGCGGCCGTGGCGCCAGGTGCGCATGATGGTGAACACCACCAGGCCCAGCAGCACCGGCACCCAGGCGCCGTGCAGGAACTTGATGGCGTTGGCCGAGAACAGCGCGCTGTCGATGATCAGGTAGGCGACGCCGAACGCCCAGATCACGGCCGGGCGCACGCGCCAGCCCTGCGAGGCCAGGATGATCAACAGCACGGTGTCGATCAGCATGCTGCCGGTGACCGACACGCCGTAGGCGACCGCCATCGCCGAGGAACTGCCGAAGCCGATCACCAGCCCGATCACGGTGATGAACAGGATGTTGTTGACCCAGGGCACGTAGATCTGGCCCTTGGTGTGCGCCGACGTGTGCACGATCTTCATGCGCGGCAGATAGCCGAGCTGCACGGCCTCGCGACTGAGCGAGAACGCCCCGGAAATCACCGCCTGCGAGGCGATGACCGTGGCCATGGTGGCCAGCACGATCATCGGGATCAGCAGCGCCGACGGCACCAGGTTGTAGAACGGATTGCGCACCGCGGCCGGATCGGCCAGCACCAGCGCGCCTTGGCCGAAGTAGTTCAGCACCAGCGCCGGCAACACGAAATACAGCCAGGCCTTGCGGATGGGAAACCGGCCGAAATGGCCCATGTCGGCGTACAGGGCCTCGCCGCCGGTGACGCACAGCACCACCGCGCCCAGCACCAGCCAGGCGGCACTGCCGTTGTCGAGGAAGAACGAGACGCCGTAGGCCGGGTTCAGCGCCAGCAGCACCGACGGGTTCTTCACGATCTGCGCCACACCCAGCAGCGCGATGCAGACGAACCAGACCGACATCACCGGCCCGAACACCTTGCCGACCTTCTCGGTGCCGAAGCGCTGCGAGGCGAACAGCGCCACCAGCACCGCCAGCGCCACCGGCAGCACGTACGGATGCAGCGCCGGCGCCACCAGCTCCATGCCCTCCACCGCCGATAGCACCGACATGGCCGGCGTGATCACCGCGTCGCCGAAGAAGAAGGCGGTGCCGAGGATGCCGAGGATGCCGATGCTGTAGCTCAGCGGCGAGGCGATCGGCAGCGCCCGGTGCACCACCGTCATCAGCGACAGGATGCCGCCTTCGCCGCGATTGTCGGCGCGCATGATGACGGTCACGTACTTCAGCGTGACCACCAGCACCATCGCCCAGAACACCAGCGACAGGATGCCGAGCACGTTGTCGTGGCTCGGCGTCAGGCCGTAGTGGCCGCCGAAGGCCTCTTTCAGCGTATACAGCGGACTGGTGCCGATGTCGCCGAACACCACGCCGATGGCGCCGAGCACCAGGGCGGCGCGCGAGGCCTGCGAGGGGGAATGGCTGCTTGCGCTCATGTCAGCTCCGTAGTGCCGATTTCAGGGCGGCGCGGATGATGTCCTCCGCGCTGTCGCCGGGTTTGGCGTCCTTCACCATGCGGGCGATCTCGGCCGGCTTGTAGCCCAGCTGCTGCAACGCGATGCCGGCTTCGGACAGCGCGTCCGCCGGCTGCCCGGCCGGAACGCCGGGCACGGCCGACGCCATGCCGGCGCTGCGCTCGCGCAGCTCGACGATCATGCGCTCGGCGGTCTTCTTGCCGATGCCGGGGATCTTGACCAACGCGCTCACGTCGCCGGCCTGCAGCATGCGCCCGAATTCGGCCACGCTCGATCCGGACAGCACCGCCAACGCGATCTTGGCGCCAATGCCGGACACCTTCTGCACGTCGCGGAACAGCCGGCGCTCGGCCTCGGTGGCGAAGCCGTACAGATTGACCGCGTCCTCGCGCACCGCATGGTGCACGCACAGGGTCAACGGCTCGCCGACGGCCGGCAGGTCGTAATAGGTCGACATCGGCACCTCCAGCTCGTAGCCGACGCCGCCGACGTCAAGCAGGATCCAGGGCGCGTGTTTGCTGGCGAGGGTGCCGCGGAGGCGTCCGATCATTTCCGGCTCCAGACTTGGCGTGCGGACACGCCGATGCGGTTGGCGGTGGCGCGCACATGCGCGTGGGTGACGGCGACCGCCAGGGCGTCGGCGGCGTCGGCCTGGATCTTGCCGGGGATGTTCAGCATCAAGCCCATCATGTACTGCACCTGTTCCTTGTCGGCGCCGCCCTTGCCCACCACCGCCAGCTTGATCTCCTTGGCGGCGTACTCATGGATCGGCAGGTCGCGCAACACGGCCGCGCACATCGCGGCGCCGCGCGCCTGGCCGAGCTTCAAGGCGGAATCGGGGTTGCGCGCCATGAACACCTTCTCGATCGCCACTTCCTGCGGCGCGAAGCGGACGATCAGCGCGTCCAGCTCGTCCAGCAGCAGCTTCAGGCGCCGCGCGAAATCCTCGGCCACCAGCAGCTTGATCGGCTGATGGTGCACATGGCTGATGCGGCCGCCGCCGTCGACGTCGATGATGCCCACCCCGGTGCGTTGGGAACCCGGGTCGATGCCGAGGATGCGGACAGCCACGGATCAGGATTCGAGTTCGGCGTTCGAATACACGTTCTGCACGTCGTCGAGGTCTTCCAGCATGTCGAGCAGCTTGATCACCTGCTCGGCGACCTCGCCGCCGACCTTGACGTCGTTGTCGGCGCGCAGCGTGACCGAGGCCGATTCCGGCACCAGACCGGTGGCGGCCAGCGCGTCGCGCACGGCCTGGAACGCGTCCGGTGCGGTGATCACGTCGATGGCGCCGTCTTCGGGATACACCACCACGTCGTCGGCGCCGGCTTCGATGGCCGCCTCGGTGACCTTGTCCTCGTCGCTGCCGGCCGGCAGGCTGATGACGCCGCACTTCTTGAACAGATAGGCGACCGAACCGTCGGTGCCGAGATTGCCGCCGTGCTTGCTGAAGGCGTGCCGGACGTCGGACACGGTGCGGACCTTGTTGTCGGTCAGGCAGTCGACGATGACCGCGACGCCGCCGGGCGCATAGCCTTCGTAACGGATCTCCTCGTAGCTGACGCCTTCCAGCTCGCCGGTGGCCTTCTTGACCGCGCGTTCGATGACGTCCTTGGCCATGTTGGCGTCCAGCGCCTTGTCCATCGCCAGGCGCAGGCGCGGGTTGGCGCCCGGGTCGCCACCGCCTTGGCGCGCGGCCACCGAGATTTCGCGGATGAGTTTGGTGAAGATCTTGCCGCGACGCGCGTCTTGTGCGCTTTTGCGTCCGGCGATTGCCATCAATCGGCCCATGGGAATACCCGTTGTTATAGTGCGAATGGCGTAATTATAGGCCTTTCCCGCACCCCTGGGGAGCGCCGGCCAACAGCGCGACGGCCGCCTCGACCGTGGCCGGCGAGAACAGCTGGCCGCTGTGGCTGGCGGCCACCGTGACGTGCCGTGACAAGCCCGGGATGCGCGTTTCGGAGACGGCCACGGTGCCGTCGCCGGGCTCGTCGAAACGCAACAACAGCCGGCCCAAGCCGCGTGCCATGGTGCCGGCGATGGCCGAGACGTCCAAGCCCGCCGGCACCGCCGGCAGGCCTTCGCACAGCAACGGCAGGCTGCGCCCGGCCAGACGACCCAGATGGCGCGAGGCCAGCACGCGCGCGGCGCGGCTGCCGGCCAGCGGCGAACCGACGCAGACGATGCGGCCGCGGAAGCCGGTTCCGGCCAAGGCCTTGACCGACACCAAGCCACCCAGGCTATGGGCGAGGATGTGCGTGTCCGGCACGGCCAGCGCCACGGCACGCAGGCGCGCCATGGCGGTTTCCGGCGCCTGCAGCAGCGAACGATAGGAGAACAGCACCGGCCGGAATCCGGCCCGGCGCAGGCCGCGCGCCCAGTATGCCAGCGCCGGCGCATGCATCCACAGGCCATGCACCAGCAGCACGCGCGGCGCCATGGGGCTTATTCCGGTTCGCGCACTTTCACGTGCAGTTCGGCCAACTGCACGTCCGGAATCGGCGATGGCGCGCTGGTCAGCAGGCATTGCGCCGAAGCGGTCTTCGGGAACGCGATGACGTCGCGGATCGACTCGGTGCCGGCCATCAGCGCGGCGATGCGGTCGATGCCGAAGGCGATGCCGCCGTGCGGCGGTGCGCCGTATTGCAGGGCTTCGAGCAGGAAGCCGAACTTGGCCTGGGCCTCGTCCTTGGAGATGCCGAGCAGGTCGAACACCGTGCTCTGCATGGCGGTGCGGTGGATGCGCACCGAGCCGCCGCCGATCTCGTTGCCGTTCAGCACCATGTCGTAGCCGCGGCTGACCGCGGTGCGGGCGTTGGCGACCAGATCGTCGACGTCATCCACTTTCGGAGCGGTGAACGGATGGTGCAAAGCCACGTAGCGCTGCGCCTCCTCGTCCCACTCGAACATCGGGAAGTCGGTGACCCACAGCGGCGCCCAGCCCTCGGCGACCAGATCCAGGTCCTTGGCGACCTTCAGGCGCAACGCGCCCATGAAGTCGCACACGGTCTTGTACGGGCCGGCACCGAAGAACAGGATGTCGCCCTCTTTGGCGCCGGCGGCGGCCAGCACCGCCTGCAGGGTGGCGTCGTCCAGGAATTTGGCGATCGGCGAGGCGATGCCGTCGCGGCCCTTGGTCAGGTCCTCGACCTTCATCCAAGCCAAGCCCTTGGCGCCGTATTTGGCGCAGTGCGCGGCCAAGTCGTCGATCTGCTTGCGGCTCAGCGACGCGCCGCCCGGCACGCGCAGGGCGGCCACGCGGCCGTCGGCATGGCCGGCCCAGTCGGTGAACACCTTGAATTCGGAGTGCTTGACCAGCTCGGCCACATCCACCAACTCGAGCGCGATGCGCAGGTCGGGCTTGTCGGAGCCGTAGCGGCGCATGGCTTCGGCATAGGTCATGCGCGGGAACGGGTCGGCCAGTTCGACGCCCTGCACCTCGCGGAAGATGCCGCGGATCATGCCCTCGACGAAATCCTGGATGTCCTGCTCGGTGACGAAGGCGAACTCCATGTCGAGCTGGGTGAACTCCGGCTGGCGGTCGGCGCGCAGGTCTTCGTCGCGGAAACAGCGCGCGATCTGGTAGTAGCGGTCCATGCCGGCCATCATCAGCAGCTGCTTGAACAGCTGCGGCGACTGCGGCAGGGCGAAGAACTCGCCCGGATGCACGCGGCTGGGCACCAGGTAGTCGCGCGCGCCTTCCGGCGTAGCCTTGGTCAGGATCGGCGTTTCGATATCCTGGAAGCCGGCGGCGTCCAGATGGCGGCGCAGGGCCTGCACCAGCGCGGTGCGCGTGCGCATGGTGCGCTGCATCTCCGGCCGGCGCAGGTCGAGATAGCGGTAACGCAGGCGGATGTCCTCGCCCGGGTTCTCGTGGTTGTAGAACGGCAGCGTGGCGGCGGTGTTCAGGATCTCGATCGATTCGGCGACGACCTCGACCGCGCCGGTGGCGATCTTGCTGTTGACGCTATGGCGGGCGCGCACGGTACCGGTCACCTTCAGGCAGTACTCGTATCCCACGTCGGCGGCCACGGCATAGGCCGGATTGTCCGGCTCGGCCACCACCTGCACGATGCCTTCGTGATCGCGCAGGTCGATGAAGCAGACGCCGCCCAGGTTTCGGGACACGTCCGCCCAGCCGCACAAGGTGACGCGCTGGCCGATGAAGGATTCGTTGAGTTGACCGCAGAAATGGCTACGCATGGTATGGCTGGGCTCTGGAAAGGCTTGAACCGTGTATTTTAAGGCCTCGGGCCGGGCTTTGCGCGATTTTTTGCCGAAAATGCCGGCAATTCCACGCCACCGGGCCGTCATTGCCGGCCCAAACCGCCCGGCGGCGGGTTCCTGTACGGTTCATCGAAACGGAAGTATAGTGGCCTCGCCACCCACGCGAAGGAGTGCCGTCATGTTGCGTATCGTATTCGCCGTCCTGTTGGCCACGGTGTCCGTCTCCGCCGCGGCCCAGACCAGAGTCCCGCCCAGCACCCGCGCCTATGCGCCGGAAGACATCGGCTCACTGCCGGTTTCCGACCAGATCCGCGTGATTGAGAACGAATACCGCGACCAGTCCGGCGGCCGTGAACTGCCTGATGACCAGCTCGATTTCTACCTCGACCAGGTCAAGTATTCGCGTTGGACCTTCAGCCGCATCAAATCCGACATCGCCGGTTCGTTGCGCGGCAGCGGTAGCGGCGGCTGGCGTCCGCCGGCCGGGAGCTGGAAACCGACCAGCATCATCTGCTCCAGCAACGACCGCCGTTACCGCGAATGCCGCACGCCGTTCCGCGGCCGTGCGCGCCTGCAGCAGAACATCTCGAACACCCGCTGCATCGAAGGCCGCAACTGGGGCTCGCGCCAAGGCTATGTCTGGGTCGATGACGGTTGCCGCGGCCGTTTCATCGATTCCGGTAACGGCTGGGGCGGCGGCCAATGGGACGAACGCACCTTCCGCTGCGAAAGCGACGGTAGCCGCCAGCACCAATGCCGCAAGCCCTACCGCGGCACCGCGCACCTGGTGCGCCAGCTGTCTAACGCACGCTGCACCGAAGGCTACAGCTGGGGCCAGAACGTGCTGGCGGTCTGGGTCAGCCGCGGCTGTCGGGCCGAATTCAGCATGCGTGACGGCGATTGGGGCGGCAACCAAGGCGACAACTGGGGTTATAGCGTCACCTGCGCCAGCACCAATGACCGCTACACCACCTGCGCCTGGGACCGCAACCGCGGCCGGCCGCGCTTGATCGAGCGGCTGTCGAACGCGCGTTGCGACGAAGGCCGGGATTGGGGCTACGATTACAACCGCGGCCTGTGGGTCGACAACGGTTGCCGGGCGCGTTTCGGCGTACGCTGAGCCAATCTGCCCAGCCATGAAAAATCCCGGCCTCGGCCGGGATTTTTTTCAGTCGGAAGACGTGCCAGACGACGGCGGCGGGCTGGCGCTTTCGGCCAGGTTCTTCTTTTTGTCGCCGTTCTTCTTGAAGTCGGTCTCGTACCAGCCGGCGCCGGCCAAACGGAACCCGGGCGCGGTCACCTGGCGGGAAACGGCTTCTTTGCCGCAGGCCGGACAGACGCTCGGGTCGGCGTCGGACAGTTTCTGCAGGCGCTCGAAACGGTGGCCGCAGGCGGAACAGGCGAAATCGTAGATGGGCATGGGTTCGGTGCTCCAGGCGAAAACGGGTGACGGGAATATAGGACCTGATCAGCCCTGTTCAAGGGCTTCGTAGGCCGCCAGCCAATCGGCTTCGGCGCCGGCGCGCTCGGCCTCCAGCTTGCGCTGCTGTTCGCCCAGCTGCAGCAGCACCGCGCCGCCGTCGGACTGGTACAGCTCCGGCCGCGCCATTTCCTCCTGGATGTGCGCGAGCTGCGAATCCAGCTCGGCCATGCGTTTTTCCAGCTTCTCGACCTGCTTCTGCAGCTTGCCGAGTTCGGCCTGCGATTTCGGCGCGGCCTTGGGCTTGGCCGCTTCGACCTTGGCCTCGCTGCGCGCCTTGCTGGCGGCCTGGTCGAGTTTGGTGCTGCGCGCCTTCAGCCAGACGGCGTATTCGTCCAAATCGCCGTTGAACGGCTCGACATGGCCGTCGGCCACGCGCCAGAAGGTCTCGCTGACCAAGCCGATCAGGTGGCGGTCGTGCGAGACCAGCACGATGGCGCCGTCGAAATCGCTGAGCGCCTCGGCCAAGGCCTCGCGCATGTCGATGTCGAGGTGGTTGGTCGGTTCGTCGAGCAGCAGCACGTTCGGCTGGCGGTAGGCGATCAGCGCCAAGGCCAGACGCGCGCGCTCGCCGCCGGAGAAGCCGTCGACCGACTCGAACGCGCGGTCGCCGACGAAATACCACTGGCCGAGGAAGTTGCGCAGGGCCTGCTCGCCGGCGTCCGGCGCGATTTCCTTCAGATGCCACATCGGGCTCTGGCCTTCGGTCAGGCTTTCCACCGTGTGTTGGGCGAAATAGCCGATGCGCAGGTCCGGATGCGCCACGCGCTCGCCGTCGATCAACGGCAATTCGCCGACCAGGGTCTTCACCAAGGTCGATTTGCCGGCGCCGTTCGGACCGAGCAGACCGACCCGGTCGCCGGCCTCAAGCCCGAAGCCGACCTGCTCCAGGATGCGCGCGCCGGCGCCGTAGCCGCAATCGGCGCCGTTCAGGCGGATCAGCGAATGCGGCAATTTGGCCGGCTGGCCGAACTGGATGTGCATCGCGCGTTCGGCGCGCACCGCCTCGGTGCCGGCCAGCTTGGCCAGGCGCTTCATGCGCGACTGCGCCTGTTTGGCCTTGCTGGCTTTGGCCTTGAAGCGGTCGATGAACTTCTGCAGGTGCTCGCGCTCGGCCTGCTCCTTCTCGAAGCTGATCTGCTGCAGGCGCAGGTGCTCGGCGCGCTGGCGCTCGAAACTGGTGTAGTCGCCGGTGTACAGCTTGGCGCGGCCGTCGTTCAGATGCAGCGTATGGGTGCAGACGCCGTCGAGGAACTCGCGGTCGTGCGAGATCAGCAGGATGGTGCCCGGATAACGCAGCAACCACTGTTCCAGCCAGAGCACGGCGTCGAGGTCGAGGTGGTTGGTCGGTTCGTCGAGCAGCAGCAGGTCCGACGGCTTCATCAACGCCCGCGCCAGGTTCAGGCGCACGCGCCAGCCGCCGGAGAAATCCGAGACCGGACGCAGATGGCTTTCGGCCGAGAAGCCGAGTCCGTGTAGCAGCTTGCCGGCGCGCGCCGGGGCGTCGTAGCCGCCGAGCTCGTCGAGCTTCTGGTGCGCGTCGGCGACCGCGTCGTAGTCCTCGGCGTCCATCGCCGCGGCTTCAGCGCGGATCACGTCGAACACGTCTTGGTCGCCGCTGAGCACGAAATCCAGGGCCGAATCCGGCAACGACGGCGTTTCCTGCGCGACGCTGGCGATGCGTAGCCGGGTCGGCATGTCGATGTCGCCGCGGTCGGCCTCGACTTCGCCCAAAATGGCGGCGAACAGGCTGGATTTACCGCAGCCGTTACGCCCGACCACGCCGACGCGGGTGCCGGAATGCAGGGTCAGGTCGATGTCGGACAGCAGCAGGCGCTCGCCGCGGCGCAGCGCGAAATTGCGGAAGGCGATCATTCGGCGAACACCGCCTGCAACGCGGCCATGCGCACCGCCACGCCGTTGGCGACCTGGGCCAGAATGGCCGACTGCGGGCCGTCGGCGACGGCGTCGGCGATCTCCACGCCGCGGTTCATCGGCCCCGGATGCATGACCATAGCATCCGGCTTGGCCAAGGCCAGGCGGCGGCCGTCCAGTCCGTAGTCGGCGAAGTATTCCTCCAGCGATGCGACCAGGCCCTGTTCCATGCGTTCACGCTGCAGGCGCAGCATCATCACCACGTCGGCGCCGGCCAACGCCTCGTCGAAGCGCACGAAACGGCGGCAGCCGTCGAGCGTCGCGTCGTCCGGCATCAGCGCATCCGGGCCGCACACGCGGATGTCGGTGCAGCCCAAGGCCTTCAGGGCCTGCAGGTCGGAACGGGCGACGCGCGAGTGCCGGATGTCGCCGCACAGCGCCACGCTCAGGCGGCCGAAGTCGGCGCCTTTGCGCTGGCGGATGGTCAACATGTCGAGCAGACCCTGGGTCGGGTGGTTGCTGCGGCCGTCGCCGGCGTTGATCAGCCGCGTTTCCGGCTTGGCGGCGGCGGCCAATTCGTGCAGGCCGCCGTCGACCGCGGTGCGCACGATGAAGCAGTCGACGCCCATCGCCTCCAGGTTGCGCAGGGTGTCGACCGCGGTCTCGCCCTTCTTGCCGCTGGAGGTGGCGGCGTCGAACGCCAGCACGTCGGCGCCCAGGCGCGTGGCGGCCAGCTGGAACGAAGCGCGGGTGCGGGTGGACGGTTCGAAGAACAGGGTGCAGACGGTGCGGCCGCGCAGGCTGTCGCGCATACCGGTGCCGGCCAGGGCGTCCGGCCGAAGGGCGTCGGCGCGGTCGAGCAGGCCGCGCAAAGCGGCGACATCGAAATCGGCAAGGGAAATCAGGTGGCGCGGATTCATGCGATGGCGTCCAGTTCGGTACGGTTGTGCGGTTGCTGGAACCAACGTTCCAGGATGATGACGGCCGCCCAGGCGTCGAGTTGGTCGGCTTGGTGGCGTTTGGCCTCGCCGCGCGCGCGGCTTTCGGCGAAGCGTTGCGCGGCCTCGATCGAGCTGTTGCGCTCGTCCATGAAACTGATCGGCTTGCCGTAGCGCTGCTGCAGGGCGCGCGCGAAACGGATGGCTTTGTCGCGCGCGGGCTGGTTGTCGCCGTCCTGGGTCAGCGGATTGCCGACCACCAGACCGTCGGGCATCCAATCGCGCATCCAGGCGTCCAAGGCCGGCCAATCCGGGCCGGCCTCGTGGACGTCGAGAATGCCGACCGGGCGCGCGGTGCCGGACAGGCTGTTGCCGACCGCGACGCCAGTACGGCGGGCGCCGACATCGAACGCCAGCACGGTCAGCACGCCGGCCTGCTGCCAAGCCATCAGGCGTGCCCCGTCTGGCTGGACAGGCGTGCCAAATCGATGCCCAATTGCCCGGCCGCCGCCTGCCAACGCCGGTCGATCGGCGCATCGAACAGGATGGCGTCCGAGGCCGGCGCATTCAACCAGGCGTTGTCGGCCAGCTCCTGCTCCAGCTGGCCGGGCGACCAGCCCGAGTAACCCAGCAGCACCAGGAAACGCGTGGGGCCGTGTCCGGCGGCCACGGCCTGCAATACGTCGCGCGAGGTCGACACGGTCAGGCCGTTGCCCAGATGCAGGCTGGAGTCCCAGCGGCCGCCGTCGGTGTGCAGCACGAAGCCGCGTTCGGGGCTGACCGGACCGCCGGACAGCACGGCGCGGGCGCGCACGGCCGGATCGCGGCAGGGCATCTGCAGTTGGTCGAACAGGCTGCCGAGGTCGAACTCGGAATCCTGGTTGAGCACCAGGCCCATGGCGCCTTGCTCGTCGTGTTGACAGACCAGGCACACCGAGCGCGCGAAATAATCGTCCTGCAGCCCGGGCATGGCGATCAGCAGCTGTTCGGCGAGGGAGGTGGCGTTCGGCATGGCGCTATTGTACCGCGGCGGTGCCGGCTTTATCCGCCATTCATTGAGGGGCCGGCGCGCTCGGGCTACACTACCGACAGCCCTCCATCCGGCACCTCCGATGACCGAACGCCGCCGCCTGCCCGCCGTATTCGCCGCCTGCGCCGTCCTGCTGTGCGCCACCGGATTGCCGTCGGCGCGCAGCCAGAGCCTGAAACCGGTCGCCACCGGCAATGAACCGCCGCTGGCGGCGGCGACTCCGGCAAGCGCGCGCAGCGCGCGTGCGCCGGTACGCGACCTGTCTTCGGATGCGAAGGAAATGGAAGCGTTGGCCGAAACCTTCGTGGCGCGGCGCCGGATTCCCGGCATGGCCATGGCCTTGGTGCAGGACGGCCGCATCCTGTCGGCGCGCGGCTACGGCGTGACCGACGTCCGCAACCCGCAGCCGATCGGCGCCGACACCGTGTTCCGCGTGGCCTCGCTGTCGAAAGCCTTCGCCGCGACCTTGACCGGCATCCTGGTCGAAGAGCAGGCGCTCGGCTGGGACACGCCGGTCTCGAAGCAGCTGCCGGCGTTCAAGCTGCGCGATTTCGCCGCGTCGCAGCGGCTGACCGTCAGCGACATCCTGAGCCACCAGGTCGGCTTGGCCAAGAACACCTACGACCGCGACCTGGAAAGCAGCGTGCCGTATCCGTTGCTGGCCGAACGCCTGTCCAACGCGCCGATGGCCTGCACGCCCGGCGACTGCTACGGTTACCAGAACATCGCCTACAGCCTGATCGGCGACATGGTGTTCGCGGTCACCGGCGATTTCTACAGCCACCAGGTCGAGAAGAAGATCTTCGTGCCGCTGGGCATGCGCCACGCCACCTACGGCCGCGACGCGTTGATGGCCAACGCCAGCTGGGCCAAACCGCACGTCGCCACCGGCAAAGGCTGGACCTCGACGGTGCCGAACGAAAACTACTACCATGTGCCGCCGGCGGCCGGCGTCAACGCCAGCATCCAGGACATGGCGCAATGGACCAACGCGCAGCTGGGCCATCATCCGGACGTGCTGTCGCCATCCCTGCTGGAGAAAATCCACACGCCGCAGGTCAATACGCCCGGGGAATTGAGGTCATCGGGCTGGCGCGCCGAGCGGTTGAGCCGCGCGGCCTATGCCTTGGGGTGGCGGGTGTTCACCTACCGCGGCCAAAAGCTCGTGTTCCATGGCGGCGCCGTGCGCGGCTACCGTGCCTTCATCGCCTTCCTGCCGGAGCAGGACGTCGGCATCGTGGCCCTCTGGAACAGCGAAAGCGCGTCGCCCTCGGCGTTCCTGCCGGCCTGGATCGACCGCGCCTTGGGCATACGGGAACGTGACTGGCTGGAACTCGAAGGCGGCGCCGAAAACACCGCAGCCGGCGCCGATTGAATCCGGATCGCCCAAATAAAAGCCCCCTCTTGACCCTGGGCGGAATCAAGAGGGGGTGATGTTACGGTAATCGGTGCAGCTGGATCAGATCGCCGGAGCAGCCGGGGCAGCCGGAGCGGCCGGGGCGGCGGCTTTCTTCTTAACTACTTTTTTTTTAGCAGCCGGTTTTTTGGCGGCTTTCTTGGCGGCCGGCTTTTTGGCGGCGGCTTTCTTGGCGGCCGGCTTCTTGGCGGCGGCCTTCTTCACCACTTTCTTGGCGGCTTTCTTGGCGACTTTCTTCACAACCTTTTTGGCGGCTTTCTTGGCGGCCGGCTTCTTGGCGGCGGCCTTCTTCACCACTTTCTTGGCGGCTTTCTTGGCGGCTGGCTTTTTGGCGGCGGCTTTCTTCACCACTTTCTTGGCGGCCGGCTTTTTGGCGGCGGCTTTCTTCACGACTTTCTTGGCGGCTTTCTTAGCGGCCGGTTTCTTTGCAGCTTTCTTGGTAGCCATGGTCAACTCCTCGTCAGTTGGCTTTGGAACGGTAGGTAGTATCAAAGTGCCCAGGTGGAACAATGGCCGGGAAGGGCTCCCGGCAAGACCGCCGGCATGCCGGCGGAAAAAAAGACACCCGACGCCTTGCGGAGCCGGGTGCCGTGAAGAAGACGAGCCGATCGCTTCGATTCCGAAACGGTTTTCGCGGGGGAAGAAGACTTCTCAATTGCCGGCAAACAATCGATGGCGTTTGCTTGGATTGTGGAGGACGTCTTGATCACTCGGCTCGATTCGCGTGGAACACAAGTGAAAGCTAAATCAAGTGTTTTTGCGATGTCAACACTTTTATTGAAAAAAAAACCGACCCGCCGCGGCAACTTGCCGGCGAGACGATGGGGACGATCGGCGGCATCGCACCGCAGCGACCGGAGATTTTTTTTCGTCGCGCTGGAAGCCTTGAAAACAAAGGGCTGCAGCGTGTTCCGAAAACGCGCACGACCGGCGCCGGAAGAACGCGGGAGGGAATCGGACAGGCCGGATGCGTGCCGCGACGGCGGCGCCGCAGACGGAAAATTTTGCCTGCGGCGCATTCCGGAATCGGGAAAAACGCGAAACTGCGCGAAATTTTCCGTCATGCGGACGGAAAAAAGCCCGCATGCGCGGGCTTCGTTTTCCATCGTCCGGCCGACGCGGCGGCGAACGGATCAGTGGCTTTCGTCTTCGAGCAGGGCCGCGTAATCGTCGGGCGAGAGCAGCTCGGCGACCTGTTCCGGCTCGTCGAGCATGACCGTGAACAGCCAGCCTTCGCCGTAGGCGTCTTCGTTGATGGTTTCCGGCTTGTCGCTCAGCGCCTCGTTGACGGCGGTGACGGTGCCGGTGACCGGACTGTAGACGTCGGAGGCGGCCTTGACCGACTCGACCACCGCCGCCGCGGCGCCGGCCACGAGCTTGTCGCCGACGGCCGGCAGCTCGACGTACACCAGGTCGCCCAACAGGGACTGCGCATGCTCCGAAATGCCGACGGTGACGGTACCGCCATCCTCGACGCGCGCCCATTCATGGGATTTCAGGAACTTCAAATCGCCGGGGATTTCGCTCATAACGGTCTCTCGCAGGGGGTTGGGTGGCGATAGTGTACCGCCAACGGATGGCGGCGTTAAGTCTTGACTCAGACGCCGGACTGGGGCTTGCCGTCGCGCACGAACGGGTACTTCACCGCACGCAGCGGCAGGCGTTTGCCGCGGATGTCGACCTCGACCGCGCCGACATCGCCGGCCGGCACGCGCGCCAAGGCGATCGACTTGCCGAGCGTGGGCGAGAAAGTGCCCGACAGGATCTCGCCCTGGCCGGAGGCGGCGAATACCGTCTGGCCGTGGCGCAGCACACCTTTCTCGTCCATCACCAGGCCGATCATCTGCCGGGCGTCGCCGGCGGCCGCCTGCGCTTCCAGCGCGTCACGTCCGATGAAACCGCGGCCTTCGTCCAAGGTCACCGTCCATGCCAAACCGGCTTCGTACGGCGTGACCGTCTCGTCCATGTCCTGGCCGTACAGGGCCATGCCCGCTTCCAGGCGCAGCGTATCGCGCGCGCCCAGGCCGCACGGACGGACGCCGGCGTCGGCCAAGCGGTTCCAGAACGCGACGGCCTGGTTTTCCGGCACCATGATCTCGAAGCCGTCCTCGCCGGTGTAACCGGTGCGCGCCACGAACAGGCCGTCCGCCTCGCAGGCGGCGAACTTGCCGAGCGCGCCGGCGCGTTCGGCGGCGTCCGGCGTCAGCAAGGCGAGCGTCTTGGCGCGGGCGTTCGGGCCCTGCACCGCGACCATGGCCAGGTCCGTGCGCTCGGTCAGGGTAAGCGCGAAGCCCTCGGCCTGCTTGGCCATCCAGGCCAAATCCTTGTCACGGGTCGAGGCGTTGACCACGACGCGGTAGAAGCGGTCGTCCAGGTAATACACGATGAGATCGTCGATGACGCCGCCGGATTCGTTCAGCATGCAGGAATACAGGGCCTTGCCGGAGACCTTCAGCTTGTCGATCGAGTTGGCCAGCAGCCGGCGCAGATAATCGCGGACGCCATCGCCGTGCAGGTCGACCACGGTCATGTGCGAGACATCGAACATGCCGGCGTCGCGGCGGACGGCATGGTGCTCCTCGATCTGGGAGCCGTAATGGATCGGCATGTCCCAACCGCCGAAATCGACCATCTTGGCGCCGGCGTCGCGGTGGGTCTGGTTATAAATCGTCTTCTGGTTCATACGGGTCTCGGGCGTGCGCGGGAAAGCCGTATTATCGCATAGGCGCCGCGTCAGCCCGCAGGCGTGACCCGCAGCACCCCGGCCTCGACGCCGACCACGCGTATCGGCGTGCCCTGCGGCAGGTCCGGGCCCTGAACCTGCCAAAACGCGTCGCCGACCTTGATCCGGCCTTCGCCGTTGACGATGGCCGACTCCAGGCTGAACACCCGGTCGAGCATCTGCTCCTGCCGGCGGTTGAGCAGCGGCTGGTCGGTCTGCTCGCCGGCCTTGCGGAAGAATTTCCAGTACACCGCGACCGAAATGAACGACAGCAGCACGAACAGCATCATCTGCGCCGGAGTGGAGAGATGGAAGCCGAGCACCAGCAGGAACACGCCGGCGGCGGCGAAACCGAACCACAGGAGCAGGATGCCCGGCGCCGCGGTTTCCAGCCCGATCAGCACCAGGGCCAGCACCGCCCAGAAGATCGCGGCGTGGCTCATTTGGCTTTATCCGGCGCCGTGCGCTCGAGGCCGGCCTTGGCCAGCTCGGCGATGCCGGCGATCGAACCCATCACGCCGGTCACTTCGGTCGGCAGGATCATCAGCTTCTGGTTCGGCGAGTTGGCGAACTGGCCGAGCGCCTCCACGTATTTCTGCGCCACGAAGTAATTGATGGCCTGCACGTCGCCGGCGGAGATGGCGTCCGACACCAGCTGCGTGGCCTTGGCCTCGGCCTCGGCCAGGCGTTCGCGCGCCTCGGCCTCGCGGAACGCGGCCTCGCGCTTGCCCTCGGCCTGCAGGATGGCGCCCTGCTTCTCGCCTTCGGCGCGCAGGATTTCGGCCTGGCGCAGGCCTTCGGCCTCCAGGATGTTGGCGCGCTTCTCGCGTTCGGCCTTCATCTGCCGGGCCATGGCGTCGACCAGGTCGCGCGGCGGCTGGATGTCCTTGAGTTCGATGCGGTTGACCTTGATGCCCCAGGGATGCGTCGCCTGATCGACCACGTTGAGCAGCTTGGCGTTGATCTCGTCGCGCTTGGACAGCGATTCGTCCAGGTCCATCGAACCGATGGCGGTGCGGATGTTGGTCATCACCAGGGCGATGGTGGCCTGTTGCAGGTCAGACACCTCGTAGGCGGCCTTGGCGGCGTCGAGCACCTGGAAGAACACCACGCCGTCGACCTTGACCACGGCGTTGTCCTTGGTGATGACGTCCTGCGACGGGATGTCGAGCACCTGCTCCATCATGTTCACCTTGCGGCCGATGTCCTGCATGATCGGAATCAGGATGTGCAGGCCCGGCTCGAGCGTCTTGGTGTATTTGCCGAAGGTCTCGACCGTCCACTGGAAGCCCTGGGGCACCATGCGCACGGCCTTGTACAGCACCATGAGGGTGAAGAACAGCAACGCGATATACAGGACATTCATGACGGCACCTTCGGGGTAGTGTTCGACCTATTATAGGGAGCATTCCGATTACGGGAGCATTCAGCATGGCTGCGACCCTTTCCGCCCGCCGGACATCCTAGTGACTGTGAGCCATCCGTCCAACTTCGCCATCGAGGTGCCCGACAGCCTGATCCAGCGCGCCAAGCGCGGCGACGGCACGGCCTTCGAACAGATCTACCGCCGGTTCGAGCGGCCGGTGTACACCTTGGCGTTGCGCCTGTGCGGTCAGCCCTCGGAGGCCCAGGACGTGCTGCAGGACGCGATGCTCAAGGCGATGACCCGCATCGGCGACTTCAAGGGCCATTCGCCGTTCTGGGGCTGGCTGCGGCAGATCGCGGTGAACGAGGCGCTGATGCGCCTGCGCCGCTCGGCCAAAGGCTTCAAGGAAGACGACGTGTACGAGGCCGAGCTGCCCGACACCGCGACGCTGCTGCCTTTGCGCGCGGCCGAGGCCGGACAGCTGCTGGACGCGCTGCGAACGCTGCCGCCGGTGACCCGCTCGGTGCTGTGGCTTTACCACGCGGAAGGCTTCACCCACGAGGAAATCGCCGGACAGATGGGCAAGACCGTCTCGTTCTCCAAATCGCAACTGGCCCGCGGCACCCGCAAGCTGCGCGAATCGCTGGCCATCGACATCCCCGCAGGAACCCGCATATGACCGAAACCATCGAACTCTCATCCGCCCTGCGCAGGCTGCCGCTGGAGGCCCCGCCGCACAGCGCCTGGCCGGCGGTGCAGGCGCAGTTGCCGAAACGCCCCGCGTGGCCGACATGGCCGGCGGCCGCCGCGGCCGCGGCCGTGCTGCTGGCGGTCTTGTTCCAATTCACCGGCCAACCGCCGGCGACCGGCACGCCGGCCGGCGCGCTCGAACCGCTGATGGCGCGCTCGGCGCAGTTGGAATCGGCGTTTTACGCCCAGCAGGACGACGCCATCTCCAGCGCCAGCGTGATCGCCGCCAACCTGAACCTGGAAGAGCAGCTGGCTGCCATCGACACCGAACTCGGCACGCAACCCGCAACCGCACGGGCCGAGGCCCTCTGGCGGCAACGCATCGAACTGCTCGACCAAGGCATCCGGCTGAACCGCGACAACGCCGACTACAACGCCCGCGGCCAGAGTTTCGACCTGGCCTTGGCCAGCACCGACTGATTCATCCCCGATTCCACCCCAGGAGTACGCCCATGAACGCCAAACGACATCTGATTCCCCTGATTCTGGCCTCCGGCCTGATCGCCGGCTCCGCCGCCGCGCAGACCGCCGCCAGCCCCGAAGAGCAGAAAGCGGCCCGCGCCGAAATCGAAACCCTGACCAAACGCATCGAAGAACTCTCGAAGAAGCTGGGGCCGGACTCCGGCGTGCACATCACCCTCATCGAACGCAGCGCCGACGGCAAGACCGTGGAGCGCCGCGTGGTCCGCACCGCGCCCGACGGCAAAGGCATGATGGCGCCGCGCGAACCGGGCGAGATGCGTAAGCGCATCGAGATGCGGCGCGCCGGCGTGGCGCAGGTCGGTATCGGCGTGGTGCTGGCGCCGGAAGCGGACGGCAAGGGCGCCAAACTCGCCGCGGTCTCGCCCAGCGGCCCGGCCAAGGACGCCGGACTGCAGGCCGGCGACGTGATCACCGCGGTCAACGGCAAGGCGGTGTCGGACGTGGCGCAGACCCGCGCCGCGCTGGCCGGCCTGAAGGAAGGCCAAGCGGTGAACATCGGCTACCGCCGCGCCGGCAAGAACGCCACGGCCAGCCTGAAGGCCGCCGCCATCGCGCCGCAGATGGTGATCAACCGCGAACGCCGCGGCATGGACCATGGCGGCCGCGGCGAGCGCGGCTTCGCCCTCGCCACGCGCTGGCATGGCCTGAACATGGCCGAGATCAATCCGCAGCTGGGCCGCTACTTCGGCGCGTCCGCCGGCGTGCTGGTGCTCAGCCCGAAGGCGGAGTTCCCGCAGCTGCAGGCCGGCGACGTGATCGTCAAGGTCGACGGCAAGGCGGTCGGCAACGCCCGCGAGGTGCTGCAGGCCATGCGCGGCAAGGACGAGGGCAGCAAGGTCACGCTCGACATCCTGCGCGACCGCAAGGCCCAGCGCGTGACCGTGACCGTGCCGAAGGCGCGCGCCTTCAACCGGCCGGTGCCGCCCGCACCGCCCGCACCGCCGGCTCCCCCTGCGCCACCGCGGACGGCGATGTTGGAACCGGAAACCCTGCGCTTCCTGTAATCAACGGACGACCGCAACACCAACGAAAAACCCGGCAATTGCCGGGTTTTTCCGTTTCCGGCGCACGGCCTCGCTTGCCCAGAACGCCGCCGTAGACTACCCTTTGACGGATATTCACACCGGATTCCCTCCCCATGAGTCATGTGCTTTTCGGCCTGTTCGGCTTGGCCTGCCTGCTGGCCCTCGCCTTCCTGTTCTCCAGCAACAAACGCGCCGTCGATTGGAAGCTGGTGGCGACCGGCGTGGTGCTGCAGGTGCTGTTCGCCGCCTTCGTGCTGCTGACCAGCTGGGGCAGCGCCATCTTCGAAAGCCTGGGCCAGCTGTTCGTGACCCTGATCGGCTTCACCAACGAAGGCTCGAAGATGATCCTCGGCGGCATGGCCGACCAGGACAAATACGGCTTCGTGTTCATCTTCCACGCCCTGCCGACGGTGATCTTCTTCGCTTCGTTCATGGCGGTGCTGTACCACTTCGGCGTGATGCAGTGGGTGGTGAAGATCATGGCGATGGCGATCACCAGGATCATGCGCGTATCCGGCGCCGAGACCACTTCGGTGTGCGCCAGCGTGTTCATCGGCCAGACCGAGGCGCCGCTGACCGTGCGTCCCTACATCAATAAGATGACCGACTCCGAGCTGCTGACCATGATGATCGGCGGCATGGCGCACATCGCCGGCGGCGTGATGGCGATCTACATCGGCATGCTGGCCGGCACCGACCCGGCGATGCAGCAGATGTACGCCAAGCACTTTCTGGCGGCCTCGATCATGGCCGCGCCGGCGACCCTGCTGATCGCCAAGATCCTGATTCCGGAAACCGGCGAGCCGCTGACCCGCGGCAAGGTCAGCGTGCATGTGGAGAAGGAAAGCAAGAACGTGATCGACGCCGCCGCCGCCGGCGCCTCCGACGGCATGAAGCTGGCCATCAACATCGCCGCCATGCTGCTGGCGTTCGTGGCGCTGATCGCCATGCTGAACGCCGTGATCGGCTGGTTCGGCGACCTGCACCTGTCCGGCTACCAGAGCATCAACATGATTCTGAACGAAGGCGCCGCCGCCGCCGCCGCGCCGGTCAAGCTCAACCTCGGCCTGATCCTGGGCTACCTGCTGGCGCCGATCGCCTGGGTCATCGGCATCGAATGGAACGACGCGGTCATCGCCGGCGGCCTGATCGGCCAGAAGATCGTGCTGAACGAATTCATCGCCTATCTGCAGCTGGCGCAGACCCCGATCGGCGACGGCGCCGGCGCGATCAGCGAACACTCGCGCCTGATCCTGACCTACGCGCTGTGCGGCTTCGCCAACTTCGCCTCGATCGCCATCCAGATCGGCGGCATCGGTTCGCTGGCGCCGGAACGCCGTTCCGACCTGGCCCGCTTCGGCCTGCGCGCGGTGCTCGGCGGCTCGATCGCCACCCTGATGACCGCCACCATCGCGGGCGTGCTGCTGCAGCTCGGAGCCTGAGATGATCGTCGTGGCGGGCTCCTACAACCAGGATCTGGTTTGGCGCACGCCACGTTGCCCGGAAGCCGGTGAAACCCGCACCGGTCGTTTTTCCCAAGGCCCGGGCGGCAAGGGCTTCAACCAAGCCATGGCCGCGCACCGGCTGGGCTGTCCGACCCTATTCGTCGCCGCGCTCGGCGACGACACGCTGGCCGATGCCGCCCGCGCGTTGGCCGCGCGCGAGGAACTCGACTGCGCCTGGCAGTGCGTCGCCGGCTCGGCCACCGGCAACGCTGCCATCTGGTTGGACGATGCCGGCCAGAACCGCATACTGGTCGACTTGGCGGCCAACCTGCGGCTGTCGCCCGCGCACATCGAGGCGCAGGCCGACGCCATCCGCGCCGCGCGCCTGCTGCTGGTGCAGCAGGAAATCGGCCTGGAGGCCGCGCTGGCGGCCCTGCGCATCGCCAAGGCCGCCGATGTGCGCTGTCTGGTCAATCCGGCGCCGGCCCTGCCGGGAGCCGCCGAGCTGCACGCGTTGGCCGACATCCTGAGCCCGAATGAAAGCGAGTTCGCCGCCCTGTTGCAGGGTCTGGGCGAACACGTCGACGCCGACACCGTGGCCGGAATGGCGCACGACGACCTGCATGCGTTGGCGCGCCGCCTGCCCTGCCCCGATACCGTCATCACGCTCGGCAACCACGGCGCCTTGCTGAGCATGCCGTCCGGTTTCCACCACTTCCCTGCGCCGCAGGTCGCCGTGCGCGACAGCACCGGCGCCGGCGACTGCTTCAACGGCGCCTTGGCGGCCGAATTGGCGCACGGCGCGGCGTTGCCCGACGCCTGCGCGTTCGCAGTCCGGGCCGCGTCCTGCAAGGTGGAGCGCCCGGGCGCGGCGCTGGCGATGCCGACCCGCGCCGACATCCGCGCCCGCTTCGGCTGAACCATGCATATCGGGCCGCACGCGATCACGCCGACGCTGATGCTGGCGCCGATGGCCGGCGTCACCGACAAGCCGTTCCGCATCCTGTGCAAGCGCATGGGCGCCGGGTTATGCGTTTCGGAGATGACCATCTCCGACCCGCGCTTCTGGCGCACCAACAAATCCGTGCACCGCATGGATCACCGCGGCGAACCCGAGCCGGTGTCGGTTCAGATCGCCGGCACCGATCCCAAGCAGTTGGCCGACGCCGCGCGCTTCAACGTCGACCACGGCGCGCAGATCATCGACATCAACATGGGTTGCCCGGCCAAGAAGATCTGCAACGTGCTGGCCGGTTCGGCGCTGATGCGCGATGAACGACTGGTGGCCGACATCCTGAGTGCGGTGGTAAGCGCGGTCGACGTACCGGTCACGCTCAAGATCCGCACCGGCTGGAGTCCGGAGACGCGCAACGCGGTGGCCATCGGCCGCCTGGCGCAGGACTGCGGCATCCGGTCGCTGGCCGTGCACGGCCGCACCCGGCAGGACTTCTACACCGGCAGCGCCGAATACGACACCATCCGCGCGGTCAAGCAGGCGCTGTCGATTCCGGTGGTGGCCAACGGCGACATCAACGACCCGCGCAAGGCCAAGGCCGTACTCGACTACACCGGCGCCGACGCGGTGATGGTCGGCCGTGCCGCCCAAGGCCGGCCCTGGATCTTCCGGCAGATCGGGCATTACCTGGAAACCGGCGAACTGCTGCCGGAGCCGCCGGTCGCCTTCATCGCCGAGACCCTGCTCGGCCATCTGCGGCAGCTGCACGAATTCTACGGCGAGCCGCAAGGCGTGCGCATCGCCCGCAAGCACCTGGGCTGGTACAGCGCCGAGCAGGCCGATGCCGCCGACTTCCGGGCCCGGGTCAACCGGGCCGAAACCGCCGCCGAGCAGGTCGCGATCACCGAGGACTACTTCGGCGGGTTGGCGGAGCGGGCGGCAGCGGCCTAAGGCCCGGCGGGTGGTATAATCCCGATGCCGTGCGGGAGAGACTGGAACCGCCCAGCGCCGAAGGAGCAACCGCCCCGGAAACTCTCAGGCCAAAGGACCGTACGGCGTCCAACACTCTGAAAAACGGTGCCGACGCACCTGCCGAAGGGATAACGTTCTCAGGCGAACAGACAGAGGGGGCGCCGCCGCCGGGCAGGCAAGGCCCGGCTTCCGCCGCGCCCGAGACCCGCCATGACCAGCCTGCATTCCGCTTCCGCTCCCCGCGATTTCGCCTCCCGCCACATCGGCCCCTCGCCCGAGGAAATCGCCGCCATGCTCAAGACCGTCGGCGCCGACAGCCTCGACGCGCTGATGGCCGAAACCCTGCCCGCCGACATCCGCACGCCCGGCCCGCTGACCAGCATGGGCGCGGCCTGCTCGGAAGTGGAGGCGCTGGAACGCCTGCGCGCCTTGGCCGCGCGCAACACCGTGTTCACCTCGCTGATCGGCCAAGGCTATTACGGCACGCACACGCCGTTGGTGATCCTGCGCAACATCCTGGAAAATCCGGCCTGGTACACCGCGTACACGCCCTACCAGCCGGAGATCTCGCAAGGCCGCCTGGAAGCGCTGCTGAACTACCAGACCATGATCTGCGAGCTGACCGGGCTGGACATCGCCAACGCCTCGCTGCTGGATGAAGGCACCGCCGCCGCCGAAGCCATGGCCGTGGCCGAACGCGTGTCCAAATCCAAATCCAAGACCTTCTTCGTCGACGCCGAATGCCATCCGCAGACCATCGCGGTGGTGAAGATGCGCGCCGAGCCGCTGGGCTGGAATGTCGTGGTCGGCGATCCGGAAACCGAACTGCGGGCCGACGCCGTGTTCGGCGCGGTGTTGCAGTACCCCGGCACCCACGGTGCGGTGCGCGACCTGCGCGCGCCGATCGCGGCGCTGAAGGCCGCCGGCGCGATCAGCGTGGTCGCGGCCGATCCGCTGGCGCTGTGCCTGCTGACCCCGCCAGGCAAACTCGGCGCCGACATCGCCATCGGCAGCACCCAGCGCTTCGGCGTGCCGATGGGTTACGGCGGCCCGCACGCGGCCTACATGGCGGTGCGCGACGCGATCAAACGCAACATTCCGGGCCGGCTGATCGGCGTCTCGATCGACGCCCGCGGCAAACCGGCCTACCGGCTCACCCTGCAGACCCGCGAACAGCACATCCGCCGCGAGAAGGCGACCTCCAACATCTGCACCGCGCAGGTGCTGCTGGCGGTGATGGCCTCGATGTACGCGGTGTACCACGGTCCGGCCGGCCTGCGCGCCATCGCCGCCGACGTGCATCAGCGCACCCGGGTGCTGGCCGCCGGTCTGGCACAACTCGGCTTCACCCCGCGCGACGGCCGCTTCTTCGACACCGTGACCGTGGACGTGGGCGCTCAGCGCGACGCCATCGTGGCGCACGCCGTGGCCGAGAAGATCAACTTCCGCCTGGTCGGCGACGGCGCACTGGGCATCTCGCTGGATGAAACCACCACGCCGGCTGTGGTCGAAGCGGTCTGGCGCGCGTTCGGCGGCCAGCTGGCCTACGCTGACGTGCAGCCGGCGGCCGACGCCCTGCCGCAGGAGTTGCTGCGCGCCACGCCGTGCCTGAAGCATCCGATCTTCCAGGAGCACCATTCGGAAACCGAACTGCTGCGCTACCTGCGCAAGCTGGCCGACCGCGACCTGGCGCTGGACCGCGCGATGATCCCGCTCGGCTCCTGCACCATGAAGCTCAACGCCACCGCCGAGATGATTCCGGTCACCTGGCCGGAATTCGGCAACCTGCATCCGTTCTGCCCGCCCGAACAGGCCGAAGGCTACCGCGCGCTGTTCGACGACCTGCAGCGCTGGCTGGTGGAGATCACCGGCTACGACGCGGTCAGCCTGCAGCCGAACTCCGGCGCGCAGGGCGAATACGCCGGTCTGCTGGCGATCCGCGGCTACCACGCCGCCCGCGGCGAAGGCCACCGCAACATCTGCCTGATTCCATCCTCGGCGCACGGCACCAATCCGGCCTCGGCGCAGATGGTGGGCATGGACGTGGTGGTGGTGGACTGCGACAAGGACGGCAACGTCGACGTCGACGACCTGCGCGCCAAGGCCGAGAAGCACGGCGCCAACCTGGCCGCGCTGATGGTCACCTACCCGTCCACGCACGGCGTGTTCGAAGAACGCATCCGCGAGATCTGCGACATCACCCATCGCTACGGCGGCCAAGTGTACATGGACGGCGCCAACATGAACGCGCAGGTCGGCCTGTCGCGTCCGGGCGAATTCGGCGCCGACGTCTCGCACCTGAACCTGCACAAGACCTTCTGCATCCCGCATGGCGGCGGCGGTCCCGGCATGGGCCCGATCGGCGTCAAGGCGCATCTGGCGCCGTTCCTGCCCGGCCACCCGGCGCTGGACGGCGGCACCGCACCGGTCGGCCCGGTCAGCGCCGCGCCGTTCGGCTCGGCCTCGATCCTGCCGATCAGCTACGCCTACATCCTGATGATGGGCGGCGACGGCCTGAAGCGCGCCACGGAAGTGGCCATCCTGTCGGCCAACTACATCGCCGAGCGCCTGCAACCGCACTTCCCGGTGCTGTACCGCAACCACAACGGCCGGGTCGCGCACGAGTGCATCGTCGACCCGCGGCCGCTGAAGGACGGCGCCGGCGTCACGGTCGACGACATCGCCAAGCGCCTGATCGACTACGGCTTCCACGCCCCGACCATGAGCTTCCCTGTGCCCGGCACGCTGATGATCGAGCCGACCGAATCCGAGGCGCTGGTGGAGCTCGACCGCTTCTGCGAGGCGATGATCGCCATCCGCCGCGAAATCGCCGAGGTCGAGGCCGGCCGCTTCGCGGTCGAACACAGCCCGCTCCGGCACGCGCCGCACACCGTGCACGACCTGGCCGACGCCGAGTGGAACCGGCCGTATTCACGCGAGGAAGCCGTGTTCCCGGCCGGCATCCGCCGCGAAGACAAGTACTGGTGCCCGGTCAACCGCGTCGACAACGTCTACGGCGACCGCAACCTGATGTGCCTGTGCCCCTCGCCGGAGGAATACCGCGACAGCGCCGCCTGAGTCACCGGCGGGCGGTAGCGCCGCGCCGCCTGAACGGAAACCGAACCCCGCGCCCCAAAAAAGGGGTGCGGGGTTCTGCATTTGGTTGTATGCTATGCGCACCTTAAGTTGTATCTTTCCATCTTGATTAAAGGATATATTCCTCGATGAGCAGCTACCTCTTCACTTCCGAGTCGGTTTCCGAAGGCCACCCGGACAAGATCGCCGACCAGATCTCCGACGCCGTCCTCGACGCCATCCTGGCGCAGGACAAGTACGCCCGCGTCGCCTGCGAGACCCTGGTCAAGACCGGTGCCGCCATCGTCGCCGGCGAGATCACCACCACCGCCTGGGTCGACATCGAGGAGCTGACCCGCAAGGTCATCAACGACATCGGCTACGACAACTCGAACGTCGGCTTCGACGGCCACACCTGCGCCATCATCAACATGATCGGCAAGCAGTCGCCCGACATCAACCAGGGCGTCGACCGCAAGAAGCCGGAAGAACAGGGCGCGGGCGACCAGGGCCTGATGTTCGGCTACGCCACCAACGAGACCGACAGCTTCATGCCGGCCGCCATCCACCTGTCGCACCGTCTGGTCGAGCAGCAGGCCAAGGTCCGCAAGAAGAAGAACTCGCCGCTGCCCTGGCTGCGCCCGGACGCCAAGAGCCAGGTCACCCTGCGCTATGAGGGCGACAAGGCCGTGGCCATCGACGCCGTGGTGCTGTCGACCCAGCACGACCCGGGCATCAAGCAGAAGGACCTGATCGAAGCCGTGCGCGAGGAGATCCTGAAGCCGGTGCTGCCGGCCAAGCTGCTGCACAAGGGCACCAAGTACCACATCAACCCGACCGGCAAGTTCATCATCGGCGGCCCGGTCGGCGACTGCGGCCTGACCGGCCGCAAGATCATCGTCGACACCTACGGCGGCTGGGCCCGCCACGGCGGCGGCGCGTTCTCCGGCAAGGATCCGTCCAAGGTCGACCGCTCGGCCGCCTACGCCGCGCGCTACGTGGCCAAGAACGTGGTCGCGGCCGGCCTGGCCGACCGCTGCGAAGTGCAGGTCAGCTACGCCATCGGCGTGGCCGAACCGACCTCGATCTCGGTCACCACCTTCGGCACCGGCAAGATCCCGGACGCGCAGATCGAGAAGCTGATCCGCGGCCACTTCGACCTGCGCCCGTACGGCATCACCAAGATGCTCGACCTGCTGCACCCGATCTACCAGCGCACCGCCAGCTACGGCCACTTCGGCCGCAAGCCGCAGGACGTGAGCTATGTGGACGGCCACGGCAAGAGCCACACCGCCACCGCCTTCAGTTGGGAAAAGACCGACGTGGCCGAGGCGCTGCGCAAGGCCGCCAAGCTGAAGTAAGCGGGAAACGGGGCGGAGAAATCCGCCCCGCTTTCACGTAGAATTACGGGGTCGGCCGCCATCATGGCCGCATTCCACCACACCCCATCGAGGGGCGCTGCAAGCGCCGCGCACGCCGCGGAAGCACAGGCTCGATGGACGTCGTCACCGCAACCGCGCCCGCTCACTTTGAACCTCGAGGAGCGTACATGAACGCCGTTGTGAACCTGAAACACGATTACAAAGTCGCCGACATCGCCCTGGCCGATTGGGGCCGCAAGGAAATCGACATCGCCGAGCAGGAAATGCCGGGCCTGATGGCGATCCGCCAGAAATACGCCGCCGCCAAGCCGCTGAAGGGCGTGCGCGTGACCGGCTCGCTGCACATGACCATCCAGACCGCCGTGCTGATCGAGACCCTGAAGGACCTGGGCGCCGACGTGCGCTGGGCGTCCTGCAACATCTTCTCGACCCAGGACCACGCGGCCGCCGCCATCGCCGCCTCCGGCACGCCGGTGTTCGCCTGGAAGGGCGAAACCCTGGAAGAGTACTGGGACTGCACCCTCGACGCGGTCAGTTTCCCGGCCGGCAAGGGCCCGCAGCTGGTGGTCGACGACGGCGGCGACGTGACCCTGCTGCTGCACAAGGGCTACGAGATGGAACAGGGCTCGGACTGGGTCAATACCCCGTCGGGCTCGCATGAGGAGCAGGTCATCAAGAACCTGCTGAAGCGCACCGCCGTCGAGCGTCCGGGCTTCTGGGCCGCCGTGATGCAGGATTGGCGCGGCGTGTCCGAAGAGACCACCACCGGCGTGCACCGCCTGTACCAGATGCTGGAGGCCGGCTCCCTGCGCGTGCCGGCGATCAACGTCAACGACTCGGTCACCAAGTCCAAGTTCGACAACCTGTACGGCTGCCGCGAATCGCTGGCCGACGGCCTGAAGCGCGCGATGGACGTGATGCTGGCCGGCAAGGTGGCCGTGGTCTGCGGTTACGGCGACGTCGGCAAGGGCTCGGCGCACTCGCTGCGCGCCTACGGCTGCCGCGTGGTGGTCACCGAGATCGATCCGATCAACGCCCTGCAGGCCGCGATGGAAGGCTTCGAGGTCAACACCGTCGAGAACACCTTGGGCCGCGGCGACATCTACGTCACCACCACCGGCAACAAGGACGTGCTGACCCTCGAGCACATGCAGCAGATGAAGGACCAGGCCATCGTCTGCAACATCGGCCACTTCGACAACGAAATCCAGGTCGACCGCCTGAACGCCTCCGATGCGGTCAAGCTCAACATCAAGCCGCAGGTCGACAAGTACACCTTCCCGAACGGCAACAGCATCTTCCTGCTGGCCGAGGGCCGCTTGGTCAACCTGGGCTGCGCCACCGGTCACCCGAGCTTCGTGATGTCGAACTCGTTCGCCAACCAGACTCTGGCCCAGATCGACCTGTGGGCCAACAAGGACGTGTACGAGCCGAAGGTCTACATCCTGCCCAAGAAGCTGGACGAGGAAGTGGCGCGCCTGCATCTGGAGAAGATCGGCGTCAAGCTGACCACCCTGAGCCCGGAACAGGCCGCTTATCTCGGCGTGCCGGTCGAAGGCCCGTACAAGCCCGAACACTACCGCTACTGATGCCTCACCGGAAAGGGCGCGCGAGCGCCCTTTCCGTTTCCGCCGTCCGGAACCGCCATGAAAATCTCCTACGAATTCTTCCCGCCGAAAACCGACGAGCAGCGCGCCCAGCTCGACCGCACGGTGGCGCAGCTGAAGGCGCACCAACCGCTGTTCGCCTCGGTCACCTTCGGCGCCGGCGGCTCCACGCTGAGCTACACCGGCGAGACCGTGCGCCATCTGGCCGACGCGCACGGGTTGCACGCGGTACCGCACCTGAGCTGCATGGGCGGCACCCGCGCCGAGCTGCGCGCCCTGCTCGAGGGCTACAAGGCCCAGGGCTGCCGGCGGGTGGTGGCGTTGCGCGGCGATCTGCCGTCCGGCATGGCGCGCGCCGGCGACATGCACTTCGCCTCGGAACTGGTCGGCTTCATCCGCGCCGAGTTCGGCGACGCCTTCGACGTCACCGTGGCCTGCTATCCGGAATTCCACCCGCAGGCCGAGGACGCGTTCGGCGACATCGCCCGCTTCGGCGAGAAGGTCAGGCTCGGCGCCACTTCGGCGATCACCCAGTACTTCTACAACGCCGACGCCTACTTCCGTTTCGTCGACGACGCTCGCCGGCAGGGCATCGACATCCCGATCATCCCGGGCATCATGCCGATCTCGAACTTCTCGCAGATCCGGCGCTTCTCCCAGCTGTGCGGCGCCGAGATCCCGCGCTGGATGGCGCAGCGCATGCTGGCCTACGGCGATGACGTCGAGTCGGTACGCGCCTTCGCCGCCGACTGCGTGGCCGACCTGTGCCGCCGCCTGTTGGCCGGCGGCGCGGAAGAGCTGCACTTCTACACGCTGAACATGGCGCGGCCGACCGCCGCGGTGCTCTCGCGCTTGGGCTGAAGCTGCGCTACAGTGCCGGTATGATCCGGCGTCTCACGTTCTTGTTGCTGTTGCTGCCGCATGCCGGCGAGGCGCCCGCGCAGGACGTGCGCGTCTGCCTGCAACAGGACGGCAGTGTGGTGTACACCGACGCGCTGTGCGGCGGCGAGCAGTCCGAAAAGTCCGCCGAACAGCCGGTTGCGCAGACGCCGGCCGCACGTACCCGCACTCCCGCCGTCCCGCCTCCGCCGGCCTGCAGCCGCAGTCCGGAACAGCTGCAATGGGCGGTGCGCGCCGCGCTCGACGCGCGCGACGTCAACGCGCTGGCCGAGAGCTATCATTGGGCCGGCGTCTCTAGCGCGCAGGCCGAGGCGCTGATGATCCGGCTCGAACGGCTGGCGCGCACACCGGTGCTGGATATACAGCTGACATACGAGGATACCGGAGCGCCGGCAGCCGACGCTCTCCCGGAGGAAGATCCGGATCCGCCATCGGAATCCCGACCGCGCATGCCGGCGGCATTGAAAGTGGTGAGCTACCGCGAAGACGGCGGCGCAGGCACCGCGAGCACGGCATTCCGTCTGCAACGCCATTTCGAGTGCTGGTGGATCCGCTACTGATTCAGTGGAACTGCAGCACCGCCACCGCGCCGCCCTGTTCGCGCGGCGCGATGCTGACATTCCAACCGTACAGTTCGCACAGCCGGCGCACGATCGACAGACCGATACCGCCGCCGGTGGTGTTGCCGACGCTCGAACCGCGGTAGCCGCGCTCGAACAGGCGCTCGGCGTCTTCGGTGCTGAGACCCGGGCCGGTGTCCTCGATCAGCACCCGGTCGGTTTCGACGCGGCAACGCACCTCGCCCTCGACCGTGTACTTGCAGGCGTTGCCGAGCAGGTTGCCGATGGCGACCGACAGCACCGCCTCGGGCGCTTCGATGACGACGCCGTCCAGGCCCTCGACGAAGATCTCGACCGGCTTCCTGGCCAGATGCGCGCGGTTGGCCTCGGCCAACTGCCGCACCAGCCGGCTGATGTCGCAGCTGCCCATGCCGCGCTCGTTGCGCGACAGCATCAACAGCGCCGTGGTCAGGTCGGTGCACTGCAGCGCGGCGCGGTCGATGCGCAGCAGGCGCTGGCGCATCTTGTCGGTGATGTCGGGATTGGCCAGCAGCAGCTCGGTGGCGCCGCGGATGACCGCCAACGGCGTGCGCAGCTCGTGGCTGACGTCGGCGTTGAACTCGCGGTCGCGGCGTACGATCTGGGTCATGCGCGCGGCGTAGTCGTCGAGCGCGGCCGCCAGCTGGCCGACCTCGTCGTTGGGGAACAGCGGCGCCAACTGCTGGGTGTTCTCCTTGCCCACCATCTGGCGTAGCCGGCGGGCTAATTCCAGAACCGGCGAGATCACCCGCGAGGACGACCAGATGCCGATCAACCAGGCCAACAGGGAGAACACCGCGATCGCGCCCGCCACCAGCAGCAGCATGCGCTGCTCGCTCAGGCTGGCACTGGTGACGTCATAGCGCACATAGCTGACCAGGTCGGCGTCGCGCCGGATGGCGTATTTGTAGCGGTGCAGGCGGCCGTTGCTGTCGACCTCCTCGATGTCGTACACCCCGGTCTTCAGGTTCTGCAACGCCAGCGGCATCTTGTAGGCGTTGCGCGTGCTCCAGATCTTGGCCGAGAGCATCGAGAAGGTGGCGGTGCCCTGCGGGTTGTCGCGCACCTGCTGCACGAAGTTGTCGACTTCGCGTTGCAGGGTGCTTTCGATCAATTGCCCTTCGAGCTTCGAGCGCAGGTAGATGGAAGACGCGGCGAACAGCGCCGTCAGCCCGAAACCGAGCAGGAAGAACGAGAAGATGATCCGGGTTCGGAGTCTACGCCGGTACTGCATCGGTATCGACGATCCGGTAGCCGATGCCGTGTCGGGTCTGGATCAGGGCCTTGCCGAAGGGCTTGTCGATGGCGGCGCGCAGGCCGTGGATGTGCACGCGCAGGCTGTCGGAATCCGGCAGCTCCTCGCCCCAAACGCGGGTTTCCAGCTCGTTGCGGGTCACCACCGAGGGCGAGGCCTCCATCAGCGCCTGCAGGATCTTCAGCGCGGTCGGATTGAGTTGGATCGACTCGCCGGCACGGCGCACCTCGAGGGTGTCGAGGTTGAACTCGAGGTCGGCGATGGCCAGCGTGCGCGGCACGTTGGCCTTGGTGCGGCGGGCCAGCACCTGCAGGCGGGCTTCCACCTCCTGCAGGGCGAACGGCTTGACCAGATAGTCGTCGGCGCCGGATTCGAAACCGGCCAGCTTGCTGTCCAGCGAATCGCGCGCGGTCAGCATCAGCACCGGCGTCTGCTTGCGGCCTTCCTGGCGCAGCTTGCGGCAGACCTCGATGCCGTCGATGCCGGGCAGGTTCAGGTCGAGCACGATGGCGTCGAAGTCGTTGACCACCGCCAGATGCAGGCCGGTCACGCCGTCGGCGGCGTAATCGACGGTGTGGCCGCGGTCCTCGAGGTAATCCCCGAGGTTGGCGGCGATGTCGCGGTTGTCTTCGATGACCAGAAGGCGCATAGTCCCCCGGCCCGGTCAGTTGATGCGCTGCAAATCGGAGTTGCGGCGATTGACCATATCAAGCTGGGTCTTGTCGTATGCGCGACGTTTGGCAGCTTGGGTCATGCACGCGCGGACGCGCTGATTCGAGCCCATCGGCTTTTCGAAGGTGCAAACCAACTTGCTGTCGGCGAAGGATTTCGAGAGCATGGCATTCACACGGCCGATAACCTCGTTCCGTTCCGCCTCCGAAAGTCCTCCGTCGACAAGGCTGTCCAAATCATCATTGAGCTTGACCCGATCCTGATTGGACAGCTCGACATATTCGATTTGAGCGATTTTCTGCTTGACGATATCGACTTGGCTGGCGATCGGTTGGCCGAAGGCGGAAATTTGATAAGCCTGCTTGTCCAGGTCGGATCCGGCGAATGCCGCATTCGATGCGAACAGAACCAAGGAGAAGGCGATGGATTGGCTAATCTTCATGATCATAAATTTTTCCATAAATATTTTTCCCGTCCGACGAGCTTAACACCGTTCTCGGTCACGGTGGAAATCAAAAAACCCGGCAAGCGTTCGCACGCTTGCCGGGCCAGGGCTTGAAGCTCCGATTACCATAACCGGTTGGTTGCTGACGAGGCGCGCAAACCGAAGAAATGGTCGGGTAAGGCTAGCGCCGGATACATTAACATTTCGTTAATTTCCCCTGATGTTTTGGTTATCCGAAGCACCATTTTGGGGCAAAATTCGAGAGGCCAGAAAATCCAACAGCTTACCGGCGATATCGCAGCCGGTAGCCGCCTCCAAGGCCTCGAATCCGGGGCAGGCATTCACCTCCAACAGCAACGGGCCGTGGCCGGTGCGCAGAATGTCGACTCCGCCCAAATCCAAGCCCAAGGCCGCGACCGCCTTGATCGCCAAGGTCGTTTCATCCTTGGACGGCGCGTAGGCCTCGGCGCGGGCACCGAGATGGACATTGGCGCGGAACTCACCCGGCGCCGCGATCCGGCGCATCGCGGCGATAACCTCGCCGCCGAGCACGAACAGCCGCAGATCGCTGCCGGCGGCTTCGGCGATGTATTCCTGCAGCTGGAATCCCACACCCTTGCAGGCCAGTTCGGCCATCCGCGCCAGTGCCGTCGCGGCATCCGGCAACAACAGGACGCCGTCGCCCTGCGCGCTGTCATCGCGCTTCAACACCATCGGAAAACCGAACGGCAAGGCGGCCAGCCAGGCGGCATCCGGCATGCCGTCCGGACGCCGTGTTTCAGGGATGGGCAATCCGGCGCCCAAGAAGCGGGCCGTGCTGCGGACGCGGTCACGCGCCAAGGCAAGCGCCGGCGCGCCGTTCACGGACACCAGACCGCGCGCCGCCAACCCGGCCAGCAAGCGGCCGCCGGCCGCCTGCCAGCGGGGCGTGAAGCGCGGAATGACCGCATCGACGCCTTCGAAGCAGGCATCATCGGCATCGGCGTGCAATGGATCGGCGATTACCAACGCCGCGCCACGCGCCGCCGCGGCCTGTTGCAGACGGCGGTTGGCATACAGCGCCGGCTGGCGCGACAGGACGGCAAGCTTCACGGCATTCGGTATCCGCGCGCAAGGCGCAATGGCGTTAAAATGAGCGGCATGGAATTGTATCTCAATGGCGAAATCCGCCAAGTCGACGACGGACTGAGCGTGGCCGCGCTGGTCGATGCCCTCGGCCTGTCGCAACAGCGCTTGGCGGTGGAAGTGAACCGCAGCATCGTGCCGAAGAGCCGGCATGCGGAGCACCGCCTGCAGGCCGGCGACCGTGTCGAAATCATCCAGGCCATGGGCGGCGGCTGAGGGCTGACGCGGCCGCGCGTTTCCGGCGATAATACCGCCATGACGATTCCGACTCCGCACGACCCGCTGGTCATCGCCGGCAGGACCTACCGTTCCCGCCTGCTCACCGGCACCGGCAAATTCGCCGATTTCGCCCAGACCCGCGAGGCCACCCTCGCCGCCGGCGCCGAAATCGTGACCGTGGCCCTGCGCCGCACCAACCTCGGCCAGAACAAAGGCGAACCGAACCTGCTCGAGTACCTGCCGCCGGACGAGTTCACCCTGCTGCCGAACACCGCCGGCTGCTACACCGCCGACGACGCCGTGCGCACCTGCCAGTTGGCGCGCGAGCTGCTGGACGGCCACCGGCTGGTGAAGCTCGAGGTGTTGGGCGACCCGAAGACGCTGTATCCGCATGTGACCGAAACCCTGATCGCGGCCGAGCGTCTGGTCGCCGACGGCTTCGACGTGATGGTGTACACCTCGGACGACCCGATCGTGGCCAAACGCCTGGAGGAGATCGGCTGCGTGGCGGTGATGCCGCTGGCGGCGCCGATCGGCTCGGGCTTGGGTATCCAGAACAAATGGAGCCTGTTGGAGATCATCGAGAACGCCAAGGTGCCGGTGCTGGTCGATGCCGGCGTGGGCACCGCGTCGGATGCCGCCATCGCCATGGAGCTGGGCTGCGACGGCGTGTTGATGAACACCGCCATCGCCGCCGCGAAGGATCCGATTCTGATGGCCTCGGCCATGCGCAAGGCGGTCGAAGCCGGCCGCGAGGCGTTCCTGGCCGGCCGCATGCCCAAGCGCCGCTACGCCAACGCCTCCTCGCCGCTCGACGGCCTGTTCTTCTGATGACCCAGGACGACAGCACGCCAGGACCCGCGCGCGACCGGAGCATCCGCAGCTTCGTGTTGCGCCAGGGCCGCGCCACCGAATCGCAGAAGCGCGCGTTCGAACTGCACTGGCCGGTGTACGGCGTCGACTACACCGGCAAGCCAATCGACCCGGCCGCGCTGTTCCCGCATGCCGGCGACTTGGTGGTGGAAATCGGCTTCGGCAACGGCGAGCAGCTGCTGTACGCGGCCGCACACGAACCGCAGCGCAACTTCATCGGCATCGAAGTGCATTCGCCGGGCGTCGGCCGTGCGCTGAACGGCATCGCCCAGGCCGGCTTCGGCAACGTGCGCGTGTACCGGCATGACGCCGTCGAAGTGCTGCGCGAGGAAATCCCGGACGGCTCGCTGTCGGAAGTACGGATCTACTTCCCCGACCCCTGGCACAAGAAGCGTCACCACAAGCGCCGTCTGGTGCAGCCCGAGTTCGTCGCCCTGCTCTGCCGCAAGCTCAGGCCCGGCGGCCTGCTGCACCTGGCCACCGACTGGCGCGGCTATGTTGAGCATATGTGGGAAGTCTGTGACAATGAACCGATGCTGTCGAACGCCGACGGCCCGGGCGGTTTCCGCGCCCGTCCGCCCTGGCGCCGGCAGACGCACTTCGAAAGCCGCGGCCTGAAACTCGGCCACGGCGTCTGGGACCTGCTGTACATCCGCACCTAGGAGCCTGACCGCCGCATGCACAGCCCGTTGGTCCTGACACAAGACATGATGATCGTGTTGGGCCTGACCGGCTTCATCATCGCGATGCTGATGTTCGAGCGCATCCGCGCCGACGCCGCCTCGCTGGTGGTGCTGGTGATGCTCGGCTTCACCGGCATCGTGTCCGAACAGGAGCTGTTCAAGGGCTTCGCCGGCGACGCGGTGATCAGCGTGATCGCCTCGATGATCCTGAGCACCAGCTTGGACCGCACCGGCGCGCTGAACCGACTGGCCGGCTGGCTGCTGCGGCGCGCCAAGGGCGTCGAGCAGCGCCTGCTGCTGCTGACCTCGGCCTTCGCCGGCGGCATGTCCGGCTTCATGCAGAATCCGGCGGTGACCTCGCTGTTCCTGCCGGTGGCCTCGCGCCTGTCCAGCCGCACCGGCCTGGGCCTGGGCCAACTGCTGTTCCCGATCGCGGCCGCCATCGTGCTCGGCGGCCAGCTGACCATGATCGGCAACTCGCCGCTGATGCTCTTGAACGACCTGCTGCAGTCGGCCAACAGCAACCTGCCCTCGGGCGTGGCCACGCTGGAAAAACTGCCGATGTTCCAGCCGCTGCCGATCGGCCTGCTGCTGCTCGGCATCGGCCTGCTGTACTTCCGCTTCCGCAAGTACCTGTGGTTTTCCGAAACCGCCGGCAGCAACGTCAGTCCGGCCACGCCGGAACGCTATTTCGCCGACGCCTACGGCATCGACGGCGACGTGTTCGAGCTGACCGTGACCGCCGGCAGCCCGCTGGTCGGCATGAGCGTGGGCGACGCCGAGGCCGAGGTCGGCGCGCCGCTGTTCCTGGCGCTGTTCGCCGGCAACGAATCGCGCATGGCGCCGCCCGCCGACGAGCGCCTGTGGGTCGGTAGCGTGATCGGCGTGATGGGCAGCCAGGAGTTCGTTCAGGCCTACGCGCGCGCCAAGCAGCTGAAATTCTCGCAGCGCCTGCGCGTGCTGGGCGACCTGTTCAATCCGGCGCACTCCGGCATTTCCGAGGCGGTGATCCCGACCAACTCGCCGTTCGTCGGCCGCACCCAGGCCGAACTGCGCCTGCGCAAGCGTTTCGGCATCAGCCTGCTGGCGATCAACCGCGACAAGCAGATCCTGCGCCGCAACATCCGCAACCTGCCGATCCGCTCCGGCGACATCCTGGTGTTCCATTCGAACTGGACCGACCTGAGCCAGGCCGGCGGCAACCGCGATTTCGTGGTCATCACCGACTTCCCGAAGGACGAGCAGCGGCCACACAAGCTGCGCGTGGCGCTCGGAATCTTCGCCATCAGCATGCTGCTGGCGCTGTCCACGCTGGTGCCGTTGCCGGTGGCGCTGATGGCCGGCGCGGTGGCGATGGTGGTCACCGGCGTGCTGAACATGGACGAGGCTTACGCCTCGGTCAGCTGGAAGACGGTGTTCACCATGGCCTGCCTGATTCCGCTCGGCATCGCCATGGATTCGACCGGCGCCGCCAACTGGCTGGCGCAGCAGACCATCGAACGGCTGGGCGACGGCGTGCCGGACTGGCTGATCCAGACCTGCTTGGCGCTGTTCACCACCTGCCTGGCGCTGGTCATCGGCAACGTCGGCGCCACCGTGGTGATGGTGCCGATGGCGGTCAACATCGCGCTGGCCGCCGACGGCAGCCCGATGGCCTACGCGTTCCTGGCCGCGTTGTGCGCCTCCAACAACTTCATCAGCCACTCCAATCCGGTGATCTCGATGATCACCGGCCCGGCCGGTTACCGCGCCGGCGAACTCTGGCGCAACGGCCTGCCGATCACCCTGCTGTATCTGCTGGTCTCGGTACTGTCGGTCAACCTGATGTTTTGAGTCCCGCGATCGACAGGCGTCCGTCGGCCTGCGGCTCGAGCGCGTATTCGGCCAAGGATTCGCCGCGGCACGGCCCCTGCAGGCAGCGGCCATCGGCCATCGCGAATACCGCGCCGTGCGCCGCACAGACCAACGCATCGTCCTTGGCCAGCACGCGGCCGGGCGCGAAATCCAGCAACCGGCCCTGATGCGGGCACTGGTTGCGGTAGACATGCACCGCACCCTCCGTCTTCACCGCGATGACGGCGACTTCTTCATTGTCAATCAACAACTTGATGCTGATCGGCTGTCGCTCGACAAGCGCCTCCGGCGCTATTAACGAACAATTTACACTTTCCACCATCGGCCTCGGCATACTGTCTCTCCGTCGCTTTATAGCACACCCATGCGCATCCTATTCCACCGCCTGCTGTCGGCCCGTCCGCAAAAACCCAAGAACCCGCTGCTGAAGATGGCGTTCTCGGTACTCGGCCTGTTCCTGCTGTTCGGCGTGTGCGTATTCGCCATCGTGGTGGGCGTGGCCATGCTGATTGCCGGCGCGTTGCTGCGGCTGATCGGCCGCAAGACCGCCCGTCCGGCCGCCGCCGGCGACGTGATCGACGCCGAGTACGCCGTGGTCGACAAGTCCCCGGCCGGACTGCTGCGCTAACCTCGAAATTTCGCGGCGCTGCCGTTACACTGGCGTTTTACCGAACACGACGCCATGACCGCTTTCGCCTTTCCGCCCCAGCCACAGACCACGCTCGCCATCCGCGGCCGCGCCGAGCGCTTTCCGGTGCACCGCATCTATTGCGTAGGCCGCAACTTCGCCGAGCACGCCAAGGAGATGGGCGCCGAGGCCCCGAAGGGCAAGCCGGTGTTCTTCATGAAGCCGGCCGACGCCGCGCTGCAATCGGCCGACATTCCCTATCCGGGCGCGACCGCCGACCTGCACCACGAAGTCGAACTGGTGGTCGCGATCGGTCCCGACGTGCCGGATACGCTCACCGCCGATAACGCCGGACGCGCCATCTTCGCCTATGCCGTCGGGTTGGACCTGACCCGCCGCGACCTGCAGGCCGAGGCCAAGGACAAGCGTCTGCCGTGGGACACCGCCAAGGGCTTCGACGCCTCGGCGCCGCTCGGCGAATTGGTGCCCGCCGACGAAATCGCGCCGGATGCCGCTACCGTGCTGCGTCTGCACGTCAACGGCGAGCTACGCCAACAGGCGCCGCTGGGCGACATGATCTTTTCGGTCACCGACATCCTGGTCGCGCTGTCCGGTCTGTACCGCCTGCGGCCGGGCGACCTGATTTTCATGGGCACGCCATCCGGCGTGGCCGCGCTGCGGCGCGGCGACCGCATCGAGGCCGAACTGGACGGCATCACCGCCTACACCGGCCGCATCATCTAAGCAACCGTCACCGAGGAGCGTCACATGGGCATGATATCGGAGTTCAAGGAATTCGCATTGCGCGGCAACGTCGTCGACCTGGCGGTCGGCGTGGTCATCGGCGGCGCGTTCGGCAAGATCGTCAGCTCGCTGGTCAACGACCTGATCACGCCGGTGATCTCGCTGTTCACCGGCAGCGCCGACTTCAAGAGCCTGTCGGTCACGCTGCGGACCGCGGTGCTCGACGCCGAAGGCAAGGAAACCGTGCCGGCGTTGCTGCTCAACTACGGCAGCTTCATCCAGTCGGTGATCGACTTCACCCTGATCGCATTGGTCATCTTCTTCGCGGTCAAGGCCATCAACCGCCTGCGCCGTCAGGAGCAGGCCGCGCCGCCGGCGCCCGCACCGGCCGAGCCGAGCGCGGAAGCGAAGCTGTTGGCCGAAATCCGCGACCTGCTGTCCAAGCGCTGACGGCGGACGGGAACCGCCTCAGCCGGCGGTCTGCGCCAACAACATGTCGGTCACCGCCACCAGGGCGCCATGGCGGGTGTCGCCGGACGCCAGCCGATCCGCGTACAGGCGCATCTGCTGCAAAGCGGAGCCGCCGTCACGGACGATGGCGCGCGCGCGGTCAAAGGCCGGCAGGCAACCCAAGGCATCGGCTGACGGCGCCACCAGCCGCTCCAACGCATCGAGCGATTCGGCGACGGTCATCACCCGGCGCCCTTCCTGGTCGATCAAGGTGGCCTCGGTACCGTAGCGTTTGGCGCGCCAGCGGTTCTCCTCGTTGACCAGACGCGTCATCTCGTTGCGCTTCAGACCGTGGGCGTCGTTCTCGGCGACATGCCGCACCATCGCGCGGAACAGCCCGGCGACGCACAACACCGTCTCGATGTCCGGGCAGGCGTCGGCGATGCGCAATTCCAGCGTCGGATACCGACCTGACGGACGGATCGCCCACCAGATCGAGGCCTCGCTCTTGAAGGCCCCGCTCTGCACGAAGAAATCGACGAAGGCCCGATAGCTGCGCTCGTTCGGGAAATAATCGGGAATACCCGTCCGCGGCCATTCGTCGTAGGCCGCCTGCCGGTAACTCATCAGGCCCGAGGCCTGGCGCGCCCAGAACGGCGACGATGCACTGAGCGCCAACAGCAGCGGAAGCCAATGCATCAGGCGGTTCATCACATCGATGCGGTCGATGCCCTCCGGCAGGCCGACGTGCACGTGCAGGCCGCACAGCAGGTTGCGCTGTGCGACGATCTGGAAATCGTCCATCAGGTCGAGATACCGGGGTTTTCCGGTTGCCCGTTGGGCGCGCCAGGACGCCATCGGGTGCGTGCCGGCGGCCAACACCGCCATGCCGTGGCGGGCGGCGACATCCGCCAATGTCGCGCGCGACCGGCGCAGATGCTCGCGGCCGTCCTGCTGACTGTCCAACACCGGTGACACCAGCTCGACCTGGCTCTGCAGGAGTTCGTGCGAGACGCCGTCGCCGAAGCGGCCGCGGCAATCGCGGAAAAAGCCGCCGGGCGCCTTGCTGATGATGCGCCGGGTGGCGCGGTCGGTGAGGAAGAACTCCTCTTCTATGCCGAATCGGTAGGGAAATTCCATTGCTGTCCGGGGATCGCTGCGGGAGCCATCCACGTTACGTGCCGTGGCATCAACTTAACGCTAAATTGCGGTTAACATAACGTAATATCTGGATTCGAAAGGCAAATCACGGAGTGCCCATGAACACATCGCGTCTCGTCCTTCCCTTCATCGCGGCCATCCTGTGCGGACCGGCGCTGGCCGACGGCGACGGCCTCGACGCCAAGGCCGTGGCCACCGCCGAAGGCCTGCGCGACACCGCGATGCGCGGTTCGCAGGCGTATGCCATCGTCGAATCGCTGACCACCGAAATCGGCCCGCGCATGGCCGGCACCGAAGCCTACGACCGCGCCACCGCCTGGGCCCAAGCCAAATTCAAGTCGTTGGGCTACGACAAAATCTGGCTGCAGCCGGTCACCTTCCCGGTCTGGGAGCGCCGCGCCGAACGCGGCCGGATCGTGTCGCCGTTCCCGCAGCATCTGGTGCTGACCGCGCTCGGCGGCAGCGAAAGCACCGATGGCGAGCTGCGCGCGCAGGTGGTCGAGTTCGATTCGCTGGAAAGCCTGAAGGCCGCGCCGGACGGCTCGCTGGCCGGCAAGATCGCCTTCGTCAACCTGAAGATGCGGCGCGCGAAGGACGGCAGCGGTTACGGCCCGGTCAGCAACGTGCGCCGCAGCGGCGCATCGGAAGCGGCGCGCAAAGGCGCGGTGGCGCTGCTGATCCGGTCGGTCGGCACCGACTCCGACCGGCTGGCGCACACCGGCATGATGCGTTACGAGGACGGCGTGGCGAAGATCCCGGCGGCGGCGCTATCGGTACCCGACGCCGAGCTGCTGGCCAACATGCTCAAGCGCGGCAAGCCGGTCACCGTGGCGCTCGACATCCAAGCCGGCGTCACCGGCAGCAAGACCGAATACAACGTCATCGGCGAGATCACCGGCCGCGGCAAACCCGATGAGGTGGTGGTCATCGGCGGCCACCTGGACTCCTGGGACCTGGGCACCGGCGCCATCGACGACGGCGCCGGCGTGGCCATCACCATGGCCGCCGGCGCGCTGATCGGCGACCTGAAGAAAGCGCCGAAACGCACCATCCGCGTGATCGCCTTCGCCAACGAGGAACAGGGCCTGCTGGGCGGCAAGGCCTATGCCGAGGCGATGAAGGACGCGATGGGCACGCACCAACTGGCTGCGGAAAGCGATTTCGGCGCCGGCCGCATCTATGCCCTGCATGCCGGCGTATCGCCGGAATCGAAACCGGTGATCGAACGCATCGCGCAGGTGCTGGCGCCGCTGGGCATCACCTGGGCCGAGGGCGGCGGTCCGGGTCCGGACATCAGCCCGAGCGTGCCCTACGGCCTGCCGTGGGCGGAACTGCAGCAGGACGGCAGCGATTACTTCGACTACCACCATACCGCCAACGACACGCTCGACAAGATCGAACCGGCCGCACTCGACCAACAGGTCGCGGCCTACGCCGCACTGGCCTATCTGGCGGCGGAAACCGCGGTCGATATCGCACCGGCGGCACCGGCCGCGCAGAAGTAACCCGGCATGTTGAAATCCGCGGCCGCGCGTCCGCTGCTCTGGCTGATGCTGTTGGCGGGCCTGTTGGCGTTCGCCTTCCAGGGCAGCCGCGGGCTGTGGGAACCGGACGAAGGCCGCTATACCAACGTCGCGCTGCAGATGATGTCCAGCGGCGACTACCTGATGCCGCACCGGCATCACGGCACGCTGCATGTCACCAAACCGCCGGTGACCTATTGGGCGCTGGCCGGCAGCTTCGGCGCGTTCGGGCATAACGAATGGGCGGCGCGTCTGCCCATGGCCTTGGCCTATCTGCTGACGGTATTCCTGGTGTACCGCCTCGGCCGGCTGTTCACTCCGGCGCGGCCATGGCTTCCGGCGTTGCTGTACGCCATCAGCCCGGTGCCGTTCCTGGCCGCGAACGCCATCACCACCGACACCTTGCTGGCATTCGCGGAAACCGCGGCGGTACTGGCCTATGCGCTGCGGCGCTTCGGTGCTGGACGGCCCCGGCATCTGGACCTGATGTGGCTCCTGTTCGGCCTGGCGTTCATGATCAAGGGTCCGCCGGGGCTGTTGCCGTTGGCGGCGATCGTCCTCTTCGAGTGGCGCAGCGGCGGCCTGACGGCCCTGCGCGGCCTGTTGCGGCCCATCGGGCTGGCGTTGTTCGTGGTGGCCGGTTTGGGCTGGTTCGCGTTCATCACCCAGCAACGGCCGGAGCTGTTGGATTACTTCCTGCGCCATGAAGTGGTCGACCGCGTGGCCAGCGCCACGCATGACCGCAACAGCCAGTGGTACGGCGGCTTCAGCGTCTACCTGCCGACCTTGCTGGTCGGTGCCCTGCCCTGGCTGCTGGCTTTGCTCGCCGGCCGCCGCCGGGTGGGCGTCGCCCGGGACGCCCAAATGCGCTTCCTGCTGCTCTGGACGCTGCTGCCGTTGCTGGTGTTCATGCTGTCGCGTTCGCGTCTGCCGTTCTATATCCTGCCGCTGTTCGTGCCTTTGGCACTGCTGGCGTCCAAGGCGCTTGCCGACATCGCGTTCGGCACGCGGCATGCGGCGTTGTTGGCCTTCTGGCTGGTTTGTCTGCTGTCGCTGAAAGGCGCGTTGGCCTATTGGCCCTACAAGGATGACGCGCGCGCGTTCGCCGCCGAGCTGCGGCCGATGCTCCCGGCGCAGCCGAACGAGCTCGCGTTCGTGGGCGCCAAAGCGTCTTACGGGCTGAATTTCTACCTCGGCGCCGAAATCGAGAAACTCAGCCTGGAAGACCTGCGCGGACCGCAACCGCTGTCGGATGCCGAATACGACCAAGGGCTGCGTTCGGAATTGTACGAAGCCGAGCCGCGGCGCTACTTCCTGGTGCCGGAGAAGCAGCAGGCCGCCTTCCTTGCCGTCATCGGCGAGCGCCCCGAACTGAAGCCGCACCGGCTCGGCACGGCGCGCCGCTACGCAGTGTACCGGATCGAACGCGCGCCCTGAACCGGCTCAGCGGTTCTGCCGGCGCCACTCCGCCAACAGCACGGCGGTGGCGGCGGCCACGTTCAGGCTCTCCACCCGGCCGGTGCCGGGAATCTCCACTTTCAGGCCGCTGGCCGCCAGCAGCGGCGCGCCGACGCCGGTCTGTTCCGCGCCCATCACCAGTACGCAACGGGCCGGCAATTCGGCCTCGAACAGGTCGCGGCCGCCGCGCACCACGGTGGTGACCAGCACGAAACCGGCCGATTGCAGCTGCGCGACGGCGTTTTCGTCGCGACCCAGACGCACCATCGGCACATGTTCGGCGCCGCCCTCGGCCACGCGCGCCGCCGCGCCGGAAACGGCGAGCTGCGAGTCCTTCGGCAACAGCACCGCCTGCGCGCCGAAATGCGCGGCCGAACGCAGGATCGCGCCGAGGTTGTGCGGATTGCCGACGCCGTCCAGCCATATCGCCAGCGCCGGACCGGCCGGCAGGTCCATCAGCCAGGTCGACAGCGGGATTTCCGCGGCCGGCGTCAGCGCCAGGCAGACGCCTTCGTGGTGGGCGCTGGCGGTCAGCTTGTCCAGATCTTCGGCCTCCACCACGTTGTAGCCGATGCGGTGCTTGACGCAGAACGCCAACAGCTCCTGCAGCTTGGGGATGCGCGATTCCAGCAGCCAGAGTTTACGGATGTCCTGCGGGCGCTCGCGGAACGCCGCCAGACAGGCGTTCAGGCCGTAGATGCGCAGTTCCTTGGGTTTGGCCGGCCGCGCCGCGGCCGATTCGTCGCGCAACGGCGGTTCGTCCTGCCGGGAACGCGGCGGACGCGCGGCATCCTGTTCGAAGCGGCGTGGCGCCCTCGGCATGCGCGGGCCGTCTTCGCCGCGCGGCGGTCGCGGTGCGCGCGCGGTGCCGGGTTTGGCGCGGGATGGGCCGCGGTACAGCGGATGATCGTCGTTGGAATCGGACATGCCGCCGGCCCTCGCATTGGATAGGCCGGCATTGTATCAAACGGCGGACCTGGGCCTCAGGCGCCTTGGCCCGCTTCGCGGTCCGGCACGGCCACGGCCTGCCGCTCGAGCTCGCGCGCGCGTTGCTCGGGCGAACCGGTGTACGGCGCCAGCCAGCGGTACACCACCGGCACGATATACAGGGTCAGCGCAGTGGCGGCCAACACGCCGAACACCACCACGATGCCGATGGCTTGGCGCGAACCCGAGCCCGGACCGCTGCCGAGCATCAGGGGCAAGGCGCCGGCAGCGGTGGCGATCGAGGTCATCAGGATCGGCCGCAGGCGAACCGCCGAGGCCTCGAGGATCGCCTCGCGCACGCCGAGCCCGGCGTCGCGGCGCTGGTTGGCGAACTCCACGATCAGGATGCCGTTCTTGGCCGCCAGGCCGATCAGCATGATGATACCGACCTGACTGAACAGATTCAGGCTGCCGCCCATCAGCCACAGGCCGAGCAAGGCGCCGAACACCGCCATCGGCACGGTCAGCAGAATCACCAACGGATGGATCAGGCTTTCGAACTGCGCCGCCAACACCAGATACACCACCAACAGCGCCAGCGCGAAGGTGAACATCACGGCTTGGCCGGACTTCAGGTATTCGCGCGACTGGCCTTTGTAATCGACCTGGACCGTGGACGGCAGCTCCTCGGCCGCGGTCCGCTGCAGCCAGGCGATGGCTTCGCCGAGGTTGGCCTCGGGCTTCAGGCCGGCGGACACGGTGATGGCGCGCAGGCGGTTGAAGCGGTTGAAGCTGCCGGGCTCGGCCAGCTCGCGGACCTGCACCACCGAGGCGAGCGGCACCAAGGCGCCGCTGGCGGTGCGCACGTTGATCGACAGCAGATCGGACGGCGTGCGCCGGCCCTCGGCCGCGGCCTGCACGATCACGTCGTATTCTTCGCCGCCTTGGATGTAGGTGCCGACCCGGCGCGAGCCGAGCAGGCTCTCCAGCGTGCGCCCGATTTCCTGATTGGATACGCCGAGCGCGGCGGCGCGTTCGCGGTTGATGTCCAGCCGCAGCTGCGGTCGGGTTTCTTTGTAGTCGGAATCCGGACCGGTCAGGTCGGGGTTCTCTTCCATGCGCTTGAGCAGACGGTCGCGCCACTGCACCAGTTCGTTGTAGTCGGAGCCCTGCAGCACCAGCTGCACCGGTTGGCCGCCGCCGCGCACCAGGCCGGTCGGCTGCTGCGGACGGGCCTGCACGCCGGCGATCGCGGACAGGCGCTTGCGCGCGTCCTCGACCACCGTGGAGGTGTCGAGGCCGCGCTCGGCCCAGGGCTTGAGCAGCACGGTGGCACGGCCGGTATGCATCTCCTCGCTCGGCCCGAAGCCGCCCGGTACCGTGGCGTTGATGCGGTCGATGGCGCCGTCCTCGGCCATCAACGCCATCAGCTCGGACTGCACCTGTTCCATCTGCTTCACGGTGTAATCGAAGCCGGCGCCTTCAGGGCCGTTGACCGAGACGAAGAACACGCCGCGGTCTTCGGCCGGGGCCAGTTCCTTGGGCACCAGCACATACAGGCCGGCGCTGAGCGCCACCACCGCCAGCATGGCGCCGACGGTCGCGCCGCGCCGGGACAGCAGCGACTCCAGGCTGTGCGCGTAGCGGCGGCTGACCGAATCCAGGAACGCGTTGACGCGGGCCTCGAAGCCGTTGACGCGGCTCTTGTCGTGCGATTTCAGGATCAGCGAGCACATCATCGGAGTCAAGGTCAGCGCGATCAGCGCCGAGATGGCGATGGCGCTGGCCATGGTCACCGCCAGCTCGCGGAACAGGCGGCCGTTGTTGCCTTCGATGAAGGCCATCGGCAGGAACACCGCGACCAGCACGGCCGTGGTCGCGATCACCGCGAACGCGACCTGGCGGGTGCCGCGGAACGCGCCCAGCATCGGCGGTTCGCCGGCGTCGATGCGGCGTTGCGCGTTCTCCAGCACCACGATGGCGTCGTCGACCACCAGGCCGATGCACAGCACCAGCGCCAGCAGGGTCAGCAGGTTGATGGAGTAGCCGAACAGCCAGAGCGCGATGAAGGCCGCCATCAGGCAGACCGGCACGGTGACCGCCGGGATCAGCGAGGCGCGCACGCTGCCGAGGAACAGCCAGATCACCAGCAACACCAGCACGATGGCCTCGAACAGGGTGCTGTAGACCTTTTCCACCGCGGCGTCGATGAACACCGTGGTGTCGAAGTTGATGCCCATGTTCATGCCTTCGGGCAGACCGGGATTGATGCGGTCGATTTCGGCGCGCACGTCGCGCGAGACCTGCAGCGAGTTGGCGGTCGAGGTCTTGACGATGCCGAGCGCCAGCTGCGGCTCGCCGTTGCCGCGGAACCAGGCGCGGCGTTCGGCCGACTCGCGCGCCACGCGGGCGACGTCGGACAGCAGCACGGTCTGGCCGTCCGGCAGGGTCTTCAGCACCAGCTTGCCGAACGCCTCGGGTGAATCGAAGCTGCGGTTGACGCGCAGCAGGAAATCGCGGTCCTTCGACTCCAGGCGGCCGGCCGGCAGCTCCAGGTTCTCGCGGCGCAGGGCGTTCTCGACGTCACCGACGGTCAGCCCGCGCGCGGTCAGCGCGTCGTCGTCGAGCCAGATGCGCATGGCGTAGCGTTGCCCCCCGTTGAGCCGGACCTGCGCCACGCCGGGAATGCTGGAGAAGCGGTCGACGATGTAGCGGTCGGCGTAGTCGGTGAGCGCGAGCGCGTCGGCACCCTTCTGCACCACGCGTACCCAGATGATCACTTCGGCGTCGGCCTCGACCTTCGCCACCTGCGGCGGATCGGCCTCTTCCGGCAGGCGGTCGGCGACGCGGCTGACCGCGTCGCGGACGTCGTTGGCGGCCGATTCGATGTCGCGCTCGAGGGTGAACTCCAGGTTGACCGAGGCACGGCCGTTGCGCGAGGAGCTGGTGACCAGGTCGACGCCCTCGATGCCGGCCACGGCGTCCTCGATCACCTGGGTCACCCGCGTCTCGACCACGCCGGCGGCGGCGCCGGGGTAGCTGACGTCGATCGACACCACCGGCGGATCGATGTTGGGCAGTTCGCGCAGCGGCAGGCGGGTGAAGGCGATCAGGCCGATGGTGACCAGCATCAGGCTGATCACGGCGGCGAACACCGGCCGCTTGATGGAGACGTCGGACAGGATCATGGCGCGACTTTCGCCGCAGCCGGAGCGACGGCGATCTTCTGGCCGTCACGCAGTTTCGACGTGCCGTCAAGCACCACCCGCTCACCGGCTTTCAGGCCGTTGAGCACCAACGCCTTGCCGTCGCGGCGGCCGCCGACGGTGACGTCACGGCTGACGGCGGTGCCATCGGCGGCGGCGAGGTACACGAACGTGCGGTTGCCGACCTGCTGCAAAGCCAACTCCGGAACCACCAAGGCGTCGGCGGCCTCACGCTGCAGCGACACCCGCACCAGCATGCCGGGGCGTACCAGGCCTTCGGAATCGGCGATTTCGGCGCGCGCCATGACGGCGCGGGTATCGATGTCGACGCGCGAGTCGATGCCGGCCAGGCGCGCGCGGAACGTGCGCTGCGGATAGGCGTCGGCGGCGAGTTCCAGCGTCATGCCGGTTTCGAGTTCGGCGATGCGGTTTTCCGGCACGGGGAAGTCGACCCACATGCGCTCCAGGTCGTCCAGATTGACCATCGCGGCGCCGGCATTGACGAATTGGCCCTCGCTGACCAGGCGCAGACCGAGCACGCCGCCGAACGGCGCTCGGATGACGCGCTCGTCGAGGCGCACCTGTGCCGCCTGCACGCGGGCGGCGGCGGCGTTGCGGGCGGCCACCGCGGTGTCCAGTTGGCTGCGCGCCACCAACTGGCGGCTTTGCAGGTCGCGCAGGCGGACCACCTGGGCCTCCAGGTCGACCAAGGCGGCGCGGGCTTCGGCGAGTTCGGCCTTGACCGTGCCGGCGTCGAGCTCGACCAGCACCTGGCCCTTGGCCACCCGTTGGCCGCTTTCGAAGCGGACCGCGGCGATGCGCTCGGATTGCTTGGCGGCGATCACCACCGAATTGCGCGCCTTGACCGTGCCGACCGCGTCGATGCTGTCGCGCCAAGGCTCCGACGCCAAGGTGACGACGGTAACCGTGGCCGGGGGACCGGCGTCCTTCTTGCGGCCGGCATCTTCTCCGCCGCAGGCGGTCAACAGCAACAACAGGGCAATCGGGGCGAGGCGCATGGCGTGTCCTTTCAAAACAAGACCTCGATTATAAACGGGGCTTGTGTACGGGCGGTTAAGGCCGGGTAAAGAAAAACGCCGGCAAGCCGGCGTTTTTGGGGCGCGAAACGGGGCGCAGGCTTATTTCCACTCGCCCATCGCGGCTAGGCCGTTGTCCTTGGCGCGGGCATAGACCGTCTTCTGCGCTTCGGCGACGTTGTTGACGATGTCCTTGGCCCAGATCTTCAGGGCCGCCGACTGCATGGCGCGGCCGTAGCTGAAGCTCAGCGGCCACGGGTTGTTCTCGAAGGTGTTCATCTCGTTCAGGTGCTCGGTGGCCAGCTCATCGGATTGGCCGCCGGACAGGAACACGATGCCCGGCAGGTTGGCCGGCACGGTGGCCTTCAGGCAATGCACGGTCTGGGCCGCCACTTCCTCGACGTCGGCCTGCTCTTCGCAGTCCTTGCCCGACAGCACCATGCTGGCCTTCAGGATCACGCCTTCGATCAGCACGTTCTGCTCGAACAGCTGCTGGAACAGCTCGCGCAGGGTCGCTTCGGTCACGTCATAGCAGGTGTCGATGTCATGGTCGCCGTCCATGATGATTTCCGGCTCGACCATCGGCACGATGCCGGCTTCCTGGCACAGCGCGGCGTAGCGGGCCAGCGCGTGCATGTTGGCGTCGATGCAGGTCTTGGACGGCATGTCTTCGCCGATGTTGATGACCGCGCGCCATTTGGCGAACTTGGCGCCGAGGGCGGCATATTCCTTCAGGCGGTCGCGCAGGCCGTCCAGGCCTTCGGTGACCACTTCGCCCGGGAAGCCGGCCAGCGGCACAGTGCCCTTGTCGACCTTGATGCCCGGCAGGATGCCGTTTTCCATCATCAGCTGGGTGAACGGCTTGCCGTCCTTGGTCTTCTGGCGCAGGGTCTCGTCGAACAGGATGGCGCCGGAGATGTAGTCGCCCAGACCCGGGGTGGTCAGCAGCATCTCGCGGTAGGCACGGCGGTTCTCCTCGGTGCACTCCACGCCGACGCTGTCGAAACGCTTCTTGATGGTGGCGTTGGATTCGTCGATGGCGATGATGCCTTTGCCGCGGGCCACCATGGCCAAGGCGATTTCGGGGAGTTGGTCGATGCTCATGGGGACGGTCCTGGTCGGTTGAGGTGGCGGTATTATACCCGATAGCCTGCCCCGGACCGGCGTCGCGCCGGACGCGCCGGCTTGCTAGAATCGTCCGAAATCCGCGTCCCGGGAGACCGAACCGCATGCGCCGTACCGCCTTTACGCTTTGCCTGATGCTGGGCGCCTGCAGCGCCCCGACACCGCCCGCACCGGCCGAAGCGCCCGCTTCGCCACCGGACGCACGCACGGAGCCGGCCCCGGCGGCCGATTTCGCGGCCTATCCGGCCGATGCCCCCTATACCGGCCCGGCCGCCGCGCTATCGCCGCGCACTGCCTTGGCGCGCGAATACCGAAGCCGGTTCAGCGAGGCCTTGGCCGGCGAGCCGGTGTTCGCCGGCGAATACATCCTGGTGCAGTGGGGCTGCGGCACCGCCTGCGTCGAACAGGCGTTCGTCAGCAAGCGCAGCGGCAAGGTGCTGGAAACCCGCTTCGGCGGCGGCTACGGCCCTTGGGTGCAGGGCCTGCGCCTGGACAGCCGTTTGCTGACGGTGGAAGGTCCGGTGATGGACGCCGCGCTCAAGCAGACCGGCTACCGGACCTGGGAATACGTGCTGGAGGACGGCAAACTGGTGCCGCTGCAGGACTACGCCAGCACGCCCTCGACCGACAACGACAACAACCTGTATTACCGGGGCAATCCCGGCGGCTGAGCCGAAGCGGCCTACAGTTCGCCCAGCCCCTCGGTGTTGCCGCCCTCACCCACCGCCAGCAGACGCAGGGTGTTGGTGGCGCCGTGTTGCTCCATGTGGTCGCCGCTGGTGATCAGCACGCGGTCGCCGGCGGCCAGGTGGCCCTGCATGAACAGCTGTTTGATGGCCTTGCGCGCGGCCACGCGCATCGATTGGCCGTCGCTGTCGAAATCGACCGGCACCACGTCGCGCATCAGCGCCATGCGCCGGCGCGCGTAGCCGAAACGCGACAGGCCGAACAGCGGCACGTTGGCGCGGTAGCGCGACAGGTAGCGGGCGGTACCGCCGGATTCGGTCAGCGCGATGATGCCGCGCAGACGGGTATGCTCGGCGATGAACATCGCCGACATCGCGATGGCCTGGTCGACGCGTTCCAGGTCGCGCGGGGCGGCCTCGAAATCGGTATCGTGCTTGAACTGGCGCTCGGCGCCCAGGCAGATGCGCGCCATGGCCTCGACCGCCTTGACCGGATAGGCCCCGGATGCGGTTTCGGCCGAGAGCATGACCGCGTCGGTGCCGTCGATCACCGAGTTAGCCACGTCCAGCACCTCGGCGCGGGTCGGAATCGGATTGTCGACCATCGACTGCAGCATTTGCGTGGCGGTGATCACCACCTTGTTGCATTCCAGCGCGGTGCGGATGATGCGTTTCTGTAGGCCCGGCAGCTCGGCGTCGCCGATCTCCACGCCCAGGTCGCCGCGCGCCACCATCACCACATCGCTGGCCTGGGTGATCTCCACCAGACGCTCGATGGCTTCGGCGCGCTCGATCTTGGCCACGATGTGCGCGTAGGAGCCGTGGCTGCGCGCGATGGCGCGCGCGAGCTCGATGTCGGCGGCGCTGCGGCAGAACGAGACGGCGAGGAAGTCGACGTCGAGCTGCGCGGCGATGGCGATGTGCGCCTTGTCCTGCTCGGACAGGGCGTCCAGCGACAGGCCGCCGCCGAGGCGGTTCAGGCCCTTGCGGTTGGACAGCGCGCCGCCGGCCTGCACCTCGGTGACGATGGCGTCGCCTTCGATGGCCTTGACCGTCAGCGCGACCAGGCCGTCGTCGAGCAACAGGGTGTCACCCGGACGGACGTCGTTGACCAGTCCCAGATAGCTGACGCCGATCTGCGTTTCATCGCCGAGCGGTGCGTCGGCCCGGCAGATCAGCCGGAATTCGCTGCCGGTGGCGAGCTGCACCTTGCCGTCGGCGAATTTCTCGATGCGGATCTTCGGGCCCTGCAGATCGGCCAGTACACCGACCTCGCGGCCCAGACCGGCGGCGATCTCGCGCACCCGGGCCACGCGCTCGGCATGCTGCTCGGGCGTGCCGTGCGAGAAATTCAGCCGCACCACGTTGACGCCGGCCTCGATGATCTGCGCCAGCACCCCGGGCGCGTCGGTGGTCGGACCGAGGGTGGCGAGGATCTTGGTGCGGCGGAAATTCGGACTCATTGTGCGTATACTCGGCTCTGATTTTACGTTCGGATGCGCCGGAAATCATGCCCGACTTCCCTTCGGCACAGCATATCAGGGACAGGCTTGCCGCACTACCGGAGTTCCCGGTGCTGGAAAGCGGGCGCATACGCTTGCGCGGACTGCGCGAGGACGACGTCGCCGGCCTGTACCGGCTGTTCTCGGACCCGCGGGTGATGCGTTATTGGAGCCGCGGCCCGATGACGGAACATGCCGAAGCGGTCGACTACGCGAAGCGCATCCTCGACGGATTCGCGCAGCGCACGGTGTTGAATTGGATCGTCGCCGACCCGGCGACGGACGCGATGCTCGGCACCTGCACCCTGTACGAAATCAATCCGGCGCACGCCCGCGCGGGGCTCGGCTATGCGCTGATGCCGGACCACTGGGGCAACGGCCTAGCGGGCGAAGCGGCCACGCTGGCGATCAGCTACGGGTTTCTCGAGCTCGGCCTGCACCGCATCGAAGCCGATACCGAGCCGAACAACCGGCGCTCGAACGCGGTGCTCGATAAACTGGGATTCCGGCGCGAAGGACTTCTGCGGCAACGCTTCCACCATCCGGACGGCATCCAGGACTCCCTGGTGTTCGGCCTGCTGAAGCCGGAGTGGCTGGCCTATCTGAGCACGCAGGGCTATCGATTCGGCGCCGATTAAGCGCCGCGCGCCGCCAAGGCCGCGACCGCCGGCAGCTCTTTCCCCTCCAGGAACTCGAGGAACGCGCCGCCGCCGGTGGAGATGTAGCCGACCTCGGCTTCGATGCCGAACTTGTCGACCGCCGCCAGGGTATCGCCGCCGCCGGCGATGGAGAACGCCGTGGAGCGCGCGATGGCCTTGGCCAACGCCTCGGTGCCTTTGGCAAAGGCGTCGAATTCGAACACGCCGACCGGGCCGTTCCAGACCACGGTGCCGGCCTGTTCGACCATCGTCGCATAACGGGCGGCGGTCTGCGGGCCGATGTCGAGGATCAGGTCGTCGTCGGCCACCTCGGCGGCGGCTTTCACCGTCGCCTCGGCGTCGGCGGCGAACGCTTTCGCCACCACCACGTCGGACGGCACCGGAATGTCGGCACCGCGGGCCTTGGCGTCGGCCAGGATGGCCTTGGCGGTATCGATCAGATCGGGTTCGTACAGGGACTTGCCGACCGGCAGGCCGACCGCGGCCATGAAGGTGTTGGCGATGCCGCCGCCGACGATCAGCTGATCGACCTTGCCGACCAGGTTCGACAGCAGCTCGAGCTTGGTGGAGACCTTGGAACCAGCCACGATCGCCGTCAGCGGCCGCTGCGGCGCTTGCAGCGCCTTGGCCAAGGCGTCCAGCTCGGCCATCAGCAACGGACCGCCGCAGGCCACCTTGGCGGCGCGGATGGCGCCGTGGGTGCTGGCCTGGGCACGGTGCGCGGTGCCGAAGGCGTCCATCACGTACACATCGCACAAATCGGCCATCCGGCGCGAGAGGGCCTCGTCGTCCGCGGCTTCGCCGACGTTCATCCGGCAGTTCTCCAGCAGAACCAGCTCGCCCGGCTGCACGGCCACGCCGTCCAGCCAGTCGCGTTTCAACGGCACCGGAACGCCTAGCAGCTCGGATAGCCGCGCGGCCACCGGCGCCAGCGAATCGGCCTCGCTCCAGACGCCTTCCTTCGGCCGGCCCAGATGCGAGGTGACCATCACCGCCGCGCCCTTCTCCAACGCCAGACGCAGGGTCGGCAGGGCCGCCTTGATGCGCTGCTCGGAAGTGATGCGGCCGTCCTTGACCGGCACGTTGAGATCCTCACGGATCAGGACGCGCTTGCCGCGCAGATCGAGGTCGGACATCCGGATGACGGCCATGGCGTGACTCCTGTCGGTAAATGCGGCTATTGTCGCGTTTCCGGCCGGTTTTCTCAATCGTTTGACTTGAATCAAGGCCGCCCCGGGCGGGGCCGTTTAGGATTTCCCCCATGAGCCTGAGCACCGTCTTCGATCCCGAATTGATCCGCCGTTACGACGGCGTCGGTCCGCGGTACACCTCGTACCCGACGGCGCCGCATTTCAACAACCGTTTCGGCGCGCCGGAACTGGTCAAGGCCATCAAGGAAAGCAACGAAGACCCGATCCCGCGCTCGCTGTCGCTGTACGCGCACATCCCGTTCTGCTTCAGCCCCTGCTTCTACTGCGGCTGCAACCGCATCATCACCCGCGACGCCGACAAGAAGCAGGCCTATCTGGAGACCCTGCTCAAGGAGATCCGCCTGCTGGCGCCGCTGTTCGACCGCGACCGCGAGGTGGTGCAGCTGCACCTGGGCGGCGGCACGCCGAACTCGCTGACCGGCGCCCAGCTATCCGAGCTGATGGCCGAGTTCCGCCGCAACTTCCATTTCGCGCCGGAGCGCGAACGCGACTTCTCGATCGAAATCGATCCGCGCACGGTCGACGCCGCCGACATCGGCACCCTGCGCGAGATCGGCTTCAACCGCGTCAGCCTCGGCATCCAGGATTTCGACCCGCAGGTGCAGCAGGCCATCAACCGGCTGCAGGACACCGACCGCATCCGCACCATCCTCGACGCCTGCCGGCGGCACGGTTTCCAATCGGTCAACTTCGACCTGATCTACGGCCTGCCGATGCAGAACACCGAAACCTTCGCCGCGACCCTGGACACCGTCGCCGGCATGCGCCCGGACCGCATCGCGCTGTACAGCTACGCGCACATGCCCGAGCTGTTCAAGGCCCAGAACAAGATCAACGTGGTCACCCTGCCGGACCCGGAACGCAAGCTGGCGCTGTTCCAGCTGGCGGTGGAACGCCTGATCGGCGAGGGCTACGTCTACATCGGCATGGACCATTTCGCCCTGCCCAGCGACGAGCTCAGCCGCGCCCAGGACAGCGGCGACCTGCACCGCAACTTCATGGGCTACACCACGCGCAAACAGACCGACCTGGTCGGCTTCGGCGTCAGCGCCATCAGCCAGATCGCCGACTGCTACGCCCAGAACGCCAAGGACCTGCCGACCTGGACGGCGCATATCGAGTCCGGGCGGCCGGCGACGGTGAAGGGCCTGCGCACCCATGCCGACGACCGCATACGGGCCGAAGTGATCCAAGCCATCATGTGCCAGGGGCGGGTCGATTTCGCCGAATTCGAACAACGCTTCGGCATCGTGTTCCGCGACTATTTCGCCGCCGAACTGGACGGCCTGCCCGCCCTGGCCGAGGACGGCCTGCTGGCGCTCGAAGACCGTGGCCTGCGGGTGTTGCCGCGCGGCCGTCTGCTGTTGCGGGTGATTGCCGCCCGCTTCGACGCCTATCTACCGAAAAAGCCGGTGCAGCAGATTCCGCTGTCGAAGGTGCTGTGATTCGCTAAAGCCCCGGCGCTGTGCGAAAATATCGCGTTTTCCGCGTGAAGCCGACCGCATGCCGCCCATTCCCGCCGCCCCGATATCCGATGCCGTCGCCGCGCTCAAGGCCGGGCGTCTGGTCGCGATTCCGACCGAAACCGTGTACGGACTGGCGGCCGATGCCTGCAACCCGGACGCCGTGCGCGCGGTGTTCGCGCTGAAAGGCCGCCCGGCGGACCACCCGTTGATCGTGCACATCGGCGGCGCCGAGCGGATCGACGATTGGGCGGTCGAGGTACCGCAGGCGGCGCGGGAACTGGCGGAACGCTTCTGGCCCGGCCCGTTGACCCTGATCCTGAAAAAGCGCGCGGACGTGCCGGATGCGGTCACCGGCGGTCAGGACACCGTCGGCCTGCGTTGCCCGGACAATGCCCTGACGCTTGCGCTCTTGCGCGAGTTCGGCGGCGGCTTGGCGGCGCCCTCGGCCAACCGCTTCGGCCGCATCTCACCGACCGACGCAGCGCACGTGCACGAAGAGTTCGGTGACGCCACCCCCTTGGTGCTCGACGGCGGCCCCTGCCAAGTCGGCATCGAAAGCACCATCGTCGACCTGAGCCGGAGCCCGGCGCGCATCCTACGTCACGGCCACATCAGCCGCGAACAATTGTTGCCGTTCCTGCCCGACCTGCAATCCGGCGTCGATTCCGGCAGCCCGCGCGTCTCCGGCAACCTGGAGGCGCATTACGCGCCGCGTACGCCGATGCGGCTGGCGGACTGGGTCGGCATCGAAGCCGCATCGGGAAGCGGCGCCGGCCTGCTGGTTTTGGGCGCCTTGCCGGCCGGCGGACGCGGCCTTGCCCTGCCGGACGATCCGCAGGCCTACGCCCACGGCCTGTATGCCGCACTGCGCGCCTTGGACGCGATGGACGTTTCGGAAATCGTGGTCGAACGGCCGCCGCAAGACGCGGAGTGGCTAGCGATCAACGACCGTCTGCGCCGGGCCGTGACCGGCTCAGGCGGCTAGAAGCTGTATCCGAACAAATCGATGTCGGCGCGGAAATGCGCCGCGACCAGGTCGCGGAGACCGTCGTCGTAGAAGTCGCGGTAGCTGGTCGGCGCGGTATTGTTCAGATGCGGCAACTCCGCATCGAGACCGAGGTCTTCGGCGACCTTGCGGAATCCTTCGGCCAGGGACTCGAAACGGATGATCGCGTCCATGCGCAACTCGCCGCGGTCGTCCTTCAGCCACTCGACCTGCGGCAGGAAATGCTGAGGCCGGTTGTAATACCTCGGGTCCCTGGGCTCGGCGAGCGTGCAACGCAGCCAATCCCCGAACGCGATGAAGTCCTGCGAGCGCGGCAGGCGCATGCTCTCCGGCTGGGTCTTTATCCGGTGCTTGTAGTGGGAAACCATCTTGTCCCAGGGATTGCGCACGACCGTGAACTTGTACGCAGAATCCCATTTCCCGCGGCCGATGGCGGCGATGACCTCCTTGGCGGTGAGATGCTTGCGGAACGGCTTGCCGATGATGTGGACGATGCTCGTGCCGGCGGTCTTGTTGATGTGGATGAACACGTAGTCGCGGACCGGCCCCTTGCGCAGCGGGGAATTGAACCGAAGCCCGATTTTGTTCTTGTATTTCTCGATGAAGGCGATTTTCATACAAAAACTCCTGGTCGGATCTTGCCTGACCGGCCGGCGGATGCGGAGAAGCCCGCCGGCGGCGGGCTCCCCTCAGGCGAACGCCGGAAGCCGTTACTTGGCGTTCATCAGCGCGACGGTCATGTCGAGCATGCGGTTCGAGAAGCCCCACTCGTTGTCGTACCAAGAGCAGACCTTCACCAGCGTGCCGCCCATGACCTGGGTCAGGGTGCTGTCGTACACCGAGCTGTTCGAGTTGTGGTTGAAGTCGATCGACACCAGCGGCTTGGTGTTGTAGCCCAGCACGCCCTTCAACGGGCCTTCGGAGGCGGCCTTCAGCACCGCATCGATCTCTTCCTTGCTGGTCTCGCGGGCGGCCACGAACGACAGGTCGACGACCGAGACGTTGATGGTCGGCACGCGCATGGAGAAGCCGGTCAGCTTGCCGTTCAATTCCGGCAGCACCAAGCCGACTGCGGCGGCGGCGCCGGTCTTGGTCGGAATCTGGCTCATGGTGGCGCTACGGGCGCGGCGCAGGTCGGAGTGGTAGACGTCGGTCAGCACCTGGTCGTTGGTGTAGGCGTGGATGGTAGTCATCAGGCCGTGCACGATGCCGATCTTCTCGTGCAGCGCCATGGCCAGCGGCGCCAGGCAGTTGGTGGTGCAGGAGGCGTTGGAGATGACGGTGTGCTCAGCTTTCAGCAAGTGGTGGTTGACGCCGTACACGAAGGTGCCGTCCACGTCCTTGTCGCCCGGCGCCGAGATGATCACCTTCTTGGCGCCGCCGGCGAGGTGCGCCGAGGCCTTGGCCTTGGAGGCGAACAGACCGGTGCATTCCAGCACCACGTCGACGTCGTGGCTGCCCCAAGGGATGTCGGCGGGATTGCGCACCGAGTAGACCTTGATGCGGTCGCCGTTGACCACCAGGTCGCCGCCTTCGGCGGTGACGGTGCCCGGGAACTTGCCGTGCGCGGTGTCGTACTGGGTCAGGTGCGCGTTGGTCTCGGCATCGCCGAGGTCGTTGATGGCGACCACCTGGATTTCATCGGTGCGGCCGGATTCGTAGAGCGCACGGAGCACATTGCGGCCGATGCGGCCATAGCCATTGATGGCGACTTTGATGGTCATACTCACTCCCGGTGGTCGGTTAAAACGCCATTTTACCAAATCGCCCGGGGTTCCGGGCCAAAGCCGGCCGCTTTGGCTTAACATAGCGGAAACCCTTGACGCCGCATTCATGGATCCGCAGATGACCGCCCTCGCCGCCCTGTTCTTTGCCGTGGCGGTGCTGTATTCCTCGGTCGGCCACGCCGGCGCCAGCGGCTATCTGGCGGCCATGGCCCTGCTCGGCTTCGCGCCGGAGCAGATGCGCCCGACCGCCTTGACGCTCAATATCCTGGTCGGCGGCATCGGATTGGTGCGCTTCCACCGCGCCGGACTGGTGCCTTGGCGCAAGGTGTTGCCGTTCGTCAGCGCTTCGGTGCCGATGGCGTATCTGGCGGCGCAATGGCAGGTGCCGAGAGAGACCTACGGCATGCTCTTGGGCGGCCTGCTCGCCGCGGCGGCGCTGGCGGCTTGGCGCAGCGGCGAGCGTCTTGCCGAAGTCGGCGAAATCCCCGTCAGTCGGCCGGTGCCTTGGCCGGCCGCGCTGCTGGCCGGCGCCCTGATCGGCGGCCTGTCCGGCATCACCGGCACCGGCGGCGCGATTTTCCTGACCCCGCTGTTGTTGGCCATGGCGTGGGCGCATACGCGCGAAGCCTCGGGGCTGTCGGTGGCTTTCGTCTGGCTGAACTCGCTGGCGGCGGTATTCGGCCTGCTGCGCAGTAGCCAGTCGTTCCCGGACGCCTTGCCGATCTGGTTGGCCGCGGCGGCATTGGGCGCCGTGCTCGGCACGCAACTCGGCATCCACCGCTGGCCGGTGCACCGCTTGCGCAAGAGTCTGGCCGTGGTGCTGCTGATCGCCTCGGCGAAATTGCTTTTCGGCTAGGCATTCCCTACATTGTCCAGATGCGCTATCTCCTTTACGCCGACCAAAACTATGCGTTCCAGATCCTGCGCCCGCTGCAAAGCGAAATCCTGGCGCGCGGCGGCGAGGCGGCCTGGTTACTTGCCGGAAACTCAGTTTCGGCGCGGCACATCCGGGACGGGGAAATCCTGCTCGATGGCGCCGCCCGGGCCGTTGAATGGAAGCCTGACGCCGTGTTGGTACCCGGCAACATGGCTCCGGCGTTCCTGCCGGGTATCAAGGTCGGCGTCTTTCACGGCTTCAATGTGGCAAAAAGCACGCGAGGACAGGCGCGCGGACATTTCAATATCCGGGACTGCTTCGATCTGTATTGCACGCAAGGGCCCAACACCACGGAGCCTTTCCGTCGGCTAGCCGCGGAACGCGGCCATTTCGAGGTGGTCGAGACCGGATGGGCCACGCTGGACCCGCTGTTCAGCGGATCGCCGCCGGCGCGGCCGGACGACCGCCCGCGCATCATGCTTTGCTCCACGTTCACCAAATCCCTGAGCTGCGCGCCACGCCTGTTGGATACGGTCCGGCGCCTGAGCCGCACCGGCCGCTGGCATTGGACGGTACAGTTCCATCCGAAGATGGACAGACGGATATGCGAAGCCTATCGGGCGTTGCAGGGCGATCATCTGGAGTACGTCGATACCGACGACATCATCCCCTATCTGCGGCGGGCGGATGCAATGGTCTGCGATACGTCCTCGGTGATGTACATGTTCATGGCCCAGAACCGTCCGGTGGTGACGTTCCGGAACAACAGCGCGGGAGAACGCGCGCATCTGCTGGACGTGCGGGATCCGTCGGCGCTGGAGTCCGCCGTCGAGACGGCGCTGACGCGTCCCGCTGGGCTCATGCGGAACATCGACGCCTGGCTTGCGAAGACCCACCCCTATCGCGACGGCCGCTCGGCGGCGCGCGTGATCGACGCCGTGGAGGCGTTCCGCGCCGTGCCGCCCGCGCTCCGGCCGAAACCGTTCAATCTGCTCAGGAACCTGAAGGAGCGCGCCAAGCTCGGCTATTGGTGGCCCTGAGCCGCGCCGCGGAATGCCGTCCGGCGTGACTGCGGTCCTCAGCGCTGGCGGCTTGCCGCCGCCACCACCGCATCGACGGTGATGCCGAAATGCCTATACAGGTCTTCGGCCGGTGCCGACGCGCCGAAGGAATCCATGCCGATCACCGCGCCGTCGAGGCCGACGTACTTGTACCAGAAGTCGCGGGTGCCGGCTTCCACCGCCACGCGCCGGCGGCAGGCCGGCGGCAGCACCGCGTCGCGGTAGGCGGCGTCCTGACGGTCGAAGACGGTCGTGCTCGGCATCGACACCACGCGCGCGGACACGCCGTGTTCCGCGAGGCGCTTGGCGGCCTGCACGGCCAACTCCACTTCCGAGCCGGTGGCGATCAGCACGGCGTCGCAGACGCCCGGCTTGGCTTCGAACAGCACATAGCCGCCGCGCGCGATGTCGGCGAGCTGTTGCGCGCCGCGCGGCTGGTGCGCCAAGTTCTGTCGACTGAACACCAGGCAGCTCGGGCCGCCGCGGCGTTTCAGCGCCTCGGACCAGGCCACCGCCGATTCGACCGCGTCGCAGGGACGCCAGACCTCGTTGTTCGGGATGTAACGCAGCGAGGCCAGATGCTCGACCGGCTGGTGCGTCGGGCCGTCTTCGCCGAGCCCTATGGAGTCGTGGGTGAACACGTGGATGGCGTTGGCCGGAATCAGCGCCGACATGCGCAAGGCGTTGCGCGAGTAATCAGAGAACACCAGGAAGGTCGCGTCGTACGGCAGGAAGCCGCCGTGCAGGGCCAGGCCGTTGGCGATCGCGCTCATGCCGAATTCGCGCACGCCGTAATACACGTAGTTGGCGTCGGCGTCGCCGCTGGTGGCCGACTTCGAACCCTTCCACAGCGTCAGGTTGGAGTGCGCCAGGTCGGCCGAACCGCCGATCAGTTCCGGCAGATGCGGCGCGAACGCTTCGATGGCCATCTGCGAGGCCTTGCGCGAGGCGACTACCGGTCCTTCGGCCTGCAGTTTGGCGATGTAGGCTTCGGCGACGGCATCGAAATCCGCCGGCAAGCGGCCCTTGCTGCGGCGCACCAGTTCGTCGGCCAGTTGCGGGTACAGTTCAGCGTAGCGGTCGAACAGCCGGTTCCAGGCGTCCTCGCGCACCGTACCGGTGTTATTGGCGCGCCATCCGTCGTACACGGCGGCGGGAATATCGAACGGCGCATGCGGCCAGTTCAGGCGCTCGCGGGTCAAGGCGACCTCGTCTTTGCCCAATGGCGCGCCATGCACGCTTTCCTTGCCCTGTTTGTTGGGCGAACCGAACCCGATGGTGGTGCGGCAGCAGATCAGGGTCGGCCGTGCGGTTTCGGCCTTGGCGGTGCGGATGGCCTGGTCGATCTCGACCGGATCATGGCCGTTGACGTGGCGGATGACCTGCCAACCGTAAGCCTCGAAGCGCGCGGCGGTGTCGTCGGTGAACCAGCCATCGGTGTTGCCGTCGATCGAGATGCGGTTGTCGTCCCAGAAGCAGACCAGCTTGCCCAGGCCCCAGGTACCGGCCAACGAGGCCGCTTCGTGCGAAACGCCTTCCATCAGGCAGCCGTCGCCCAGGAACACCCAGGTCATGTGGTCGACGATGTCGAACTCGGGCCGGTTGAAGCGCTGCGCCAGCAGCTTTTCGGCCAGGGCCATGCCGACCGCGTTGGCCAAGCCCTGGCCGAGCGGGCCGGTGGTGGTTTCCACGCCGGGGGTTTCGGCGGCCTCCGGATGGCCGGCAGTGCGCGAATGCAGCTGGCGGAAACGCTTCAGCTCCTCGATCGGCAGATCGTAGCCGGACAGGTGCAATAGCGCGTAATGCAGCATCGAGCCATGGCCGTTGGACAGCACGAAACGGTCGCGGTTGAACCAGCGCGGATTGCCCGGATTGTGCGTGTAGTGGTCGTTCCAGAGCACTTCGGCGATGTCGGCCATGCCCATCGGCATGCCCGGATGACCGGACTTGGCGGCTTCCACGGCGTCGACGGCGAGGAAACGGATGGCATTGGCCAGTTCGGTGCGGGAAGCGCTCATGGACACGGTCTCGGTCGGCGGGGTTGCGCTATTTTACCCGAAAGCCGCCAGCCTCCCACGGAAACGGAAAAGGCCGCTTGCGCGGCCTTTTCCACGGTTCAAGCGCCGTTGGGACTCAGTTGCGGTCGGCGCGTTCGATCATCGGCACCGCCGGCGCGCTCGGCACATAGGCCGGGGCCACGGTGCGCGGCGCCGGCTTGATGATGCGCGGGGTCACGAAAATCAGCAGCTCGGCCTTCTCCTGGCTGCGGTCGGACTTCTTGAACAGCGCGCCCAAGAACGGGATGTCGCCCAAGAACGGCACCTTGCTGACGTCGTCGCGGTTCTTGAACTCGTACACGCCGCCGATGACCACGGTCTGGCCATCGTCGACCAGCACCGCGGTGCTGACTTCGCGCTTCTGGATCTGCGGGATGTCGCCGGTCGGGGTCGACAGGAAATCCTTGATCTCGTCCTTCTTGACGCCCATGTCCAGGAACACGCGGCCGTCCTGGGTGATGGTCGGGGTGACCTTCAGCTCCAGCAGCACTTCCTTGAACTGCACGGTGGCCTGCGGCACGGTAGTGGTGCCGGTGGCCTGCGTGGTCACGTAGCCGACCTCGTCGCCCTGGCGGATGACCGCCGCTTTCTGGTTCGAGGTGATCACGCGCGGGTTGGAGATCACTTCGCCGCGGCCCTTGGTCTCCATGGCCTGCAGTTCGATGTCCAACGAGGTGTTGCGGCCGAGGATGCTGAAGTTCAGGATGCCGGCCGGATTGGTCAGACCCAGGCTGCTGTTGAAGCCGGAATCGCGGCTGACGCCGGGGTTCGTGCCATCGACCGGGTAGCGGTCGTTGATGCCGAAGCGCGCGCCCAGCTCGCGACCGAAGGAATCCTGCGCGACCACGATACGGGCTTCGATCATGACTTGGTCGACCGCGCGGTCGAGCGTGGCCAGCAGCTGCTTCACTTCCGCCACTTTCTTCGGGATGTCGATCACCAGCAGGGTGTTGGTGCGGGCGTCGAAGCTGACACTGCCGCGCGGCGACAGGAAGCCGCGTTGCTGCTGGCCTGTGGTGCCGCCACCGCCGGTGCCGGACTTGCTGTCTTCGGTCAGCAGCTTGGCGATGGCTTCGGCGTTGCCGTAGTTGATCGGGATGTATTCGGTCACCGTCTCTTCGCGGTTCTCGATGGCGATGCGGGCGTCTTCCTTGGCCTGCTCGTACTGGGCGAGTTCGGCCTGCGGGCCGACCCAGATCACGTTGCCGTCACGGCGTTTGTCGAGGCCTTTGGCGCGCAGCACGATTTCCAGCGCCTGGTCCCAGGGCACGTTGACCAGACGCAGGGTCACGTTGCCGCCGACCGAATCGGCCGCGACCACATTGAGGTTGGATTCCTCGGCGATCAGCTGCAGCACGGTGCGCACCGGCACGTCCTGGAAGTTGAAGGTGACTGGGCGGCCGGTATAGGCCGTGGTCTTGCGGCCGTTGCCGGTCGCGCCGATGCGGGCGGCATCGCCGCCGGGAGCGGCGGCCATGGCTTTCGGGCTGATCTCGATCACATATTCGTTGCCGGTCTGGTAGGCCATCAGGTCGGCCTTGCCTTTGGTGTTGAGCACCAGGCGGGTCTTGCCGCCCACGTTGCGGGCGTCGACGTTCAGCACCGGCGTGGCGTAGCCGGCCACGTCCATCTTGCGCTGCAGGTCGGCGGGCAGACTGGCGTTGCCGATGTCGACCACCACTTCGGAGCCGGACTCCTTGACGTCGGCGGCCGCGCCGGCGCCGTCGAAACGCACCACCAGGCGGCCGGAGCCGTTGTCGGCGCGCTTGAAGTCGATGCCGGCGACCGAGACGGCCTGGGCCGCGGACGCCTTGGCTTCGATGGTCAGCACCAGCGCGTTGCCCATGGCCTGCGTGCGGTAGCCGGCGTCCTTGGCCAGTTCGACCACAACCCGGGTGCGGCCGTCGGCTTCGACGGTGTTGACCGACTTGGCCAGAGCCGAGTCGACCGCGAGACGGCGTTGGGCGAAGGCGTTGGCGGTGTCCGGCAGGTCGATGGCGATGCGCGGCGGATTGCCGGTGCTGAACGCCTTGATCTCACCGACCGGCTGCTCGAACTGCAGCGTAATCGCGGTGCGGCCGTCGGCCTGGGCGCTGGCCTTGACGTCCTTCAGCACGTTGGCGGCCGCGGCCTGTTGCGCGAGCAGTAGGCAAAGCGCCGCGCCGAACAGACTGGCCGTCATGCGCGCGCCTTTCATTTTTCCGATGAAAATGTTTTTCATTTCTTTTCCCCACTGTTCGATTCGTTCAACGCAATGAAAGCCTGACGCTCCAGCCATCCGCCCGCGCCGTCGGGCACCAGCTCGATCAGCTCGATGCCGGTGGCCGAAACCGACACCACACGTCCGTCGCTTTGGCCCATGTAAGCCCCCGGCCTGATGCGATGGGTGACCTTGTCCGGCGCCAGCACCAAGGCGGTCAGGTTCGGGCCGCTGCCGATGCTGCCGACCATCCGCAGCGTGTCCAAGGTGAAGGATTCGAGCGGTTGCCGCGGACGGTTGAGATCCGGGCTGGGACCGCCGGTGTTGGACATGCGGTTCAGCGGCGGCTTGCCGAACGGATCGCGCAGACCGTCCGGGTTGTAAACCACCAAAGGCGGGTCTTGGACCAACGGCAGCGGCTCGAGCGCCGGCGCGGGCCGGTTCTTGACCTCGTTCAGCCACTGGCGCAGGTCGGAGTCGCCTTTGGTGCAGGCCGACAGCAACACGGCCGAGGCCAGGATCAACAGGCGCGGTTTCAGCAGGCTCATGGCTGGCCTCCTGCCGGGGCATCCGCGGGCGGCGTCTGTTCATCCGGATCGAGGTAGCGGTAGGTCTTGATGGTGCCGGCCATTTCCAGCAGCTCGTTGTTGGCGCCGCGCGGTTTCAGCGAGATGTCGTGCATGGTCATGATCACCACGCGCGGCAGCGAAGCCACGCCGCTCATGAAGGCGCCGAACTGGTGGTAATTGCCCACCATGCGGATCGAAATCGGCTTCTCGGCGTAGAACTCGCGCGGCGTTTCCGGGCCGGGCTGGAACAGTTCGTTGGTGATGCCGCTGGCCAGGGCCTGCTGCGACACGTCCACGATCAGGTCCGGCATCTCGTTCTTGCTCGGCAGCTGGCGCAGCATCTGCTGCAGGATCAGCTCCATCTGGGCCAGCTGCTGCTTGAGCGGTTCCAGATTGGCGGCGCGCGCCTGCTTGTTCTCGAAATCGGCGCGCAGGACGGTTTCCTCGCCCTCCAGGCGCAGCATCTCGTCGCGCTTGTCCTTGATCATCAGGAACCAGGCGACCAGCAGGATGATGACGATGACGAAGGCGCAGACCGCGTACTTCAGCTGCATCGGCCAGGAGCCGGCGGTCTTGAAGTCGATGTCGCGCAGGTCGATGTTCTTCATTGTGCGCCTCCTTGTCCGGCATCGGCCTGTCCGGGTTCGGCGGCCGGCTGCTTGACCTTGGCGTTGAGGATGAATTCATACGGCAGGGCGCGGTCGCCGCCGCGGGCCTCGATCACGGTCAGGTCGGGATCGGAGATCACCGGCGAGGCCATGATGTTGCGCATGTAGCTGCTGACCCGCGCGTTGGACTGGGCGCGGCCCTGGATCACCAGGTCGGCACCGCTCTGGCGGATGGTGGAGATCTGGGCGCCGTCGGCGATGGTCTTGGCCAGTTCGGTGAACACGTGCACCATCTCGTAGCGTTTGCCCTGCAGCTCCTCGATGATCTGCTTGCGGGCCAACAGGCTCTGTTTGCGCTTGTCGAGCTCCTCGATCTCCTTGATCTTGGTCTCCACCACGGCGATTTCCTGGCGCAGCAGCTCGTTACGCTGGTTCTGGCCGGTGACCTGACCGGAGTAATACAGGTAGATCAGCGCGCTCAGGGCCAGGCCGGCGACCGCGGCCAGACCGAGTAGACCGTTGAATTGGCGCTGTTGCGCCTTGCGGCGCTCTTCGCGCCAGGGCAGGAGGTTGATCTTGGCCATCAGTCGAAACTCCTCAAAGCCAGGCCGCAGGCGATCAGCAGGGACTGCGCGTCGGTGGCCAACGCGTGCGCCTGCACCTTCGGGCTGACGGTCATCGCGGCGATCGGGTTGGCGGTCAGGGTATTGACGCCCAGATGCTGCTCGACCACGGTGTCGAGGCCCTCGATGGCGGCGGTGCCGCCGGCCAGCACGATCTGGTCGACGCGGGAATAGTCGCTGCCGGAGTAGAAGAACTGCAGCAGGCGGCTGATCTGCTGCGCCACGCCTTCCTTGAACGGCTCGAGCACCTCGGACTCGTAGCTTTCCGGCAGGCCGCCGAGCTTCTTGGCGGCGCCGGCTTCGGCGAAGCTCAGCCCGTAACGGCGCATGATCTCCTCGGACAGCTGCTTGCCGCCGAACACCTGTTCGCGCGAGTAGATGCTGCGGCCGTCCTTGATCACGTTCAGGGTGGTCAGGTTGGCGCCGATGTCGACCACGGCGGTCAGGCCGCCGGCGGGGATGTCGAGTTGGTTGAAGATCAGCTTGAACGCGTTCTCGAGCGCGAACACCTCGACGTCGACGACCTTGGCTTCCAGCCCGGCGAACTCGAGCTCGGCCTGCCGGGCCTCGACGTTCTCGGTGCGTGCTGCGGCGATCATCACCTGCACCGAATCGCTGTTCGGCACCGGTCCGATGACCTCGAAGTCCAGGCTGACTTCGTCCATCTGATAGGGAATGTGGTTGGAGGCCTCGTCGTAGACCTGCTCTTCCATCGCCAGCTCGTCATCGGTGGCCGGCACGGTGATGACCTTGGTGATCACCGACGAGCCGGAGATCGCGACCGCGGCGTACTTGCTCTTGCTGCCGGAACGGGCGACCGCGCGCTTGATGGCGGCGCCCACGGCCTCGACCTGGGCGGGGCTTTTGTCGTTGGCGACGTTCGGCGGCAGCGGTTCGACCGCATAGTGCTCGACGCGGTAACGGCCCGCGCTTTTGCTGAGTTGCAGCACCTTGATGGCGGCGGAACTGATGTCAATCCCGAGCAACGGCACTGATTGTTCACCGAATAATTGCACTGTATCCCCCAATTAGGCACTTAAAGGCCATTCTTATGCCGTTACATTAAATAACGATTTTCCGTCAATTAGCAAGTTTTTTTGGCCTACCCCCGAAAAAGTCCGGGGCCGCCGCCAACCTGTCGGCTGCACCGGAAAAGGTACAATGAGGTCCCTGCGGGCAACGACGATGCGGTATCCGATGTTCAGATTAATCAAGTGGCTGGTCGGTTTGGCGGTGCTGGGCACGGCCGGATTGGTGCTGGCCGTGGCCGTGGCCTACTTCAGCGTGCTGCCGACCCTGCCGGACGTATCCGAGCTCAAACGCATCGAGTGGCAGGTGCCGATGACCGTGTACAGCAGCGATGGCAAGTTCATCGCCGAGTTCGGCGAGAACCGGCGCTACCCGGTCCGCATCGAAGACGTCCCGGCCCAGACCCGCAACGCGGTCATCGCCATCGAGGACGCCCACTTCTACAAGCACATCGGCCTGGACTGGCGCGGCATCGCGCGCGCGGTCTGGCTGACCGCGACCACCCGCGACGAACGGGTGCCGGGCGGCAGCACCATCACCCAGCAGGTCGCGCGCAACTTCTTCCTCAGCAACGAATACAGCTATTTCCGCAAGTTCAAGGAGATGCTGCTGGCGCTGAAGATGGAACGCGAGCTCAGCAAGGACGAGATCCTCGAGCTGTACCTGAACAAGATCTTCTTCGGCAACCGGTCCTACGGCATCGTGGCGGCGGCCGACTACTACTACGGCAAGAAGCTGGACCAGCTGACCCTGGCCGAATCGGCCGCGCTGGCCGGTATCCCGAAATTCCCCTCCACCGGCAACCCGATCAGCAACCCGGCGCGCGCGATGATCCGCCGGAACTACATCCTGCAGCGCATGCAGGAGGAAGGCTTCATCACCCCGGAGCAGATGCGCGAAGCGCAGGCGCAGCCGAACACCGCCACGCCGCACGGGCAGACCACCGAGCTGTACGCCCCGTATCTGGCCGAGATGGTGCGCATCGAGATGGTCCGCCGCTACGGCCAACGCGCCATCGACGGCGGCTACAAGGTGGTGACCACCGTGCACAGCAAAGACCAGCTGGCCGCGGAACGGGCGGTGCGCGACGGCCTGATGCAGTACGACCGCCGCCACGGCTGGCGCGGCGCGGAAAGCCGGATCGAACTGGCCGGCGGCGACGAGGCGGCTTGGCGCCGCGCGTTGCGCGCACGACCGCAGATCGACGGCCTGCCGGCGGCCCTGGCGCTGTCGGTGTCCGACAGCCGGGCCGAATTCCTGTTGGCCGACGGCCGCCGCATCCAGGGCGGAGCATCCGTCGCCGACGGCACCGGCAAGCGTCTGGCCGCGGCCGTCCGCGCCGGCGATGTGGTGCGCCTGCAGGAATCCAAGGACGGCCTGCGCCTGGCGCAGATTCCGCGGGCCCAGGCCGCGCTGGTGTCGATGCAGCCGGAGGACGGCGCCCTGCGCGCGGTGGTCGGCGGCTTCTCGTACACGACCTCCAACTTCAACCGCGCCACCTCGGCCAAACGCCAACCGGGCTCGAGCTTCAAGCCGTTCGTGTACGCGGCTTCGTTCGAGCGCGGCTATTCGCCGTCGAGCGTGGTGCTGGACGCGCCGGTGGTGTTCAACGACCGCAAGGGCAACGTCTGGCGCCCGCAGAACGACCGCGGCGGCTTCATGGGCCCGATGCGCCTGCGCGAGGCGCTGGTGCAGTCGCGCAACCTGGTTTCGGTCCGCCTGCTGGACGGCATCGGGGTGGCGTTCGCCCGCGACTACATCACCCGCTTCGGCTTCAGCAAGGACAGCCTGCCGCCGAACCTGTCGATGTCGCTCGGCACCGCCTCGCTGACGCCGATGTCGGTCGCGCGCGGCTACAGCGTGTTCGCCAACGGCGGCTATCTGGTCGAACCCCACTTCATCCGCAGCGTCAGCGACGCCAGCGGCACCGTCATCGCCTACACCCATCCCAAACTCGCCTGCGCCGCCTGCCCGGAGCGGCTGGCCGGCGACGTCAGCAAGGCGGTGGTGGTCGACGGTTTCGACCTCAGCAACGACGGCAGCGGCGCCCGCGCGCCGGCCGGCAAGGCGGCGTTCGACCCGGGCTTCGTCGGCCCGCCGGCGCAGGCCCTGGCGCCGCAGACCATCGACCCGCGCAACGCCTTCCTGATCAGCGACATGATGCTGGACGTGGTCAAGCGCGGCACGGCGGTGCAGGCCAGATCGCTCGGCCGCGCCGACGTCGGCGGCAAGACCGGCTCGACCAACGAGCACCGCGATGCCTGGTTCTCCGGCTTCGGCGGCGACCTGGTGACCACCGTCTGGGTCGGCAAGGACGACTTCAAGGGCCTGGGTTACGGCGAGTACGGCGGCCGCGCCGCGTTGCCGATCTGGATCGAATACATGCGCACGGCGCTGGACGGCGTACCGCTGAAGGTCATGACGCCGCCGGAAGGCATCGTCAAATCGCCGGACGGCGATTACTTCAAGCAGGAACAGTATGATCTGGAAATGCTGCAGGTACCGGAGAACACCGGCGAGGAACTGCCCGAGCAGGCCTTCGACATCTTCTGAGCAGGGATTTTCCCGAAAACGAAAACGCCCCTTGCGGGGCGTTTTCTTTTAGCAGGCGACAGGCGATCAGCGCTTGTCGGCCGGCACGTACTGGCGGTCGACGGCGCCGGTGTAGATCTGGCGCGGACGGCCGATCTTGTTTTCCGGGTCGTTCTGCTGTTCCAGCCAGTGCGAGACCCAACCGGCGGTGCGCGCGATGGCGAACATCACGGTGAACATCTCGGTCGGGATGCCCAGGGCCTTGTAGATGATGCCCGAGTAGAAGTCGACGTTCGGGTACAGCTTACGCTGGATGAAGTACTCGTCCTTCAGCGCGGCCTCTTCCAGCTTCATCGCCACTTCCAGCAGCGGGTCGTTGACGCCCAGCTCGTTCAGCACCTGGTGGCACATCTCGCGGATGATCTTGGCGCGCGGATCGAAGTTCTTGTACACGCGGTGGCCGAAGCCCATCAGGCGGAAGCCGGATTCCTTGTCCTTGGCCTTGGCCACGGCGCTGCCGACGTTCTCCGGACGGCCGATCTCCTCCAGCATCTGCAGCACGGCTTCGTTGGCGCCGCCGTGCGCCGGACCCCAGAGCGCGGCCACGCCGGCGGCCACGCAGGCGTAGGGGTTGGCGCCGGTGGAACCGACCAGGCGCACGGTCGAGGTCGAGGCGTTCTGCTCGTGGTCGGCGTGCAGGATGAACAGCAGGTCGAGCGCCTTGGCGGCGACCGGCTTGAGCGCCAGCGGCTCGCTCGGCACTTCGAACATCATGTGCAGGAAGCGCTCGACGTATTCGAGGTTGTTCTTCGGGTAACGGATCGGCCAGCCGATCGAATAGCGGTAGCAGGCGGCGGCGATGGTCGGCACCTTGGCCAGCAGGCGGATGGCGGCCATGCGGCGCTCTTCCGGATCGTCCAGGTTCAGGTCGCTGTGGTAGAACGCGGCCAGCGAGCCGAGCATGCCGGTCATCATCGCCATCGGATGGGCGTCGTGGCGGAAGCCGTACAGGAAGGTGCGGAACGCCTCGTGCATCATGCTGTGGTGGGTCACTTCGTGCTCGAACTTGGCCAGTTCGGCCGGAGTCGGCAGATTGCCGTTCATCAGCAGGTAGCTGACTTCGGTGAAGTTGGAATGCTGGGCCAGCTGTTCGATCGGGTAGCCGCGGTACTGCAGCACGCCGGCGTCGCCGTCGATGTAGGTGATGGCGCTGCGGCAGCTGGCGGTCGACATGAAGCCCGGATCGTAGGTGAAGCTGCCGGTCTCCTTGTACAGCTTGCCGATGTCGAGGCATTCCGGGCCGGTGCTGCCGGCGAGCACGGGCAGTTCGACGGACTTGCCGTTGGCGTTGAGCGTGAAGGATTTATTGGACACGGCTGACTCCTCGTTCTGGGCCCGGCATGGCGGATGCGCCGGGGCAAATGGAAAAAATCACGGCACTCATTATCGCACAGGCGCGCAGGCCGCGTAATGGCCCGGACGTGCGGAACGCAGGCGAAAAAAAACCACCCGAAGGTGGTTTTTTCCGGATTACTTGGCGTAGCGCTTGCGGAACTTGTCGACGCGGCCGCTGGTGTCGACCAGCTTCTGCTTGCCGGTGTAGAACGGGTGCGAAGCGGACGAGATTTCGACCTTCAGCAACGGGTATTCGTTGCCGTCTTCCCACTTGATGGTTTCCTTGCTGGACAGGGTCGAGCGGGTCAGGAAGGCGAAATTGGCGGTGACGTCCTGGAACACGACGTCGCGGTATTGCGGATGGATATCGGCTTTCATGGTGTAACCCACTGGATTATCGTGAAGAAAGACGGCAATTATAGCCCGTAACCGCGGGCGGGGGCAAGCCCCGTTGCGCCCGGTTCAGTCCGGCAGGCCCAAGGCCTGCCGGATCCGGGCCTCGAACGCGGCCTGATCGGCCCGAAGCAGGATATCGGCCTGCGCCGGCCGGCCGGTCCGGTCCTGCCAATCGACTACGGTGGCGCCCCGGGTATGCACGCCCTGGGTCTCCACATGCAGGAAATGCCGTTCCTTTTCAAGCACATGCTCGGGATGGAGGGCCGCCAGCATGGCCAAGGCGTCGGCGCTGTGCCAGTATTCGCCGCGCTTGCCCTCCGACCACGCCCGGGTCTTACGCGAAATGGCGTCATAGAACCGCGCCTCGGGCGTATCAGCCGCCAACCAGCGGTTGACGTCGGCATGGCGGAAGCCGTGACCGAGCACCGCCTCCCAATCCACCACCTCGATGTCGGGAAAGCCGTCGAACACCACGGCGGCAGCCTCGGGATCGAAGGCGACGTTGAATTCGGCGGCGATCGAGGTGTTGCCCTTGCCGGTGACCGCGCCGCCCATCACCACCAGCCGGCCGACCTTGCGCGGCAGTTCGGGATCCAGGCGCAGGGCCAAGGCTAGGTTGGTCAGCGGCCCGAGGGTCACCAGCAGCAGATTGCCGGCATGGGCATCGGCCTCGCGCACGATGGCCAGTGCCGCATGTTCGGCCTCGGCCGCGCGCCGTGCCGGCTGGTAACCGACATCGCCGAAGCCGTCGCGGCCGTGCACATAGGAGGCGTCCTCGGCCGGGAACACCAGCGGCCGATCGCAACCCGGATACACCGGCACCTCGATGCCGGCGACTTCGCACAGTTTCAGGGCGTTGGCCACGGTGTGCGTCAAGCCGACGTTGCCGGCGGTGACGCACAGGCCGAGCAGGCGGTGATTCGGACTGCGGAACGCCATCAGCAACGCCAGGGCGTCGTCCACGCCGGGATCGGTGTCGATGAGCAGGGGAATACGGTCGGTCATGGGATTCTCAGGCATGGGCGTAACGGGCGGCGGCGCCGACCCAACGGGCGACGACGGCATCGGCGCGTTCAGGATACTCCGCCAACAGGCGGTTGGCCACGTGCAGCACCTCCGGCAGCAGTGCGGCGTCGCGGCCGAGATCGGCGATGCGGTAGCCGACGTCGCCGGTCTGCCGGGTGCCGAGCAGTTCGCCCGGGCCGCGCAGCGCCAGATCCTTTTCGGCGATCAGGAAACCGTCGTCGGTCTGCCGCATCACCTCGATGCGTTCGCGCGCCATGGCCGACAGCGGCGCTTGGTATAGCAGCAGACAATGCGAGGCGGTGGCGCCCCGCCCGACCCGGCCGCGCAATTGATGCAGCTGCGCCAGACCCAGGCGTTCGGCGTTCTCGATCACCATCACGCTGGCGTTGGGCACGTCGACGCCGACTTCGATCACCGTGGTGGCGACCAGCACCTGCACGACGTTGTCCTTGAACGCGCGCATGATGCGGCTTTTCTCGGCCGGCGCCACCTTGCCGTGCAGCAGCGCGACGGAAACGCCCGGCAGGCCGGCGGCCACGGTTTCGAATGCGGCCTGCGCCGACTGCGCCTGGATCTCGTCGGACTCTTCGATGAGGGTGCAGACCCAATACACCTGATGCCCCTGCCGGCAGTAATCGCGGATGCGGGCGATGACTTCATCGCGCCGGCTGTTGGCCAAGGCCACGGTCTGCACCGGCGTGCGTCCGGGCGGCAGTTCGTCGATCACCGACACGTCCAGGTCGGCGTAGGCCGACATCGCCAGCGTGCGCGGAATCGGCGTCGCGGTCAAAATCAGCTGGTGCGGCGAGCTTTCCTCCGATTCGCCTTTGTCGCGCAGGCTCAGGCGCTGGCCGACGCCGAAGCGGTGCTGTTCGTCCACCATCACCAGCTCGAGGTTGCTGAACGCCACCGTGTCCTGCATCAAGGCATGCGTGCCTACCACCATCGGCGCGCCGGCCGCGATGCGCTTGAGCGGTTCGCGGCGCTGCGCCGCGGTCAGCTTGCCGGCCAGGAACACGACCTCGATGCCGAGCGGCTCGAACCAGTCACGGAAGGTGCGCGCGTGCTGTTCGGCCAGCAGCTCGGTCGGCGCCATCAGCGCCGCCTGGCCGCCGCCGGCGATCACCGCCAGCGCCGCCAGCGCCGCCACCGCGGTCTTGCCGCTGCCGACGTCGCCCTGCACCAGGCGTAGCATCGGATGGCCGGTGCGCAGGTCGGCGCGGATGTCTTCGACCACCCGACGCTGGGCGCCGGTGAGCGCGAACGGCAGCCGCGCCAGGAACGGCGCGAAGGCCGAATCCGGCACATCGACCGGCCGCGCCGGCTTGGACTTCAACGCCAGACGCTTCTTGCGCAGGCTCAGGTGATGCGCCAGCAGTTCCTCCAACGCCAGCCGGCGCATGGCCGGATGCCGGCCGGATTGCAGCTGCGCCAGCGTGGTACCGGGATCCGGCGCATGGATGGCCTGCAGCGCCGCGCCGAACCGGGGCAAGTCCAGGTCGGCCAACAAGGCCTCGGGGATCAACTCGAGTTCGGATTCCGGCGGCAACAGCTGCAAGGCCTGCCGCACCAGCTTGCCGAGCGTGGCGGTACCGACGCCGTCGATGTTGGGATAGACCGGATCCAGCCGGTCGCGGCAAATACCGGCCTTCTCTTCGGCGATGAAACGGTAACTCGGATGCACCATCTCGTAGCCGGTGCCGCCGAGCCGGACCTGGCCGTAGGCGCGCAACAGGCGGCCGGGCAGGAACTGCGCGGCCTGACTGGCGGAGTAATGGAAGAAGCGCAACGACAGCTGGCGCAGGGAATCGTCCTCGACCAGCACCTTGAGCATCGGCCGGAAGCGGAAACCGCGCTCGACCGCCGCCACCCGCACTTCGACCTGCGCGCTCTGGCCGAGCTGCAGGTCGTCCAAGCGGGCAATGCGGGTGCGGTCCTCGAAGCCGGTCGGCAGCTGCAGCCAGAGATCCTGCAGGCTTTCGATGCCGCGTTCGCGCAGCTTGGCCGCAGTGGCCGGGCCGACGCCGCGCAAGACGTCGAGCGGCTTGCGCGCCGACTCGCCGAATTCAGGCTTCACCGCCGGCGGTCAGCCCAGCACCATCACCGCGTCGATCTCGACCTGCGCACCGCGCGGCAGAGCCGAGACCTGCACGGTGGAGCGCGCCGGATACGGCGGCTGCATGTACTCGGCCATGACCGCGTTGACCGCGGCGAAATCGCCGAGGTCGGTCAGGAAGATGCCGATGCGGACGATGTCGGACAGCGAGCCGCCGGCGGCCTGGCAGACCGCGGTCAGGTTGCGGAACACCTGATGGGTCTGGGCTTCGATGCCGCCTTCCAGCAGCACGCCCAGATCCGGCAGCAGCGGAATCTGGCCGGACAGGTAGACGGTCTGGCCGACGCGCACGGCCTGCGAGTACGGGCCGATGGCGGCCGGGGCTTTGTCGGTCTGGATGATGGTGCGGGACATGGCGGGTTCCTGTGTGGTCATTGGCGTTCCACCGAATGCACCACGCCCAGGCGGCGGGTGCGGCGGATGATTTCGGCGAGGTGCTTGCGGTCCTTGACCTCGATGCAGAACACCATGACCGAAATGCGGTCATCGCGCTCCTTGTAATTCACCGAGTCGATGTTGGAATCGCATTCGGCGACGGCGGCGGCGACCTTGGCCAGCGCGCCCGGCTTGTTCTCGGTTTCGAAGCGCAGCTCGACCCGGAAGTCGCCTTCGACCCGACGGTCCCAGGCGATCGGCACCCAACGCTCCGGGCGCTTGCTGTAGTCGGCGATGTTCGGGCAGTCCATGCGGTGCACCACCACGCCCTTGCCGGCGGTCAGGTAGCCCATGATCTCGTCGCCCGGAATCGGATAGCAGCAGGTCGAGAAGGTCAGCACGCCGCGTTCGCTGCCGTTGATGCGGATCTGCTCGCGGTGCACCGGCGACGGCGACGGCTCGCTGCCGAGCAGCGAGCTCTGGTTCGGCAGCAGCGCGCGCGCGACCTGGTCCGGCATGCGGTTGCCGAGCGCGATGTCGGCCAGCAGCACCTCCAGGCGCGGGTAGCGGTTGTCGGCCAGGAACTGCTGCAGCACGTCGGCCGGCACGTTGTCGAGCGAGGTCTCCAGCAGCTCCAGCGCGCGGTCCAGCATGCGGTGGCCGAGGTTGACCGCGTCCTCGTGCTCGATGCGCTTGAGGAAATGGCGGATGGCGGTGCGCGCCTTGGAGGTGACCACGAACTCCAGCCACTGCGGGCTGGGGTTGGCGGACGGCGCGGTGATGATCTCGACGGTCTGGCCGCTGAGCAGTTTGCTGCGGATCGGCACCAGCTTGCGGTCGACGCGCGCGGCCACGGTGTGGTTGCCGACGTCGGTGTGCACCGCGTAGGCGAAATCCAGCGGCGTGGCGTTCTTCGGCAACGCCAGGATCTCGCCTTTCGGAGTGAAGATGTAGACCTCGTCCGGGAACAGGTCGATCTTGACGTTCTCCAGGAACTCGACCGACGGCAGCGCGAACTCGTCGCTGTTGATCAGGCCGTTGACCCAGCTCTGGGCCCGCGCCTGCGCGTTGTTGCCGACCGAACCGCGGTTCTTGTAGACCCAGTGCGCGGCGATGCCGCGTTCGGCCACCACGTCCATGTCCTCGGTGCGGATCTGCACCTCGACCGGCGAACCGAGCGGGCTGAACAGCAGGGTGTGCAGGCTCTGGTAGCCGTTGGCCTTGGGGATGGCGATGAAGTCGCGGAAACGGCCGTCCAGCGGCTTCATCATCGAATGCACGGCGCCGAGCGCCTGGTAGCACTCCATCACCCGGCCGACCACGATGCGGAAGCCGAACACGTCCATCACCTCGTTGAAGCGTTTGCGCTCGTCGCGCATCTTGGTGTACACGCTCCACGGGCCCTTGACCCGCGACACCAGCCGGAACGGGATGTTCTCGGCCGCGATGCGCTGCGCCAGGCGGGCTTCGATGGTGGCCATGGCCTCGCGCCGCAGCACCGGCTGGTTGGCCAACTGCTTGGCGATGACCTTGTAGCGCAGCGGATACAGGGCCTTGAAGCCGAGGTTCTGCAGCTCGGCCTTGATCACGTTGATGCCCAGGCGCTGGGCGATTGGGGCGTAGATCTCGAGCGTCTCGCGCGCGATGCGGCGGCGCGATTCCGGGCTCTTGGAATCCAGCGTGCGCATGTTGTGCAGGCGGTCGGCGAGCTTGATCAGGATGACCCGGATGTCGCGCGACATCGCCAGCATCATCTTTCGGAAGCTTTCGGCGTCGGCCTCCTGCCGGTTGCTGAACTGGATCTTGTCGAGTTTGGTGACGCCCTCGACCATCTCGGCCACGCTTTCGCCGAAGGTGTCGGCGATGAAAGCGCGCGGCAATGCGGTGTCTTCCAGCGCGTCGTGCAGGATGGCGGCGCACAGGGTCTCACCGTCCATGCGCTGCTCGGCCAGGATCTCGGCCACCGCCAACGGATGGGTGATGTAGGGCTCGCCGGATTTCCGGGTCTGGCCCTGGTGCGCCAGCGCGCCCAGCTCATAGGCGCGGCGGATCTTGGCCGACGCTTCGGGCGGCAGGTAGGCGCCCGCCTTCGCCAGCAATCCCGCGACCTGCTCCGGACAGGGGTCCGGGCAAGGCATGTCCAGGTCGAGCGGCGGCGATAGCGGGGAGTTCATGCCTCCATGCTACGCAACTCCGGCCGGCCGGACAAGCGCGCCGGCGGCGGCGCGGCATGAAAAAACGCCGGCTTGCGGGCCGGCGTTTTCGGGAAGCTGGGTCAGCGGCGGATCACTCGTCGCCGGCTTTGGCCAGGTCGTCGTCGACCACTTCGGCGGCGGCCCATTCCAGGGCTTCGCGTTCGCGGCGTTCGCGCTGGGCGCGCTCGACGGCGTTGATGATCTCGTCGTTGACCGAACGGTCGGCGATTTCGCGCAGGGCCAGCACGGTCGGCTTCTCGGCTTCCAGATGCGCGTTTTCCAGGGTGCTCGGCTCGCCCTTGGCCAGCTGACGGGCGCGCTTGGAGGCCATCAGCACCAGTTCGAAACGGTTATCGACCACTTCCAGGCAATCTTCAACGGTAATGCGGGCCATGCTGTCTCCGTTCGCCGGTGATGAAACCTCCGGCAATCAATGCGTTAGATGAACTGGGCATTATAGCGGAAAGCCGGCGGGAAGCCAAATGGCGGCCGGTTCAGTCCGTCAGCAGCTGTTCAATCAAGGCCTTATGGCGGATCCGCTGCTGGCCGACGACCAGGCGTTGGGCGGTGAAGATGGCCGCCACTTCCTGCACCGCCAGCTCGAAATGCTCGTTGACCACCACATAATCGAACTCGTGGTAATGGCTCATTTCCTCGCGCGCCGCCGCCAGACGCTGGGCGATGACCGCCTCGCTATCCTGGCCGCGGTTACGCATGCGGGTTTCGAGCGCCTGCTTGGACGGCGGTAAAATGAAGATGCTCTTGGCCTCGGGAATCTGGGCGCGCACCTGACGGGCGCCCTGCCAGTCGATCTCCAGCAGTACGTCCAGCCCGCGCTCCAGCTGCGGCAGCACCGACTGCCGGGCGGTGCCCTTGTAGTCGCCGTGCACCAGGGCATGCTCGAAGAAGTCGCCGGCGGCGATCATGCGTTCGAACTCGTCCTTGCCGATGAAGTGGTAATGCTGGGCGTGGCGTTCGCCCGGGCGCGGCGCGCGCGAGGTGTAGGAAATCGACAGCGCCACGTCGGGCAGGCGCTTGAGCACCGCGTTGACGATGCTGGACTTGCCGGCGCCGGACGGCGCCGCGACGATGTAGAGGGTGCCGGGCATCATTCGAGATTCTGCACCTGTTCGCGGATCTGTTCAATCAGCACCTTGAGCTCGACCGAGGCCTGGCTGGTCTTGGGATCGACCGACTTGGAGCCGAGCGTGTTGGCTTCGCGGTTGAACTCCTGCAGCAGGAAGTCGAGGCGGCGGCCGACCGCTTCCGGCAGCGCCAGGATGCGGCGCGCCTCGGCGATATGGCTGGCCAAGCGGTCGAGTTCCTCGTCGACGTCGATCTTCTGCAGGTTGAGCACCAACTCCTGCTCCAGACGGCCCGGATCGACCGGCACCGGCAGATCGGCCAGCTTGGCCTGCAGGCGGGCCTTCAGCACGGTGCGGATCTCCGGCAGCCAGACGCGCAGTTGCGCGACGATGGCCTCGATACCGTCCAGGCGCTCTCGGATGGCCTGCGCCAGGTTGGCGCCTTCGCGGCCGCGCGCGGCCAGGAATTCGGCCAGCACGGTCTCCAACAGCTGCTTGGCCTCGGCCTGCAACGCGTCGTCGCCGGCGTCGTCCTCGCGCAGCACGCCCGGCAGTTTCAGGATGTCGGCGAAATCGCTGGTCATGCCCGGGAACAGGCCACTGAAGCGGCCGGCCAGCGCCGCGTAACGGGCCAACGCGTCCTCGTCGATGCGGAGGCCGGCCGCGCCTTGATCGGCCGGGCGGAAACGGAAGCCCAGATCGAGCTTGCCGCGCGCCACCTTGCGGGCGATCTGCTCGCGCAGCGCCGGTTCCAACGCACGCAATTCCTCGGGCAGGCGCAGGCCGACCTCGAGATAACGGTGGTTGACCGAGCGCAGCTCGCAGCTGAGCGTACCGAGCGCGCTCGCGCGTTCGGCGTTGGCATAGGCGGTCATGCTGCTGATCATGCGTGCGTCCGGGGCCGGAAGAATGGGGAAATGGTAATCTATTTGGCCTTTTGATGCGAAATCGAGCACCTCATGACACGCCCCAGCGCACGCGCCGCCGACCAACTCCGCCCGATCAGCATCCAACGCGGCTACACCAAGCACGCCGAAGGGTCGGTGCTGATCGCCTTCGGCGACACCAAAGTGCTGTGCACCGCCAGCGTGGAGAACCGGGTGCCGGGCTTCCTGCGCGGCAAGGGCGAGGGCTGGATCACCGCCGAATACGGCATGCTGCCGCGCTCCACCCACGACCGCATGAACCGCGAAGCCAGCAGCGGCAAGCAGGGCGGCCGCACGCTGGAGATTCAGCGCCTGATCGGCCGCGCGCTGCGCACCTGCGTCGACCGCAGGAAGCTCGGCGAACGCACCATCACCCTGGACTGCGACGTGCTGCAAGCCGACGGCGGCACCCGCACCGCCGCCATCACCGGCGCCTATGTGGCGCTGTGCGACGCCATCGACGCCTGCCTGGCCAAGGGCCTGCTGGCGGAAAACCCAATCACCGGCGCGGTGGCCGCGGTCTCGGTCGGCGTGTACCAAGGCGTGGAAGTGCTGGATCTGGACTACGCCGAGGACTCGCAATGCGAGACCGACATGAACGTGGTGATGGACGGCAACGGCGGCTTCATCGAGGTACAGGGCACCGCCGAAGGCGCGCCGTTCTCGCGCGCGCATCTGGACGGCCTGCTGGATCTGGCCGGCAAAGGCATCGGCGAACTGTTGGTGCTGCAGCGGGCCGCCCGCGGCGGCTGATTCCGTGCGTCTGGTCCTGGCCACCTCGAACAAAGGCAAATTGGCCGAGATGCGGCCGATCCTGGCCGAGACCGGCTTCGACGCCGTGCCGCAGTCCGAATTCGGCTTCGCCGACGCCGAGGAGACCGGCCATACCTTCGTGGAAAACGCGTTGCTGAAGGCGCGCAATGCTTGCCGGCACACCGGCCTGCCCGCGCTGGCCGACGACTCCGGCCTGATCATCGACGCGCTGGACGGGGCGCCCGGCCTGATTTCGGCGCATTACGCCGGTGTGCACGGCGACGCCGCCGGCAACATCGCGAAAGTATTGGCCGAGATGGCGGCCCTGGAAAATCCGGTACGCACGGCCCGCTTCTATTCCTGCATCGTGCTGCTCAAGCACGCCGAAGATCCGCAGCCGATCATCGCCGAAGGCATCTGGCATGGCGAGATTCTGCCCGCGCCGCAGGGCGACGGCGGCTTCGGCTACGACCCGATCTTCTTCGACCCCGAACACGGCTGCAGCGCCGCGCAGCTGCCGACCGAACTCAAAAGCCGCATCAGCCACCGCGGCCGCGCGCTGGCCCAACTGCGCGAAAAACTGGCAACGCATGCCTGAGCTGATGCCGCCGCCGCTGGCGCTGTATATCCATATTCCGTGGTGCGTGAAGAAATGCCCGTACTGCGACTTCAACTCGCACGGCAAAAAGAACGAACTGCCGGTGGCCGAGTATCTGGCCGCGCTGACCCGCGACCTGGAGCAGGACCTGCCCTTGGTCTGGGGCCGCAGCGTGACCAGCGTGTTCTTCGGCGGCGGCACGCCCAGCCTGTTTCCCGGCACCGCCATCGGCGAGATCCTGGCCATGGCCAACGCGCGCCTGCGCTTCGCGCCGGATTGCGAAATCACCTTGGAATGCAATCCCGGTACCGCCGAGCACGACCGCTTCGCCAGCTACCGCGCCGCCGGCGTCAACCGGCTCAGCTTCGGCGTGCAGAGCTTCGACGACGGCTGCCTCGAGCGCCTGGGCCGCATCCATAACGCCGAAAAAGCCCGCAGCGCGGTAAAAGACGCGCAGGATGCCGGTTTCGACAACATCAATCTCGACCTGATGTACGCCCTGCCCGGCCAGAGTCTGGCGATGGCGCTATTCGATGTGGAACAGGCCATCGCGCTGCAACCGCAGCACCTTTCGCATTACCAGCTGACGCTGGAGCCGAACACGCTGTTCGCGGCCAAACCGCCGACCGGCATTCCGGACATGGACTCGGCCTGGGACATGCAGGAGGCCTGCATCGCGCGCATGGCGGAGGCCGGCTTCGCGCAATACGAAGTGTCGGCCTACGCCCGCGACGGCCGGCGTTGCCGGCACAACCTGAACTACTGGACCTACGGCGACTACCTGGGCATCGGCGCCGGCGCGCACGGCAAGATCAGCAGCGGCCACGACGGCCGCATCCTGCGGCGCTGGAAACCGAAGCATCCGGAGGCCTACATGGCGTCCGCCGGAACGGCGGCCGGCATCGGCGGCGACGAGTACGTTGCGGCGGAGAACCGGCCGTTCGATTACATGCTGAATGCGTTGCGGCTGGTGGACGGCTTCTCGCTGGCCGATTTCGAAGTGCGCACCGGCCTGGGCCGTGAAACGATCAAACCGCAACTGGATGAGGCCGTGCAACGCGGCTGGCTGGAGATCTCGGGCGATTGGGCCAAGCCCACCGAGCTGGGCATGCGCTTCGCCAATGATGTGATGGGATTGTTCCTCGCCTGAAAAAAAGTTCGCCAGATTCACGCCGGCTTGATACACTGTGAATGCTTCGAGTGTTCGGGAAGTTGGTGCGAATCCAACACTGCCCCCGCAACGGTAAGTCAGGTAAGTCGTCCACATAGCCACTGGGAAACTGGGAAGGCGGACGGCAGCGGCACTGACGAGTCCGGAGACCGGCTTGGAGTATGCGGCGGCGCCTCGGCGCCGTCATTTTGCACGTTGCGGAGGGCGACGCGGCCAAATTATTGTCGGCCGCGCGCGGCCGTCCAATGGTTTCGTCGTTTGCTTTCCGGGTGCACGCGCGGGTGCGCGCAACAACACTGGAAACCGACATGTCATCATCACCCCGTATTACCCTGCTTTCCGCCGCCGTCCTGGCGGCCGTCTCTTTGCACGCGTCCGCCGAGGACGCGCCGTCCTGGCTGGACCGCGTGCAGGTCACCGGCAGCCGCATCGAACAGCCGGTCGAACGCGCCCTGCAATCGGTCAGCGTGCTCACCCGCGCGGACATCGAAGCCAGCCGCGCCGCCGACGTCAGCGACCTGCTGGCGCAGCAGGCCGGCGTCGACCTGGTGCGCACCGGCGGCAGCGGCTCGCAGAACTCCCTGTTCCTGCGCGGCGGCAACGCCAACCACACCTTGGTGCTGGTCGACGGCGTGCGCGTCAACTCCGCCAGCCAGGGCATCTTCGACCTCGCGCACCTGCCGCTGGCCGCCATCGAGCGCATCGAGATCGTGCGCGGACCGCGCGCGGCGGTCTGGGGCTCGGACGCCATCGCCGGCGTGATCCACATCTTCACCCGCGCGCCGGACGGCGCGCACGGCGAAATCCGCGCCGGCAGCTACGGCCGCGCCGGCTTCGACGCCGGCTTCGGCACCGAGGGCGGCGGCTTCGGCCTCAGCGCCGGTTACGACCGCTTGGACGGGTTCTCGGCCACCAATCCGGGCAATGTCTGGAGCTATGACCCGGACCGCGACGGCTACCGCAACCGGCATGTGGCGCTGCAGGGCAAAACCCTGCTCGGCGAGCAGACGCTGTCGTTCAGCGGCATCGCCACCCGCGGCGAAACCGAGTTCGACCAAGGCCGCACCCGGGCCGACAACCACAGCGGAAGCGCCGGCCTGACCGGCCCGTTGGGCGGGCGCTGGACGCACGAACTGCGCATCGGCCGCAGCTACGAAAAGCTCGACACCCCGGCCTACGGCAACGTCATCGGCTCGCGGCGCGAGAGCCTGGATTGGGCGCACACCGTACGCACCGGCGCCGCCGGCGCGGTGGCGTTCGGTGTCAACGCCGCGCGCGAGCAGGCCTACTCGCTGGGCTGGGACGGGCCGGAATTCCGCGAAAGCCGCCGCAACAGCGGCGTCTTCGCGGTCTGGAACGGACAATGGCAGAGCCAGCAATTCGAGCTGGCCACGCGCTGGGACGACAACTCGCAATTCGGCCTGCACCGCACCGCCAGCGCCGGTTGGGCCCGGCAATGGGACGGCGGACGCCGCCTGCGCGCCAGCTGGGGCCAGGGGTTCCGCGCGCCGAACTTCAACGAGCTGTATTACCCCGGCTTCTTCGGCCTGTACGCCGGCAACCCGGACCTGCAACCGGAACGCGCGCAGACCACCGAGATCGGTTACGAAAGCCCGCTCGGCGGCAACAGCCAGCTGCGGCTGTCGGCTTACCGGAGCCGGGTGAGCGATCTGATCAGCTTCGCCGGCACCGACAGCCAAGCCATCAACATCGCGCAGGCGCGCATCAACGGCACCGAAGCGGAGCTGGCCGGCGCCGCAGGCGTCTGGCAATGGCGCGCGCAGGGCACTTGGACACGTGCCGTGGACGGCGTCAGCGGCGAGCCGCTGTTGCGCCGGCCGAAGCTCAAAGGCCTGCTGGCGGCCGGCTACCGGTTCGCCGGCGGCGGCGATCTCGGCCTGGAACTGAGCGGCTACGGCAAGCGCGCGGACATCGGCACGCAACTGCCGGGCTTCGCCCGGCTCGACCTGACCGGCGCGTGGCCGCTGTCGCCGGCGTGGCGCCTCGAGGCCCGGCTCGAGAACCTGTTCGACCGCGACTACGAACTGCTCGACGGCTACAACACCCCAGGCCGCAGCATCCTGCTCCGTCTGCGCCACCAAAGTCCATGACCGGCACGGGGCCGCCTCGGCGGCCCCTTGTTTTGCGGGACGCCTGGGTTATGCTAAGCGGGTAATCCGCCCGGAACAGGCATGGACATCAGCGCACCCCATCCCCCATCGCATACCTTGAACCAATCCGGATTGCCGGTGCGCGTGTACGCGCTGTGCGACGGCCTGCTCAAGGTCGGCGCCGATTTCTTCGAACGCCAGCTGCAGTTCCTGCTCAAGGACCTCGAAGACATCCTGTTCAAGAACGCCGAGCACGGCCGCCCCGGCGCCGACGACGGCGACAGCTTCTCGGCGCTGCGCAACCTCAAACGCACCCGGCACGACTTCATCCCGCGTTTCCTGGCGGCGGTGGAAAGCCAATTGGCCGGCATCCGCCAGACCGGACCCGGCAACGGCGCGGCGCCCGCGAAGATCCTGCCCGCCGGTGCCGAACTGCGCCTGCTGGACGACGACAGCTTCGACATCGACCAGATCCAGCAGAGCATCTCCGCCCGCTGCGAATCCCAGAACAGCTTCGACATCTTCCTGTTGGCCCAGCGCATCGGCGTGCTGGCCGGCAAGCCGGCGTTCGGCAACGAGCAGATGCCGCTGGGGCCGAAGGCGCTCTGCCGCTGCCTGCAACAGGCGATCGAATGCCTGGACCTCGGCCCGAACGACAGCCGGCAGATCTACCACCTGTTCGACCGCCACGTGTTCGGCCATTTCGCCGAGTTGATGAAGGTCTGCAACCGGCATCTGTCGGAACACGGCGTGCTGCCGAACCTGAGCTACGTGCCGTTCCGCAATCCCGAGCTGCGCTTCAAGAAGACGCCGATCGCCCTGGGCGAGGGCAAGGAGCCGACCGCCGCCAGCGCCAAGGTCTATCCGCTGTTTCCGGAAGGCGCGCCGGCCAAGGCGCAGGGCGCCGCCGCCCCGGCCGAGGTCGAGGAAAGCTTCAGCAAGCTGCAGCATCTGCTGGCGCGGCGCAAGCAGCTGTTGAACAAACTCAGTTCGTTCTCCAACACCTACATCAACGACGCCAGCGGCGCGGCCGGACGCACGGTGCCGGCCGACTCCGACCAGCTGCGCGGCATCCTCGACGAATTCCAGCGCCAGGCCTTGGCGCACCCGAACGCGCACGCCGACATCCGCCACCTGAAGCGCGACCTGCTGGCGCAGCTGCGCAACCAGTCGACGCCCGATCGGGAGCTGACCCTCGGACCGGAAGACAGCGACGCCATCGACCTGGTCGGCCTGCTGATGGACGACGCGATGAAGGAGATCAGCCCGAACTCGCCGACCGCGCAGCTGATCGGCATGATGCAGACGCCGCTGATCCGCGTGGTGCTGCGCGACAAATCGTTCTTCAGCAATCACGTGCATCCGGCGCGGCAGATGCTCAACATCCTGGCCGAGGCCGGCATCAACTGGCTGGACGGCTCCGACAAGGACGACCCGCTGCACGGCAACCTGACCGGCATCGTCAGCAATACGGTCAAGGACTTCGACGGCGACAACCAGAAGCTGCTGGCGGCCTACGAAGAGACCAACCGCCTGCTGCAGAGCCTGATCAAGAAGGCCGAAGCGGTCGAGCGCCGCCAGATCGAGGTGGCCAAGGCCAAGGAGAAGCTGCGCGTCGCCCGGACCCGGGCCGAATCCACCATGGCCGACCTGATGGCCACGCACGAGATTCCGGTGTACACCAAGGCCATGCTGAACGAAGCCTGGGCCGACGTGATGGCGCTCACGGAGCTGCGCAACGGTCCGGATTCCAGCAACTGGCAGGAACAGCGCCGGATCGCCGAACACATCATCGCCGCCAACGAACCGGATGCCGGCGGCGTGGCCGAGGCCCGCGCCGAGGAACTGATGCAACGCATCCGCGAATCCCTGGCCATGGTCGGCTACCACGAGGACGAGGCCGCACGCATCGCCGAGCGCCTGGTGCGCCGCGGTCCGCACGAGGCGTTCGAACCGGAGCACACCGGCACCGACAAGGCCCGCTTCGGCGACAGCGCCAAGGCCGCCGACCTGGAGGCGTTCCAGCTCGACGAACAGCAGATGGCGCTGGTCGAAGAGCTGAAGGACGTGCCGGTCGGCACCTGGTTCGAATTCCTGACGCCCGGCTCCAGCACGCCGACGCGCGCCAAACTGACCTGGCTCAGCAAGATCACGCACAATTGCCTGTTCGTCACCCAGCGCGGCATGAAGCACTCCGAGATGCTGCTGGAGGAACTCGCCATCGCGATTTCCGAAGGACGCGCCCGCATCCAGCCCGGCCAGAAACGCAGCATCTTCGAACGCGCGTTCGAGAACATGCTGGCGTCGCTGCGCACCTTCATGCCCGGCGGAGACAAAGACGAATGAACAAGGACCATCGGCGCCTGCGGCGGCGCAAGGCCGCCTATCCGATCACGGTGATCGACACCATGACCCGCGAGCCGCTCGGCACGGTCGTCGATCTGTCCGAGTCCGGTCTGATGATCGTGGCGCCGGCGGCCCTGTGCGCCGACGCGCTGTTCCAGTGCGAGCTGCACTTCCCGTCCGGAAGCGGCGTGGACGGCATCCTCAACACCGGCCTGCACGAACTCTGGAGCCGTCCCGAGCCCGGCAGCGGCCGGGTGCTGATCGGCTTCCGTATCATCGACATCGGCAACGACGACAAGCTGCGCCTGCGCCGCTGGGTCGCCGAACCGGGCAGCGAATACGTCTGATTCCGCGCTGCCGACGCCCGCCTCCTCTGCAACCGCATCCGAGCACGACCCATGAACGCCTATTCCGAACACCTTTCCCGCCTGACGGCCACCGTCGACCGGGCCCTGGCCAAGTCCGGCCACGAGCATCTGATCATCGCGTCCGGCATCGAGAAGATGCAGTTCCTCGACGACATGCCATATCCGTTCAAGCCGAACCCGCTGTTCAAGCAGTGGCTGCCGCTGACCCGGCATCCGCATTGCTGGATCGCCTACACCCCCGGCAGCCGCCCGGTGCTGGTCTACTATCAGCCCGACGACTACTGGCATGTGCCGCCGAGCGCGCCGGAAGGCGAATGGACCGCGCATTTCGACATCCGCGTGATCAACGATCCGGCCGAGGCGGCCGCCCACCTGCCGCCGCCGGCGCGCGCCGCCATCTTGGGCGACGCCGATGCCGCGCTGGGTGTTTACGCGCCGAACAATCCTGCCGCCCTGCTGGCCTATCTGCATTACCACCGCGGCTGGAAATCGGGTTACGAACTGGCGCAGATGCGGCAGGCGCAAGTCAAGGCCGTGCGCGGCCACGCCGCCGCCGAACGCGCGTTCCGCGCCGGCGCCTCGGAAGCGCAGATCCACGCGGCCTATCTGGCCGCCGCCGGCCATACCGATTTCGATCTGCCCTACAACAACATCGTGGCCCTGAACGAGAACGGCGCCACCCTGCACTACCAGTACAAGGCCTTCGACGCCCCGGCCAGGCACCGCTCGCTGCTGATCGACGCCGGCGCCGAACACAACGGCTACGCCGCCGACATCACCCGTACCCACGGCGACGGCTTCGAACCGTTCGAGGAACTGATCGCGGCGGTCGACGCCGAGCAGCGCGCGCTATGCGCGCGGGTCAAGGCCGGTGTGGATTACCGCGAACTGCACCTGGAATGCCATCTGCGCCTGGGCGGCGTACTGCGCACGCTCGGCATCGTCGACATGGAACCGGTCTCGATGCTGGACACCGGCCTGAGCTCGGTGTTCTTCCCGCACGGCCTGGGCCACCCGATCGGCCTGCAGGTGCACGACGTGGCCGGCTTCAGCGACGAGGACGGCGCGCTCATCCCGCGCCCGGCCGGACACCCGTTCCTGCGCATGACGCGCACGCTGGAACCGGGCATGGTGGTCACCATCGAACCCGGCATCTATTTCATCCCGACCCTGCTGGCCAAGCTCAAGCAGCGCCCGGAAGCCAAGGCCGTGGATTGGGACACGGTCGAGCGGCTGCTGCCGTACGGCGGCGTGCGCATCGAGGACGAGGTGCACTGCACCGACGGCGAGCCGGAGAACCTGAGCCGCGACGCGTTCGCCGCGCTCTGATCAGGAACTGCAACTCAGCATCGAACAGCCGGCCCGCCGCATCGATTCCGGCGGGCATTTCCTGACCCAGCGCGTATCATCCGGCGCGTCGGCGTACGGCGTCTTCAGGCGCGCGAAAATATCCTGCAAGGGCTTCAGGTCGCCGGCCTGCACCGCCTCGATCACGTCCTGCACCAGATGGTTGCGCAGCACGAAGACCGGATTGGCGGCGCGCATCGCGACGGCGCGTTCCGGCCAGTCCGATTCGTCGACCAGGCCCTGATACAAAGCCAGCCAATCGCGCAGCGGTGCCGCATCCGGCATGTCCCGATAGCTGCAGGCCAGCAAGGCATCGCAGGCCGCAGCGGATGCGTAATCGCCACCGGCCGCGGCGATGCGGGTCAAGCCGTCGAAGAACAGGCTGAAATCCATCGCCAGCGCGCTCAGCACATGCACCAGCTGCCGGTAGCACAGCGGATTGCCGGCCAACACCGTGTCGCGCAAACCGAGCTTGGCCGCCAACAGCCGGTGCCAGTGCGCATGGAATTCACGGTTGTAGCCGGTCAGGCTGTCCTGCAACGGCGTCACGTCGCCGACCAGCGGCTGCAGGGCGTTGGCCAGGCGCGCCAGGTTCCACTGCACGATGGCCGGCTGGTTGCCGTAGCAATAGCGGCGACCTTCGGCGTCAGTGGTGTTCGGCGTCCATTGCAGGTCGTAGGCCTCGAGCCAGCCATACGGGCCGTAATCGATGGTCTCCGACAGCAGCGACAGGTTGTCGGTGTTCAGCACGCCGTGCACGAAGCCGACCGCCATCCAGCGCGCCACCAGCGCCGCGCTGCCTTGGCAGACGGCGTCGAACAGCCGCGCCACGGCATTCGGCGCGCCGGCATCGATGTGCGGGAAATGCGCGGTCAGCGCATAGTCGGTGAGTTGCCTGAGCAAAGCGATGTCGTCGCGTGCGGCCGGCAGCTCGAAATGCCCGAAACGCAGGAAGCTTTCCGACACCCGGCAGACCACCGCACACGGCTCCTGCTCGGGATGGCCGTCGTAGAACATGTCGCGGATTACCGTGGAACGCGAACCGGCCAGGCTCAAGGCGCGCGTGGTCGGGATGCCGAGGTGGTGCATGGCCTCGCTGCACAGGAACTCGCGGATCGACGAGCGCAACACCGCGCGGCCATCGGCGTGGCGCGAGAACGGCGTGCGTCCGGCACCTTTCAGCTGCAGGGTGCGACCGGCGACTTCGCCTAGGTTGATGGCGCGGCCATCGCCGAGTTGCCCGGCCCAATGCCCGAACTGATGCCCGCCGTACACCGTGGCGTACGGCTCGGAACCCTCGCCGGTGGCGTTGCCGGCCAGCACCGGCCACCAGGCCGGATCGGGCTCGGCCGGCAAGCCCAGCAGGCCTGCGGTTTCCGCCGACCACAGCAACGGATACGGCGCCTCCAGCGGCTCGGGCCGCACGCGGGCGTACAACGCGCCGGCGATCTGGCGGCTGTCGCGGCCGGTGCCGGCATCGCCCGGCAGGGCGCGGATGAAACGGTTGTCGAAACGCAGCGGCATGCGCAATCCGGGGTTCGGTCAGGCTTGGCACTATAGCAGTCGGTGGGTGAACGGCCCGCAAGCGCTTGATTGCCGGTGCCGCCGGCGCGCCGGCTTCCGGAAAGCCCGCGGATTTGCTACCCTAACAGGCTCATTTCTCACTAAAAACAAGCATTTGCTTGCCGCCCGTCATGGATAAGAGTTTCGACCCCAGCCAGTTCGAAGGCAAATGGTACGCGCACTGGGAGCAGTCCGGCTGCTTCACGCCCTCGGGTAAAGGCCCGGCGTACACCATCATGCTGCCGCCGCCGAACGTGACCGGTACCCTGCACATGGGCCACGCCTTCCAGCACACCCTGCAGGACGCGCTGATCCGCTACCACCGCATGAACGGCTACGACACGCACTGGCAGATGGGCACCGACCATGCCGGCATCGCCACCGAGATGGTGGTCAACCGCAACCTGGCGCTGGCCGGCCAGGGCGAGTCGCGCGATTCGCTGGGCCGCGAGAAGTTCATCGAAAAAGTCTGGGAATGGAAACAGCAGTCCGGCGACACCATCACCCGCCAGATGCGGCGCATGGGCACCTCCGGCGACTGGACGCAACAGCGCTTCACCATGGACGAGGGCATGTCCGAGGCGGTGATCGAGACCTTCGTGCGTCTGCATGCCGAAGGCCTGATCTACCGCGGCCAGCGCCTGGTGAACTGGGACCCGGTGCTGCAGACCGCGATCTCCGACCTGGAAGTGGTGAGCGAAGAGGAGAACGGCTTCCTGTGGTCGATCGCCTATCCGCTCGGCGACGGCAGCGGCGCGTTGACCGTGGCCACCACCCGTCCCGAAACCCTGCTGGGCGACACCGCGGTGATGGTGCATCCGGACGACGAGCGCTACGCGCATCTGGTCGGCAAGACGGTGAAACTGCCGCTGACCGGCCGCGAAATCCCGATCATCGCCGACGACTACGTGGACCGCGAATTCGGCACCGGCGTGGTGAAGGTGACCCCGGCGCACGACTTCAACGACTACGCGGTGGGCCAGCGCCACAATCTGCCGCTGATCAACATCCTGACCCCGGACGCGCGCCTGAACGAGGCGGTGCCGGAGAAATACCGCGGCCTCGATGTGAAGACGGCGCGCAAGGCGGTACTGGCCGACCTGACCGAAGGCGGTTTGCTGGTCGAAGAGAAGCCGCACAAGCTGCAGGTGCCGCGCGGCGACCGCACCGGCCAGGTGATCGAACCCTACCTGACCAACCAGTGGTTCGTGAAGATGGACACGCTGGCCAAGCGCGGCCTGGAACTCGTGGAAAACGGTTCAGTGCGCTTCGTGCCGGAAAACTGGATCAACACCTACCGGCATTGGATGGAGAACATCCAGGACTGGTGCATCTCGCGCCAGCTATGGTGGGGGCACCGGATCCCGGCCTGGTACGACGACGCCGGCAACATCTTCGTCGGCCGCAGCGAAGCCGCCGTGCGCGCAGCGCACGGTCTGGCGGCGGACGTGGCGCTGACCCGCGACAGCGACGTGCTGGAAACCTGGTTCAGCTCGGCGCTGTGGTCGCACTCCACGCTCGGCTGGCCGAACGAGAAAGACATGGCCGAGCGCGGATTCGAGAAGCGTCTGCCGACCTCGGTGCTGGTGACCGGCTTCGACATCATCTTCTTCTGGGTCGCCCGGATGATCATGATGACCGACCACTTCATGCCAAAAGAATGGCCGGACGCCAAACGCGTACCGTTCAAGGACGTATACATCACCGGCCTGGTGCGCGACAAGGACGGCCAAAAGATGTCCAAGTCGAAGGGCAACATCCTCGATCCAATCGACATCATCGACGGCATCTCGCTGGAGGCGCTGACCGAGAAGCGCACGCAGGGCCTGATGCAGCCGCAGATGGCCGAGAAGATCCGCAAGGCCACGCAGAAGGAATTCGCCGACGGCATCCCGGCCTTCGGCACCGACGCGCTGCGCTTCACCTTCGCCTCGCTGGCCACCCACGGCCGCGACATCAAGTTCGACCTGAACCGCTGCGAAGGCTACAAGAACTTCTGCAACAAGCTGTGGAACGCGGCGCGCTTCGTGCTGATGCACTGCGAGGACTTCCAGGCGCAGGGCGCCAGCCCGGCGCGCTCGGAAGCCGAGCGCTGGCTGCTGGCGGAACTGGCGAGCACCTGCGCCGAAGTCGAGCGACAGTTCGCCGACTACCGCTTCGACCTGGCCTCGGCCGCGCTCTACGAGTTCGCCTGGAACACCTACTGCGACTGGTTCGTGGAATTCGCCAAGCCGGTGCTGGCCGGCGACGACCGCGCCGCCGCCGACAGCATGCGTCATACGCTGCTGCAGGCGTTGGAGGCGTTGCTGCGCCTTCTGCACCCGATCACGCCGTTCATCACCGAAGAGATCTGGCACGCGGTCGCGCCCAAGCTCGGATTGTCCGGCGGCTCGATCAGCCTGCAGGCCTATCCGCAGGCCGCCGATTTCGGCACGCCGGACGCGGCCGCCTGCGCCAACATCGAATGGCTGAAAGCGGTGGTGACCGCGCTGCGTTCGATCCGCAGCCAGATGGGCATCGCGCCCGGCAAGGCGGTGCCGCTGCTGTGGCGCTCGTCCGGCGCCGAGGACCGCGCGCGCCTGGCCGCGCTCGACGCCAGCCTGCGCTTCCTGGCGCGCCTGGATTCGATCGACAGGCTCGAGGGCGAGGCGCCGGCGTCGGCCACGGCCTTGGTCGGCGAACTGCAGGTGTTCATCCCGCTGGCCGGCCTGATCGACCTGGACGCCGAGAAGGCGCGCCTGGCCAAGGAACTCAAGCGCATCGAAACCGAAATCGGCAAATGCCGAGGCAAACTGGCCAGTGACACCTTCGTGGCCAACGCCCCAGCGGCGGTGGTGGAACAGGAACGCCAACGCCTGGCCGACTGGCAGGCGCAGCAGGCCGCGCTGGCCGCGCAACTGCAGAAATTGGCATGACGTGGGGGCGAACCTGGTGTTCGCCCTGTTTCATCCGCAGGAATGCATATTGAGGCGAACCGCGTGTTCGCCCTGCGTTATTGCGAAAAATCGAAATCCTGCAATTCGATGGCCATCACGATGCCCTCTTCCCGGCCCTTGGGCGCGGGATAATAATTCGGGCGACGGCCGATTTCGTTGAAGCCCTCGCTTTCATAGAGCGCGATGGCATGTGGATTGCTGGGCCGCACTTCCAAAAACAGACGCTGCAGACGGTGCCAGCGCGCCACCTCGAACACCTGCCGCAGCAGACGTCGGCCCTGGCCATGGCCTTGATGCTCGGGCGCCACGCAGATGTTCAGCAGATGGCCTTCGCCGGCGGCGCAGCTGAGCACGAAGTAGCCGATCAATCCGCCCTGGCCTTCCAGCAGCCAGCACTCATGGCCGGCATACAGGCAGTCGCGGAAGATGCCGGCGGTCCACGGGAACGGATAGGCGCGTAGCTCCACGGCCATGACCGCATCGACGTCGGCCTGCTTCATCAGCCGCAGTTGCGGATCGCTAGCTTTGCCCTGCGCGCTCATCGCGGCCGGCGGTGGGCCTGGATGGCGCGCCACAACGATTTCTTGGCGCGAACCGGATCGGACGGCAACATGATAGCGGCCAGATCGACACCGGCGGCGTGCCGGCGGATGTTGCGGCCGAGCGCGCTATCCCAGAACGGAATCGGCGGCGCAGCGGCGGCAGGCGGTGTGACCGGTACTGCGATCGGCGCGGGGGCAATAGGCGGCGATACGACGGCGGGCGGAGCAACGGCCGGCACGTACAGGGTGAAGCCCATGGCCTGCAGGCGTTGGCGCGCGATGGCGTCGAACATGCTCAGGCCGCGGCGGCTTTGGGTTTCAGCTTCAGCCATAGCCAATACAGCGGGCCGGACAGGGCATACGCGCCGGCCATGGCCAGCAGCACGCGCGGCGGATCGATGAACAGCGCGACCAGCACCACGATCACCACGAACGCCGAGGCGAACGGCACTTTGTCCTCGCGCTCCTTGGGTTGGCCCGAGCCCTTGAAGCTGGTGTAACGGAAGCGCGAGACCATCAGCAGGGCGCAGGCCACGGTCAGCGCCAGCGCGAAGTAGCGCAGCTCCTGGCCTTTCCAGCCGAACTCGTTCATGGCCCATACAAAGGACATCATCATGCCGGCCGAGGACGGGCTGTTCAAGCCGATGAACCAGCGTTTGTCGACCGAACCGACCTGGGTGTTGAAGCGCGCCAGCCGCAGCGCGGCGCAGGCGGTGTAGAGGAACGCGGCGGCCCAACCGACCTTGCCGAGCAGGTTGCCGTCCAGCTTCATGCTGCCGAGCGCCCAGTGGTACATCACCAGGGACGGCGCGATGCCGAAGCTGACCAGGTCGGCCAGGGAGTCGTACTGCACGCCGAATTCGCTGCTGGTGCCGGTCAGCCGGGCGACCCGGCCGTCGATGCCGTCGAACACGCCGGCGATGAAGATGGCCACGGCGGCGGCCTCGAACCGGCCGCTGGCGGCGGCCAGGATGGCGTAGAAGCCGGCGAACATCCCGCAGGTGGTCAGCAGGTTCGGCAACAGGTAGATGTGCCGGTTTTTCGGGACTTTCGGGCTGGCGGTCGGTTCCATGGCGCCAGTTTACCCAGTTTCGCCGGCCGCTGTCCAAAAAGACGGTGCCAAGCGGCCGCCCAGCCCGTACAATAAAAGCTTGAAAATCCCACGGTTTCCGACATGCGCCTGTCCCAGTTCCATCTCAACACCACGAAAGAAACGCCAGCCGACGCCGAAATCGTCAGCCACCAGCTGATGCTGCGCGCCGGCCTGATCCGCCGCCTGGGCGCCGGCCTGTACACCTGGACGCCGCTCGGCCTGCGCGTGCTGCGCAACGTCGAGACCGTGGTGCGCGAGGAGATGGACCGCGCCGGCGCGCTGGAAGTGCTGATGCCGTCGATCCAACCCAAGGAGCTCTGGCAGGAAACCGGGCGTTGGGAGAAGTTCGGCGGCCAGCTGCTGAAGATCAAGGACCGCAAGCAGGCCGATTACGTGTACGGCCCGACCCACGAAGAGGTGATCACCGACTTCGCGCGCCAGGAACTGCGCAGCTACAAGCAGCTGCCGCTCAACTTCTACCAGATCCAGACCAAGTTCCGCGACGAAATCCGGCCGCGCTTCGGCGTGATGCGCGCGCGCGAGTTCCTGATGAAGGACGCCTACTCCTTCCACCTGACGCCGGACTGCCTGGCGCGCACCTACCAGGCCATGTACGACGCCTACTCCCGCGTGTTCACGCGCCTGGGCCTGCGCTTCCGCGCGGTCAACGCCGACACCGGCGCCATCGGCGGCAGCGCCTCGCATGAATTCCACGTGCTGGCCGATTCCGGCGAAGACGCCATCGCCTTCAGCGACGGCTCCGATTACGCCGCCAACATCGAGATGGCCGAGGCCTTGCCGCTGTATCCGGCGCGCGCGCCGGCCGCGGAGCCGATGACCGAAGTCGCCACGCCGACCCAGACCACCTGCGAAACCGTCGCCGAACTGCTCGGCCTGCCGCTCGAGCGCACGGTCAAGACCGTGGCGCTGATGTCCGAACACGGCTTCACCCTGGCGCTGGTGCGCGGCGACCATGCCGTGAACGAGATCAAGCTGGCCAAGCTGCCGGGCCTGGCCGACTACCGGCTGGCCAATGAAGACGAAATCGCCGAATACCTGGGCGCGCAACCGGGCTTCCTCGGCCCGGTCGGCACGCGCAAGCCGCTGCATGTCATCACCGACCGTACCGTGGCACTGATGGCCGACTTCGTGGTCGGCGCCAACCGCGACGGCTTCCATCTGCGCGGCGTCAACTGGGGTCGCGACCTGCCGGAACCGGCGCTGGTCGCCGACATCCGCAACGTGGTCGAAGGCGATCCGTCGCCGGACGGCAAGGGCACGCTGTCGATCGCGCGCGGCATCGAGGTCGGCCACGTGTTCCAGCTCGGCCAGAAATACGCCGACGCGATGAAGGCGACCGTGCTCGACGCCAACGGCAAGGCGCAGGTGATGTTCATGGGCTGCTACGGCATCGGCGTCAGCCGCATCGTGGCCGCCGCCATCGAACAGAATTTCGACGCCAACGGCATCCGCTGGCCGGCGGCGATGGCGCCTTGGCAGGTCGCCGTGTGCGTGATCAACCCGAAGGACGACGCGGCGGTGAACGCCTACGCCGAACGCCTGTACGCGGCGCTTTCCGCCAAGGGCCTGAGCGTCTGCCTGGACGACCGCGGTCTGCGCCCGGGCGCCATGTTCGGCGACATCGAGCTGATCGGCATCCCGCACCGCGTGGTGGTATCCGACCGCGGCCTGCAGGCCGGCACGCTGGAATACCGACAGCGCAGCGCGGACGCCTCCGAGAACCTCACCGAATCCGAACTGCTGGCGCGCCTCGGCGTCTGAGGCCGCGGCTCAGAGATTGCGGCGCGACGGCACCAGCAGGTTGCCGAACAGGATGCCGGCCACCAGCGCGATGAGCGCGGCGAACAGCGAGAACGCCAGGTCGATGCTGGCCGTGGCGTCCTGCGCGAACGCGATGTTGATGGTACGGAAGCCCAGGCTGCCGGGCACCAGCAGGATGATGCCCGGCACGCGGATCAGCCCACCGGGCCGGTTGAACACGCGGGCGAACAGGTTCGAGACGGCGGTCACGGCCAACGCGGCCAGGAAGGTCGCGGTCGGGATCTCGCCGTTGGCCAGCGCCGGCACCAGCGCGCAGGCCTTCATCACCCCGTAACCGAACAGCACCGCCGCCATCGCCACCGGCAGGTCGCGGCGGTTGGCCTTGAACAGCACCGCCAGCGCGAACGCGCCCGGCAACAGCATCCACCAGGACATTCCCGCCGGCAGGGCCGCGGCGCCGGCGTTGGGCAGGAAGTCCCAACCCAGCAACGCCACCAGCTGCGAAGCCAGGATGCTGCCGAAGGTCAGCTTCATCAGCACAGTCATCGCACCGGCGAAACGCGCGCTGCCGGACGCCAGCTGCTGGTCGGCCAGCTCGTTGATGGCATTGGTCAGCATCATGCCGGGCATCAGCACGATCAGCGCCGAGATGACCACCGGCTGCACGCTCAGCGGCGCCAGCCGGCTGGCCACGAACGAGGCCAGCAGGGTAGCCAGGAACGCGGCAATCGCCTCGACCGCATCGTGCAGACGGGGCCGGCGCTCACCGTAGAGCGCCAAGGCGCCGACCAGTATGCCGAGCATGGCGGCGGCGGCGAAGTCGGCCCAGCCGGTGCGCGGGAACAGGCTGAGCACCAGTGCCGAGGCCACGCCCCAACAGGCGACCACGGCGAGCTTGTGGACGGCGGACGCCCCAGCGTCCATCGCGCGCAGGCGGGCCAGGCCGCCGGGAATGTCGAGCGTGCCGGCCATCACCTGCTCGGCGATGTGGTCGGCGTCGGCCAGGCGCCCCAGGTGGGTATCGCCGGGGCGCAGGCGCAGCAAGCGCGTCAGCGTGTAGGGATCGCCATGCACCACGTCGCGGAAGCTGATCATGATGCCGGTCGGGTTCGACCAGATGCTGACCTCCAGCCCGAGCCGCTGCGAGACGCGCTCGAGCGCTCCCTCCAGCCGGTTGACCGACGTGCCGGCGGTATGCAGATGGCGCGCCAGCTCGATGACGAAATTGATCCGGTCCTTGAACGCGTCGGTATCCATGGCGTGCTGCGGCATATGGGGCCTGTGCGGGTGCTATGCGGCCATTGTAGGGCAAGCACCCGTGTTTTTCGCCGGTGGGATACACTAAACGCCACACACGGGAACGCCGCCGCGATGGCCATCTGGCTCACCAGCACCGAACCGCACTTGCTGCCCGACCCGCAGGACGCGATGCGTCTGCAGGCCACGGGCGACTGGACGTTCCAGCAGGCCGTCCGCCTGCTGGCGCTGTCGGCCGCGGCGCCGTCCGCCGCGGCGCTGGATGCCGGCGGCATCAGCCGCCTGGACGCCACCGGCGCGCGCCTGTTGATCGCACTGCGCGAACGGCTCGGCCTGCCGGACCCGGCGCTGGCCGCCAAACCCGAACACCGTACTTTGATCGACGCGGTCGCCGCGTCGATGGCGCCGTTGCCGTCGCCGCCCGCGCCGCCGGCGGCGTGGTTGCGCGGATTGGAAGCGACCGGGCGCTGGGTGGTCAACGCCTACCGCAACGTACTGGTGTTCCTCGCCTTCCTCGGCCAGACCTTGCTGAGCCTGCTGGAAAGCCTGGTCAATCCGCGCCACTGGCGGGTCACCTCGATCGTGTTCCACATGCAGGCGGTGGGCCTGAACGCGGTACCGCTGGTGATGCTGCTCAGCTTCATGATCGGCGCGGTGGTGGCGTTCCTGGGCGCCACCGTGCTGGCCGATTTCGGCGCCGAACTGTGGGTGGTCGAACTGGTCGGCGTCGCGTTCTTCCGCGAGCTCGGCGTGCTGCTGACCGCCATCCTGCTGGCCGGCCGCACCGCCAGCGCGTTCACCGCGCAGATCGGCTCGATGAAAAGCGGCGAGGAGCTGGACGCCATCCGCACCATGGGCCTGGACCCGATCGAGCTGCTGGTGCTGCCGCGGCTGAAGGCGCTGCTCGTCACCATGCCGCTGCTGACCTTCCTGGCCACCATGGCCGGCCTGCTCGGCGGCCTGGCGGTCTGCCACTTCAGCCTGCACATCTCGCCGGAGATGTTCTTCGACCGGCTGAACACCGAACTGTCGCCACGCCACTTCTGGCTGGGCCTGAGCAAGGCGCCGCTGTTCGCGCTGGTCATCGGGCTGATCGGCTGCCTGGAAGGCTTCAAGGTCCGCGGCACCGCGCAATCGGTCGGCGAGCACACCACCTCGAGCGTGGTGCAGGCCATCTCGATCGTAATCCTGCTCGACGCCTTCGCCGCGCTGTTCTTCATGGAGCTCGATCTGTGAGCGCGGCCGCGGACGCCATCATCTCGGTCGAAGGCCTGGTCAACCGCTTCGGCGCCGACAGCGTGCACGAGAACCTCGCGCTCGAGGTCCGGCCGGGCGAGATCATCGGCGTGGTCGGCGGTTCCGGTTCGGGAAAATCGGTGCTGATGCGCAGCATCCTGGCCCTGCAGCGGCCGCAGGCCGGCCGCATCCGCGTGCTCGGCCGCGATGCGCTGTCCTTCGATCCCGACAGCCGGCGCTTCATCGAACGCAACACCGGCGTGCTGTTCCAGAACGCGGCGCTGTTCTCCTCGCTGACCGTGCTCGAGAACGTGATGGTGCCGATGAAGGAGCACAGCGCCCTGCCCGAGCGCGTGATGCGCGACCTGGCGATGATGAAGATCCGGCTGGCCGGACTGGAGCCGGAGGCGGCGCTGAAACTGCCGGCCGAGCTGTCCGGCGGCATGCGCAAGCGCGCCGGCATCGCGCGCGCGCTGGCGCTCGACCCGGCCCTGCTGTTCCTCGACGAGCCGACCGCCGGCCTCGATCCGATCGGCGCCGCCGCGTTCGACCGGCTGATCCTGTCGATCCAGAAGGCGCTCGGCCTGACCGTGTTCCTGATCACCCACGATCTGGATACCCTGTACACTATCTGCGACCGCGTGGCCGTGCTGGCCGACCGCACCGTGCTGGTCAACGCCCCGGTCGACGAAGTCGCCGGGGTCGCGCACCCCTGGATACAGGAATACTTCAAGGGGCCGCGCGGACGCGCGGCGCACGACGCCCAGGAGAGCCGTTGATGGAAACCCGCGCCAACCATGTCCTGATCGGGCTGTTCACCCTGGTGGTGGCGGTGCTGTTGGCCGGCTTCTCGCTCTGGGCCGCCAAGTTCGCCTCCGACAGCAGCTGGCACGAGTACGACGTGGTGTTCTCGGAGGCGGTGACCGGCCTGGGCATCGGCGGCACCGTGCAGTTCAACGGCATCACCGTCGGCGAAGTCCGCCGGCTGGAGATCGATCCGCGCGACCCGAACAAGGTGCTGGTGCGCGTGCGCATCAAGGCCGACACCCCGATCAAGACCGACACCGATGCCCGCCTCGCCTTCGTCGGGCTGACCGGCATCACCCAGATCCAGCTGCGCTCGCTGAACGCCAAGAGTCCGGACATGATCCCGACCGAGATCAACCCGGTGCCGCGCATCGTGGCCAAGGAATCGGCGCTGTCCAAGCTGTTCAGCTCGACCGACGACATCGCCACCACCGCCACCAACCTGCTGCTGCGGCTCAACAAGACCTTCAGCGACGACAACATCCGCAACATCTCGCGCACGCTCGACAACCTGGAGAAGGTCAGCGGCACGGTCGCGGCCGAACGCGGCGAGATCGCCGCCACCATCCGCGACACCCGCGCCGCGGTCGCCAAGCTCGACAGCACCCTGGCCAGCACCGACAGCATCGCCAAGAAGCTCGACGCCGGCCTGGCCGACCAGCTGCCGGAACTGATCGCCAAGCTCGACCGAACCCTGGTGCAGTACGAAGCGTTGGCCAAGAACGCCAACCGCATCATGGAGACCAACGGCGACGCCATCGACAACTTCTCGCAGCAGGGCCTGGCCCAGGTCGGGCCGGCCATCGCCGAACTGCGCACCCTGCTCAAGCAGCTGCGCCGGCTGAGCGCCGAAATCGAGCAGAAACCGAACGCCCTGATCACCGGCAAGAACGCCACCGAGGAATTCAAACCATGAGCGCCGCGTCCATCCGCCGTTTCCGTCTGCTCTGCGCCGCCTTGATGATGGCGGCCTTGGGCGGCTGCCTGTCGCTGATCAAGGAACCCGACCCGATCGCCACCTACAGCCTGCGCCCGGAAACCGTGGCCGATGACGGCTGGAAGTCCGCCGACTGGGCGCTGACCGTGATCCGCCCCAACACCAGCGCCTTTTTGGACACCAACCGCATCGCGGTGCGTCCGGAGCCGAATGTGCTGCAGGTGTACAAGGGCGCGAACTGGTCGGACACCCTGCCCGACCTGGTGCAGACCGCAGTGGTCGAGGGTTTCGAGAATTCCGGCAAGATCAAGACCGTATCGCGCCAGAACAGCGGGGTGCCGGCCGAGGTCGCGCTGCTGCTGGACATCCGCGAGTTCGAGGCGGTGTACGCGCCCGGCGCGCGCATCCCGGCCGCCAGCATCCGCATCCACGCCAAACTGCTGCAATACCCGAGCAACCGCGTGATCGCCATCCGCACCTTCAGCACCGACGTGCCGGCCGCCAGCAAGCGCATACCCGACGTGATACAGGCCTTCGAGCAGGGCATGGTCAGGATCAACGGCGAAATCGTCGGCTGGAGCCTGGCCAACGGCCACGGCAAGGCCAAATAAGCCGGCGCGAACTCAGCCCAGAATCCGCCGGAAGGTCAGGTTGACGCGCGCCGCCACCGGCTTGGCTGTGCGCGGCACCGAATGCCGGTAGCGCTGTTGCAGATCGCCCGCCATCACCAACAGACTGCCGTGCGCCAGCGCGATGCCCGACGAACGCGCGCCGGCGCGCCGTTCGCGCAGCAGGAAGCGGCGCACGCCACCGAGGCTCACCGACGCGATCACCGGCGCGGGGCCGAGTTCGGGCTCGTCGTCGCTGTGCCAGCCCATGGCGTCGCGGCCGTCGCGGTACAGGTTCAACAATACGCTGTTGAAAACCTGGCCGGTGGCCGCCTCCACCGCCTGCTTCACGCCAAGCACCGGCGCGATCCAGGGCTCCGGCCGGAACACGGTGCCGGAATAGCGGTATACCGCGCCCGCATCGCCCATCCAGCAGCCCAGTCGCGGTTCGCGCACCGTTCGGCCGTACAGGCGGATTTCCGACTGCTTCCAAGGCACCTCGCGTCGCAGCGCCGCCAAGCAGTCATCGGCCTCGGCCGGCGGCAGGAACGCCTCGGCGTAATACAGGCCGCCGCCGGCGACGGGCAAGGCCTGCAGGGAGCTCGGGAAGTCGGTACGGAACATCCGGCGATTATTGCCCAATGCGCGTGAAACCGCGACAATAAGCCGATAACCACGAGGTGATCCATGTCCGAACGCGATGTGATGGAATACGACGTATTGACCGTGGGCGGCGGCCCGGCCGGCCTGGCTTTCGCCCTGCGCCTGAAGCAGAAGAATCCGGCGCTCAGCGTCTGCGTCATCGAGAAGGCCTCGACCATCGGCGCGCACTCGCTGTCCGGCGCGGTGATCGAAACCGCGCCGCTGGACGAGCTGCTGCCGGGCTGGCGCGACAATCCGCCGCCGATCTGCGTGCCGGCCACCGACGACGAGTTCTGGTACCTGACCAAGACCGGCGGCTTCAAATCGCCGATTACCCCGCCGCAGATGGCCAACCACGGCAACGTCATCGTCTCGCTCGGCGCGTTGTGCGCCTGGCTGGCGCCGCAGTGCGAGGCGGCCGGCGTCGAGATCTATCCGGGCTTCGCGGCCTCGGAAGTGCTGTACGACGAGTCCGGCACGGTCTGCGGCGTACGCATCGGCGACATGGGTGTGGCCAAGGACGGTTCGCACAAGCCGACCTACACTCAGGGCATCGACATCAAGGCCAAGACCACCGTGCTGGCCGAAGGCGCGCGCGGCCACCTGAGCAAACAGCTGATCAAGCGCTTCCAGCTCGATGCCGACTGCGACCCGCAGAGCTACTCGATCGGCATCAAGGAACTCTGGCAGGTGCGCGACGGCGTCAGCCAGCCGGGCAAGATCGTGCACAGCCTGGGCTGGCCGGCCGACGCCGCGACCTACGGCGGCAGCTTCCTGTACCACCTGGACGGCAACCGCATCGCACTCGGTTACGTGTCCGGCCTCGACTACCGCGATCCGAACTTCCAGCCGTACGAGGCCTTCCAGCAATGGAAGCACCATCCGACGGTGAAGCCGCTGCTGGAAGGCGGCACCATCCTGTCGGCCGGCGCGCGCGCCATCGTCACCGGCGGCTACCAGAGCCTGCCGAAGGTGGAGATGCCGGGTGCGATGCTGATCGGCTGCTCGGCCGGCCTGCTGAACGTGCCGAAGATCAAGGGTGTGCACCAGGCGCTGCGCTCCGGCATGCTGGCCGCCGAGCATCTGGCCGGCAACGGCAACGACGCCGCCGGCTGGGACGCCACGCTGCGCGCATCGAAGGTGGTGGCGGAACTGAAGAAGGTGCGCAATTTCAAGCCCGGCTTCAAGAAAGGCCGCTGGTTCGGTCTGCTCAACTCGGCGTGGGAAACGGCCACCGGCGGTCTGTCGCCGTGGACGCTGAAGGTCACGCCGGATTGGTCGAGCCTGAAGAAACTGTCGGAGATCACGGCGGCCGCGCCGGATTACGTGGAACGCACGCTGGCCCCGCGCGACCGGCTGGCCGGCGTGTACTTCGCCGCCACCGAACACGACGAAGACCAGCCGGTGCACCTGCAGGTGGCCGATACCGACATCTGCATCACCCGCTGCGCCGAGGAATACGGCAACCCATGCACGCGCTTCTGCCCGGCCGGCGTATACGAGATCGCGCAAGACGACGCCGGCAAGCGTCTGCAGATCAACGCCGCCAATTGCGTGCACTGCAAGACCTGCGACATCAAGGACCCGTACCAGATCATCAACTGGGTCACGCCGGAAGGCGGCTCGGGCCCGAACTACCAGAACCTGTAAAGGAACGCCATGCTCGCCCTCGTCTCCGTCGCCGCCGCCCACGCCCTGGATGAAGATCTGGCGCCGCTGTCGGCCGCCCTCGACGCCGCGGGCGTGGCGCACCGCATCGTGTACTGGGACGACGCCTTCGTGGATTGGTCGCACTACCGCGCCGCGATCATCCGTTCGCCGTGGGATTACATCGACAAGCTGCCGGAATTCCTCGACTGGGCGCGCCGGGTGTCGGCGGTCAGCACCTTGGTCAATCCGCTGGAAGTGATCGAAAGCAACACCGACAAGCACTACCTGCAGCGCTTGGCCGCCCAAGGCGTCCGTACGGTGCCGAGCCGCTTCATCGAGCCCGAACAGCATGCCGAAGACGGACTGCGCGCGTTCCTCGAGGAATTCGCGCACGCCGAGTTCGTGGTCAAGCCGGCGGTCGGCGCCGGCTCGAAGGACGCCCAGCGCTACGGCCGCGAAGATGTCGACGCCGCGCTGATGCACATCAAGCGCCTGCAGCTGAAGAACCGCAGCGTGCTGCTGCAGCCGTATCTGGCGCGGGTCGACGAGGCCGGCGAGACCGCGCTGCTGTTCTTCGACGGCGCGTACTCGCACGCCATCCGCAAAGGCCCGCTGCTGCGCCGGGGCGAAGGCCCGACCAACCACCTGTTCGCGCCCGAGCAGATCACCCCGCGCGTGCCCTCGGAAGACGAGCACGCCTTGGCGCGCGACATCGTCGACGCCCTGCCCGGCCTGTTCGGACTGGACGCGCCGTTGCTGTACGCCCGCATCGACCTGCTGCGCGACGAAGACGGCAGGCCCTGCCTGCTGGAGCTGGAACTGACCGAACCTTCGCTGTTCCTGTACACCGCCGACGGTGCCGGCGAGCGTTTCGTCGCGGCCTTGAAGCGCCGCCTAAGCCTTTGATTCCGCGCTTTCTTCACGCCGAACGGATGTTTGAAACAGGGCTTTTGCGCTAGAATAAAGGGCTGATTTTCCCGCTTATGCTCCTTTTCGAGGCCCTTTCATGAAGATCCTGGTCGGTTACAAGCGCGTGGTCGATTACAACGTGCGCATCCAAGTCAAGCCGGACGGCTCCGGCGTCGTCACCGACGGCGTCAAACTGTCGGCCAACCCGTTCGATGACATCGCGCTGGAAGAAGCGCTGCGCCTGCGCGACAAGGGCGTGGCCACGGAAGTGGTGGTGGTCACGATGGGCCCGGCCGATTGCCAGGCGCACATCCGCAACGGCCTGGCGATGGGCGCCAACCGCGCCATCCACGTGGTCACCGAATCGGCCATCCAGCCGCTGACCGCCGCCCGCGCCTTCCTGAAGCTGGTCGAGAAGGAGCAGCCGGGTCTGGTGCTGATGGGCAAGCAGGCCATCGACGACGACGCCAACCAGACCGGCCAGATGCTGGCCACGCTGTGGGGCCGTCCGCAGGCCACCTTCGCCAGCGCCGTCGCGGTCGAAGGCGATACCGCCACCGTGACCCGCGAAGTGGACGCCGGCCTGGAGACCCTGGCGGTACAGCTGCCGGCGGTGATCACCGTCGACCTGCGCCTGAACGAGCCGCGCTTCATCAAGCTGCCGGACATCATGAAGGCCAAGAGCAAGCCGCTGGAAACCCTCGCCTTCGCCGACCTCGGCGTCGAATCCGCCGATTTCCTGCAGACCACGCACTACGCCCCGCCGGCCAAACGCAGCAAAGGCGTGATGGTGGCCGATGTGGCCGAACTGGTCGCCGCCCTGAAGAACAAAGGATTAGTGTAATGAGCCGCGTACTGATCGTCGCCGAACACCTGAACGGCCAACTCAATGCCGCCACCGCGCGCTGCGTGTCCTGCGCCGCCGCCTTGGCTCCGGAAACCATCGACGTGCTGGTGCTGTCCGCCGACGGCGCCGCCGTGGCCGCGCAGGCCGCGCGTATCGCGGGCGTCGGCAAGGTCGTGGTGGCCGATAACGCCGCGAATGCGCAGGCCGTGGCCCAGGTGCTGGCGCCGCAGGTGGCCGAAGCCGCCGCCGGCTACAGCCACGTGTTCGGCCCGTCGACCACTTTCGGCAAGGACCTGATGCCGTGCGTGGCCGCTCTGCTCGGCACCGCGCAGGTGTCGGACGTGATGGCGGTCGAAGCCAGCCATGTGTTCAAGCGTCCGATCTACGCCGGCAACGCCGTGATCACCGTGCAGGCCCCGACCGACAAGCCGGTGGTCGCCACCGTGCGCACCGCGTCCTGGCCGGCCGCCGCCGACGGCGGCAACGCCGCTGTCGAAACCGCCTCGCTGTCGGCTACGCTACCGACCCACACCCGCTTCGTGTCGTTGCAGCAGGGCAAGTCCGACCGCCCCGATCTGCAAAGCGCCGCCAAGGTGGTGTCCGGCGGCCGCGCCCTGGGCTCGGCCGAGAACTTCGCCATCGTGTATTCCCTGGCCGACAAGCTCGGTGCCGCGGTCGGCGCCTCGCGCGCGGCGGTCGACGCCGGCTATGTGCCGAACGAACTGCAGGTCGGCCAAACCGGCAAGATCATCGCGCCGGAACTGTACATCGCGGCCGGCATCTCGGGCGCCATCCAGCACCTGACCGGCATCAAGGACGCCGGCACCATCGTGGCGATCAACAAGGACGCCGAAGCGCCGATCTTCGAAGTGGCCGATTACGGTCTGGTCGGCGACCTGTTCCAGATCCTGCCGGAACTGGAAAAGGCACTGTAAGCGCCCACGCGAAGTGACGCATTGCGTCACTTCCTGACGCAGGCTGTCGCAACGTCGGCGAACCTGCAGTGAAACGGCCCGAACGGGCCGTTTTTTTTTGCGAAATCGAACGAACAATCCTTATCAATCAGCAAGGCGCGCTTTATACTGTCGTCTTGGTGACAGCCATCACGCTTTCGGTGACGGCACGCGGAACGCCGGGCGACTCGTCCGGTCCTCCGCGGTTGAACAGGATTTTTCAGGGGACATTTCGGATGCAGCAAAAAGAGACTTATCTGGTCACCGGCGGCGCCGGTTTCATCGGTTCGCACCTGTGCGACGAACTGCTGGCGCAAGGCCACCGCGTCATCGTGATCGACGACCTGTCGACCGGCTCGAAAGCGAACATCGCACACCATCTGGACAATCCGGATTTCGAATTCCACCACAACACGGTGACCAACTATCCGCTGATGGAAAGCCTGGTCAAGCGTTGCGACTACATCTTCCACCTGGCCTCGGTGGTCGGCGTGCAGAGCGTGATCGACAGCCCGGTCAAGACCATCGAGACCGGCGCACGCGGCATGAACATCCTGCTCAACCTGGCCGAACAGTACGACCGCACCGTACTGTTCACCTCGACCTCCGAGGTCTACGGCAAATCGTCGAAGCTGCCGTTCTCCGAAGACGACGACCTGCTGTTCGGCGGCACCCATATCGGCCGCTGGTCGTACGCCTGCAGCAAGGCGCTGGACGAATTCCACGCGCTGGCCTACCACCAGGAGCGCAAGCTGCGCATCGTGGTGGTGCGTCTGTTCAACACCGTCGGTCCGCGCCAGTCGCCGAACTACGGCATGGTGATCCCGCGCTTCGTGAAGTTCGCCCTGGCCAACCGGCCGATTCCGGTATACGGCGACGGCAGCCACCGGCGCTGCTTCGGCTACGTCAAGGACGTGACTTGGGCCCTGCGCCGCCTGATCAAGCGCCCCGAATGCTACGGCCGCGTGTTCAACATCGGCTCCAACGAGGAAACCTCGGTGCTGGACCTGGCGCACAAGATCAAGGCGCAATTGGGCAGCGAATCCGAGATCGTGTTCGTGCCCTACGAGCAAGTGTACGGACCCGGCTTCGAAGAGACCATCGACCGCGCGCCGGACACCCGCCGCGTGCGCGAGGCGATCGGCTTCGATCCGCAGACCACGCTGGCCGAGATGATCGACCTGGTCGCCAAGCTGCAGACGGCCGAACATGCCTAAGCCGGCATCGGCCGCGTTGCTGGCCGCGCTCGTCCTGTCGCCGCTGCAGGCCATGGCCGAAGCGGACTGGCAAGTGACGCCGCGCATCGAGCATTCCGACGTCGTGATCAACGGCCGCGACGCGCAGTGGCGCAGCCATGGCGTGACATTCGAACGCGCTAGCGCGCCGGGCGATGCCGTGTTCGCCACGCTGGAGCGGCATCAGCGCGACGATGTATCCGACGACAGCCTGCAGCTCGGCGTCTACCGCCGCTTCGGGCAATGGAACGCGTTGGCGCAGGCGCAGATCACGCCGGATGCCGATTTCCTGCCCGAACGGACGCTCGAGGTGCAGGCCGACCGTGCCGTGGCGTCCAATCTGCGCGCCGGCCTGGGCTACCGCCGCCTGGACTTCAGCCACAGCGACATCGGCATCTGGTCGCCGCAGCTGGCGTATTACCACGGCGACGACGAGTTCGCCCTGGCCTACAAGATCGGCCGCAACGATACGCTCGACCATGACATCCGCATCGTCCAGCTGCGCGCGCTGAAAGCCGTCGGCCGGCATCGGATCGGCGTCTATCTGGCACGCGGCGACTACCTGTTCGACGCCCTCGGCCTTCCCGGCGGCGGCGGTTCTTCGGGTTGGTCCGCCAACTTGGCCTACGCCCATGCGCTGAACGCGCGCACCACGCTGCGCGTGGAGCTCGGCCGCGGCACGGAAGCGGACAGCTTCCGGCAGGATTCGCTGGCGGTCTCGCTGCAGTACCGTCCGTGAACATCGATGCGCTCCTCGGCCTGCTGGCCATCGGCGCCTTCTGCCTGTGGGCCACGCTGCTGCTGTTCACCCTGATCGACCATTTCGTCTACCGCGGCACCTACGGACACTTCCTGAGCGGCCTGCAGTCGCTGCGGCGTCGGCACGGCGCCGGCCATGACGGCCACGTCGCGTTGCGCGCCTACATGCAGGCCGCCAAGACGCGTTATCTGGCCGCCTATCTGGCGCGCGCCGATTCCGACCCGGTGCCGGCACGCTTGGCCGCCGACGCCTATATCGAACGCGAGGGCGTCGAGCAGGTGCTGATGCAGGCCGCCACCGGCCGGCGACGGCCGCGCGTCGTCGCCTTGTACGCGCTCACGCGGGTGATGCACCGTGACGTGCTGCCCCTGCTGGAAACGGCCTTGGCCGAGCGCCACCCGGTGCTGGCCTACGCCGCGCTCGACATGCTGGGCCTGTGCGACAGCATCGAGGCGGCCGAAGCGCTTCTCCGCGCGCTGGACGCCGGCGTCCTGCCGGCCTCGCGCATCAGCGCCCAACTCGAGCGCTTCCGGACCGATCTCGGCGCCCTGCTCATTTCACGCCTGCGCGGCGGGCCGGGCAGAAACCGCTATTGGGACGCCTACCTGCTCGGCAAGGGCCGCTACGGAACGGAAGCCGATGCGGTGCTGACCGGACTGCTGTCGGACCCGGATGCCGCGGTGCGCAAGACCGCCCTGGCCTCGTTGGCGGAAATCGGTGCGCCCGACGTGCAGCGGCAGGCCACCGGCCTGTTGAGCGACCCGGTGTTCTACGTCCGCACCCAGGCCATCCGGATCCTGTCCGGCTTCCGCAACGCCGATGCCGTGCATGCGCTGGCCGGCGCATTGGCCGACGGCCACGACGCCGTGCGGCTGGCGGCGCAGAAAGCCCTGGTGTCGATCGAGGACGCCGCGCCGCGCGTGCCGGCCGGCGACGGAGTCCCGCATGTTTGACGCCGGCCAGCTGTACGCGGTGCAGTCCGCCGTGATGCGCTTCGGCGCGGTGATCTACGCCTATCAGGGCCTGTTCATCGCCAGCCTGCTGTTCGTGCTGGTGCTGGCCGTGCTGTACGCATTGCGGCGCTTCGCGCTGCAGTCGGTGGAAAGCCATGCCACGGTCATGGGCTCGAAGCTGTCGATCCCGGTCAGCATCGTGGCGGCCGCGCTGAACGAGGAAAAGGTCATCCTGCCGGCGGTACAGTCGCTGTTGGCGCAGAACTATCCCGAATTCGAGGTGATCCTGGTCGACGACGGTTCGACCGACGGCACCATCGCCCTGTTGCGCGAGGCCTACGACCTGGCGCCGCTCGACATCCGCGTCAACCCGGCGTTACCGGCCGGACCGGTGGTGGCGCTGTACCGCAGCCGCCGCGACCCGCGGCTGACCGTGGTCAGCAAGCAGAACCGCAAATCCAAGGCCGATGCGCTGAACTGCGGCATCAACTTCGCGCATTACCGCTACCTGTGCTGCGTCGACGGCGACACCATCTACGGTCCGGAAGCGCTGTTGGACGGCATGTCGATCGTGCAGAAGAACCCGTCCGAGGTGGTCGGCGTCACCAGCTATTTCGGCATCAGCCGCACGCCCGAAGCGTCGGTCGGCGTCGACGGCTACCGGCTGGTCGACCGGCATTGGCTGAGCATGCTGCAGAACCTCGACCTGATGCGTTCGTTCCTGGTCAACCGGCTGGCGTTCAGCGAAATCGGGGCGATGATGTGCAATCCCGGCGCCTTCGCCATCTGGCGCAAGGACCTGTTCGCGGAGATCGGCGGCTACGATCCGAGCTTCTCCTGCGAGGACATCGAGTTCACCTACCGCGTGCACGAGCACTTCCGCCGGCTGCGGCGGCGCTACCAGATCGCGGCGTTGCCGAAGCTGATCGCGATGACCGAAGGACCGGACAACATCGGCGCGCTGGTCAAGCAGCGCGCGCGCTGGCAACGGGTGCTGATGGAGACGGTCTGGGCCTACCGCCGGATGACGCTGAACCCGCGCTACGGCACGGTCGGCCTGGTGGCCATGCCCTACAACCTGGTGTTCGAGGCGATTTCGCCGGTGGTCCAGCTGCTGTCGATCGTGGCGGTGGCGGCGTTGGCGCTGCTCGGAGCCATCGATTCCCGGCAGCTGCTGTTGCTGCTGGTCGCGGTCGAGCTGATCACCTCGGCACCCAGCCTGCTGGCGATCCTGATCGACAACCGCCAGCACCGCGACTACCGGCTGCGCGACATCCTGCTGCTCGGCGCCTATTCCCTGCTGGATTTCTTCCTGTTCAAGCCGATCATCCTGCTCGCCGGCCTGAAAGGCAGCATCGACTTCCTCAAGGGCCGCAAAGGCTGGGACAAGTTCGAGCGCAACGACCGCCGCAAGAAGCGCGGCCCCTGGTCCGGTCCGGAACGCCGGAGCGGAAAGGAACGACGCAACCGGCCGAGGTGACCCGATAAACTTTGACACGGGTCACAGAATTGCTATAGTGTGCGTGCAGAACAGTTCACGATTCTCGGGGGAATCCGTACCGCCACCGCCATGCCGCAAGGCATGCGGCGGCGTCCGCGTCGATGCATGACGCACCTCCGGGCGGCATCGTCCCAGGAGGAGATTTATGGCTACCGCGCCGTGGTTCATCATCAGCCCGAACACCTTGGTCAGCCTGCTCGGCTTGGCCCGCGGCCCGGACAAGACCGAGCCCACGCCGGCCGAGGACTGGCGCACCGCCGTGGTCGACGTGGTCATCCCCGCGTTCAAGGAACAAGACAACATCACGTTGGCGCTGTCCTCACTGATGCAGCAGACCCTTAAACCGCGTCAGGTCATCCTGATCGACGACGGCGGCAAGGACGAAACCGTGCCGCGTGCCAAGGCCTTCGCCGCCGCCAACGGCATGAACCTGGTGGTGATCGAACGCGCCACGCCGATCGGCAAGACGCCCAGCATCAAGCGCCAGGCCCGCGAGTTCGACTCCGACGTCGAGTTCATCCTCGACGGCGACACCTTCCTGGAAAGCCCGGACTACATCGAACGCTGCGTGCAGGAGCTGTACCAGGGCGTCGGCATCGCCAGCGCCTGCGGCACCATCCTGCCGATGCGCCTGCGCGACCGCGACGCCCAGGCCGACAGCGAGCCGTTCCGCCGCTACCTGGCCGGCAAGCCGTATCACGACCCGTTCCGCGACAAGCGCAGCCTGGCGCAGCTGTGGTGGTGGTTCACCAACGTCTACCGCGACTGCCTGTACAAGTTCCTGCAGCGCTTCGTGTACGTCGGGCAGATGACCTTCTTCGGCGGCATCACCAATCCGGTCGGCTGCGCGGTGGCCTACCGCCGCAAGTACATCAAGGACCTGTTCGACCGCTACGAGCCGATCTTCGGCGACGACCTGACCAACTCCGAGGACATCTTCATCGGCTTCGCGCTGAACCACCAGGGCTACCGCAACATCCAGCTGCAGGATGTGCTGGCGCGCTCTGAAGAGCCGCAGGTGCAGCGCCTGCCGCGCCAGACCTACCTGTGGTCCTCGTCGTTCCTGCAGAGCTGCTTCTATTTCGACGACCTGATGCGCAGCCCGTTCAAGGCGCCCAAGCGCCTCTGGCACCGCCTGCGCAACAAGGCCAGCGGCGAAGCCAAGCGCATCGAGGACGTGCGCAAGATCAAGGAAGCCTACCGGCAGCCGTTCGGCGACGCCTACACCCGGGCCAACGGCCGGCCGATCGGCTGGGTCATCTTCATGTCGGCGCTGGAGAAGATCGGCTTCCCGACCGCGCTGATCATCATGACCCTGCTGCGCATGTGGGAACCGCTGGCGGTGACCATCCTGGCCGAACTGGCGCTGTCGACCGCGGTGCTGGTGGCGGTGTCGCCGGGCGAACGCCTGCGCGCGTTCTTCAACGCGCTGTTGGTCACCCCCATCCGCTACGCGCTGATGGCCTGGGACGTCGTCACCATCGGCCGCTTCGCTACCGACCTCTGGATCACAGGAAACCGCAAATGGCGCAAATGAACGCACTCGCACTCGCATTCGGCGCGTTTCTGGCCCTGCCGGCCGCCGCCCAGGACCGCAGCCAGGAGGCCCGCGAGGCCTCCGCCCGCGGCGACACCGCCGCCGCCATCTCGATCATGCGCGAACACCTGGCCGCGCACCCGGACGACGCCGCGGCCAAGAAAGACCTCGCGCGTTATTACATCTGGACCGGCGCCTACATCGAGGCCGACGCCCTGCTGTCGCCGATGGCGGACGCCGATGCCGAGGCCAAGTCGCTGCTGGCGTACAACGCGGCCTGGGCCGGACGCATCGACCGCGCGTTGGCGCTCAACGCCGACGGATTGACGCGCGACGCCGGCGATTTCCAGGCCAACTACACCCAAGCCATCGCTTTGCGCCAAACCGCACGCGCCTATACCGCCTGGCCGCATGTCGAGACGGTCGAGCGCGCGAAGCCCGGCAGCCGCGACGCCACCGACCTGCGCACCGGCACGCGCCAGCGGACCGCGTCGGAAATCAGTCTGAGCTGGGGCCTGTCGGACGACTCCGACGACATCCGCGCCGACCGCGTCGGCCTGTCGGCCGCCATCGACGTGGCGCAGGATTGGCGCCTGCTCGCCGACTGGAGCACCGGCAGCTACCGGGCGCCGATCGGCGGCGGCTACCAGCCGGTCAGCGGCGGCACCCGTATCGACGAAGACCAGCTGTGGCTGGGCGCGGCCTACACGCCGGCGCAGGACACCGTCATCACCGCCATGGCCGGCCGCTCGCGCACCGACCTGGAAAGCCACACCCTCGGCCTGCTGCGCATCGACCAGCGCGTCAACGACGACTGGCGCTTCAGCCTCGGCGCCGATCGCGACCGGCTCGGCATTTCGCCACGTTCGGTCTCGCTCGGCCTGATGCGCGACCGCTATCTGGCGCAGGTGCGCTACACGCCCGACCTGCACTGGACCGCCGACGCGCTGTTCTCGCGCCAGGACATCAGCGACGGCAACGCGCGCAGCGAAGTGCAGCTGGCGGTACGCCGCGCCGTGCTGCGCTCGCCGCGCGCCTGGCTGGACATCGGCGGCGAAGTGCAGTGGCTGTCGTACGACGAGGCGCCGGGCACCGGCTACTACGCGCCGGACAACTACCGCCGTTTCGCCCTGACCGCCTCGGCCTACCTGCCGGTGAACCAGGACGCCGGCTTCAGCCTGCGCGCCGGCGCCGGCCTGCAGCGCGACGAGACCTTCAGCGGCTGGGAGAGCGCGAACGACCTCGGCGTCGACTTCACTTCCCGCTTCGCCGACGACTGGCAAGTGCAGATCAGCGCCGGCTACAGCAACCGGGCCCAGGCCGCCGGCGTGTACGACGCCCGCTCGTTCGGGGTGCGTCTGCGCAAACAGTTCTGACGCGATTGTGCATGAACGAAAAAACCCCGCCTCGGCGGGGTTTTTTCTTGCGCGGACGGACGCGGATCAGCGCAACAGCGGCACGCCGGTCTTGGCCTGCACGTCCTCGAACGACACCTCCGGCGCCAGCTCGACCAGCGCCAGGCCGGCCTCGGTCACGTCGAACACGCCGAGCTCGGTGATGATGCGGTCGACCACGCCCAGGCCGGTCAGCGGCAGGGTACAGGCCGGCAGGATCTTCGGCGAGCCGTCCTTGGCGGCGTGCTCCATCAGCACCACCACGCGCTGCACGCCGGCCACCAGGTCCATCGCGCCGCCCATGCCCTTCACCATCTTGCCGGGCACCATCCAGTTGGCCAGGTCGCCCTTGTCGGTCACCTGCATGGCGCCGAGGATGGCGAGGTCGATGTGGCCGCCGCGGATCATCGCGAACGAGTCGTGGCTGCCGAAGTAGCTGGCGCCGGCGCGCGCGGTCACGGTCTGCTTGCCGGCGTTGATCAAATCGGCGTCCACTTCGTCCTCGGTCGGGAACGGGCCGATGCCGAGCAGGCCGTTCTCGCTCTGCAGCCAGACGTCCATGCCGTCGGGGATGTGGTTGGCGACCAGGGTCGGCAGGCCGATGCCCAGGTTCACGTAGGCGCCGTCGCTCAACTCGGCGGCGGCGCGTTTGGCCATGTCATCACGGGTCCAAGCCATGTCGTTCTCCTTATGCCGTGCGCACGGTGCGTTGTTCGATGCGTTTTTCCGGGCCGGCGTTGACCACGATGCGGTCGACGTAGATGCCCGGGGTATGGATGGCGTCCGGATCGAGCGCGCCGACCTCGACCAGCTCCTCGACCTCGACCACGCAGACCTTGCCGGCCATGGCCACTGCCGGATTGAAGTTGCGCGCGGTCTTGCGGTACACCAGGTTGCCGGAGGCGTCGGCCTTCCAGGCCTTGACCAGCGACACGTCGGCGCGCAGGGCGGTCTCCAGCACGTAATGCTTGCCGTCGAACTCGCGCGTCTCCTTGCCCTCGGCCACGATGGTGCCGTAGCCGGTGCGGGTGAAGAAGGCCGGTATGCCGGCGCCGCCGGCGCGCAGGCGCTCGGCCAGCGTGCCCTGCGGGTTGAACTCGAGCTCGAGCTCGCCGGACAGGTACTGGCGCTCGAACTCCTTGTTCTCGCCGACGTAGGACGAGATCATCTTGCGGATCTGCCGGGTGTTCAGCAGCATGCCGAGGCCGAAGCCGTCGACGCCGGCGTTGTTGGAGATCGCGGTCAGACCGGTCTTGCCGGAATCGCGCAACGCGGCGATCAGGGCCTCCGGAATGCCGCACAGGCCGAAGCCGCCGACGGCGATGGTCTGGCCGTCGCGGACGATGTCGCGCAGGGCATCACTGGCGCTGGCGTAGAGCTTGTTCTTCATGGTGGAATCCTCGCTATGGCGCAAGTATCAGGCCGACAGCGCCTGTTGGATATCGGACCAAAGGTCGATGGCGTCCTCGACGCCGACGCTGAGCCGGACCAGGTTGCCGGTCACGCCCAAGGCATTGCGGCGATCTTCCGGAATCGAGGCGTGGGTCATCACCGCCGGATGGTTGGCCAGACTCTCCACGCCGCCGAGCGATTCGGCGCAGGTGAACAGCTGCAGGCGCTCCATGAAGCGCTTGGCTTCCGGGAAGCCGCCCTTCAGCCAGACGCTGACCATGCCGCCGAAGCCGTGCATCTGGGCCTTGGCCAGCGCGTGCTGCGGATGCGAGGCCAGACCCGGGTAGGCGACTTTCTCCACCGCCGGATGCGCTTCCAGCTTCTCGGCGATGAACTGCGCGTTTTCGCAATGCGCTTTCATGCGCAGGTGCAGGGTCTTCAGGCCGCGCAGGGCCAGGAAGCTGTCGAACGGGCCCTGCACGCCGCCGACGGCGTTCTGCAGGAAAGTCATCTGCTCGGCCAGGGCCGCGTCCTTCACCACCACCATGCCGCCGACGATGTCGGAGTGGCCGTTCAGGTATTTGGTGGCCGAATGCATCACCAGATCGGCACCCAGCTCCAGCGGACGCTGCAGCACTGGCGAGCTGAAGGTGTTGTCGACCGCCAGCAGCAGGCCGTGGGCCTTGGCGAATTCGGCCAGGCGGCGGATGTCGACCAGCTTCAGCAGCGGATTGGTCGGGGTTTCGCACCAAATCATTTTGGTGTTCGGTTTCAGCGCGGCCTTCACCGCGTCCAGGTCGTTCAAATCGACGAAGCTGAAATCCAAGCCGGCGCTGCGCCGGCGCACGCGCTCGAACAAGCGATAGGTGCCGCCGTACACGTCGTCCATGCAGATCACATGGCTGCCGCTGTCCAGCAGCTCCAGCACGGTCGAGGTCGCGGCCAGACCGGAGGCGAAGGCGTAGCCGTGCGTGCCGGACTCCAGCGCCGCCACGCAGCGCTCGTAAGCGAAGCGGGTCGGGTTGTGGCTGCGCGAATACTCGAAGCCCTGATGTTCGCCCGGGCTGGCTTGGGCGTAGGTCGAGGTCGCGTAGATCGGCACCATCACCGCGCCGGTGGAGGGATCGGGCGCCTGGCCGGCGTGGATGGCTTTGGTGCCGATGCCGTGGTTGTCGTTGCTCATGGGTGTTTCCTCAAGGTCACTGCACGCGGCGGCGCAGGTAGTTCAACAGATCGATGCGGGTGATCAGGCCGAGGAAGCGGCCGCCGTCCATCACGATGGCGACGCGGCCGGCGTCGAACACCGGCAGCAGCGCTTCCATCGGCGCGCCGACATCGAGCACTTCCAGGTCGCGCGTCATCGCGGTCGAGACCAGATCCTTGAAGCGCTCCTGGTCGGCATGCACGTGCATCAGCACGTCGGATTCGTCGACGATGCCGACGATCTTCTCGTCGTCCATCACCGGCAGCTGCGAGACGTCGTACATCTTCATGCGCTGGTAGGCCACGGTCAGGCTGTCGTTCGGGCCGACCACCACGGTGTCGCGCTTGGCGTACGGGCGCAGGATCAGGTCCAACAGGTCGCCCTTGGCCTCGCGCGCCAGGAAGCCGTTGTCCAGCATCCAGTAGTCGTTGTACATCTTCGACAGGTATTTGTTGCCGGTGTCGCAGACGAACACCACCACCTTCTTGGGCATGGTCTGTTCACGGCAGTATTTCAGCGCCGCCGCCAGGAGGGTGCCGGACGAGGAACCGCCGAGCACGCCCTCCTTGATCAGCAGTTCGCGGCCGGCCAGGAAGCTCTCCTTGTCGGAGATGGCGTAGGCCTTCTTGACCCGGTGGAAATCGGAGATCGGCGGCAGGAAATCCTCGCCGATGCCCTCCACCAACCAGGAGCCGGATTTGGTGCTGAGCACGCCTTCGTTGATGTACTGGGTCAGGATCGAACCGACCGGATCGGCCAGCACCAGTTCCACGTGCGGCGCGGCCTGCTCGAAGAAGCGCGACAGGCCGGTCATGGTGCCGGAGCTGCCGCAGCCGAACACGATGGCGTCCATGTCGTGGCCCATCTGCTCCCAGATTTCCGGGCCGGTGCCGGTCTCGTGCGCCAGCGGGTTGTCCGGGTTGCCGAACTGGTTGATGAAGTACGCGCCCGGGGTCTCGCGCGCGATGCGCTCGGCCATGTCCTGATAGTAGTCCGGATGGCCCTTGGCCACGTCCGAGCGGGTCAGCACCACCTCGGCGCCCATGGCGCGCAGGTTGAAGATCTTCTCGCGGCTCATCTTGTCCGGCACCACCAGCACCAGCTTGTAGCCTTTCTGCTGGGCCACCAAGGCCAGGCCGATACCGGTGTTGCCGGCGGTGCCTTCGACCAGGGTATCGCCGGGCTTGATGCGGCCGGCCCGCTCGGCGGCCTCGATCATCGACACGCCGATGCGGTCCTTGATCGAACCGCCGGGATTCATGCATTCGAGTTTGAGATAGAGCTGGCAGAGGCCGGTGTCGAGGTTCCGGGCCCTGACCATGGGCGTCCGCCCGATGAGTTCAAGGACGCTGTCGTGGATGGTCATGGGAAATGGCGTTGGATGGATTGCCGCCATTCTAGCAGTTTCGTCTTGGGCCAAGAGCCGGACACGGGCCGGCCGACGAGGATGGCCGGCCCGTGTCCGCCTTCAAGGACAACGCGGATTCAGTGCTTGGACTCCCGCAACATACGGGTCAGGCGGTCCTTGGCCTGCAGCTTCTCCCGCTTCATGCGGGTCAGGGTCAGGCTGTCGATCGGAAGCACGCCGAGTTCGGCGTCGTTGACTTTCTTGTCGAGCTTCTGGTGGTGGAAATACAGCTGCCGGAACGCGCTGTCGGCCGCCATCATCGATTCGATTTCCTGTTTGGATTGACCTTCGAACACACAGACCTCCTTGACGAAAAAGCAAAACCCCGGCCGAGGCCGGGGTTTCAGGGGTTGGGCACAGCACCGGCGCGGCCGGCAACGCGCGTTGCGGAGCGCTTTCCGGCTGCTGCATCGGGACGAGGTGATGACGCGTCGCGCATGGTGCTGGCCCTCTTGGACCCATGCCGCGCAAAAAACGCAGGGCATGGGATATAAAACCTACGCCGGTCGCCGGGCCGGTGCAAGTGCCGGCGCAGGCCATTGATTTTCTTGGGCCAAAAAAGCGCCGACAAAGTGCCGACACCAAGCAACCGCCCCTTATCGATCAATCAGTTAGCTGTTAAATGCGCGTGAACGGCGCCCGCAAGCGCTTGATCGGCCGGCTTATTTGGGCAGGATCTCGATGCGGCGGTTTTGTGCGCGGCCGTTTTTGCCGGTATTCGCGGCCAAGGGCTTGGCGCTGCCCCAGCCTTTCACGCCCAGCTTGCCGGCCGGGATGCCGGCAGCGCGGAGCACCGCCCGCACTGCCTCGGCGCGCTGCAACGACAACGCCAGATTGCCGTCCTCGTTGCCGAGGTTGTCGGTGTGGCCTTCGATCGACCAGGCTTTGCCGCCGGCCTTCAGCTTGCGCGCCAGCTGCTGCAACAGTTGCTTGGCCTCGGGCATCAACACGGCCTTGCCGGGTTGGAAGGCACTGGCCGACAGCCGGTAGGCCGGTTTGCCGGCGACGCTGCGGCTGGCCAGCACATCGCCCTTGGCCGCGGCCTGCGCCGCCAGTTCCTCCTCCAAGCGCGCCAGTTCCGCGTCCTTGGCTTCGGCGTCGGCCAATTCGCGCGCCTGCGCTTCCTGCACCGCGGCGTCTTCGATGGCGGCATCGGCGGCGGCCAAGGCCTCTTCTTCCTCGCGTGCCAAGGCCAGCAGACGCATGCGCTCGGCTTCCTTGCGGGCCAGTTCGGCGTCGCGGCGACTGGCTTCCAGCAGGATGCCGTCGCGTTCGCGGTCCAGCGCCAACAGCTGTGCTTCCAGCTCCGCCGACTTCAGCGCGAACTCGGCGCGGCGCACCAGGGCCTCCGCGACCTCATAGGCATCGAGGCGTTCGCGCGCGCGGGTCTTGGGCAACGCGGCCAAGGTCTGTTGCGCTTCCAGACGCTCGAGCGCGGCGTCCGCGGCGTTGCCGGCGGCATCGACCGCCGCCAGACGCGCATCCAGCTCGGCGACCTGCGTGGCCCAATCCGGCGTCTGCGCCTGGGCGACGGAACCGGCCAAAAGCAGCAAAGCCCACACGGCCCGCTTCATGGCCGCTCTCCGCCGGTGACCAACAGTTCGCGGCGCAACGCCGCGTTTTCCGAGACCTTGGCTTCCACGCGCTCTTTCAGCGCGAGGTAACGCGCTTCGGCCGCGGCCGCTTCGGCCAAGCGCCGGGCACGCAGGGCCTGACGTTCGGCTTCCTTGTTCTTGCCGCGTGCGCCGGCGGCTTCGGCGGCGCTCCACGCCGCTTCGGCACGCGCCAACGCGTCCGGCGCCAAGGTGGCGGCGTTGGCCTGACGGGCGGCGGACAAGGCCTGTTCGGCCTGCGCCAGCACGGGTGACGGCGGGGTCTGCGCCGCGGCGGTGCCGGCGGCCAGGCAAGCGGCGAGCAGGAAGCGCAAAAACGGTGTGGACATCCTATAATCCATGTCAGACGGGTCTTTTCGACCTGATGATTCCAGTGTACACAAAATCGATGGCGGCACACACCGCACAAGGGGAACCATGGACATCGGCTACTTCCTGAAACTGATGCGCGAGAAGAACGCATCCGACCTGTTCCTCAGCACCGGCGCGCCGGTCAACATCAAGGTCGAGGGCAAGCTGTATCCGCTCGGCGCCAACGGCCTGCCGGCCGGCATGGTGAAGAAGATCGCCTACTCGCTGATGGAGGAAGAGCAGATCGCGGTGTTCGAGCGCGAACTGGAATACAACATGGCGGTCTCGATCAAGGACGCCGGCCGTTTCCGCGTCAACATCTTCAAGCAGCGCGGCGAGGTGGCGATGGTGATCCGCGCCATCAAAAGCGACATCCCGACCATCGAGGAGCTGCGCCTGCCGGAGGTGCTGAAGAAGATCATCAACGAACCGCGCGGCCTGGTGCTGGTGGTCGGCTCCACCGGCTCGGGCAAATCGACCGCGCTGGCGGCGATGATCGGCCACCGCAACGAGACCCAGGCCGGCCACATCCTGACCATCGAGGACCCGATCGAGTTCCTGCATTGGCACAAGAAGTCGATCGTCAACCAGCGCGAAGTCGGCTTCGACACCCACGCCTTCCACAATGCCCTGAAGAACGCCATGCGCGAGGCGCCGGACGTGATCCTGATCGGCGAGATCCTGGACGCGACCACCATGGAGGCGGCGATCACCTTCGCCGAGACCGGCCACCTGTGCCTGGCCACCCTGCACTCCAACAACGCCGACCAGACCCTGGAGCGCATCCTCAACTTCTTCCCGGAAGCGGCGCACAAGAACATCCTGATGAACCTGGCGCTGAACCTGAAGGCGGTCATCTCGCTGCGCCTGGTGATCGGCGTCGACGGCCGCCGGATGCCGGCCACCGAGGTGCTGATCAACACCCCGATGATCCGCGACCTGATCCGCCGCGGTCAGATCCACGAGGTCAAGGACGCGATGGACACCTCGCTGGAGGAGGAGATCCACACCTTCGACAAGTCGCTGTTCAAGCTGTACAAGGAGGGCAAGATCAGCCTGGACGAAGCGCTGGCCAAGGCCGACTCGCGCGACGGCCTGGCGCTGAAGATCCGTCTGGCCGAAGGCGGCAGCGCCGAGCACGACCCCTACGGCGACCTGTACCAGCAGCATTGATCGCGTCCGCCCATGATCGATCCGTACGGGCGAACCTTGTGTTCGCCCTTTTCGTTCATGGCGGATATGAATAAGGGCGGACACACAGGTCCGCCCCTACGTTGCCATACCGATGGGCGGTTTACGCCGGCCGGAATTCGGCGGGCGTATCCGGTTGCCGGAACGGATGCGCGGCCACGAACGCCGGCAGCTCGCGGCAATTGCCGACGATGCGCATCACGGTGGGATACGGCGTCATGTCGAGATTGAAGCGCGCGGCGGCGAAGGTGTGCGGCACCAGGCAGCATTCCACCAGGCCGGGCGCGTCGCCGACGGCGAACTCGCCGGTGTACGGCGAAGCCGCCAGCTGCGCTTCGAGGTTGCCGAAGTTCACGGTCAGCCAATGCCGTACCCAGCCGGCCTTGTCGTCTTCGCCGAAGCCGTGCTTGGCTTCCAGATATTGCAGCACGCGCAGGTTCATCATCGGCTGGCCTTCGGAGGCCATGTACAGCGCCAGCGAGCGCGCGGCCGCGCGCTGCAGCGGATCGACCGGCAGCAGGCGTGGACCGGGGAAGACCTCGTCCAGATATTCGATGATGGCCAGCGACTGGCCGATGGCCTGACCGGCGTGCACCAGGGTCGGCACCAGCGCCTGCGGGTTCATGGCGCGATAGCCGGCGTGGTGCTGCTGGCCGCCGTCCTCGAGCAGGTGCACCGGTGCGATGCGGTACGCCAAGCCCTTCAGGTTCAGCGCGATGCGCGCGCGGTAACTGGCGCTGGAACGCCAGTAGTGGTGCAGCACCAGCCCGTCGGCCATGTCAGTCTCCCGGGTACGCGGCGATGCGCTGTTCGATGGCGCCGAACACGCTGTCGCCGTTCTTGTCGAGCATCTCGATGCGCACCACGTCGCCGTATTTCATGAACGGCGTGCTCGGCTTGCCGTCGCGCAGGGTCTCGACCGTGCGCTGTTCGGCGAAGCAGGACGCGCCGAGCGCGGTGTCTTCGTTGGCCACGGTGCCGGAACCGACGAGGGTGCCGGCCGACAGCGGACGGGTCTTGGCGGCGTGCGCCACCAGCTGGGCGAAATCGAACTGCATGTCGACGCCCGCTTCCGGCGCGCCGAACCATGCGCCGTTGATGTGGGTCAGCAGCGGCAGGTGCACCTTGTTGTCCTGCCAGGCCGCGCCGAGTTCGTCGGGCGTGACGAACACCGGGCTGAGCGCCGAGCGCGGCTTGGACTGCAGGAAGCCGAAGCCCTTGGCCAGCTCGGCCGGAATCAGGTTGCGCAGCGAGACGTCGTTGACCAGGCCGATCAGCTGGATGTGCCCGGCGGCCTGCTCGGGCGTGACCGCCATCGGCACGTCGTCGGTGACGATCACCACTTCGGCTTCCAGGTCGATGCCGAACTCCTCGCTCGGTACCCGCACCGGATCGCGCGGGCCATAGAAGCCGGCCGACACCGCCTGGTACATCAGCGGATCGGTGTAGAAGCTTTCGGGCACCTCGGCGCCGCGGGCCTTGCGCACCCGCGCCACGTGCGGCAGATAGGCCGAGCCGTCGACGAACTCGTAGGCGCGCGGCAGCGGCGCGGCCAGCGCGGCCATATCGAGCGGGAACACGTCTTCGGCGTCGATGCTCTGCACATTGCCGTGGTTCAGGGCCTCATACACGCGGTTCAGCCGCGGCGCGGCGTCCTGCCAGTCCTCCAGCGCGCGCTGCAGTGTCGGCGCGATGGACGGCACCGCCACCGCGCGTTGCAGGTCTTTGGAGACCACGATCAGCGTGCCGTCGCGGCCGCCGGTTTTCAGGGAAGCGAGTTTCATGCGTTATCCGGGTTGAAGTGTTTGCGCAGGCCCTGCCAGCAGGCCTGGTAGTCGCGTTGGCGGCTGGGGCATTGTAAGGCCTGGGCGGTGGCGGTGAACACCGAGCGGCTCTCGAACATGAAGGCCATGGTGCCGGTGATCACGTCCGGCTTGCTCAGGTCGGCGTGGGAGGCCTTGTCGAAGGTCGCCGCGTCCGGGCCGTGGCCGGTCATCGAGTTGTGCAGCGAGGCGCCGCCGGGCACGAAGCCGTCGGCCTTGGCGTCGTACACGCCATGGATCAGGCCCATGAACTCGCTGGCGATGTTGCGGTGGAACCACGGCGGACGGAAGGTGTCCTGCGCCACCAGCCAACGCGGCGGGAAGATCACGAAATCCAGGTTGCTGGTGCCCGGCGTATCGCTGGGCGAATACAGCACCAAGAAGATGCTCGGGTCCGGATGGTCGTAGCTGATCGAACCGATGGTGTTGAAGCGGCGCAGATCGTATTTGTATGGCGTGTAATTGCCGTGCCAAGCTACCGCGTCCAGCGGCGAATGGCCGATGGCGGCCTGCCACAGGCGGCCGCGGAACTTGTTGAGCAGGCGGAAATCGCCCTCCACGTCCTCGTAGGCCGCCACCGGCGCCAGGAAATCGCGCGGATTGGCCAGGCCGTTGGAACCGATCGGCCCCAGATCCGGCAGGCGCAGCAGCGCGCCGAAGTTCTCGGCCACGTAACCGGCGGCACTGCCGTCCGGCAGATCGACCGCGAAGCGGATGCCGCGCGGAATGACGGCGATTTCCTGCGGCTCGACCTCCAGCACGCCCATCTCGGTGCGCAGACGCAGGCGGCCGGCCTGCGGCACGATCAGCATCTCGGCGTCGCTGTTGCTGAAGAAGCGGCCGGCCATGTCGGCGTTGGCGGCGTAACGGTGCACGCCGACGCCGGCGTTGCCGCACATCGCGAACAGGCCGTCAAGGAAGTCGGTGCCGGGCTTGGCCGCCGGCAACGGCGACCAGCGCAGCTGGTTCGGATCGGCCGGCAATTCGTCGAAGCGGTTGTGGAACGCGGTCTCCGGCAACAGCTCGAAGGGGCCGTGCATCGCGCCCGGGCGGATGCGATACAGCCAGCTACGCCGGTTGCTGTGGCGCGGCGCGGTGAACGCGGTGCCGCTGAGCTGCTCGGCATACAGGCCGTAAGCGCAGCGCTGCGGCGAGTTGCGCCCCACCGGCAGCGCGCCGGGCAGCGCTTCGCTGGCGAATTCGTTGCCGAAACCGGATTGGTAGGCCAGGGTCATGGGCGCTCCTTACAGCACGCCGCGGCGCATCTGGTCGCGCTCGATGGATTCGAACAGGGCCTGGAAGTTGCCTTCGCCGAAGCCCTCGTTGCCCTTGCGCTGGATGATCTCGAAGAAGATCGGACCGACGGCATTCTGGGTGAAGATTTGCAGCAGCTTGCGCTGCTTGGTCTCGGCGTCGGCGTCGATCAGGATCTTGTTGCGGCGCAGGCGCTCCACGTCCTCGCCGTGATCCGGCACGCGCAGGTCGATCACGTCGAAGTAGGTGTCCGGGGTGTCGAGGAACTCGACGCCGGCGGCGCGCATGGCCTCGACCGTGGCGTAGATGTCGTCGGTGAAGCAGGCGATGTGCTGGATGCCCTCGCCCTTGTATTCGCGCAGGTATTCGTTGATCTGCGATTTCTCGTCCGAGGACTCGTTCAGCGGGATGCGCACGATGCCGTCCGGCGCGGTCATGGCCTTCGACAGCAGGCCGGTCTTCACGCCCTTGATGTCGAAGTAGCGGATCTCGCGGAAGTTGAACAGCTTCTCGTAGTAATCCGACCACTTCTGCATGTTGCCCAGGAACAGGTTGTGGGTCAGGTGGTCGATAAAGGTCAGGCCGAAGCCCTTCGGATCGGGCTCGGCGCCCGGCACCGGCTCGAACTCGGCGGCGTAGGCGTCCTGGCCGTCCGGCACCAGATACAGCATGCAGTCGCCGATGCCGTAGATCACCGGCACCGGCACCGCCTTGCTGGCCTCCTTGTGGGCCACGGCCTTGCCGCCTTGGGCGATGGCGGCGGCCTGCACGTCCTGCACCGGTTGGGTGAAGCGGATGGCGAAACCGCAGGCGCAGGGGCCGTGCGCGGCCGCGAAGTCGGCGGCGAAGGAATCGGGATCGGCATTCAGCAGGAAGTTGACGCCGCCTTGGCGGAACACGGTGATGTCCCGGCTCTTGTGCTTGAGCACCGGCATGAAGCCCATGCGGCGGAAGTAGTCGGCCAGCTCGCCGGCACGGCCGGCCGGGGCGGCGAATTCGACGAACTCGAAGCCGTTGATGCCCATCGGGTTCTCGAAGGTCTGCACGGTCATGCCGGTGTTGAGGGCGGCGTTCATGGATGGCTCCTTTACAGCATTGCGGAAAGCGCCCATAGTAGTTTCAGTTGAAACCATTTGCAAGCGCCATGCCCCATACCGCCAACCCGCACGCCGAACTGCGCCTGGAGCGCTTTTTACCCTACCGTCTGTCGGTGCTTTCCAACCGCATCAGCCAGGACATTTCGGCCCTGTACTCGGCCCGATTCAACCTCTCGGTGACCGAATGGCGGGTGATGGCGGTACTGGGCCACGAACCCGGCGTCAGCGCCAACCGGCTGGTGGAACGCACGGCGATGGACAAGGTCGCGGTCAGCCGCGCGGTGTCCGCCCTGCTGGACAAGAAGTTCCTGCTGCGCCGGGTTGATGCCGGCGACCGACGGCGCTCCAGCCTGAAGCTCAGCGCCAAGGGCTACGCGGTGTTCGACCAGGTGGTGCCGCTGGCGCTGGCGCTGGAACGCCGGATCCTGTCGGCATTGGAACCGGCCGAACAAACCCAGTTGCTGGCCATCCTCGACAAGCTGGAAGCGGCGGAGTTGGCGCTGGGCGTTTCCGAATGATTCCGGTTGACGGGCGTAGGGCCTTCCGCTTGAATGGGGCATCCGCCGCATAGGCGCACACCCATCAAACCAGGAAACCCGATGCGTCTACTCGCCCTCTCCCTCCTACTGACGTCCGCTTTCGCTGCGCAGGCTTCGCCGGAAAAACCCACAGATGCCGAACTGAACGATTGGATGGCCTTCCTGCGCAGCATCAGCCTGCCGATCATCACCGAGGTCTGTACGCCGCTGCTGGCCGACCAGGGCGATTACGCCGGCGTGGCCGCCAAATGGCTGGAAACGCATCACGCGGAAATCGCGCGCGGCCGGGATTTCACCAAAGCCGGCTCACCCAAAGACCGGGATTTCGACCAATACCACGCCAACATGGCCGCCGATTTCAAGCAAAAGCTTCTGGCGAAGCCGGAAGCCTCGCAACGGGCGATCTGCACCGACAGCTTGAATGCCTTACAGAAAAGCATTCCCAACAGCGCAGGCTGACGGCAACAACAGGGTTGGCGACAACCAAACAGGATATTGAATGCGTGCCCTTCTCTTCGGCAACTCCGGCTCCGGCAAAAGCACCTTGGCGCAACGCCTGGCGCAGACGCATGCCCTCGCCCATCTGGACCTGGACGCCATCGTCTGGGAGCCGGGCCAAATCGCCGTGCCGCGCGCGCCGGAGGCCGTGCTGGCTTCGTTGCACGCGTTCATGGACGGCAACGACCGCTGGGTGATCGAAGGCTGCTACGGCGAACTGGTGGAGGCGGCCAGCGGCCGCTGCACCGAGCTGGTGTTCCTCAATCCCGGACAGGAAACCTGCCTGGCGCATAACCGGCAACGGCCGTGGGAGCCGCACAAGTACGCATCCAAGGCCGAGCAGGACAGCATGCTGGAAAATCTGCAAGCGTGGGTTGCGGGCTATTACGAACGCGACGACGCGTGGTCGTATGCCGCGCACCGCCGGATCTTCGACGCCTTCGCCGGGGCCAAGCGTGAACTGACCGCACCGGCCGGCTGATCCGGCTTCACGCTTCCATCGGCGGCGGATTTCGTCCTACCATGGCGGTATCGCCGCATCGCGGCACGGCCCATGCCTTGGAGACGTCATGTCCGATTCCGAAAAAACCATTCCGCTCAGCAAGACCAAACTGGCCTTGCTGGTCGCCGGCTCCGTACTGTTCGTGGCGCTGGGCGTCTGGCTGGCGCAACTCGACGCCGCGGTCATCGCCAGCCAACGCCGCTACAACAACCCGGTGGTGATGCACGGCCTGGGCATCGCTTGCGCGCTGATGTTCTCGGTCACCGCGGTGTTCGGCCTGGTAAAACTGCGCGACGACCGGCCGGGGCTGGTGTTCGGGCCGGACGGCTTCACCGACAACGCCAGCGCCACCGCCGCCGGCTTCGTGCCTTGGGCGGAAGTGACCGGCGTCGGCGTGATGGAGTTCAACCGCCAGCGGATGCTGGTGGTGGGCGTGCGCGACCCGGAGAAATACCTCGCCCGCGCCGGCGCGCTGAAGCGCATGCTCGGCCGCGCCAACACCCGCATGTGCGGCAGCCCGATCGTCATCAGCGCGCATGCGCTGAAAACCGATTTCGGCGCGTTGGTGGCGGAATTCCAGAACCGGCTCGAGCGCCACGGCCGTCAGGCGTGACTGACTCGCCAACGCCGCTGCCGAACGTCATTTGCCCGCTGTGCGGCGGCGCCAATGAATGCGCGCCGGCCGAGAGCGGCCGTTTCGATCTGGAGTGTTGGTGCCGCACGGTGAGAATCAGCGCGGAGGCGCTGGCCCGGATTCCGCCGGAGCTGGCCGGCAAAGCCTGCCTGTGTCCGCGTTGCGCGGCCGTTGGCGGCTAATCCGTCTTGACACGGCGTGCGCGACTCCCATGCTAGCCTGCTCAAGCCATCATCTCGCATAGGTGCTACATGAAATCCGCTACGCTTGCCCTGCTGCTGACTGCCGCCACGCCAACCGATAGTGCGTCCGGCGCGACCCTGCGTGATCTGGTGATGGACATCGCCCTGCAGTATCCGCGCACGGAGTTGACCGTCTGCGGCAAAGCACATCCGGAACAGGATGCGGCGTTCGCCGCCGCGTTGGCCGGCTTCGGCGCGCGGATAAACGGCATCCTGGATGCGATGGCGCCTGCGCAACCGGCGCTGGCCACACCGCTGTCGCCGGCGTTCAGCGCTTTCCAGGCCATGCAGTCGGCGTTGGCGGAAGAGGATTTCCGCACACGCTCCGCGGCCGATTGCCAGGCCGTGCTACGCGACTTGGAAACGCTCACCGACGCGGAGCTCGAGGCCGGCATGTCGGAGAGCGCGGTTCGGCTGGAGCGGACCATCCGGAGCCATAACACGGAAATGGAGCGGGTGATGGGAATCGAACCCACGTCTTGAGCTTGGGAAGCTCAGGTCCTGCCATTGAACGACACCCGCATTCGCTTCCGATTCTAGGCCGGCGCAGGCGGTACGGCAACAAAAAAGCGGCCCGCAGGCCGCTTTTTTGTAGAAGGCGCGGCGCTTACTTCACGCCGTGCATCAGCTTGTTGATCAGCGGCGCGAACAGCAGGAACGCGGCGCCGAAGGCGAAACCGGCGATGGCGATCTGGCTGTAGGTGCTGGCGTACTGGGCGATGCCGCCCAGGGCGCCGCCGGAGGCCTGCGCCGCCACCGCGCCGGCCACGAAGTTGCCGATGGCGGTGCACAGGAACCAGGCGCCCATGGCCAGACCGGTGTCGCGCGCGGAAGCCAGCTTGCTGACCATCGACAGCCCGATCGGCGACAGGCACAGCTCGCCCATGGTGTTGATCATGTAGGCCAGCGCCAGCATCTCCCACGGGATGCGGGCATTGCCGTCCTGCAGGTTGCCGATGCTCCACACCAGGCTGGTGAAGCCGATGGCGACCAGGATCACCGCGATGCCGAACTTGCGCGGAATCGAGGGATTGACGCCGCGCGCTTCCAGCCGCGGCCACAGCCAGGCGAACAGCGGCGCCAGCAGGATGATGAACACCGGGTTGGCGGACTGGAACACGGTGAAGTCGAACGGCGCGTCGACGTGGTCCTTGGCGAAGAAGTTGAGCGAGGAGCCGGCCTGCTCGAACATGCCCCAGAACAGGATCTTGGCCAGGAACAGCAGCAGCATGGCGATGTAGCGGTGCAGCTGCACTTTGTCGCGGCTGCGCACGCCGGAGGCGATGAAGAACACGGTCAGCGCCAGGAACAGGCCGATCAGCAGCCAGCCGACCAGCGCCTTCTGGTTCAGCAGCAGGTACACCAGCGGCACCGACACCAAGGCGCCGAGCACCACCACCAGCGTGCGCGCGATGCCCTCGCCGCCGGCCGGCGGTCGGCCGATCTCGCCCATGCGCGCGATGCGCCACTGGAACACGGCCAGGCCCAGCAGCATGCCGATGCCGGCGGTGAAGAAGCCCCACTCGTAGCCGAAACGGGCGCCGATCAGGGTGCCGCAGACCAGCGGCGCCAGCGCGCCGCCGGCGTTGATGCCCATGTAGAAGATGGTGAAGCCGGAATCGCGGCGCACGTCGTCGGGCGCGTACAGGCGGCCGACCATGGTCGAGATGTTCGGCTTGAACAGGCCGTTGCCGACCACGATCAGCGACAGGCCGAGCAGGAACCACTGCAGGTCCTTGATCAGCAGCAGGAACAGGCCGGCTGCCATCAGCAGGCCGCCGATCACGATGGCGCGCCGGTAGCCGATGTAACGGTCGGCGATGAATCCGCCGAAGATGCCGGTGGCGTAGATCAGCGCCGTGTAGGCGCCGTAGGTCAGCGCGGCCTGGGCCTTGGCCTCGCCCTCCGGCAGCAGCGCGAAGAACTGCGCGGCCACGTACACCGCCAGCAGCGCGCGCATGCCGTAATAGGAGAAGCGCTCCCAGAACTCGGAGTGCACCAGCTGCCAGAGGGCGCGCGGATGGCCCAGGCTGTCGCCGGGCGGCGGCGGGATGAAGTCGGTGGCGGGTTTGGCGTCGGCCATGGGGAACTCCTCAAAAAACCACGGCCCGTGATCCGGGCCGTGGCGGGTTGCGGCGGGTGCCGGCGCTTACTTCACGCCGTGCATGAGCTTGTTGATCAGCGGCGCGGCCAGGAAGAACAGCGCGGCGATCACGATGCCGATGATGAACAGCTGGTTGAAGGTATCGGCGTACTGCACCAGCGAGCTGGCGGCTTCGCCATGGCCGCTGCCGCCGGAGGCGATCGCGGCGATGCGGCCGGCCACGTAGTTGGCCATCGCGATCGACAGGAACCAGCCGCCCATGGCCAGGCCGGTCTCCTGCGGACGCGCCAGCTTGGTCACCATCGCCAGGCCGATCGGCGACAGGCACAGCTCGCCCATGGTGTGGATCAGGTAGGTCAGGGTCAGCCACATCCAGCTGATCTTGCCGCCGGCGTCCACGAAGTTCTGGATGGCGAACACCAGCACATAGAAGCCGATGGCGGCGCCTGCCAGGCCGTAGGCGAACTTGCGCGGGATCGACGGGTTCAGCGCCTTGCCGTCCAGCGCGGGCCACAGCGAGGCGAACAGCGGCGCCAGCACGATGATGAACACCGGATTGACCGACTGGAACACCTCGAAGGTCGGGGTCCAGCCGAAGATGGAGACGTCCGGCATCTTGACGAAATCCTGGGCCAGGAAGTTCAGCGAGGAACCGGCCTGCTCGAACAGGGCCCAGAACAGGATGTTGGCGCAGAACAGGATCAGCATGGCGATGTAGCGGTGCAGCTGCACCTTGTCGCCGCTGGTGACGCCGCTGTAGATGAAATAGGCGACCAGGCCCAGCATCATGGCGATCAGCAGGCCGCCGAGCACTTCGCTCTGGCTGAGCAGGAAGAACACCGGCACCACCAGCACGGCGGCGGCGACCAGCACCTGCAGCACCGGGCCCCAGCCCTGCTTGCCTTCCGGCGAGGTGCCGACGTGGCCCAGCCAGTGCTTCAGGCCCTGGAACACCATCAGGCCGAGGATCATGCCGATGCCGGCGGCGAAGAAGCCCCAGCGGTAGCCGTATTGGCTGCCGATGATCGAGGCGCAGATGATCGGCGCGATCAGCGCGCCGGCGTTGATGCCCATGTAGAAGATGGTGAAGCCGGAGTCGCGGCGGGCGTCGCCCGGCGCGTACAGCTTGCCGACCATGGTCGAGATGTTCGGCTTGAACAGGCCGTTGCCGACCACGATCACCGCCAGACCGAGCAGGAAGGTGGTCAGGTCGGGCGCCATCAGCATGAACATGCCGACCGCCATCAGGGCGCCGCCGAGCATGATCGAGCGCTGGTAGCCGAGGATGCGGTCGGCCACGAAGCCGCCGGCAATGCCGGTCATGTACACCATCGAGGTGTAGCCGCCGAAGGTCAGGCTGGCCTGGGCGCGGGCGCCGTCGCCGAGGTGCGCGAAGAACGCGGCCGCCACGTGCACCGCCAGCATGGCGCGCATGCCGTAGTACATGAAGCGTTCCCAGAACTCGGCGCCAAACAGGTTCCACAGCGCTTTCGGGTGGCCGAGGATCTCGCCGGCCGGCGGCGGCAGGAAGCCGTCTTTGTTATCGGTTGCTCCGCTCATGCGGACTCTCTCCCTTGGGTGTTATGTTTTGATACACGAACGCTAATCATAATCAAAACCGGCCGCTTGCGGGTGATGGCCGGCCGGCCGGCGTAAGTGCTTGATGGCAAAGACCCGGATCAGCCGATGCGGGTGCGGACGGCGAACAGTTCCGGGAAAAAGCTGAGCTCCAGCGCCTTTTTCAGGAAGGCCACGCCGGACGAACCGCCGGTGCCGGGCTTGTAGCCGATGATGCGCTCCACCGTCTTCAGATGGCGGAAGCGCCAAAGCTGGAAGTTGACCTCAATGTCGACCAACTGCTCGCAGAAATGGTAGGCGTCCCAGTGCCCGGCGGTGTCCTCGTAGATGCGTTCGAATACCGCCGTCACCGCCTCCTGGCTCTCATAGGGCCGCGACCAATCGCGGTTCAGGCAGGCGGCCGGCACAGCGTGGCCGCGGCGCGCCAGATGGCGCAGGAATTCGTCGTACAGGCTCGGCGCGTTCAAGGTGTCGGTAAGGTGCCGGTGCAGTGCCGGATCGTAATCGAACACCTTCACGTAGTGGGCGTTCTTGTTGCCGAGCAGGAATTCGATCTCGCGGTACTGGTGCGACTGGAAGCCGGACGAGGCGCCGAGCACGTTGCGGAAGCGCATGTAGTCGCTCGGGGTCAGCGTTTCCAGCACCGACCACTGCTCGGTCAGTTGGCGCTGGATGTGCTTGACCCGCGCCAGCATCTTCTGGCACGGCCCCAGGTCGTCGGCGCGCAGATGCGCCAGCGCCGCGCGCAGCTCATGGATGATCAGCTTCATCCACAGCTCCGAGGTCTGGTGCTGGATGATGAACAGCATCTCGTCGTGCACCGGCGGCTCGGACAGCGGCTTCTGCGCGTCCAGCACCCGGTCCAGGCACAGGTAGCCGCCGTAGCTCAGACGGTCGCGGAAATCGACCGTGATGCCGGCTTCCAGCGGGCGTTGGTTGGGCGTTTCGGACATGGCGCGGCTCACGGTTTCTTAACCGCGCCAGTGTAACTTATCGGCTACACTAGTGCCGTTTTGGCGTATGCTTGGTCCAGACAACGGGAGAGCCGGATGGAGTCCGTGGTTCGTTTCGAAATCGATTACCTGCAGTACATGGACGCCGACGGCGGCCTGGTCAATCCCGAGCTGCCGGCGTTCGCGCGCGACCGCGCGCAGCTGGTCGGCCTGTACAAGGAAATGCTCAAGGTCCGCTGCTTCGACGCCAAGGCCGTCGCCCTGCAGCGCACCGGCAAGCTCGGCACCTACGCCTCCTGCCTCGGCCACGAGGCCGCGCACATCGGCATCGGCACCAGCCTGCGCCTGGACGACGTGTTCGCGCCCAGCTACCGCGAGTACGGCGCGCAGTTCGCGCGCGGCGTGAAGCCGCGCGAGGTGCTGCTGTACTGGGGCGGCGACGAACGCGGCAACGACTTCTCCGGCCCGGCGCACGACTTCGCCTGGTGCGTGCCGATCGCCACCCAATGCCTGCACGCGGCCGGTTCGGCGCTGGCGTTCAAGCTGCGCGGCGAAGACCGCGTGGCGCTGGCCTGCGTCGGCGACGGCGGTTCCTCGAAGACCGACACCTACGCCGCGATCAACTCGGCCGGCGCCTACGGCCTGCCGTTCGTGCTGTGCATCATCAACAACCAGTGGGCCATCTCGGTGCCGCGCCAGGCGCAGACCGGCGCGAAAACGCTGGCCCAGAAAGGCCTGGCCGGCGGCCTGGAATGCCTGCAGGTCGACGGCAACGACATCATCGCGGTCAAGGCCGCGGTCGAGCATGCGGTCAACCGCGCGCGCCACGGCCACGGCGGCAGCGTGCTGGAGCTGATCACCTACCGGCTGTCCGACCACACCACCGCCGACGACGCCCGCCGCTACCGCGACGACGAGCAGGTGAAAGCCGCCTGGCAGCGCGAACCGGTCAAACGCCTGAAGGCCTACCTGCTGGCGCAGGGCTGGTGGAGCGAAGACGAGGAAGCGGCCTGGATCGCCGAATCCAACGCCTGGGCCGACGCCGAAGTGGACGCCTATCTGGCCACGCCGGTGCAGCCGGTGGCGGCGATGTTCGATTCCCTGTACGCCGAACTGCCGCACGACGTGGCCGAACAGCGCGAGCAGGCCCTGGCCTGGGAGAACCGCTGATGGCCGCGATCACCCTGATTGAAGCCCTGACCCTGGCGATGGCCTCGGAAATGCGCCGCGACCCATCGGTGGTCGTGCTCGGCGAAGACGTCGGCGTCAACGGCGGCGTGTTCCGCGCCACCTCCGGCCTGATCCAGGAATTCGGCGCCGGCCGCGTGCTCGACACCCCGCTGGACGAGACCACCATCGCCGGCCTGACCGTCGGCCTGGCCGCGCAGGGCATGAAGCCGATCGCCGAAGCGCAGTTCGACGGCTTCATGTATCCGATGGTCGACCACGTGATCTGCCACGCCGCGCGCCTGCGCCACCGCACCCGCGGCCGCATGAGCTGCCCGATGGTGCTGCGCGTGCCCTGGGGCGGCGGCATCCGCGCGCCGGAACACCACAGCGAAGCCAACGAGGCCATCTTCACCAACGTGCCAGGCCTGCGGGTGGTGATGCCGAGTTCGCCGCAGCGCGCCTACGGTCTGCTGCTGGCCGCCATCCGCGACCCCGACCCGGTGATCTTCTTCGAACCCAAGCGCATCTACCGGCAGTACAAGGAAGAGGTGGTCGACGACGGCGAAGCCCTGCCGCTGGACGTCTGCTTCGTGCTGCGCGACGGCTCCGACGTGACCCTGGTGACCTGGGGCTCGCAGGTGAAGGAAGCGCTGGAGGCCGCCGACGCCCTGGCCAAGGACGGCATCAGCGCCGAGGTGATCGACGTCGCCACGGTCAAGCCGCTGGATTTCGACACCATCCACGAATCGGTGAAGAAGACCGGCCGCTGCGTGATCGTGCACGAGGCGCCGCGCACCGCCGGTTTCGGCGCCGAGATCGCCGCGCAGCTGGCCGAGAAGGCGATGTACGACTTGGTCGCGCCGGTCGAGCGCGTCACCGGCTACGACACGCACATCCCGCTGTTCCGCCTGGAAATGAAATACCTGCCGAGCGTCGACAAGATCGTCGCCGCCGCCAAACGCACCCTTGCCGCGAGCTGAGCCATGAGTGAGATCAAATCCTTCCATCTGCCCGACCTGGGCGAAGGCCTGCCGGACGCCGAAATCGTCGAATGGCATGTCGCCGTCGGCGACGTGGTGCGCCTGGACGCGCCGCTGGTGTCGATGGAGACCGCCAAGGCGGTGGTCGACGTGCCCTCGCCGTTCTCCGGCAAGGTGCTGAAGCTGGCCGGCCAAGCCGGCGACGTGGTGTTGACCGGCGCGGTGTTGGTCGAGATCGAACTCGACCCGAACCTGCCGCAGCGCGCCGACGCGCAGGACACCGGCCACCATCACGGCGCCCCGGCCGCGCCTGCGGCGCCCGCGCCGCCACCGGCCGCGGTCGAACCGGAAGCGGCCGATGAGGACGCCGGTACCGTAGTCGGCGCCATGGAAAGCTCGAATGCCGTGCGCAGCGAACAAGCGGTCGCCATCGGCGGCATCAAGGCCATGCCGGCCGTGCGCGCGCTGGCCAAGAAGCTGAAAGTCGATCTGGCCCGCGTGCGCGCCACCGGCGCCGACGGCGTGATCACCCTGGCCGACGTTAAAGCCGCGGCTGCCAGTCCCTCGGCCCAAGCGCCTGTCTCCGTAGCTGCGGCACCGGCTCCGGCCGTCGCACGCGCCCCGTCCGCCCCGGCGCCGGCGTTCATGCCGCCGCCGGCCGGCGACGACAAGGACGAACCGATCCGCGGCGTACGCCGCAACATGCTGCGTTCGATGAGCGCCGCGCACGCGGAAGTGGTGCCGACCACGCTGATGGACGACGCCGACCTGAGCGCCTGGGCGCCGGGCGAGGACATCACCGTGCGCACCCTGCGCGCGCTGGCGGTGGCGGCCAAGACCGAGCCGGCGATGAACGCTTGGCTGAACGCCAAGGAGGGCACCCTGCGCCGACACAGCGCGGTGCACATCGGCGTCGCCATCGATTCCGCCGACGGCCTGTTCGTGGCCTCGCTCAAGCACTGCGACACGCGCGATGGCACGCAGCTGCGCGCCGAACTCAACCGCCTGCGCGACGGCGTGCGCAACCGCACGCTGCCGCCGGAGGACCTGTCGGGCTACACGCTGATGTTCTCCAACTTCGGCGTGTTCGCCGGCAAATACGCCACCCCGGTGGTGGTGCCGCCGTGCGTGTGCATCGTCGGCGCCGGCCGCCTGTACCACGCGGTGGTGCCGGTGTTGGGCGGCATGGAGACGCATCGGATGATGCCGATTTCGCTGACGTTCGACCACCGTGCTGCCACCGGCGGCGAGGCCGCGCGCTTCCTGAAGGCGATGATCGACGACCTGCAGCGCGCGCGCTGAGCGCGCGCTCAGTCCTCCAGCACGTCCACCCGGTCGCGGCCCTTGTTCTTGGCCAGATACAGCGCCTGGTCGGCGTGGCGGAAGATGGTGTCCGGGTCGTCCATGCCCGGCCGGCTGCTGGCCAATCCGATCGAGACGGTGACCGCATCCGGCAACTCGCCGGCGCGGGATGCCAGACCCTTGCGCAGGCGCTCCATCACCGTGCGCGCGCCGGCGGTCGGCGTATCGGGCATGATCACCACGAACTCCTCGCCGCCGAAGCGCCCGGCGTAATCGCCGCCGCGGGTGGCACGGCGGATTTCCTCGGCCACCACCTGCAGCACCTGGTCGCCGACGGCATGGCCGTAGGTGTCGTTGATGCGTTTGAAATGGTCGAGGTCGATGACCGCGACCGAGAAGATCCGGCCTTGGTGCCAACGCGACGCCATCGCCAGCTCGCGCAGCTTGTTCAGGCCGCTGCGGTTGAGCAGGCCGGTCAGCGCGTCGTGCTTGGCTTCCTTGGCCAACTCCGCGTTCTGCTCCTCCAGTTCCCGCTGGTAGCCCAGCAGCTGCCGGGTCATGCGCGCGTTCTCGGCGGCCAACCGCTTGAGTTCGTCGTTGGTCTGGCGCAGCTCCAGCAGATGCATGACCTGGCGCGCGATCGCCGACAGCGCGGCGGTCTGCTGCGGCGTCAGCTGGTGCGGCTTGTCGTCCAGCACGCAGATGGTGCCGAGCGCGATGCCGTCGCGGGTGACCAGCGGCGCGCCGGCGTAGAAGCGCACATGCGGTTCGCCGACCACCAGCGGGTTGCCGGCGAAGCGCGGATCGCGGTGGGCGTCGGGCACCACCATGACCTCGTCGGGCCGGCGGATGGCATGGCCGCAGAACGCGATGGAACGCTCGGTCTCGGTCAGTTCGGTGCCCTGATGGGCCTTGAACCACTGGCGGTCGCGGTCGATCAGGGACACCAGCGCGATCGGCGTGCCGCAGATGGTGCTGGCCAGCAGCACCAGATCCTCATAGGCCTGCTCGGGCATGGTGTCGAGGATATGCAGGCGCTCGAGCGCGTCCAGGCGGGCGCGTTCGTCGGCATCGGAAATCGGCGGCAGTTCGGCGGAAACCATCATGCCCCTCCGTTGTTCAGTCCGAATCGGCCGGAATCGCGGGGAAACGGCGGCCGCGATACCACCAAGCGACGGCGATCACGGCCAGGAAGCTTTTGTAGGCGTACAGCGTGGCCAGCACCTGCTTCCAGATCGGACCGGGCTCGGCGCTGCCGAAGCCGTAGCGGCCGGCCAGCAGGCTGAGCGCGAACGCCAGCACCAATACCGCCAGATCGTAGCGGCGCCGGGCCGGCGTCACCGGCGTGTGACGCGGATAGAACCAGTACAGGGCCGCCAGGATGGCGAACCAGGGCAGGAACAGGATCAGCGCGAGGTTGGCGGCCATCAGGCGGCTCCGGCCTCGGCGGCTTCGCGGCAAATCGCCTCGAGCGCCTCGAGCACCTGGCTCTCCTGCGCCAATTCGGCCAGCTCGGCCACGTCGCGCAGCGCGTGCCAGGCCGCTTTGCCTTCGGCCTTGATCTTGGCCAGCAAGGCGCCGGCGTCGCGCGGGTTCTCGAAACCCCGGCTCTGCAGCAGCGTGTCGCCGTTGGCGTGGCTGAGCTTGAAGTAGAACTTGCCGTCCTTCTCGCGGTACTGCTTGAACACCGGCAACGCCGGCTTTTCCGCAACCGCCGATGCGGGCGATGAAGCTGCGCTGGCCAGGTCGCGCAGGCCGACGGCATGCCGCAGCTGGCGCAGCAGCGGCGTGGCGATGGCGCGGGCCTTGACGGCACCGGCCTGTAGCACCGCTTCGATGCGCGCCGGGTCGGCCATCAGGGCGTTGTAGCGTTCGCGCATCGGCGCGATTTCGGCGTCGATGACCTCGAACAGGCGCTGCTTGGCCTCGCCCCAGGCGATGCCGGCGGCGAAGTCGGCGCGCAGGGCGTCGGTCTGCGCCGGCGAGGCGAATGCCTGATAGAGCTGGAACAGGGCCGAGCCCTCGGTGTCCTTCGGCTCGCCGGGCGCGCGCGAATCGGTGACCAGGCCCATGATCTGCTTCTTCAGCGTGGCGGCATCGGCGAACAGCGCAATGGTGTTGTCGTAGCTCTTGCTCATCTTGCGGCCGTCCAGGCCCGGCAAGGTGGCCACCGATTCCTCGACCGCCGCCTCCGGCAGGGTGAAGTACTCGCCGCCGTAGATGTGGTTGAAGCGCGCGCCGAAATCGCGCGCCATCTCGATGTGCTGCACCTGGTCGCGGCCGACCGGCACCGTGTGCGCGCCGAACAACAGGATGTCGGCCGCCATCAGCACCGGATACATGAACAGGCCGGCGCTGACGCCGGCATCGGCGTCGTTGCCCTCGGCGGCGTTCTTGTCGACCGCCGCCTTGTAGGCATGCGCGCGGTTGAGGATGCCCTTGCCGGCCACGCAGGTCAAAAGCCAGGTCAGCTCGGGGATTTCCGGGACATCGGATTGCCGGTAGAACCACACCGTGTCCGGATCCAGGCCGCAAGCCAGCCAGGCCGCGGCGATTTCCAGGGTGGAACGCTGCACGCGCGCCGGATCCTGCACCTTGATCAGGGCATGGTAGTCGGCCAGGAAATAGAAGCTTTCCACGCCGGGCTGCCGGCTGGCGGCGATGGCCGGCCGGATGGCCCCGGCGTAATTGCCGAGGTGCGGGGTGCCGGACGTGGTGATGCCGGTCAGGACGCGCTGCTTGCCCATCGGAATCAGTTCTTCTTGCCGGCTTCCTCGACCACTTCACCGGCCTTCTGCACGTCCTTGCCGATGCCGCGGATGGTGTTGCAGGCCGACAGGCCGAGGACCAGGGCGGCGAGGAACGCGATGCTCAGGAACTTCTTCATGGTTTTCTCCAGGGTAATGGGCGCTCAGGCCCGCATCAGGGTGGATTTGCCGAACAGGCTCTCGACCAGGTCGACCGCGAGCGCGCCGGTGCGGTTGTGTTCGTCGAAGGCAGGGTTCAGCTCGACGATGTCGAGCGAGGCCAGCAGGCCGGTGTCGGCGATCATCTCCATCACCAGCTGTGCCTCGCGGTAATTCGGGCCGCCGGGCACGGTGGTGCCCACGCCCGGCGCGATGGCCGGGTCGAGGAAGTCGACGTCGAAGCTGACGTGCACGTGGGTGTCGGCGTCGACGCCTTCCAACGCCTCCTCGATCGAGCGCTTCATGCCGACTTCGTCGATGTAGCGCATGTCGTAGATGTCAAGGCCGTACTGGTGCACCAGGCGTTTCTCGCCGAGGTCGACCGAACGGATGCCGATCTGCCGCACCTGCTCCGGCAGGATGGCCGGCGCCGGGCCGCCGAGCGTGGTCAGCGCCTCCGGACCCAGGCCGCACAGGCAGGCCACCGGCATGCCGTGCACGTTGCCGGAGGGCGTGACCTCGCTGGTGTTGAAGTCGGCGTGGGCGTCGAGCCAGAGGATGCGCAGCTTCTTGCCGGTCTCGCGGCAATGGCGCGCCACCGCGGTGATCGAACCGATTCCCAGGCAGTGGTCGCCGCCGAGCACCACCGGCAGTTCGCCGCGGCCCAAGCTGGCGTACACCGCATCCATGGTCAGCCGGTTCCACTCGACCACTTCCGGCAGATGCCGGTAACCGCCGGTCGGCGGCTGCCAGGGGTTCACCGGCCCCTGCAGGTTGCCGTAGTCGCGCACGTCCAAGCCGCGCGCGCGCAGGGCGTCGGCGATGCCGGCGACGCGCAGGGCCTCGGGGCCCATGGACGCGCCGCGGTGGCCGGCGCCGATGTCGGTCGGCACGCCGATCAGGGCGATTTTCGGACTATCCAGTGTCATGCCTCGGTCCATCACGGGAAGAAGGCTAGTGTAGCGAATTTGCGGCCAAAGCCGCCAGATTGGGGTCCGACGGCGGGGTGCCGTTCAGCCGCTGGCTAAAGATGGTGCCGGCACCCGGATTCGAACTGGGGACCTACCGCTTACAAGGCGGTTGCTCTACCGACTGAGCTATGCCGGCTCGGTCCGCTCATTGTACGCGAGCGCTCCGGCTTTGCGTAGCGGATCAACCGCAGGGCTCGGCCGGGACCGGCGGCGTCTGCTCGCTCTGCCACTGGCGGAATCCGGCGGCGTTGCGTACGCTGGCCTCGATCCACCAGTGCGCCGTGCGCGCCTGCTCGGCGCGTAGCAGCACCTCAAGGCCCAATTGCTGGGCGGTGCGCTGGCGGCTCTCGGCCAAGACCAAGTCGGCGAAAACGCCCAAATCGATGCCGTGGTCGGCGTCGATGCGCGCCGTATCGAAGCCGGCTGCGAGCAGGCTTTCGCGCAGCAGTTCGGCGTCGGCGCGGTTGGCCGCCGGCGGCACCCGCAGCCGGTAGCCGGCGCCACGCACGGCCTCGCTGCGGCGCGTCTGCAGATCGAGCGCGACATACTCCAGCGACTGCCAGGCGCGGCGCATCGCGGCTTCGTCGGGGAACGGGCCGAGCCGCCAACAGGCATCGGCCTGCAGACGGCGCTGACCACGTTCCAGCTGCAGGTATTCCTGATGCAGGATCAGGCCCGGCGTGCCCGGCTCGGTCGCCGGCAACAGCGCGGCGGCCGACGGTTCGCGGTGCCGGAGGTGCCAAACCAACGCGCCGACGTTGGCGAACAGCAACAGCAGGCAAAGACGCCGCAGCCAGATCATGCGCCGTTCAACTCGATGTAGCGCAGCATGCCGAGGAAAACCAGATCCGGCGCGGCCTCGACGCGGCCGGGCAACTGCGGCAGCCAGATTCCGGCATCGCCGCCGCCGACCAGCACCGGTACCTCGGCGCCGCCGAACGCGCCGTCCAGCACCCGCTGCAGCATGCCCAGCAACTGGTGCCGGATGCCGGTGGCGAGCGCGTCGGCGGTATTGTCGGCCAGCAGGCCGGCGTCACCCTGGCGCTCGAACAGGCCGGGGAACCGGTCGCGCATCGCCTGCCATTGGAACGCCGGACTGGGCGCGATCAGGCCACCCAGATGCCGGCCGTCGGCGGCCAAGGCGTCCACCGTCAGCGCCGAGCCGAAGGACAGCAACAGGCAGTCGCGCGCGTCGTCGCTGGCCGCCAACAGCGCCAGGAAGCGGTCGACGCCAAGCTGACGCGGCTGCGCGTAAGCCACCCGCAGCCGGCCGATTTCGGCCATGCTTTCGATCGGATGCACCGGCACCCGCAAGCCGGACAGCAGGTAGTCGAGGCGTTCGGCGCGCCAGCCTTTGCTGACCGAGGCCAGGAACACGCGCTCGACATCCGGCGCGGCCAACACCGCCAGCGCCTGCTCGAGCGCGTGCGCGTCGTCGAAATCCAGCGCGGCCACGCGTTGCCAGCCGACCGGTTCGCGCCGGGCCAATTTCAGACGGCTGTTGCCGCTGTCGATCAGGATGTCAGCCATCGATCCTCCGCACGCTCACTTCACCGCTGTGGAAACGGCGTTCGCCGCCGGCCTCCAACGCGACGCGCAAGGCGCCGTCGGCATCGATGCCCAGCGCGCGGCCGTCGATGCCGCCCTCGGCGGCCAGGATGCGCACCGGTTGGCCGGCCAATACGTCCAGCGCCTGCCAGCGCGCGGCGAAGCCGGCCAGACCGTCGCGCTCGTAGCGCGCGAAGCCGTCCGCCAATGCCGGTAGCAGCCCCGCCAACAGCCGGTTGCGGTCGAGCGTGCCGTGATGCTGCGCCAGCGCCGTCCACGCTTGGTCGATGCCGGCGCCGGCGGCGGGCGGCATGTTGACGTTGATGCCGAAACCGAGCGTGACCTCGCACGGGCCTTGCGCCTCGCCGCGCAGCTGGATCAGCAGACCGGCGCATTTGCGCCCGTGCAGCCAGAGGTCGTTCGGCCATTTCACGCCGAGGCCGTCGATGCCCTGCGCGCGTAGCGCATCGGCCAGGATCACCGCACAGGCCAACGGGAAGCCCGCCATCGCCGCCATCGGCAGGGCGAAACGCCGGTTGACGCTGCAATAGATGTTGGCCAACGGCGGCGACACCCAGGCCTTGCCGCGGCGGCCTTGGCCGGCGCGCTGGGTTTCGGCCAACCAAACGGCGATGCCGTGGGCCGGCGCCGGCTGGGCCATGGCCGGACGCTGGGTGGAATCGGTTTCGAACACGACATGCAGGTCGGCGATCTGTGCCTGCATCGCGGGTTCCAGCAAATCGCGGATGCGCGCGGCATCCAGCAACGGCGTCGGCATAGTCAAGGCGTAACCCTGCTGCTCGCGCGCCTCGATCGCCAAACCCAGGCCGCGCAGCTGCTCGATGCGTTTCCAGACCGCGGCGCGGGTCACGCCGAAGCGCTCGGCCAAGGCCACGCCGGTCTGCGGCCCGTCCAGCAGGGCCTGCACCAGGGCGCTGTTATCCACGGCGTCCGGTCAGCAGGCGGCCAAGCACGCGCGCCTTCTCGAACTGGTTTTCGGTACCGGCGCGCAGGCGCTGCAGGTTGCTGCGGTGGCTGTAGGTCAATAATACGGCACCGACCGCGGCGAACGCCCAATACACCGGCGGCATGGCGAACCACCATGCGCTGAGCACCAGACTGATGGCGGCCAGGATGGTGGACAGGCCGACATAGCCGGTGAGCGTCAGGCACAGCAGCCAGACGCCGAGTAACGGCAGCAGCGCCTGCGGCCAGAGCAGAATAAGGCCGCCGACCAAGGTGGCCGCGCCTTTGCCGCCGCGGAATTCGTGGAACACCGGCCAGATGTGGCCGACCACTGCCGCATACAGGGCGCCGAAGGCGACCGCGACATCGGCCGGGAACAGGCGCTGCGCCAACCAGACCGCGAGCATGCCCTTGCCGACGTCGACCAGCACCACGCCGAGTGCGAAACGCCAACCCTGCGTGCGCAGGGCGTTGGTGCCGCCGGCGTTGCCGCTGCCCTGGGTGCGGATGTCGACGCCGCGGAACCGGCCGACCAGCAGGCTGCCCGACACCGAACCGAGCAGGTACGCCGACAGCACCACGGCGAACATCGCGATCATGGCGCGAATACCGGTTGCAACGAAATCACCAAAGCCCCGGGGCCGGCATGGGCGCCCACGGCCGGACCGGTCTCGACGCACCAGGCCTGTTCGCACTCGATGCGCGCGGTGAATTCCTTGAGCAGCGTCTGGCCCGCGGCCAGATCGTCGCAGTGGCCGATGATGACGCGGTAGCGCTTGCTGCGGTCGACGCGCTTGGCCACGTACTCGGCGTAACGGCACGGGATGTCGCGCTTGCCGAACAGGCCGCCGGTGACCTTCAGTCGGCCTTCGGGTGAGACCTTGGCGATGGCGGTCAGGCAGAGCAGATTGGCGATCGGGCCGGCCCAGCGCGGCACGCGGCCGCCGCGCACGGCATGGTTGATGTCGGCGGTGCAGGCCCAGGTCTGGGTCAGCGGGCGCAGGGATTCCAGCAGGGCGACAATCTGCTCCGGCGTCTGCCCGGCACGCGCCGCTTCCGCCGCCGCCATCACCAGCAGGCCTTGGCCGCCGGCGGCGTTGGCGCTGTCGAACAGGTGGATGCGTTCGGCATGGCCGCGCTTGGCCGCGGTCTCGGCCGACTGCAGGGTACCGCTGACCGCGCGCGACAGACCGACGTAGACCACATGCGGATGGTGCGAGAGCAGAAACTCGAATTGCCGGCGGAAATCGCCGGGCGAGGGTTGGCTGGTCTTCGGCAGCACCAGCTCGGTACGCAGCTTGCGGTAGAACTCGGCCGTGCTCAGGCCGACCTTGTCCAGGTAGTCGGTTTCGCCGAAGCTCAACCGCAGCGGCACGCTGTGCACGTTCAGGGTTTCGGCGATGTTGGCCGGCAGGTCGGCCGAGCTGTCGGTGATCACCACCACCGCTTTGTCGCCGGCGGCGGTGCGCGCCTGCGCCTGCATGTCGTCGGCCTTGGTGCCTTCGATGCGGCCGAAGCGGGAAGCGGTCTCGAACAGCGTCTTCGGGTCGCTCACGTGCGCGTGCAGCCGGATGCGCGAACTGGAACCGGCGATCACCACGCAGGACGCGCCCAAATCGCCGACCGCGGCGCGCAGGCCGCTGCGGTCCAGGCCGTCGCCGAGAATCAGGCACTCGCTGCACCAGCGGTGCTCGGGGTCGCCTTCGGCCAATTCGCTATGCGCCTGCGACAACTCCAAATCGGCGCAATCGTTCTCGGCCACGTCGTCCAGGTCGATGTCGCCGTCGAGGATGAACTGATACACGCCTTCCAGCATATCGACGAAACCCTGCGCGCCGGCATCGACCACGCCGGCTTTCTGCAGCACCGGCAGCTGGTTCGGAGTATTGGCCAGTGCCTTGCGGGCATCCTGCAGGGCGCTCTCGAACCAGCCCTTGAAGTGGAAGCCGCCCGGGTCGCGCTGGATGGCGTCGGCGAAGGCGGTGATGACGCTGAGAATGGTGCCTTCCTTCGGCTCGGACAGGGCCTGGCGCGCGGTATCGGCGCCGTGTCGGATGGCCTGCCCCATCTGCTCCAAGCTGGCCACGCGGGCCGGCCCGATGCGCTCGGAGATGCCGGTGAAGAACTGGGCCAGGATGGCGCCGGAATTGCCGCGCGCGCCGTCGATGGCGTGTTCGCTGACCCGTCGCAGCAGCTCGCCGGTGCTGTGCGCCTTGCGGCTCAGGGCGCCGGTCAGGATGTTGCCCAAGGTGAACGCCATGTTGCTGCCGGTATCGCCGTCGGGGACGGGGAATACGTTGATTTTATTGAGCAAATCCCGTTGCGCGATGACCCGACGGGCGCCTGAAATCAGCGCACGGCGCAACATCGGGGCGCGGATCAGCGGCGCGCAGGGATCGATGGGCAATGTATTCATCCGGTTTTCTTCGTCCGGCCCCTGTCAGGGCTCTTGGTAAACACCCATTTTTAAGGCACCACCCCGGTTCTTGCAACTTTTTTCGGTTCCGGCGCATCTATACTAGGCATCTGAAACGGAAAGGAAGCGCCGTGAAATCCCCGCTGCTCGTGTTCGCCCTATGCGCCCTATTCCTGCTGCTGTCCACCGGCGGCACGCCGCAGGCCCCGGTCCGCTTCAAATTGAACGCCGAAAGCACGGCGGCGGGCGCCGGCGCGCCCCCGACCGCCGCGGTCTCCAAAGCCAAGAGCAGCCGGCTGCCGCGCTGGCACCGGGTCATCCCCGGCATGTTCCGCTAAGCCAGGCAGGGCAGATCGATCGCGAAGCGGGCGCCGCCGAGCTCCTGCGAACGGTCGACCGACAGCGTGCCGTGGTAGGACCTGACGATGTCCTGCACGATGGCCATGCCGATGCCGTGGCCCTGCACGCGCTCGTCGCCGCGCACGCCGCGCTGCAGGATGCGGCCGATGTCCTCCGGCGCGATGCCCGGGCCGTCGTCCTCGACGCAGATGTGCAGGCCCGGACGCTTGGCGCCGGGCTCGTATACCGGACGCACGGTCAACAGCACGCGGCGGGCGGCCCATTTGAAGGCGTTCTCCAGGAAATTGCCGAGCAGCTCCTGCAGGTCGCCGGCCTCGCCGGAAAACTGCGATTTGGGGTCGATCTCGAATTCGCAGTACACGCCCTTGGCGCGGTGGATCTTCTCCAGGCTGGCGACGATGCTCTCGGCGTGCGGCAGCACGTCGATCGGGGCCGAATACAGCGCGTGTCCGGCGCGCGCGGCGCGTGACAGCTGGTAGGACACGATGTCGTTCATGCGTTGCAGCTGGGTATAGACCTCGCGCTTGAACTGGGCCGGATCGTCGCCGTTGTCGATCTGCGACTGCAGCACCGCCAGCGGCGTCTTCAGGCTGTGCGCCAGGTCGGCCAAGGTGTTGCGGCTCATTTCCAGGTTGCCGCGCTCGCTGTCGAGCAGGGCGTTGATGCTGCCGGCGATCGGGCCGAGCTCGGTCGGATAGCGCCGGCCCAGGCGCGCCTGCCGGCCCGACTGCAGCGCCTGCATCTCGGACTCCAGAACCCGCAGCGGCTGCAGGCTCCAGCGCAGGATGGCGATCTGCACCAGCACCAGCAGAACGCCGGCGATGCCGAGATAGCCCCACAGCGTGCGCCGGTATTCGGCGATCTGCTTGAATATCTCCTCTTCGCTTTCGTAGATGTGCAGGGTCAGCACCCGCGGGCCGCTCTTGGTCTCGAACCGGAGCGTATCGGTATAGCGGTAGGCGTTGATGCGGATGTCTTCGCCGATCGGCAGCGGCAGCGGGCCGTCGAATTCGGGCGCGTCGCCGACCTCGCGGGCCGGCAACGCCGGCAGGCTGAACAGCGCCACCGACTGCGACTGCCAGTTGACGCCCTCGCCCTGGATCTGGGCGTACAGGCCGCTGCGGAATTCGTTGAAGCGCGCGTCGGGCGCCTTGTCGAGCGCGGCCGGCAGCAGGCGCCCGCGCCGGTCGAAGCCGACCTTGTTCCAATAGGCGTCGGCGTGGCGCGCCATGCGCGCCTCCATGTTGTCGACCAGCGAGTTGCGGAAAGCCTGGTCGAGCGCCATCCCGGTCAGGCCGAGGAAGGCGATCAGGCCGAGGCTGGCGGCGATCAGTTGCCGCGCGTGCAGCGACAGGGCCCGGCGCATCGGGAACATGGCGCGGGCGCCGGGCTTATTCGTTGCGCGGGATGGCGAAGCGGTAACCGCGGCCGCGGACGGTCTCGATCGGCTTCAGCGTGCCGTCCGGGTCGAGCTTCTTGCGCAGGCGGCCGACGAACACTTCGAGCACGTTGGAATCGCGGTCGAAATCCTGCTGGTAGATGTGTTCGGTCAGGTCGGCTTTGGACACCAGTTCGCCGGCGTGCAGCATCAGGTATTCCAGCACCTTGTACTCGTAGCTGGTCAGGTCGGTCGGGGCATCATTGATGGTGACCTTCTGCGCCGCCAGATCGAGCTTGACCGGGCCGCACTCGAGCGAGGGCTTGCTCCAGCCGGCGGCGCGGCGCAGCAGCGCGTTGATGCGCGCCAGCAGTTCTTCCACGTGGAACGGCTTGACCAGGTAATCGTCGGCGCCGTACTTCAGGCCTTCGACCTTGTCCTGCCAGCTGGAACGCGCGGTCAGGATCAGGATCGGGAATTTCTGGCCGGCGTCGCGCAGGCCGCGCACCACGTCCATGCCCGAGAGCTTGGGCAGGCCGAGGTCGATCACCGCCAGGTCGAACGGCACTTCGCGGCCGTGGAACAGGGCCTCTTCGCCGTCGCTGGCGGTATCCACGGCGAACCCTTCGCGCTTCAGGCGCGCGGCCAAGGTCTCCCGGAGCGGGGCTTCGTCTTCCACTAACAGGATGCGCATGGCTCAAACCTCTCGGGTGTTCGGATACGGGAAAAGAGCGTCACCGGCGCGGATCGGAACCCGCATCGTCGACGTTGACAGTGTCCACGGAACGGCCATTGCCGTCAAATAAACGGCGATCGATGACGATGCGGCCGTTCGGCATGCGCACCTTGATTTGATTGAGCTGGCGGCCTTCGACGGTGACCGGTACCGCGCCGATGACCTTGCCGCCGGTCTGGCGTTCGACCTGACCGAGGGTGACCGGCCGCCGGCTGGAAGAACTGCCGAAGGAGGTCTTGGCGTTCGGGGCATTGCGCACGGGCGGCGCCTGGGTCTGTGCCGCCGGTTGCGCCTGCCGGGCTGCGGCAGGACGCGTCGGCGTCGCCCCCGTGCCGGCGGCATACAGGCCGGCACCGAACGACAACAGAATGATCAGGCGGATCTTCATGGGCGTATGGTAATGCAAACCGGCCGCTAGTTAAATAAAAGTTAGTGTGGCATGGAGCCTATGAATTCCCTCTGAATCGGCCTCAAAACACCTCGCCGACACAGCAGCGCAGGGAGCCGCCGGCCTTTTCCAGCATCGGCATCGGCACCACGTGCAGGGTGAAGCCCCAATCCGCCAGCTGCCCGCGTTGCCCGGCATCCAAGCTGTCATGGGCGCGCTGGCTGAGGAACAGCGCGTCCTCGGCCAGGGTGATGCAGTTGCCGGCGTATTCGGCCTTCTGCCGGGCGTCCAGCCGCAGCGCCTGGCCGCCGTACAGCGCGGCGACGGCTTCCGGCACGCGCGCATCGGCGAAGCCGGAAGACGCGACGGCCACGGCGCGCGAGGCCAGCACGCTGAGCACGACATTGGTGTGGTATTCGCCGTCAGCCAGGTCGAACAGCAAGGTGACGTTCAGGCCGAAGGCCTCGTGCATCGCGCGCGCGCCGGTCTCGTCGCAGCGCTCGCTCAAGCCGCAGAAGCCGATACCGCGGGCGCGGTCGATCACCAGCGAACCGGTCAGCTCGCAGACGCCCGGCTGAAGGCTGAGGTCGATTTCGCGCCGCTCAAGCGTTTGCTTGAAATAGGCGCGGATATCGGCGCGTTCGGCTTCGCGCCGGCGTACCGCGTGCCGCATGTGGCCGACGAGGTAGCGGCCGGGCGCGGTGGCGAACACGTTGTTGGGGAACACCGCGTCCGGCGTGGCGGCATCGCCCGGAAACACGGTGACCGGCAATACCCGGCGCACCGCCGCCTGCAACGCCCGGTGTTCGGCCAGGGCGCAGGCTTCGTCCACCGCCTCGCCCATCGCCATGTAGCGGTTGTCGCGGGCCGATTGTTCGGCCAGGCGGAAGCCATCGGGCGAGACCATGAACACCGCGCGGGCGCAGGTCGGCGCGACGACCGGCAAGCCGGCAGCCAGCGCGATGAAAGAATCGATGTCGCGGGTGATCACATGCGATCTCCGCCGATGCGGGTGGCGGCCAGCGCCTTTTCGATCACCGACCAATCGGCGCCGGGCAACGGCGCCTCCTGGCTGAGTACTTGCCGGAACAAGCGGCCGCCGGGTTGGCCATGGTACAGGCCGAGCAGGCATTTGCTGATGTGCTTGAGCGCCACGCCGCGCTGCAACTGCGCCCGCACATACGGCTCCATCCGCCGCAGCAGCGATTCGCGGTCGGCTTCGGGGGTACCGAACAGCGCGCACTGCATCTGGTGCAGGCGGTACGGCTCATGGTAGGCGGCGCGGCCGATCATCACGCCGTCGACATGCCGGAGGGCCTCATCGCACTGCGCGGTTTCGGTGAGTCCGCCGTTGAGCACGATGCGCAGGTCCGGACGCTCGGCCTTCAGCCGGTACGCCCAGTCGTAACGCAGCGGCGGAATCTCGCGGTTCTCCTTCGGGCTCAGGCCGTTCAGCCAGGCCTTGCGCGCATGCACGATGAACTCCCGGCAGCCGGCGGCGGCCACGGCATCGATGAAGGCGCGGAAATAACCGTAGTCCTCGTGTTCGTCCACGCCGAGCCGGCACTTCACCGTCACCGGCAATCGGGTGGCGCCGCGCATGGCGGCCACGCATTCGGCCACCAGCGCCGGCTCCTTCATCAGGCAAGCGCCGAAGCGGCCGGCCTGCACGCGGTCGGACGGACAGCCGACGTTGAGGTTGATTTCGTCGTAACCGAAGCCTTCGGCGATGCGGCAGGCTTCGGCCAGATGCGCCGGATCGCTGCCGCCCAGCTGCAAGGCCACCGGATGTTCGCTGGCGTCGAAGCCGAGCAGGCGCGGGCGGTCGCCCTGGATCACCGCGCGGGCGTGCACCATCTCGGTGTACAGGCGCGCCTGCGGCGCCAGGATGCGGTGGAACACGCGGCAATGGCTATCTGTCCAGTCCATCATCGGGGCGACGGACAGGCGGATGGAATTCGGATAATCGGTCATGCGGTATGGTTCATTTGCGCCAGTTGAGCGCGGCCGAAGTCTGCTCGCGCTGGTCGGATTGTTCGGATTCGACGGTGATGTCGAGGCCTTTCTGCAGCAGGTACTTCAGCGTGATGACCTGACCGATGCCGAGCAGCGACACGCCGTAGCTGACGAAGAACTTGGGCGACAGCTGCTTGCCGATAGTCAGTGTCGAGCCGCCGAGCGCGCGCGAATCGCTGATCGAGGCCTGGTCCAGGCCGATCTGCCGGCCGAGCGTGCCGACCAGCACCGAGCCACCGGCGTTCAGCGCCATCGAGCGGGCGTTGATGGAGTTGGCCTGGCCGGCGCTGACCTGGGTGATCGGACGCCCGAACAGCAGCCAGGACAGCGCGTCGGAATCGGACATGGCCGGATTGGACACCACGCGCGTGCGCGGCCGCGAGGCCAGGCCGGTGATCTCCAGGCCGACGGTGATGTTGGCGTCCTCGATCACGCGCTCGGTCAATACGTCCAGGCGCGGCTCGTACACCGGGCTGTTGTTGTAGGCGATGTTGCCGCGCTTGATCTGCAGCGCCTGACCGTAGGCGGCGTAACGGCCGCCCAGGTTGAGGGTGCCGGTCAGCCGGGTCGGCGCGTCGTGCGGACTGTTCACCGCGACCTTGCCGCTGACCGTGCCGTCCAGTCCGTAGCCGGTGACGCGCACCTTATCGCTGGCACTGACCTGAAGTTTCAGGCCGAGCTTGAGCAGGTCGGCAGCGGTCTTCTCCGGCACTGGATCGACCACCGTCACGTCGGCGGACACGGTGACGCCGGTGCTGATCTTCTCCAGATTGACCAGACCTTCGGTCAGCGCGATGTCGCCGGCCAGGCTGTACACGCCGCCGGTGTAACCGAGCAACAGGTCGGTGTCGGCGGTCAGCTGCAGGTCGGGCGTGTCGGCCAGGTCGATGCCGCGGCCGCGCAGACGCAGGTCGATCGGCTGCGGCAATTGGTCGGCCGGGTCCCAGACGCCGGTCACCGTCAAGCGGCCCTCGCCGGAACGGATCGAGCCCTTGACCAGCATCGCCAGGTTGTCGCGGCTGGTAGCGGTAATCTGGCCGTCGCTCAATTTCAAACCAAGCGCGGGAATCTGCACGCTGAAATCCTGCAGGCGGTAGGCGCCGTTGATCAGCGGTTCGGCGCGCGTGCCGGCCACCGTGACCTCGCCGGCAATGCGGCCGGTCGGCTGGGCCAGATCGAGCGAGAACAGTTCCAGCCAATCCAGGCGATTGACCTGCAAGCGCAATTTGCCGGACAGCGGCGAGGCGTCCTCGAAACCGGCGGCCAATTCGCCGTCGATGAAGCCGTCCTGCGGCAAGCGCGCGCTGATCCGGCCGTTGAAACGCCGGCCGAGCCATTCGGCGTCCACGCGCACATCGTCCAGGCGCGCCACGTCGGCGCCGTTGCCGGATTTGACGCCGATGCCGAGGCTGGGCACGCGCAGCTCGGCGAAACCGCCGGCGGCCAGCGCGAAATCCTTGGGCAATTCACCGGTCAGGGAGGCCATGCCACGGTAGGTGAACTCCCGGCCGGCGTTGTTGAGCCAGGGTTCGAGTAGGACCAACGGGAAATCCCGGCCGTCCAAGGCGATGCGGCCGCCCATGTCCTGCGCGCACAGGCGCGCGCTGCCGGATGCATTGGCCAAGCAGAACGGGCTGAAAGCGTAACCCGCCGCCGGGAAGCGCAACTGCATCGGCGCAGCCAACTGCCATTGGCCGAACGCGTCGCCATTCAATCGCACGCTCTGCAGCGCCACGCGCGGTTCGGTTTCCGACCACTGCAAACGGCCGTCGGCGTCCAAGGCATAGGTACCGGCGCGCGCCATCACGCGCAGACCGGCATCGGCCGGGCGACCACGCATCTCGGCACGCAGCGACTGCAGCGTCTGGCCGTCGAACGCCAGCTCGTCGGCCTCGAGCACTGTCAGCGCGCCGGTCACGGTGTCGCCCTGCAGGCGCAGCGCGCCGATGCGATAACCGAACGCCGACAATCCGCTACCGCGCAGATCGACCCGGTAATCCGGCAGGCGCGGATCGCCTTCCAGATGCGCCGTGCCCTCGATGCGGCCGCGCCAGTCGGGATGCAAATCGTCGAGCACCAGCGGCTGCAACGCGGCATCGACCCGGATCCGCGCGCCGCCCTCGCCTTTCAGACGCAAGCGCGAGCCGCCGATGCCCAGGTCGGCTTCGCCGTCCACGGCCATGCCGGTAAAGCGCAGATCGGCCTTGCCGGTCAAGGCGCGGCCGCGCAGGCTGCCGCCGAGCCGGTCGATGCGCAATGCGCCACGCCAGTCCTTGCCGGTCTCGCCGATGGCCGAAGCCTGGATGTCGGCATCGACCGCGCCGGGGAATGCGGCATGGAAATAACCTGGATCGAAACGGCGCAGGCCGCCCTCGAACGCGAACTCCAGACGCGGCGACCAGACCGCTTTCAGGCGCCCGTTCAAGCCGCCTTGCGCGGTTTCCACCGTCAGCGTCGGCAACTCGGCCGAGGACTTGCCACCCGTGCCTTGGAAACGGACTTTCGCGCTCTCGGCGGCGCGAGCCAAGCGCGCATCGCCGCGCACCTGCCACTTCGCGAGACTGCCGGACCACTGCGCCTCGCCGCTGAGTTTGACCGGCGTGCCGCCGGCTTCGCCGTCGGCCAACGGTAATGGATAATCGCGCACCTGCAGCGTGATGCCGTCGCTGGCGAAATCGCCGCTGTCGGCGAAGCTGCCGGTGGCGCGGAAACGGCCGCCGCCGAACAGCAGCTGCAGTTCCTCCAACACGATGCGCCCCTCGGCGCGCGCGATGCGCGAGGGCTCGATCACCAGCGTCTGCCCGTCGCGGCTGAGCTCGCCGGCGACCTGGGCATGGCCGCTGCCGCCGGAGGCCGCCAACTGCGCGCGGTACACGCTGTCGTCGACGAAGCCGAGCCGACGCGGCTCGAACGCTTCGGTGCTGGCGCTGAGGAACCAGAACGGCTTGCCGTCGCGCTCGGTGAGTTGCCATTCCAATCGGGCCGGTTCCGGCATCGCGCCGTCCAGCGCCAGGCGGAAGCGCGTGGCGTTGCCGTCGGCGCGCAGGCGCAGCGATTGCGGCGTGTCGCCGGTATCCAGGCGCACGCGTCCGGACAGCGCCGTGTCGTACTGGCGGTTCGGCCGGTAATGGCCTTGGAACTCGATCAGGCCGTGTTCGGACACCGCCTGCAGGCCGGGAATGCGCAGATGGCCGGGCTGCAGATCGAAGCCGCCGGTGACCGACTTCAGCGCATACAGCGGCGTGTCCTGTTCGAACAGCTGCAAATCGGAAACCTGCAGGCTGTCGACCCGCACGCCGAGCGGCAAATCGAGCGCCGGCAGGCTGTCCGGCCAACGCGGGAACTCAAACGGCGTATCGTCCTTGGCCAGATGGAGGCGCACGCGCCGGGCGCGCAGCAGCTCGATGTTGAGGTTGCGCACCAGCAGCGGGCTGAGCGCGGCACGGATCTCCAGACTGCCGGCCTCGAAGCGCTGCGTGGCGTCGCGGTAGCGGATGCGTTCGAAACGCAGGCCGTCGAGGATGCGGCCGTCGACCCGCTGCCAGCTCAGGCTGGCGCCGGCCGGCAACTGCCCTTGCAGTCGCGCCAGCGCGAAATCGCGGCCGGATTCGGTGCGCAGCAGCCATTGCAAGAGCATGACGCACGCCAGCAGCAGGAGCAGCGGCAACCACAGCCAACGCAGGAGGCGACGCACGTTCACAGGTCGGGCCCGATGGCGAAGTGGATGCCGATGCCGGGCTTGGGCCCGTCGAAGCCGTAGGCCAGGTCGAAGCGCACCGGTCCGATCGGCGAGCGCCAGCGCGCGCCGGCGCCGATGCCGAGATGGGCGCTGGGCTTGCGGTCGAAGGCGTCGCCGACGTCGATGAAGCCGGCCACCGCCCACTCGGGATTCAGCCGATACTCGTATTCGGCGCTGGCCACCGCGAGATAGCGGCCGCCGAAGTTGTAGCTACCGATGTACTGGCCGATTTCCTTGTAGCCGTAGCCGCGCACGCTCTGGTCGCCGCCGGCGTAGTAGCGCAGCGACGGCGGGAACAGCGCGTAATCCGGCGTCCAGATCGCGCCCAGTTCGGCGCGCAGCAGCAAGCGGTTGCCGTTATCCAGGCCGAGCACGCGTTTGTGCTTGACGCCGGCCTGCACGAACGGCGACTTGGATTCGCTGAACTCGTAGCCGGTGCGCAGCTGGTAGTGCCAGGCGCGGCCGTCGCGCGGGTAGTTGGGATCGTCGCTGTCGCGCCAGACCGCATTGAACTCCGGATACAGCACCGAGGTGTACAGGTCGAACGGCACGTTCTGGTCGACGTCGGGAATGAATTCGTCGAAACGCTCGCGGCGGACGTTGACGCTGGCCAGCAGCTCCCACTTGCGGATCTGGCCGCTGCGGCTGAACACCGCCTCCAGATAGCGGCTGTTGGAACCGGTGTATTCCTCGTTGCGCGCGACCAGGCCGATGCCGTACCAGCCGTCCAGCCACTGGAAGGCCGGGATGCGGTACAGCGTGGTGAAACTCTGCTCGTTCTGCGCCCAGGCGGCGTTGGCGTCCAGCTTGTGGCCGCGGCGGTTGATCCAGCGCCGCTCGACGCCGTACTCGACGCCGAAGCCGGTCTTGGTGCCGAAACGCGCGCTGGCGTGCTGGTTGGTGCGCTGGGCGCGGGTCAGGTTGACCAGGATCGGCACTTCGCCGTCCTGCTTGGCCGACAACTCCGGCACGATCTGAATCGAGCTGAAGTAATCCAGCTTGCCGAGCGACTCCTGCAGGCGGTTGATCTGCGGCTGCGAATACGGCTTGCCGCGCTCGAAATCGACCAGCTTGTCGAGCAGGCCGGGCTCGAAGCCGTGGCCTTCGAAACGCACCGCGCCGTAGCGGTAACGCGGACCGCTGTCCCAGGCCAGGTCGATGTCGGCGGCGCCGGCGGCGCGGGTCACGCGCACCGCGTGCACGGTGTTGCGTTGGTCGAAATAGCCGCGGTCGAGCAGGGCTTGGCCGATGGCGGCCTTGTTGTCCTCGTAGATGCCGTGCACGAACGGCTGGCCCTCGGCTGGCTCGAAGCCCTCCAGCCAGAAGCCGATGAAGCGATCGCCGCCGGCCGCGCCGTCCATGCGCAGGTTGCGTTGGCGCACGGTCACCGGCGAACCGGGCGCCACGTCCAGCACCAGACGCACGGCCTCGCCCTCGCGTTCCAGCCGGCTGCTGACCTTAGCGCCGTAATAGCCCAGCGGCTCCAGGCTATCTTCCACCTGCCGGTTGATGTTGCCGACGTAATAGGCCAAGCGCCCCTCGCTGATCTCGACCGCCTTGTCGCCAGCCTCTGGCAATGCGATGGCGGCGCGCACATGCGCCTCCAGCAGCGGATCGAGGCCGTTGATCCGCATCGGCAGCAATTGCGTGGCCTGCGCGGGAAAGGCGCAGAGTCCGAGCAGAAGGAGGATGAGCGGCCGCATACCGCATTTTACGGGCCGTTGCGCGCCAACGGCAAGCGCGTTCACGGCCGGATCGGCGCGGGGTACAGGCGGCCTTCCCGTTTCGGCCGGAAGCACGGCAGGCGCTGGAAAAAATCCGGGTGACCGTGTTCGGGATGCCAACCCGGCACGCCACTGAGCGGAATCGGGCGCAGTTCCTGCGGATCGTTCAGACACAAGCCGGCGCTCACATGCGCCGCCAACAACGCATCCAGCTGCGCCGCGTCCATCGGCGCCGGATGCGCAATCACCAGCGCCTTGGCCACCAGGGCGATGGCCGGCGTCAACGCGTGTTCCATCAGCGCGTGACCGAACACCCAGCATTGCAACGCGCCGCGGCGCTCGGCCGCCTGCCAGCCACGGAACAGCGTCGGCCAGTCGTGCGCGTCCCAGGCCGACAGCAGGCGTTCATCATCCAGTCGGACAATCGCGCCGGCTTCGTCGAAATGGGTCATCGCGCTTTGGCCGCGGGTGCGTCGGCTGGCGCCGACGCGCGCCAGATCTTCGACCTGGCGCCGGTTCAATGCGGCCTTCAGCGCCGGGAAGCGCATCCAGACGAAGGCATTGAACAGGTCGTGCCAATTGTCGCCGCGGGTCGCGATCAGGCCGTGGTCATGGATTCGGCGCTCGTAATGCAGGCCGTCATCGAGCGTTTCCTGCGCCGTGAAACGCAGGCGCACGCCGGCATCCGACAGCGGCGCCGACCATAGCGCGTTCAGGTCGTCGATGCCGGGCCAGTGCGGCTGGACGCAGAGACCGCGTTGGGTCTCGGTCAATCCGTCGAAGGCCGGATGCGCGAACAGCGACGCCGGTACCTCGGCGCGTGCGGGCGCCCGATAACGCATGCGGCGCTCAGTGCCGGCGGGCGGCGTTCAGCGCCAGGGCCTGCACCGCCGCCGGAATCTCCGCCGGCGCGGCCACCGTGCGCATGCGCTCGGGATCGCCGACGAAATCGTCGTGGTGCTCGAGCGCCCAAGTCAGCGGATACGGCATGTGCACGGCGGAACCGCCGATGTGCAGCACCGGCGCGATGTCCGAACGCAGGGAATTGCCGACCATCAGGAACTGCTCCGGCGCCAGGCCGAACTCGGACAGCACGCGCCGGTAGGTGGCGGGATCCTTCTCGGACACGATCTCGATGCGGCCGAACAGCTCCGACAGGCCGGACTTGGCGACCTTGCTTTCCTGATGGAACAGATCACCCTTGGTGATCAGCACCACCTGGTGCTCGCGGGCGACCTCGGCCACCGCCGGCGCGATGCCGTCCAGCAGCTCGACCGGGTGCGACAGCACCTCCTTGCCCAGATTCATGATCTCGTGCAGGTGGCGGGCGCTGATGCGCTCGCCGGTCAAGGCGATGGCGGTCTCCAGCATCGACAGGGTCATGCCCTTGGCGCCGTAGCCGAACACCTTGATGTTGACGCGCTCGACCTCGAGCAGGCGATCGTGCACGTTGGCGTTGTCCAGGTCGAGGTAATGGCCGAGAATGCGCTCGAAGTGGGCATGCACCTCGCGGTAGAAGCCTTCGCTGTGCCAGAGCGTGTCGTCGGCGTCGAATCCCACCAGTTTCAGCATGGCCTTGCCCTCGGTTCGTGTCGGCGTATTGTAGCGCGCCGGCTCAGCCCGGTTCGCGCCACAGGCGGGCGCCGAGGAAGATCAGCCGCAGCTGCTGCACGAAATGTTCGACCAGCTCGCGTTCGTCCTGCTGCCGGCCGGCCGGCAGGTCGAGGATGTCGGTGGCGGCGTTCAGCATGGTGCTGACCACCAGGCTGCAGATCAGCTCGATGGTCTGGCCGGACAGGCCGGGCACGGTGCCGAGCTCGCGCATGTCGTGCGCCATCTCGTGCACGAAATGCTCCTCCTCGCGGCGGATGGCCTTGCGGATCACCGGCGAGCCGCCGCTGCGTTCGCCGACGATGAACGCGAACATCAGCCGGTTCTGCTCCAGGTAGCGCTTATAGACCAGCACCGAGTTGTGCAGCATGTCCTTGGGCGGAAAACCGCTGCGGCGCGCTTCGCGCAGCAACCGGCGCAGGGTCACGCCGCCCTCCTCCACCAGCGCCAGGCCGAGCTCGTCCATGTCCTTGAAATGGCGGTAGAACGAGGCCGGCACCACGCCGATCTCGCGGGTCACCTCGCGCAGGCTGAGCGAGGTGAAGCCCCGGCCCTGGCCGACCAGCGTCAGCGCCGCCTGCATCAACTGCTGGCGCGTGTGCTGCTTGCGGGCGTCGCGGCGGTTGCCGGACGCGGTGAGGGCGGGCGGATGGCTGGACACGTCGGCGTTCCCAAGGAGTGAACCCAGTATAAACACCGCCGGCCCCGGCGCAACGCGAAATTGACTTTCTCGGGTATTTTAGTGAACATGTGTTCACTTATAATTCCCGCAACGACATGACTGCCTCCACCGCCGCATTCTGGCAAATCCCCTGGCTGAAGCCGCTGAACGACGTCGAGGCCTGGAACCGCGTGCTGCAGCTCGCCAACCGGACCTGGTCGCTGACTGAAGTCCGCGCCCGCGTGCTATCGGTGGTGCGCGAGTGCGCCGATGCGGTCAGCCTGCACCTGAAGCCGAACGGCCGGTTCAAGGGCTTCGTGCCCGGCCAATACCTGAGCCTGACCCTGCCCTGCAACGGCGTGCTGAAATCACGCAGCTTCAGTCTTTCCAAGGCCCCCGCACGCGACGGCAGCCTGCGCCTGACCATCCGCATCAAGCACGACGGCAGCGTATCCAAGGCCGCCGCGGAACTGAAGGCCGGCGACGTGGTGACCATCGGCCAAGCCATGGGTGAGTTCACCCTGCCGGAACCGGAGCGCGGCGTGTTGCTGCTCTCGGCCGGCAGCGGCATCACCCCGATGATGGCGATGCTGCAGGACTGGGCCGGCCGCGGCAAGCGTCCGGACGTGGTGCTGGTGCACAGCTGCCGGCATGCGTCCGACTGGATTTTCCGGGAAGAACTGCAAACACTCGTTCACCGATGGCCGGAACTGCGTGTACATAGCCGCTTCAGCGCCCGCGACGGCCGCCTGCACACCGACGACTTGGCGGCGCTGGTGCCGGATTACGCCGAACGCGACACCCTGCTGTGCGGGCCGGAAGGCTTCATGGCCGACATCGCCGGCCACTACCGCGCGCACGGCCTCTCGGCACGCCTGAAACAGGAGCACTTCCAGGCCTTCAAGACCGAGATCCGCCCGGATGCGCCGGAATACCGCGTATTCGGCGCCGACGGCCAAGCCGCATTCACCGCCCGCAACGGCCAGAACCTGTTGGAGGCGGCCGAACGGCAGGGCCTGAACCCGGCGCACGGCTGCCGGCGCGGCATCTGCATGACCTGCACCTGCCGCAAGCTCGGCGGCACCGTACACAACCAATTGACCGACACCCTGTCCGGCGACGGCGACGAGTGGATCCAGCTCTGCGTCTCGACCCCGGTCAGCGACCTGCATCTGGAGATGACCCCGTGAACCGACCCGACCTCAGCCCTGAACAGCTGGACGCCTTCCGCCAGGAGCTCGACCAACTGCGCGCCGACACCTTGGCCGACCTCGGCGAAACCGACGCGCGCTACATCCGCCGCGTGCGCGCCGCCGTGCAGGGCAGTGCCATCGCCGGCCGCGGCCTGCTGATGTTCGGTGTCGGTCCGGTCAGCTGGATCGCCGGCATCGCCGCGCTGGCGCACGCCAAGATCCTGGAGAACATGGAGCTCGGGCACAACATCCTGCACGGCCAGTACGACTGGATGAACGACCCCAGCCTGCATTCGCGCACCTATTCCTGGGACATGGCCTGCGCGCCCGAGAACTGGCGCAAGGCGCACAACATCGAGCACCACAACCACACCAACATCCTGGGCAAGGACGAGGACTACGGCTACGGCATGTTCCGCCTCGACCCGAAGCAGCGCTGGAAGCCGTCCTACCTGATCCAGCCGCTGAGCTACCTGATGCTGGCCGCCAACTTCCAGTGGGGCATCGCCATCCAGGACCTGAAGCTGGGCCGCTGGCTGAAGGGCCGGGTCAGCACCCGGCGCATGCGCGTGCTGGCCAAGCCGTTCCTGAAGAAGGCCGGCTCGCAGGTGTTCAAGGACTACGTGCTGTTCCCGGCGCTGGCGTTCTGGCAGTTCCCGCGCGTGCTGCTCGGCAATCTGATCGCCAACGGCATCCGCAACGTCTGGACCAACGCGGTGATCTTCTGCGGCCACTTCACCGCCGACGCCCAACTGTTCACCATCCGCGAGACCCGCGACGAATGCCGCGGCGGCTGGTATCTGCGGCAGATCTTGGGTTCCAGCAACCTGGAAGGCGGCCGCTGGTTCCACATGCTGACCGGCAACCTCAGCCACCAGATCGAGCACCACCTGTTCCCGGACATGCCGGCGCGGCGCTACGCCGAAATCGCGCCGAAGGTGCGCGCGATCTGCGAAAAATACGGCGTGCATTACAACACCGGCGGCTTCTGGAAGCAGTACGGCAGCGTGATGTGGCGCATCCTGCGCCACGCCTTCCCGTCGAAGCGGCAGGCCGCACCGGCGGCCTGAGCCTCGCTCAGTCGCCCGGTTTGCGGTACAGGTGCACGAAGCGGTCGGTGCGGCCGCGGATGGCCGGATCGAAGGCGCTCAGGCTGCGGTCATCAGCCGGATTGCGCAGCACCGGAATCGCCGCGGTCCATTCCAGGCCGTAGCGCCGCAATTCGGTGATGACGAACTTCTCCTCGATGCGGTGCAGGCTTTTGGTGTCCTGCGTGCCCGTGCCGTCCTTGGCCGAATGGTCGACCACCAGCAGATGCGCGCCGGGCTTGAGCGCGGCCACCAGCTGGCCGAGGAACACCCGGTCGTTGATGGCCGGCCAACCGTGTTCGGGATCGGCGTAATACAGATCATGCAGCGACAGATTGATCAGCGCGCCGTCCAGACTGGCCGGCTCCAGGCCGAGGTCGTCGTTTGCAATCAACCGGTACTCCACGTTCGGCAACCGGCCGTCGGCCAGGCGCGTCTCGAACGAACGTTGCACGAAGCGCTCATATGGCGCGTTGTTGAGCAGCAGCACCTTGCCCTTCCTGCCGACCACGCCGGCCAGGATTTCGCTGTAATACCCGCCGCCGCCGAATACGTCGGCCACGGTCATGCCGCGCTCGAAACCGGCCAAGGCCAGCACCTGCTGCGGTTTCTCGCGCAGGTCGCGCTCGCGGTCGGCGGCGCTGCGCGCCGGATCATTCAACGCATCGGCGATGCGGCCATTGGCGCCGGCGGCCACCGGCTGGGACAGTGCCAGCAGCACGAGGGCGCCGGTCAGGAACGAAGAGACGTTGGGCATGGCAGGACTCCGGAATTTCGCACAGCATACGGACATCACGCCATGCCGGCATCTGCCGGAAGTCATTGGCCGGCTCAGAGCGACACGATGCCCTTCAGATAGCGCCGGGCGCGGCCGGAAACCGACACGCCCTCGGCGTCGAGCGCGCAATACAGCAGGCCGGTGCGGGCCGAGACCTGTTGGGCGGTAAGGTGCATCCGGCCCAGACGCGCGGCCCAGAACGGCATCAAGCCGGCATGAATGGAACCGGTCACCGGATCCTCGTAGCCGCCATTGGCCGGCCAGAAATAGCGCGAGACGAAATCGACGCCGTCGGCGTCGCCGGCCGCAGTCACGCACACGTCGCGCGGCGCCACGCGGGTCAGCAAGGCGGCGTCGGGCCGCAATGCGCGCACCTGCGCGGCGCTTTCATACACTGCGATCCAGGCCTGCTCGTTGGCCCAGACTTCCGCCGGCGCAGCGCCCAGGCCGGCCAGCAGATCGGCCGGCGGGTCGGCCACCGGCTGCGGCGCGCGGTTCGGGAAACGCATGCCGATCAGGCCGTCGCCGGATTCGGTGACGGTGATGTCGCCGACCGCCTTGGCATGGAACACCAACGGCTGCGCGCGCCCCAGCTCGTGCATCAGCACGAAGGCGCTGGCCAGCGTGGCATGGCCGCAGAACGGGATTTCGCTGATCGGCGAGAACCAGCGGATGTGGAAGCGACCGTCGGCCTGGTGAACCAGGAACGCGGTTTCCGACAGATTGTTCTCGGCCGCGATGGACTGCATCAGCGCGTCCGGCAGCCATTCCACCAAAGGCACCACCGCCGCCGGATTGCCGGTGAACGGCTTGTCGGCGAAGGCGTCGACGATGTACATCGCGTAGTTCATGGTTCCCCCCGGAACGCGGCCGCCGCCGAAATCGGCTTATTTGACCGGCGTGAACTTCAGCGGACCGGTGTAGCCGGCCCACGGCGTGGACGCATCGGTCTTGGCGACCACGCTGGTTTCGGCGCCGGTCTGGCCGTTCTGCTCGACGGCGACCAGGATTTCCGGCATGAAGTAGTTGATGAAGAAGGTGGCGTTCTTGCGGATCACCGGATTGACCTTCAAGGTCACGGTCTGGCCCGGCTCGATGCGGAACGCCATGATGCCCTCGTTGAAATAGGCGCCCTTATTGAGGATCTTCTCCGGCGAGAACGCCGTGCTCGGGATCAGGCCGATGCCGGTGATCTTGTAGTCGCCGGCCGGCAGTTCGACGGTCTGCTGCGTGCCGTAGCGGGTGAAGTTGGGGATATCGAAGTTGATGAAGCGCTTGTTGACCATGGTGAACACCACCAGGCCGTCCTTCGCGCCCCACTCCAGGCCGCCGGATTCCAGCTGCGCCTTGATCTTGGGCTTGAGCTCGATTTCGCTGTTGAAGGCGGCGATGTCGACGGTGAGCTTGCCGGTTTCCTGGGCGGCGGCGAGGCCGGCGCACAGCAGCAGGGCGGCGGCGGAGAAGGCACGGAGCATGGAGCGCATAAATCCCCTGAGATGTTATCGGATGAAAAAGCCCCGGCATGCCGGGGCGGTCGAGGCAACTTTAGCAAGCGCCGGCACGGCCGTCCAGCGCCGGCGGAATCACAGCAGGGCGCGGCTGCCGTCCACGAAACGGTCGAGCGCGACGCGCAGTTCCGGCAGCTGCTTCTCGTCGCCGTAGGCGTACAGGAACACCAGGCGGCCGTTCAGCACGGTGACCGCGCCGACGCAGGAAATCACCGCCTGCTGGACGCCATCCGCGGTCTGCACGCTCATCGGCACGCGCAGGGTGAAGCGCAGCGAACCGGGGTCGTTGCCGTACACCTGCGGCTTGCCGATTTCGCCATAGTTCACTTCCATCTGGGAGCCGGCGACCTCGCTGAGACGCTCGTTGGCCTTGGCGCTGTCGGCCTTGATCAGCTCGTTGGTGTCCAGCAGGCCCATGGTCTTGGCGATCTCGACGCGGCCGGCCTGCCAGTCCGCGGCGCTGATCTCGGCGTTCTCGATCGAACGCATGACCTGCACCTGGAAACCCGGTCGGCGCAGTTTATCGGCCTTGCCAGCCAGCATGTCGCGGTAGTCGCTTTCGGCGATGAAGTATTCCACCAGGCGGTTGCTTTCCGGCAGCGCGGCGGCGGTGATGTCGTACAACGGACGCACCGTCAGACTGGTGCGTATGTAGCCGTTCGGCACGGAGACCTTGACCTGCTTGCCGCCCACGTCGAGCGGAACGACCTGGTCGGCGGAGGCGAAGGTGGAGTACGCCAGCAGGGCGACGGCGGCGAGAAGTCGGAACGGATGGCGCATGGAATTTCCCCGGTTTGTCGTATGGATGGAATCAGGCACAGTATGCCATTAAAACAAAAAGCCGCCCGAAGGCGGCTTTCCGGTCAGCAAGGACGGCTCAGCCGCATTTGCTGTAACCGCAGTTCAGACAGGTCTGGCAGCCGTCCATCAGCACGAGCGCCTTGGTGCTGCACTTGTGGCACATGGTGGCGGTGGGAGGAAAAGAGGCTCCCTCGCCGGACTGCGATGCCGCCTCGTCGGCGCTGGAGCGCCCGGCATCCACGGCGAGGTCGCCCTCAGGAGAGACTGCTTTTTTTTTAGTGCGGTTCTCGTAGGCCGCACGTTTTTCGGCGATCAGCGCGCGCTGCGCGTCGCTGAGCTCCGGATCCACGATCATGCCGATGGATTTCAGGTGCTCCTCCACCACCGAGCCGATCTCGGCCACGATGGAAGGCATGTACACGCCGCCGGCCTTGAAGTAGCCGCCGCGCGGGTCGAACACCGCCTTCATCTCCTCCACCAGGAAGGTCACGTCGCCGCCCTTGCGGAACACGGCGCTCATGATGCGGGTGATGGCGACCACCCACTGGAAGTGGTCCATGTTCTTGGAGTTGATGAACACCTCGAACGGGCGGCGCAGCTCGTGGTCGGTGCCCGGGTTGAGCACGATGTCGTTGATGGTCACGTACATGGCGTGCTCCACCAGCGGCGACTTGATCTTGTAGGTGGCGCCGACCAGCGATTCCGGGCGCTCGACCTTCTCGTGCATGTGGATGATCTCGGCGCCCAGCACGGCCGGCGCGGCGCTCACCGGGGCGGCGGCCGCGGTTTCGGCGGCGGCTTTGTCTTCGGGCTTCTGCACGCTGTAGGATTTGATTTTTTTTGTAATTTTGATGGCCATTACTGCTCTGACTCCTGGGTATTCGTGATTCGGACGGCGCGCGCGGCCGGAGCCGCGCGGCGCGGATTACTTGCCGGCGGACTTCTTCGCCGATTTCTTGGCGGCTTTCTTCGCCGCCGGTTTCTTGCTGACGGCTTTCTTGGCTGCCGGTTTTTTGGCGGGCGCCTTCTTGGCCGCGGCCTTTTTCACGGTGGCTTTCTTGGCCGCCGCTTTCTTGGCTGGTGCCTTCTTGGCCGCGGCGGCTTTCTTCTCGAGCTTGGCCTTCACCGACGCGATGGCGTTCTTGACCGCCTTGGCCGCCGCGGAACGCTCGGCCTGGGTGATCGCCTGCTTGACCGCCTTGCCGGCATCGGAACGCTCGGCCTTGGCGATGGCCTGCTTCACCGCCTTGGCGGCGTCGGAACGCTCGGCCTTGGCGATGGCCTGTTTGACCACCGGCGCGGCCTTGCGGCCGATCGCGGCGGCGGCTTTTTTGGCCTCCGCCTGCACCTTCTTCACCGCACCCTGCACCGCACTTCCGGACTTCTTCGTTGCCATCGCATCACCCCCCGTCGGGATTCTAGGAACTTGCCGTGGAACCGCTCAGAACTTGCCGTAGTAACCTTCTTTCAGGGCGTCGAACAGGTTGGCGGCGGTGTGCATCTCGCCGTCGTATTCGATTTCCTCGTTGCCCTTGACCTCGACCACGGAACCGTCCTCGAGCTCGAAGCGGTAGGTGGTGTTCTCCAGGTCGGACTCCTTGACCAGCACGCCCTGGAAGGCGGCCGGGTTGAAGCGGAACGTGGTGCAGCCCTTCAGGCCCTGCTGGTGGGCGTAGGTGTAGATGTCCTTGAAGTCCTCGTACGGATAGTTGGTCGGCACGTTGGCGGTCTTCGAGATCGAGGAGTCGATCCACTTCTGCGAGGCGGCCTGGATGTCGACGTGCTCCTTCGGCGAGATGTCGTCGGCGGCCACGAAGTACTCCGGCAACGCGGCTTCCGGATCGGCGCTGTAGGGCATCGCCTTGGCGTTGACCAGCTCGCGGTAGGCCAACAGCTCGTAGCTGTAGACTTCCACTTTTTCCTTGGACTTCTTGCCTTCGCGGATCACGTTGCGGCTGTAGTGGTGCGCGAAGCTCGGTTCGATGCCGTTGGAGGCGTTGTTGGCCAGCGACAGCGAGATGGTGCCGGTCGGCGCGATCGAGCTGTGGTGGGTGAAGCGCGAGCCCTTCTCGGCCAGCTGCGCCACCAGTTCCGGCGCCACCGTGGCCACGCGCTGCATGTAGCGCGAGTACTTGGCGTGCAGCACGCGGCCCTTGATCTTCTGGCCGACCTTCCAGCCGTCGGCCTTCATTTCCGGACGTTTGCGCAGCATCTCGGCGGTGACCTTGAAGTCCTCGTCCATGATCGGCGCCGGGCCCTTCTCTTCGGCCAGCGCCAAGCCTACTTCCCAGCCGGCCAGCGCCATCTCGCGCGAGACCTGCTCGGTGAATTCCAGACTCTGCTCGGAACCGTATTTCATGCGCAACATGGTCAGCGTGCTGCCCAGGCCCAAAAAGCCCATGCCGTGGCGGCGCTTGCGCATGATTTCGTTGCGCTGCTGCTCCAGCGGCAGGCCGTTGATCTCGACCACGTTGTCGAGCATGCGGGTGAACACACGCACCACTTCCTTGTATTCGTCCCAGTCGAACGCGGCCTGGTCGGTGAACGGATGGCGCACGAACAGGGTCAGGTTGACCGAACCCAGCAGGCAGGCGCCGTACGGCGGCAACGGCTGCTCGCCGCAGGGGTTGGTGGCGCGGATGTTCTCGCACCACCAGTTGTTGTTCATCTCGTTGACGCGGTCGATCAGGATGAAGCCGGGCTCGGCGAAATCGTAGGTCGAGGCCATGATCCGGTTCCACAGCTGGCGGGCGCGGATATGGCCGTAGATCTTGCAGGCCACCAGGCCGTCGTCGCGGGTGACGTAGCCGGCGGTCACCGGCCAGTCGCGCCAGACCACCTTGGCGGCATCGTTCAGGTCGATGTCGCCCTGCTCCTTGACGCTGACCGGGAACACCAGCGGCCAGTCGGCGTCCTTGGCCACCGCGTCCATGAAGCCGTCGGTGATCAGCAGGCTGAGGTTGAACTGGCGCAGTCGGCCGTCCTCGCGCTTGGCGCCGATGAATTCCTTGACGTCCGGGTGCGAGACGTCGAAGGTGCCCATCTGCGCGCCGCGGCGGCCGCCGGCCGAGGACACGGTGAAGCACATCTTGTCGTAGATATCCATGAACGACAGCGGGCCGGAGGTGTGCGCGCCGGCGCCGGACACGTACGCGCCGCGCGGACGCAGGGTGGAGAATTCGTAGCCGATGCCGCAACCGGCCTTCAGGGTCAGGCCGGCTTCATGCACCTTGTCCAGGATGCCGTCCATCGAATCGGGGATGGTGCCGGACACGGTGCAGTTGATGGTGCTGGTGGCCGGCTTGTGTTCCAGCGCGCCGGCGTTGGAGGTGATGCGGCCGGCGGGAATCGCCCCGCGGCGAAGCGCCCACAGGAAGCGCTCGTTCCAATAGGCCTGACGCTCGGCGTCCGGCTCGGCGTCCGACAGCGCCTTGGCGACGCGGCGGTAGGTGTCGTCGATGGTCAGGTCGACCGGGGTGCCGTTCTTCGCCTTCAGGCGGTACTTCTTGTCCCAGATGTCCAAGGAGGCCGGCTGCAGCGGCAAGGCGTCGGTGTTCGGGGCGGGCACGCTTGCGGGAACGGCTTCCAGGCGGGGTGTACTCATGAGTTGCTTATCTCCCTGATAATTCGATGGATTCCAGCACATCTGTGCCGCCCCGTACTACATATTGGGGTTTATCGTTTTAAAAACACAAGATGTTGTGTTTCCTCTGCGTACATTAAACACCTGTCGGAGGCCTGTCAACCGGAAAATTGTCACCCCGTGTCAATTCATATTGCTTTAATAAACAGCCGGATAGACTGGTTTTACAGGCGTGGAACCGGGCGTGAATCCGGGAATTTTTCGTGCTTGCTATACTTCCCAACCCACCGATTCGAGGTCGATCATGCGCCCTACCCTGCGAACCGTCGCCTTCGCCCTGTTGGGCACCGCCACCGGCGCCCTGGCCGCCGGCCTGTACTTCAGCCAAGCGCCGGCACCGGCCGAAACCGGCAAGGTGCCGGAATGGGGCATTCCCGCCGCGCAAGCGGCCGGCACGCCCGGCACCGGCCAAGCGATGCCGACCTTGGCGCCGATGCTGGACAAGGTCACGCCCTCGGTGGTCAACATCTACACCAAGCAACGCGTGCGGGTGAACAATCCGATCGCCGAATTCTTCGGCGGCGGCCGCTATCCGCAGGAGCGCATCTCGCAATCGCTGGGTTCGGGCGTGATCGTGGACGCCGCGCGCGGCCTGATCCTGACCAACAACCACGTGGTCGAAGGCGCCGACGAGGTCTCGGTCAGCCTGACCGACGGCCGCACCTTCGAGGCGCAGCCGGTGGGCTCCGACCCGGACACCGACATCGCGGTCATCCGCATTTCCGCCACCGGCCTGCAGGCGCTGCCGATGGCCGATTCGGCCAAGCTGCGGGTCGGCGACTACGTGGTCGCGGTCGGCAATCCGTTCGGCCTGGGCCAGACCGTCACCAGCGGCATCGTCTCGGCCGTCGGCCGCAGCGGCCTGCAGGGCCTGGGCTACCAGAACTTCATCCAGACCGACGCCTCGATCAACCCCGGCAATTCCGGCGGCGCGCTGGTCAACCTCAACGGCGAACTGGTCGGCATCAACGTGGCCAGCTTCAACCCGCGCGGCAGCGCGGCCGGCAACATCGGCCTGGGCTTCGCCATCCCGTCGAACCTGGCCAAGGAGATCATGCGCCAGCTGATGGCCTACGGCGAAGTGCGGCGCGGCTCGCTGGGACTGGACGCGGAAACCGCGCAGACCACCGAGCAGCCGTTCGTCAAAGGCGCGATGGTGACCCGCGTGTACCGCGGCAGCCCGGCCGAGGCCGCCGGCATCCGGCCCGGCGACGTCATCCTGCAGGCCAACGGCCAGCGCATCGAAAGCGGCGAAGCGCTCAGCAATCTGGAGGGCCTGCTGCCGCTGAACGCGCCGGTGCGCCTGCAGCTGATGCGCGGCGCGCAACGGCTGGAACTCAGCGCGCAGCTGAAAGCCGCGCCCAAGGAACTCGACGCCGGACAGCTGGATCCGCGCCTGGCCGGCGCGGTGCTGATCGACACGCCCGAGCGCTACCGGCAGACCGGCATGCGCGGCGTCATCGTCAGCAAGGTGGCCGGCGGCAGCCGGGCCGAGCGCAACGGCCTGGAGGCCGGCGACCGCATCCTGGTGCTGAACCGGCAGTCGGTGGCCGATCTGGCCGGCCTGCGCGCGCTGCTGTCAGCCAGCCCGCGCCGGCTCGAGCTCGGCCTGGCGCGCGGCCGGCAGTCGGGCTATCTGGAGATGCGCTGAAAAACACGGGGCCTGCACGCGCTTCGCGGTATCCTAAGCGCCTATGCCCGCCATCAAAGCCCTCAGTCTCGATCTCGACGACACCCTCTGGCCGATCTGGCCGATCATCGAGCGCGCCGAAACCGCGCTGCACGAATTCCTGCTGGTGCACGCGCCGGCCACCGCCGCGCAGTTCCCGATTCCGGCCATGCGCCACGTGCGCGAGCAGATCGCGCAGGCGCATCCGGAGCTGGCGCACGACTTCACCGCCCAGCGCAAGCTGTCGCTACAGCACGCGTTCCGGCTCTCGGGCGAATCCGAGGCGCTGGTCGATCCGGCGTTCGACGCCTTCTTCCGCGCCCGCAACGACGTCACCCTGTACGAGGACTGCCTGCCGGCGCTGGAGCGCCTGGCCGCGCGCTTCCCGCTGATCGCACTGACCAACGGCAACGCCGACCTGCAACGCACCGGCATCGGCCACTTCTTCCTCGGCTGCGTGTCGGCGCGCGACATCGGCCACGCCAAACCGCATGCGCCGATCTTCGAAGCCACCCGCCGCCGTCTCGACCTCGACGCCGCGCAGATCCTGCATGTCGGCGACGACCCCTGGCTGGACGTGCAGGGCGCGCACGGCGCCGGCTTCCGCTCGGCCTGGATCAACCGCACCGAAGCGGTCTGGCCGGCGGACATCGCCGCCGCGCACGTCACCGTCACCGACCTCACGCAACTGGCCGACTGGCTGGAGGAGAACGCCGCATGACCCTGAGCCCCGCCACGCCCGGACTGCGCTTTGAGCGCGCCGCCGCCTCGCGCCCGATCGATTTCGTCACGCCGGCCGGCTACGCGGCTTGGTTGGCGGCGCAGCCTGAGTTCTGCCGCAACTGGCTGGCCAGCCAGGACTTCGCCGGCAAAGGCGGACGATTCGCGCTGCTGCCGGACGAATCCGGGCATTGGCAGCGCGTGCTGGCGGTGCTCGACGGCGACCATCCCTATGCCGTGGCGCACCTGCCCAAGCTGTTGCCCGCCGGCGATTACCACCGCGGCGCCGGCGACGCCATCGGTGCCGATGCCTTGGCGCTGGGCTGGGGCTTGGGTGCCTACCGCTTCGAACGCTATCTCGAGCGCCGCGAACCGGCGCGCTTGCACGCCGAAGGGCATGCCGCGCAGAGCATGGCGTTGCTGGCCGCCAGCACCCTGGTGCGCGATATGGTCAACACGCCGGCCGAGCACATGGGACCGGAGCAACTGGAACAGCTGGTGCACGCCGCCGCGAGTGAATTCGGCGCGCGCAGCGAAGCCGTGGTCGGCGAGGCCCTGCTGGAACGCGGCTTCCCCACCATCCACGCGGTCGGCCGCGCCGCGCACCGCGCGCCGCGCCTGCTACGGCTGGACTGGGGCGACGAGGCGCATCCGCGCGTGGTGCTGTGCGGCAAGGGCGTGTGCTTCGACACCGGCGGCCTGGACCTGAAACCGGCCGACGGCATGCGCAACATGAAAAAAGACATGGGCGGCGCCGCGCACGCTCTGGCGTTGGCGCGCCTGGTGATGCAGAGCCGGCTGCCGATCCGGCTGACGCTGTTGATCGCGGCGGTGGAGAACAGCGTCGCCGGCAACGCCTTCCGGCCCGGCGATGTCATCACCACCCGCCAAGGCATGACCGTGGAGATCGACAACACCGACGCCGAAGGCCGCCTGGTGCTGTGCGACGCCCTGGCTCTGGCCGGCGAACTGCGGCCGGCGCTGATCATGGATTTCGCCACGCTGACCGGCGCCGCGCGCATCGCCCTCGGCCCCGACCTGCCGGTGCTGTACAGCAACCGCGACGACCTGGCGCAGGCCTATCTGGCCGCCGGCGAGGCGCAGCACGATCCGCTCTGGCGCCTGCCGCTGTGGCAGCCGTACCTCACCTACCTGAAATCGAATGTGGCCGACCTGGCCAACGCCGGCAGCAAGATGGCCGGCAGCGTGACCGCCGCGCTGTTCCTGCAGCGCTTCGTGCCCGCCGACATCGCCTGGACGCACGTGGACGTGTACAGCTGGAACGACGGCGACCGCCCGGGCAAGCCGGCCGGCGGCGAGGCGCAGGGCTTGCGCGCCGCCTTCACCCTGCTGCGGCAAACATATGACAACCGGCACTCGGCTTCGGCCTGAAGACGCCGCATACTCCCACCGAACCGTTCTCCCAGGATCCGACGATGAGCCGTCCAGAAAGTGCCTTGCATGAATTGAAGATCGACCGCAGCCGCGGCGGCCGCCCGGCCGGCAAACGGCGCTGGCCGCTTTACGCCGCCATCGCGATCGTGGTGTTGCTCGCGCTGTTGCTGCTGCGCGGCGGCAAGCCGCTGGCGGTGGACACCGTCAATCCGCGGTCGGCCGCCGAAGCCGGTCCGGCCTCGGTGCTCGACGCCTCCGGCTACGTGACCGCACGCCGCATCGCCACGGTGTCCTCGAAGGTGACCGGCAAAGTCCGCGAAGTCTACATCGAGGAAGGCCAGCAGGTCGCCGAAGGCGAGATCCTGGCGCGCCTGGACGACCAGGACGCCAGCGCCCAGCTCGACGTGGCGCAATCGCAGGTGGCCGCCAGCCGCTCGCAGCTGGCCGAAGCGCAGGCGCAGCTGGCGCTGGCCGAAAGCAATTTCCGCCGCACCCGCGACCTGGCCGCGCAGCAGCTGGTGTCGAAACAGGCGCTGGATACCGCCAAGGCCGAACGCGATTCGCGCGCGGCGCGTCTGGCCAGCCTGCAGAAATCGGTGGCGCTGGCGCTCGACCAACGCGCCGTGGCGGCACTGGGCGTCGACAACACCGTGATCCGCGCGCCGTTTGCCGGCGTCATCATCGCCAAGGCGGCGCAGCCGGGCGAGATGATCTCGCCGATCTCGGCCGGCGGCGGTTCGATCCGCACCGGCATCGGCACCCTGGTCGACATGGATTCGCTGGAGGTGCAGGTCGACGTCAACGAGGCCTACATCGGCCGCGTCACCCCGGGCATGCCGATCGAAGCGATGCTCAACGCGTATCCGGACTGGCGCATCCCCGGCTCGGTGATCGCCATCATCCCGACCGCCGACCGCTCCAAGGCCACAGTCAAGGTGCGCGTGGCGCTGGACAGCAAGGACCCGCGCATCGTGCCCGACATGGGCGTACGCGTCAGCTTCCTGGAGAAGGCCGAGGCCGGCAAGCCGCTGGCCGGCTTCTGGATCCCGAACGCCGCCGTGCTCAAGGACGGCGACAAGGCCTTCGTGTTCACCGTGGTCGATGGCAAGGCCAAGCGCGTGCCGGTCACCGTGGCCGATGCCAACGACAGCGACAGCCGCGTGGTGAAGGGCCTGGGCAAGGGCGACTCGGTGATCGTCTCGCCGCCGGAAGGTTTGGCCGACGGCGCCGCCGTGGCCGGCAAGGAAGGCGCCGCGAAATGAACGGCGGCGACGCGCTGTTCCCGCTGGTCGAAATCCGCGGCCTGCGCAAATCCTATGTGCGCGGCAAGCAGGTGCTGGAAGTGCTGCACGGCATCGACCTGGACATCCCCGAAGGCGACTTCGTGGCGCTGATGGGCCCCTCCGGCTCCGGCAAGACCACCCTGCTGAACCTGATCGGCGGCATCGACTCGCCCACCGGCGGCGAGCTGAAGATCGAAGGCCGGCGCATCGACGAGCTGTCCGGCGACGCGCTGGCGGCCTGGCGTGCGGAAACGGTCGGCTTCATCTTCCAGAGCTACAACCTGATGCCGGTGCTGAGCGCGCAGAAGAACGTGGAGCTGCCGCTGCTGCTGACCGACATGGACACCGGCGAACGCCGGCGCCGCGCCGCCATCGCGCTCGACCTGGTCGGCATCGGCGACCGCGCCGGACACAAGCCGAATGAACTGTCCGGCGGCCAGCAGCAGCGCGTGGCCATCGCGCGCGCGCTGGTGTCGGACCCGCGCATCCTGATCTGCGACGAGCCCACCGGCGACCTCGACCGCAAGACCGCGGACGAGGTGCTGACCCTGCTGCAGCGCCTGAACCGCGACTTCAAGAAGACCATCGTGATGGTGACGCACGATCCGAAGGCGGCCGAATACGCGCGCCGCACCGTGCATCTGGACAAGGGCACCCTGGTCGACCAGGGCACGTTGGCCGGCGGCGCGGAGCACTGAGGTGATCGGCAAATACCTGCCGCTGGTCTGGGGCGCGCTGATGCGCAAGAAGACGCGCACGGCATTCACCCTGCTGTCGCTGGCGGCGGCCTTCCTGCTGATCGGCCTGCTGCAGGCGGTGAACTCGGTGCTGGCCGGCGGCGCCGATTTCCTCGGCGCCAACCGGTTGATCACCCAGGCCAAGATCAGCTTCACCACGCCGCTGCCGATGCGCCTGCTGCCGCAGATCGAAGCGATTCCGGGCGTCGAGCACGTCGGGCACTCGCAGTTCTTCGGCGGCGTGTACCAGGATCCGAAGAACTTCTTCCCGCAGTTCGCGGTCAATCCGCAACGCCTGCGCGACACCTATCCGGAATGGACGATGCCGGAGGACCAGTGGCGCGCCTTCATCTCGACCCAGGACGGCGCCATCGTCGGGAGGATATTGGCCGACAAATACGGCTGGAAGGTCGGCGACATCGTGCCGCTGAACTCCTTCATCTGGACCCAGAAGGACGGCAGCCGTGTCTGGCAATGGCGCGTGGTCGGCATCTTCGGCGGCCGCGACCGGGAATGGAGCGACCGCGCCAACCTGATGTACCTGAACTACGGCCAGTTCGACGAAGCCCGCATCGAGCGCACGCGCGGACTGGCCGGCGTGTTCGTGGTGCGGGTCAAGAACCCGATGGATTCCGGCCGCATCGCCGCCGAAATCGACCGGCGCTTCGAGAATTCGGCCGACGAGACCAAGACCCAGAGCGAGCAGGAGTTCCAGCTCGGCTTCCTGAAGCAGCTGGGCGACATCGGCTTCATCGTCAACGCCATTTCCGGCGCGGTGTTCTTCACCATCCTGATCCTCACCGGCTACACCATGAGCCAGGCCGTGCGCGAACGCGTGCCGGAGCTGGCGGTGCTGAAATGCCTGGGCTTCACCGACCGCACCGTGCTGGCGCTGGTGCTGGCCGAAGCGTTCCTGCTGTGCTTCCTCGGCGCCTTGGCCGGCCTGCTGTTGGCCAGCGCCGTGACCGGCGCGTTGCCGCCGGAATATCCGATCCGCGCCGATGCCCGCGTCTGGCTGTTCGCCCTGGCCAGCACCGCGCTGCTGGCGACGGCGGTCGGCCTGCCGCCGGCCTGGCACGCCATGCGCGTCCGCATCGTCGATGCCTTGGCGGGGCGCTGACATGAGCACCTTCACGCAAGTGCGCGAAATCGTGCTGATGAACCTGAGGAGCATCCCGCAGCGCCTGGGCGCGTCGCTGGTGATCGTGATCGGCATCGCCGGCGTGGTCGGCGTGCTGGTGGCGATGCTGTCGATGTCGACCGGCCTGAACAAGACCCTGACCGCCACCGGCGATCCGGACCGCGCCATCGTGCTGCGCGGCGGCGCCAACGGCGAACTGGCCAGCTTCCTGGAACGTGCTTCGGTCACCCAGATCAAGCAGGATCCGGCCATCGCGCGCGGCGCCGACGGCCTGCCGGTGGCGTCGGCCGAACTGATCGTGATCACCGAGGTGCCGCGCAAGGGCGAACGCTCGGGCGCCAACGTCTCGCTGCGCGGCGTCGAGCCCGCCGGCTTCACGTTGCGGCCGGAACTGAAACTGCTCGAAGGCCGCCGCTTCACGCCCGGACTGCGCGAGCTGATGGTCGGCAAGGGCGCCTACACCCAGTTCGACGGCCTGCAGGTCGGCTCCAGGCTGAAATTCCGCGGCTCGTACTGGCAGGTGGTCGGCGTGTTCGAGACCGGCGACGCGCACGACTCCGAACTGTGGGCCGATCTGGAGACCGTGCAGAGCGCGTTCGGCCGGTCGGGCGCGTCCTCGGTGGTGGCGCGCCTGGCCTACCGCGACGCGCTCGGCGCGCTCAAGCGCCGGCTGGAGTCCGATCCGCAGCTCAATGTCGAGGTCAAGACCGAGCAGGAGTTCTTCAGCGCGCAATCGTCCGGGCTGACCCGCCAGATCGGCTTTTTGACCAACATCGTGGCGGTGATCATGGCCTTCGGCGCCCTGTTCGGCGCGCTCAACACCATGTACTCGGCGGTTTCGGCGCGCACCGCGGAAATCGGCACGCTACGCGCGCTCGGTTTCGGCAACGCGCCGGTGGTGGCCTCGGTGATGGCCGAGGCCATGGCGCTGTCGCTGCTCGGCGGCGTGATCGGCGCGGTCACCGCCTACCTGCTGTTCAACGACTATTCGGTATCCACGCTGAGCGGCAGCTTCACCCAGGTCGCGTTCAATTTCGCGGTCACGCCCGGCCTGGTGCTGCAGGGCCTGATCTGGGCGCTGGGCATCGGTTTCCTGGGCGGCCTGGCGCCGGCCCTGCGCGCCGCGCGCCTGCCAGTCACGGCCGCGCTGCGCGGCGGCTGAGAATACGCGACCGATGCGGCATCCGCCGCATCTTGGATGGACAGCCCCGTTCGGCAGGACTCCGATGACACGCCATTCGATCACTCTGGCCCTGATCCTCATCTCCACCTGCGCTGCCGCATCGGCGCAGGAAACCCGCCGCATTCCGCGTCCGGACGGCGTGACCACCGCCGCGGTCTACGCGCCGACGGGCGTCTGCCGTGGCATCGCCGTGCTCAGCCACGGTGCCGGCGGTTCGGAAAAGGGCTTGGCTTATCTGGCCGCGCATCTACGCGACGGCGGCTATCTGGCCATCGTGCCCGGACACGCCTTGAGCGGCCGAGCCGCGTTGCGCGCGCATATACCGCAGGGACGCTTGCGGGGCGCGGTGAAGGAAGGATTGAGCGGCTTGGTGACCGACGCCGACGCCTACCGCGACCGCTTCGCCGACATCCAGGCCGCGCGCGATTGGGGCAAAGCGCGTTGCCGTTCCGGTTTCAGCGTGCTGATCGGCCATTCGATGGGCGCCGCCACCACGATGCTGTTGGCCGGTGCCGACAACCGGCTCGGGCTCGACACCCGCATCGCGTTCGACGCCTACATCGCGCTGTCGCCGCAGGGCGCAGGCCATATCTTTCCGGCGAACGCCTGGCGTGGCATCCGGGCGCCGGTATATTCGCTGACCGGTACCGAAGACGCAGAGATCGACGCGGATTGGACATCGCGCCTGCAACCGTACCGGAACATGACGCCGGGCTGCAAATGGCAGGGGGTAGTCGAAGGCGGAAACCACCGCGATTTCGGCGGCGGCGGTACGGCGGCCGAAACCGCGTTGATCACCGGCAGCATCGATGCGTTCCTGGCCGGCGTGCGGTCGGGAAAATGCGCCGGCGGCTACCGCGGCGCGGGCATCCGCGTCGAGACCAAATAGGCGCGGCGGCTCAGCCGCCGTGCAGGCGTTTGCCGAGGGTGACGATGCCGATGCTGACCAGGATCAGCGCCATCGCCACCAGCGTGTGCGAGTTCATCGGTTCGTCGAGCAGCAGCACGCCGAGCAGCAGCGCGATCGGCGGATTGACGTAGGCGTAGCTGGTGGCCAGCGCCGGACGCACGTGCTTGACCAGCCAGACGAAGGCCGAATAGGCGATGACCGAACCGAACACCGCCAGATACAGCATGGCGGCCGTGGCCTCGAGCCCGGGCGCGTGCGTGAAGCGCTCGCCGATGGCCAGGCCGAGCAGGCTGGAGATGACGCCGCCGATGGCCATCTGCCAGGCCGACAGCGCCACCGGATCGGGCAGGTCGCGGCCCTTGCTCCACATCGAACCCCAGGCCCAGCCGAGCGGCGCGGCCAGCACGCACAGCAGGCCGACGGTGGAAACGCGCAGCTCGCTGCCGAGATTGAGCCAGATCACGCCGAGGAAACCGAGCAGCAGCCCGCTCCACTCGATGCGGTTGGGATGGTAGCCGCGCAGCGCCGCGAACAATCCGGCCCATAGCGGCATCGCCGCCACGCCGATGGCGACCACGCCGCTGGACACGGTCTGCTCGGCGACGTTGACGAAGGCGTTCGACAGCACCGTCATCACCGTGGCCAGCACCACCAGCGACGGCCATTGCGAGCGCGTGGGCAGCGGGTGCCGGCGCCAGGCCAGCCAAGCCAACATCAAGCCGCCGGCAATCAGCATGCGCGTGCCGGTCAGCAGGAACGGCGGATAACCCGGCAAGGCCAGCTTGATCGCGTAATAGGTGGAACCCCAGAGGACATAAACCGCCAGCAAGGCGGCGAACACGTGGCTGCGTTTAGGTGAATCGCTCATGCGCCATTATCGCATGCGTTCACGCGCCAGCAGGGTCTGTTTGCGCGGCAAGCCCCAGCGGTAGCCGCCGAGCGAACCGTCGCCGCGCACGATGCGGTGGCAGGGCACCAGCACCGCCACTTTATTGCCGGCGCAGGCGCGCGCCACCGCGCGCGCGGCCTTGGGCATGTCCAGCACCTGCGCCAGCTCGGCGTAGCTGAAGGTCTCGCCGGCCGGGATGCGCATCAGCGCCTGCCAGACGCGGTGCTGGAACGCGGTGCCGACCAGCTCCAGCGGCAATGCGGCGGCCTTGCCGGCCAGCGCATCGGCGACGGCGCGCACGGTCGGCGCGATGGCGCCGTCGTCGTCCGGCACGTGGTTCAGTTCGGCTTCGGGGAATTCCCGGCGCAGCTCCGCCAGCAACGCGTCTTGGCTGTCGGCCAAGGCCACGGCGCAGATGCCGCGCGCGGTCGCCGCCACCAGCGCGTTGCCTAGCGCGGTATCGGTCACCGTCCAGTGGATCTTCAGGCCGCGGCCGCCTTTGCGGTACTGCGCCGGCGACATGCCGAGCTTGGCAGCGCCGTTCTCGTACACGCGCGAACAGGAACCGAAACCGCTGTCGACCCAGGCCTGGGTGACGTCCTCGGTTTCGCGCAGGCGTTGTTTCAGGCGCATCAGCCGGCGCTGGCCGGCGTACTCGGCCGGACTCAGGCCATAGGCCTGCTTGAAGCGCTTCTGCAGATAGGCCGGACTCAGGCCGACTTCGGCGGCGAGTTCGGGCAGGGAGAACGCGCCCGATTCCAGCAGGGCGCGCGCGTTTTCCAGTCGGGGATCGGGCGATGTGTCCATGCCGCCATCCTACGCCGCAGCGGCCGGCGGCGTTATCCGCATCCTGTCATTCGGTCCAGCGGGTGGCCGAGGCCGATTTCGGGAACACCCGGGTCAGCAGCGGCTTGTCGGTTTCCAGCAGACCGATGGCGTCGGCCAGGATCGCGGCCGATTCATCCCGCAGCGGATCCGGCAGTTCCTTGGCCGCTTTTTCCTGGGCGACCTGCTCGCTGATCCGGCGCTCGTCGGCCTGCAGGCCGTCGTCGCGGTCGTCGACCGCCACCGATTTCAGGCCCAGCGTCTTGCGCTCGGCATCGCGCGCTTCACGGCGGGCCTTGCGTTCGTCGCGTTCGCGGATGCGTTCGGCTTCGTTCAGCGACACGCTTTTCTTGTCGCGCTCGGCCTTGAACAGGGCCACGTCCTGCATCCACCAGGAGAATTCGCGGTCGGCGGCCACGCGCTTGCCGTGGCGCTCGATCAGCTGCGGCAGGATGGCCTGGAAGCTGCCCAGCCGGGCGTACTCGGCGGCCGCGATGCGGGTGTACGGCAGGGCGTTGTCGAAGGTGCTTTCGCCGTACTCGGAGGCGTCGACGCTGACCGGGAACGGCACGTCCGGAGTGACCGCGGCGTTCTGGGTGGTGCCGCCGTCGATGCGGAAGAACTGCGCCACGGTCATCTTCAGCTGGCCGAACTGGATGTCCTTGCGGCGCGGGAAGCGGTCGAGGTCGACCAGGGTCTGCACCGTGCCCTTGCCGAAGGTCGGCTCGCCGATGATCAGGCCGCGGCCGTAATCCTGGATGGCGGCGGCGAAGATCTCCGACGCCGAGGCCGAGGAGCGGTTGACCAGCACCGCCAGCGGGCCGGTCCAGGCCACCGCCGCGTCTTCGTCGGATTCCACTTCGACCTCGCCGTTGGCGTTGCGCACCTGCAGCACCGGGCCCCGCTCGATGAACAGGCCGGTCAGCTCGACCGCCTCGATCAGCGAACCGCCGCCGTTGTCGCGCAGGTCGACCACCACACCGTCGACGTTCTCGGCCTTCAGTTCGGTCAGCAGCTTGCGCACGTCGCTGGTGGCCGAACGCACGTCCGGATCGCCGCGGCGGGCGGCCTCGAAATCGAGGTAGAAGGTCGGCAGTTCGATCACGCCGATGCGCTTGCCGCCGGTCTCGATGATGCGGCGGCTGGCGGCCTGCTCCTCGAGCTTGACCTTGTCGCGCACGATGCGCACAATCTTGCGCGGGCCGTCCGGGCCTTCGTCGGCGGACTGCACGTCGAGCCGGACCACGGTGCCCTTGGCACCGCGGATCTTGGCCACCACGTCGTCGATGCGCCAGCCGACCACGTCGACCATCGGGCCGCTTTCGCCCTGGCCGACGGCCAGCACGCGGTCACCGGTCTTAATCTGGCCGGATTTCTCGGCCGGGCTGCCGGGCATGATGGTGCGGAACACCACGTACTCGTCCTGCGCCTGCAGCACCGCGCCCACGCCTTCGAGCGAGAGCTTCATGGTCATGTTGAAATTGTCGGCGCTGCGCGGGCTCATGTACGAGGTATGCGGGTCGATGGCGCTGCCGTAGGCGTTCATGAAGTTCTCGAACACATCGTCGCCGCGCAGCTGGTGCAGGCGTTCGGACAGCTGCGCGTAGCGCTTGTCGAGGGTGGTGCGGATTTCGGCCATCGGCCGGCCGGCCAGTTTCAGGCGCAGCACGTCGTTCTTCACCGACTGGCGCCAGAGCGCATCGAGCTCGGCGGTGTCCTTGGCCCAAGCGGCGTCCTCGCGGTCGTAGCGGTAGGTTTCGGCGGCGCTGAAGTCGAATTCCTGCTTGAGCAGGCCGCGGGCGTGCGCCACGCGCTGGTCGACACGGATCAGGTAGGTCTTGAAGATCTCGAAGGCCGGATCGAGCTCACGGTCGCGGATGGCGTCGTCCATCCGGCTGCGGTAGGCCTCGAAGCGGGCGATGTCGGCGGCGGTGAAGAACAGCTTGTTGCCGTCCAGCGACTCCAGATAGTTGTCGAAGATGTCGGCCGACAGCGCGTCGTCCAGCGGCAGGGTCTTGTAGGCATAGTTGCTGCCGGACAGCAGCTGGTACACCAGGTTGCCGGTCAGCGCCTGCGCCTCGGTCGGCACCAGCTCGGATTCGGGCGTGGTGCTGCGGCCCTGGTTGGCGGCGAAGGCGATGGCCAGCGGCAGCAGGGCGGTCAGGGCCAGAACGTAACGTTTTTTCATGTGTCGCCTCGGGTGATTGCCAGCATTATGCGCGTTCCGGCCCGGAACGCATGGGCCATTGGTCAGGTCTGCACGAATCCGGCTTCGATCGCCATGCGGTCGGCGTGGTAGCTGGAACGCACCATCGGTCCGGATGCGACATGGGTGAAGCCCAATTGGTTCCCGAACGCCTCGATTTCGGCGAATTCCTCCGGCGTCCAGTAGCGCATCACCGGATGGTGGTGCGGGGTCGGCTGCAGGTATTGGCCGACGGTGATCATGTCGACGTCGTGCGCGCGCAGGTCGCGCAGGGTCTGCCGTACCTGGTCCATGGTCTCGCCCAGGCCGAGCATGATGCCGGACTTGGTCGGCACGCCGGGGTTGGCGGCCTTGAATTCCTTCAGCAGACGCAGCGACCAGGCGTAGTCGGCGCCGGGGCGCACGTTCGGGTACAGGTCCGGCACGGTCTCGAGATTATGGTTGAACACGTCCGGCGGCGACCGGTTGAGCAGCTCCAGCGCGCGCTCCATGCGGCCCTTGCCGCGGAAGTCGGGGGTCAGGATCTCGATCTTGATGCCCGGGCTGAAGCGGCGGATCTCGTCGATGCAGCGGGTGAAGTGCTCGGCGCCGCCGTCGCGCAGGTCGTCGCGGTCGACCGAGGTGATCACCACGTAGCGCAGCTTCATGTCGGCGATGGTGGTGGCCAGGTTCAGCGGCTCGGCCGCATCCGGCGGCTTCGGCCGGCCGTGCGCCACGTCGCAGAAGCTGCAGCGGCGGGTGCAGACCTCGCCCAGGATCATGAAGGTGGCGGTGCCGTGGCTGAAGCACTCGTGGATGTTCGGGCAACTGGCCTCCTCGCACACGGTGACCAGGCGGTTCTCGCGTAGCTGCGCCTTCAGCTTGGCGACCGCGTTGCCGGCCGGAATGCGCACCCGGATCCAGCTCGGCTTGCGCAGCACCGGCGCCTCGGCGAACTGCACCGGACTGCGCGCGATCTTGCTCTCGCCCAGCTGCTTGGCGCCGGTCTCCAGCGAGGTGACGGTTTGCGCGGCGATGGTTTTCTCGTTCGACATCAGGAACTCGCGGATTCGGGGGAAAGTGCCGGCGGCAGGCCGTCGGCCGGGACCGGGTTGAGGCCTAGTTGGACGGACAGCTGGCGGACCAGCTCGGCTTCGACCTCGGCCAAGGCCAGGGCACCGGTCAATTCTACCATCTGCGTCACCGCCAGCCCCGTGAAGCCGCAGGGATTGATGCCGTGGAACGGGCTCAGATCCATGTCGATGTTGAACGCCAGGCCGTGCAGGCTGCAGCCGCGTTTGACCCGCAGGCCCAAGGCGGCGATCTTGGCCGCGCCGACGTACACGCCGGGCGCGCCCTCGCGCCGTTCGGCCGCCACGCCCCAGCGCGCCAGGGTGTCGATCAGGGCCTGCTCGATGCGATGCACCAGTTCGCGCACGCCGATGCCCAGGCGGCGGATGTCGACCAGCGGGTAGGCCACGATCTGGCCGGGGCCGTGGTAGGTGACCTGGCCGCCGCGGTTGCAGCGGATGACCGGGATGTCGCCCGGCAACAACACATGCTCGGGCTTGCCGGCCTGGCCCAGGGTATACACCGGGTGGTGTTGTAGCAGCCAGAGCTGGTCGGCGCCGGCCTCTTCGCCGCGGCCAGCGGTGTGCCGCTCCATGGCGTCCCAGACCGCTTGGTAGGGTTGCAGGCCGAGCCGATAAACGCGCCAGTCGGGTTTTACAGCGTCCACTTGATCTCGGGATGGGCACGCAGGGCGTGGTGCGCGGCCTCGTAGTCGGCGCGGGACTCGGCCTTGAAGCGCACCGAAATCGACACGAACCGGCCGGCGCTGGAGGCGCGCGAGGACAGCGTTTCGTGCAGCACGGTCAGCCCGGCCTGCGTCAGCTCGTGCGGCACGGCGGTCTCCAAGCCGGCGCCGGCGGCGCCCATGGCGGTGATCTCGAACACGCCCGGGAAGCTGAAGCCCTGTTCTTTCGGATTTTCGCTGGTCATGCCGCTATTATCGGGGCAATCCGGCCAAAACCCAAGTGCCGCCAGGCGCGCGAACCATGGCTTCCGGCACATTTTCTTAACGCGCGTTGGCGTAAAATCGAAGAGTTATCCACTCGAGGCCGTACCCCATGTTGAAAAACCCCGTCACCCTCTCCATCGCGCTCGCCCTGGCCACCGCCAGCCTGGGCGCCGGCGCCGCCCCGGCCGAACCGGCCGCCAACCACGCCAGCCAGACCATGAATCCCTTCTTCCAGCAAAGCCCCCTGCCCTACCAGTACCCGCAGTTCGACAAGGTCAAGGACACCGACTTCGCGCCGGCCTTCGACCGCGGCATGGCCGAGCAGGCCCGCGAGATCCAGGCCATCGCCGACAGCCGCAAGGCGCCGACCTTCGACAACACCATCCTGGCGATGGAGCGCTCCGGCCAGCTGCTGACCCGCGCCGCGATCGCGTTCGGCAACCTGACCAGCACCAACACCAACGACGCGCTCGACAAACTCGACGCCGAGTACTCGCCGAAGTTCGCCGCGCACCGCGACAGCATCTACCTGAACGCCAAGCTGTTCGCGCGCATCAAGGCGCTTTACGAGAAGCGCGCCAGCCTCGGCCTGGATGATCAGGGCGTTCGTCTGATCGAGCGCTACTACACCGACTTCGTGCGCGCCGGCGCCAACCTGACCGACGCGCAGAAGACCCGGGTCAAGGAAATCAACGCCGAAATGGCGACGCTGACCACCCAGTTCAGCCAGAACGTGCTGGCCGAAGTGAACGACTCGGCGGTGATCGTGTCCGACCGCGCCGAACTGGCCGGCCTGAGCGACGAGCAGATCGCCGTGTTGGCCAAGAGCGCCGAAGAAAAGGGCATGCCGGGCAAGTACCGCATCGCGCTGCTGAACACCACCGGCCAGCCGCTGCTGCCGCAGCTGGACAACCGCGCCCTGCGCGAGCGTCTGCATAAAGCGTCGGTCGCCCGCGGCAGCCGCGGCAACGCCTTCGACAACCGCGCCATCGTCGCGCGCGTGGCCAAGCTGCGCGCCGAACGCGCCGCGATCATGGGCTATTCCAGCTACGCCGCGTTCGGCCTGGCCGAAGAGACCGCGAAGAATCCGGAAGCGGTCAACGCCATGCTGGCCAAGCTGGCGCCGGCCGCGGTCGCCAACGCCCGCAAGGAAGGCGCCGTGCTGCAGGCCATGATCGACCAGGAGCAGAAGGCCAAGAAGCAGCCGACCTTCGCGCTCGAGCCGTGGGACTGGGCCTACTACACCGAGAAGGTGCGCAAGGCCCAGTACGACTTCGACGAGAACCAGCTGAAGCCGTACCTGGAACTGAACAACGTGCTCGAGAAGGGCATCTTCCACGCCGTGACCGAACTGTACGGCGTGACCTTCAAGCAGCGCACCGACCTGCCGGTGTACCACGAGGACGTCAAGGTCTACGAGGCCTTCAACGCCGACGGCTCCGAGCTGGCGCTGATCATCGTCGATCCGTTCGCACGCTCCTCCAAGCGCGGCGGCGCCTGGATGAGCTCGTACGTCGACCAGTCCGAGCTGATGGGCACCAAGCCGGTGGTGGCGTTCCACCTGAACGTGACCGAGCCGACCGAAGGCAAGCCGGCGCTGCTGACCTGGGACGACGTCAACACCGCGTTCCACGAATTCGGCCACGTGCTGCACGGCATGTTCTCCGACGTGAAGTACCCGTACTTCAGCGGCACCAACGTGCCGCGCGACTTCGTCGAGTTCCCGTCGCAGGTCAACGAGATGTGGTCGACCTGGCCGTCGGTGCTGGCCAACTACGCCGTGCACTGGCAGACCGGCGAACCGATGCCGAAGGAGCTGCTGGACAAGGTGCTCTCGGCCGAGAAGTTCAACCAGGGCTACACCACCACCGAATACCTGGGCGCCGCCCTGCTCGACCAGCGCTGGCACCAGGTATCGGCCGACCAGCTGCCGGACGCCGACGGCGTGATGGCGTACGAGGCCAAGGCGCTGCAGGACGTCGGCTTGGATTACGCCGCCGTGCCGCCGCGCTACCGCACCAACTACTTCAGCCACATCATGGGCGGCTACGCGGCCGGCTACTACGCCTACATCTGGTCGGAAGTGCTGGACGCCACCACGGTGGAGTGGATCAAGAACCACGGCGGCCTGACCCGCGCCAACGGCGACCGCTTCCGCGCCAAGCTGCTGTCGCGCGGCGGCAGCAAGGACGCGCTGCAGCTGTTCCGCGACTTCGCCGAGCAGGAGCCGGACATCCAGCCGCTGCTGGAACGCCGCGGCCTGACCGCCGAGCCGGAAACCAAGTGACCGCCAATTGCTGAAAACAAGAAAGCCGGCGCAAGCCGGCTTTTTTGTGGCCCGGATTCCGCCGCGCGGCTCAGGGCGCCTGCAGCCGCGGCCGGCGCGCCGACAGCAGCCGGCCGAACACGCGCAACGGCAGCGGCGGCGAGAGCTCGCGGCCCGACAGGATCGTGGCCAAGGCATGCCGGAACGGCGCGAAGCCTCCGCCGAAACGCAGGCCGGCGCGCCGCAGCAAACGCACCGGCGCGCGGTCGTCGGTGTACACCCGGACAATCGATTCCGTCGCCAGGTACAGCGGCCGGCTGATGGCCTGGAGCTCGCGCTCGTAGCCCGCCAACAGCGCCGGCGCGGCGATATCGCCGCCGGTTTCGATGGCGGAACGGATACGGCGCACCAGCATGCCGATGCCGCGCAGTCCGAGATTGTAGCCGTGCGCGGTGATCGGGTGCATGCCGATGGCGGCGTCGCCGACGCAGGCGAAGCGGCCGGCCACCAGACGGTCCGGGCAGACGCCGACCAGCGGATAGACATGCCGTTCGCCCTCCAGCCGCATCGTGCCGAGACGGCCGCGGTAACGCTCGGCCGTTTCGCGCGCGAACGCCTCGGCCGGCAAGGTCTGCAGACGCGCGATCTCGGCCGGCGGCAGGGTGATCACCACCGAGGCCAGATCGCCGCCGAGCGGCAACAACGCCAGGGTCTGCCCGTAATCCAGGCATTCCCAAGCGATACCCGGGCGCGGACGTTCCAGACGCATGCGGCAGACCAGCATGCTGCGTCCGAAATCGCGATGCCGCGCCGGCAGCCCGGCCATGCGGCGGGCCTCGGAAAAGCGGCTGTCGGCCGCGACCACCAATCGCGCTTCGAGTATGCGGCCGTCGTCCAAGCGCACACGGGCGCCGTCCGGGCCGTTCTCCAGGGCACGCGCGCGCCGCGACAGATGCCAGTCGATGCCCGGCACTTCCGCCGCGGCCTGATAGGCGATGCGGCGCAACGCCCGGTTGGACACCATCCAACCCAAGGCCTCGGCACCGGCCGGCGCGCGAACCGACATCGGCACCTGCGCATCGCCGTCGAACACCTGCGCCTCGTGCATCGCGGTGATCTCGTCCGGCGCCAGCAGCGGCCACTGCCGCCACTGCGTCAGCAATTCGCGCGACAGCGCGGTCAACGCGATCTCGCGTCCGTCATCCGGCGGCGCGGCGAGCGTTCCGGCATCGGCCGGATCGATCAGGGCGACGGAAAGGCCCTCGCGGGCCAAGGCGCCGGCAAGCGTGAGGCCGGCGGGGCCGGCGCCGATGATGGCGACATCGTAGGTCATGGCGTATCCGATCGGGAACGGGTCGTCATATGCTAAGCCAAGCCGCATCGACACGACTTGATCCGCATCAAGCAGCGGACACGAAAAAGCCGGCTCGCGCCGGCTTTTCCGTTTCGTCGCGCGTAGCGGTTACAGCTTGTCCCACCACATCAGGAAGCCGTCCCACAGGCGGCCGAAGAAGCCGGCCTCTTCCGCCGCGGCTTTCGCCACCAGCGGCGCCTGCGCCACGACCTTGCCGTCCATGCTGATCTTCAGGGTGCCGACCGGCTGGCCGGCCTTCAACGGCGCCACGATGTACTTCGGCACGTCGATGTTGGCCTTCAAGGCGTCGAACTTTCCGCGCGGCACGGTGATCTCGAACGGCGCCGCCACCGACAGCGCGACGGTGTCGTCGGCGCCCTTCCACAGGCGCGGCGCGGCGATGGTCTTGTCCGGCGTGTACAGGGTGCGGGTCTCGAAGAAGCGGAAGCCCCAGTTCAGCAGCGCCAGGTTGCCGTTCTCGCGCAGATCGAAGCCCTGCTTCTGCGAATCGCTCTGGATGCCGAGCACCACCGAGATCAGGCGCTGTTCGCCGCGCTTGGCCGAGGCCAGCAGGCAATAGCCGGCGGCCGAGGTGTGGCCGGTCTTGATGCCGTCGACCGAGGCGTCCTTCCACAGCAGGCCGTTGCGGTTGTGCTGGCGGATGCCGTTGACCGTGTATTCCTTGATCTTGTTGTAGGCGTAGGCTTCCGGGAAATCGCGCACCATGGCGCGGCCGAGCAGCGCCAGGTCGCGCGCGGTCGAGTAATGGTTCGGGTCCGGCAGGCCATGCGGATTCATGAAGTGCGAATTGGCCATGCCGATCTTCTTCGCGTAGCTGTTCATCAGCTCGACGAACGCCTGCTCGGAACCGGCCACATGCTCGGCCAGCGCGATGGCGGCATCGTTGCCGGATTGGATGACCATGCCGCGCTCGAGATCTTCCAGCGCGACCGTGCTGCCCAGCGGCAGGAAGCTGGTCGAGCCGTCGGTACCGCCGCCGCCGCCACGCCAGGCGTTCTCGCTGATCAGCACCTGGTCGCTCGGCTTGATCTTGCCGGCCTTGATCTCGGCGGCGACCACATACGAAGTCATCACCTTGGTGATGCTGGCCGGCTCGACGCGCAGGTCGGCGTTCTGGCTGGCCAATACCTGGCCGTTGGCGTAATCCATCACCAGCCAGGCGCTGGCGCCGGTCGGCACCGGCGCGGCCGGGATCTGCACCGGCGTGCCGGCCGCGGACGGCAGGGGAGCAGGAACGGATTGCGCCATGGCCACAGCCACGATACAGGCGGCACCGGCCGCGAAAATTCGGGAAACACGCATGGGGGAACTCCGGAGAAGGACGGCTACCCCGCTATTTTAAGCCTATTCGGCCCCGACCCGAAGCCCTTTCAGGCCGAGCCCGGCGAGTTTTTCCTGAACTTGCCGGGATTCGATCTCGCCCAGTGGACCGATGCGCACGCGCCAGACGGTGCCGGCGTAGCCGCGGTGCTTCTGGATGAACACCGCATCGATGCCGGCCTCGCGCAAGCGGGCCGTCATCGCCTGGGCGTTGTCCTCTTGGCCATAAGCCGCGACCTGCAGATAGCGCTTGGCGGCATCGGGCACCTCGATCGGCACCGGTGGCGGCAAGACCCCACCGGTGACGGCCTCGACCTCGACCTGGGCGGTGCCGGTGCGGTTGATGCCGAGCTTGCTGGCGGCGGCGAAACTGAGGTCGATGACGCGGCCGGGATGGAACGGCCCGCGGTCGTTGACGCGCACGATCACCGATTCGCCGGTGTCGAGCCGGGTCACGCGCGCGAAGCTGGGAATCGGCAGGGTCTTGTGCGCGGCGCTGAACTGGCACATGTCGTAGGGCTCGCCGCTGGAGGTGTTGCGGCCGTGGAACTTGGTGCCGTACCAGGACGCGATGCCGCGCTCGCGGTAGCCTTCGGCCGAATCGAGCACGTAATAGCTTTTGCCCAGCACCTTGTACGGCGAGCGGTTGCCGTATTTCGATTTCGGTTCGGCGCGCGGCACCGGTTCACGCAACAGACTGACGTCCAGCTCGCCGTCGGGATGGGCGTCGGCCACGCCGGGCGCATACAGGCCGCCGGCGGTGTAGTTGCGTTCGTCGTGCTGCATCACCTGCCGACAGACGCGCGCGTTGTTGCGTTCGGCCTCACCGGCGGCTTGTGCGGTTTCGCCGGCCGGCGCAGACACCGCTGGTGCAGCCGGCGGCGTGTCCTGCGGCTGCTGCGGTGTTTCGCGCTTGACCGGCGCGGTGCCGCAGGCGGCCAACGTCAACGCCAGCAAGGGCGCGAACCGCACCGCGCTCATCGGCCGCCGGGCGTCGGCATGGCTGCGGCCGGCACGGGCGCGTACGGCCGCTGCGCGATTTCCTGCGCCAGCTGCCAGACCGCCATCGCGTACATCGGCGAACGGTTGTAGCGGGTGATGACCCAGAAGTTCTTGAAGCCGATCCAGTGCTCGGTGCCCTGCGCGCCGTCCAGCGTCAGCAAGGTGGCCGGCAGATCGACCGCGCCGCCCACCGGGGTGTAACCTTTGCCGGCCAATTCAGCCAGGGAATATTTCGCTTCCCAGTTCTCCGGCTTGAACGGCGCCGCGCCCGGCAAGGCGTTGGCGCGCACGAATACCGGATTGCCCGGTTGCCAGCCATGGCCGATGAAATAATTGGCGATGGACGCGAACGCGTCGCGCTTCGAGCCGAACAGATCGCGCTTTCCGTCGCCGTCGCCGTCGACCGCGTAGCGGCGGTAGCTGGACGGCATGAACTGGCCCAGGCCCATGGCGCCGGCGTAACTGCCTTTCAGCGTAAGGATGTCGAAGCCCTCTTCCTTGGCGAGCGCGAACAGCTGCGCCAGTTCGTCGGTGAAGAACGCGATGCGCGCCTCGTTGACTTTGCCGTCGATGACCGGATAGTGGAACGCCAGCGTGTACAGGGCATCGAGCACGTTGTGGCTGCCCATGTTGCCGCCCCAGCCGGTCTCCACGCCCATGATGGCGAGGATGATCTCGGCCGGCACGCCGGTGCGCTCGGCGACCTGATTGACCTCGAAGCGGTTGTCGGACAGATACCCGCGGCCCTGCGCGATGCGGCCGTCGGTCAGGAAGATCGGGCGGTACTGGGCCCAGGTGCGGGTCGACTCGGCCGGCCGCGCCATGGCGTTGACGATGCTCTGCCGGTATTGCGCCTTGGCCAAGGTCGCGCGCAGCTGGTCCTCGGGAATGCCGTATTTGGCCGCGGTGTCGCTGATGAAGCGTTCCTTGCGCGCGGCGACGTCCTGCGTCAGCGGTTCGGCGTCGGCCGGCGGCGCGGACGGCGGCACAGGCGCGCTGACGGCGACCGGCTCCGGTACCGGCTTCACCGGTGTGCCGGTGCAACCGGCCAGGCTCGCGGCCAATACGGCCAGCAGCGGAAGGTGTCTGTTCATGTCAGCGGTCCTGCGTATGCGTCATATCGGTAAAATTACCACAGTCGCGCGGGCGCGCGCCGCTCAGTCGGCCAGATATTTGCGGTGCGAATACGCCGACATCACCAGGCCGAAACCGGCCAGCAGCGAGACCGCGGACGTGCCGCCGTAGCTGATCAGCGGCATCGGCACGCCGACCACCGGCAGGAAACCCGCGACCATGCCGGCGTTGACCAGGATGTAGATGAAGAAGGTCAGCGCCAGCGCGCCGGCCAGCAGGCGCGAATAGGCGTCCCTGGCGTTCATCGCCATCCACAGCGCGCGCGAAATGATGAAGAAGTAGACCAGCAGGATCGCCAGCACGCCGAGCCAGCCCCACTCCTCGGAAAACACCGAGAACGCGAAGTCGGTGGTGTGTTCGGGCAGGAAGTCGAGATTGGCCTGGGTGCTGTCGCCCCAGCCTTTGCCGGTGAGGCCGCCGGAACCGATGGCGATCTTGGATTGGATGATGTTCCAGCCGGCGCCCTGCGGCGCGCTTTCCGGGTTCAGGAACACATGGATGCGGTCTTTCTGGTACGGCATCAGGAACTGGTAACCGATCGGAATGGCGGCGGCGGCGGCGGCGGCGGCGAACGCGATGCGCTGCCATTGCAGACCGGCCAGGAACAGCGCGAAACCGCCGGAGGCCAGCACCAGCATGCCGGTGCCGAAATCGGGTTGTTTGACGATCAGCGCCACCGGCGCGCCGACGATGACGGCGCTGACCAACAGCGTGCGCCAGCTCGGCGGCAGCGTCTGCCGGTTCAGATACCAGGCCAGCATCATCGGCACGCTCAGCTTCAGCAGCTCGCCGGGCTGCAGGTAGAACACGCCGAGATCAAGCCAGAGGTTGGCGCTGCGGCCGCTGCCGAACAGGAACACCAGCGGCATCAACGCCAGCGTGAAGCCGTACACCCAGGGCGTCCAGGCGCGCAGATTGGCCGGCGAGGTGTTGGCGATCAGCACCAGCGCGGCCGAGCCGATGACGAAACGCGCGCCCTGCGCCAGCACCGCGCGCAACGGATCTTCGCCGGCGCTGGCCTGCACCAGCAGGCTGACCGCCATCACCGTCATCAGCGCCAGCATCAGCGGCGCGTCGACGCGCGCCAGCAGGCGGCGGATGAAGCGGCGCAGGGAGATAATCGCCTCAACCATCACGCGGCTCCGTTGGCGCCGGTGCCGGCGCGGCGGCCGGCGCGGGCTTTGGTTTGAGCAGATAGGCGTCCATCATCCGGCGCGCGATCGGGCCGGCCGAACTGGCGCCGTAGCCGCCGTGCTCGACCACCACCACCACGGCGATGCGCGGATCCTCGGCCGGGGCGTAGCCGATGAACAGCGCCTGGTGGCGCAGATGCAGCGGCAGGCTGCGCGGATCCATGCTGATGCTGCCCTTGCGGCTGATCTTCTGCACGGTGCCGGTCTTGCCGGCGATGCGGTACGGCGCGCCGGCGGCGATCGACCAGCCGGTGCCGCGCGGCGAATGCATGGTCGCCTCCATGCCGGTGCGGATGGCCTGCAGCTGTTCCGGCGTGGCGCCGATCGAGCTCCACGCCGGCGGCGGCAAGGCCTTCCAGGGCGCATTCAGGCCGGTTCGGGTCTGCTTGACCAGACGCAACGGAATCCGGCGGCCGCCGTTGGCCAGGCTGGCGGTGCCCTGCGCCAGCTGCAGCGGCGTCACCACCCAGTAGCCCTGGCCGATGCCGGCGATCACCGTCTCGCCCAGATACCAAGGCTGCTTGAAGCGTTTCCGCTTCCATTCCGGCGAGGGCAGGATGCCGGAGACCTCGCCGACCAGGTCGATGCCGGTCGGTCGGCCGAAGCCGTACCGGCGCATGTAGTAATCGAACTTCTCGATGCCCATGTCCATCGCCAGTTTGTAATAGTAGGTGTTCACCGACTCGGCGATCGAGGAATACAGGTCGACCATACCGTGTCCGCCGCGGTGCGAATCGCGGTAGCCGCGGCGCTGGCCCGGAATGAAGAATTCGCCGCTGGAATAGATGGTGTCTTCCGGCTTGCGCAGGCCCGACTCCAGCCCGGCCAAGGCCACGAACGGCTTGATGGTCGAGCCCGGCGGCGTGCCGCCGCGCACGTTGCGGTTGAACAGCGGCTGCGAGGGATCGGTCGACAGCGCGCGGTAGTCCGTGGTCGAAATGCCGTTGACGAACAGGTTGGTGTCGAACGCCGGCAGGCTGACCATCGCCAGCACTTCGCCGGTGCGCGGATCCACCGCCACCGCCGAACCGGTGCGTTCGCCGAAGGCCTCGACCGTGGCCTGCTGCAGGTCCATGTCGAGGCTGAGGCGCAGGTCGGTGCCGGCCTCGGACAGATGCCGGTTGAGCACGCCGAGCGAGCGGCCGCGGGCGTTGGTCTCGACCGCTTCGTAGCCGATGGTGCCGCGCAGCTTTTCTTCGTAAGCGCGCTCGATGCCGGTCTTGCCGGTATGGGTCAGCACCGAGTAGCGTTCGTCGCCCATCGCCTTCAGGTCGGCTTCGTCCAGCCGCGCGACATAACCGATGACATGCGCGAACAGGTCGCCATGGGCGTAGCGACGGGTCAGGTACGGCACCACTTCGACGCCCGGAAAGCGGAAGCGGTTGATCGAGAAGCGCGCGACCTCGTCTTCGCTCAGGCGCAGCTTGACGGTGATCGGCAGGAAGCGGCGCGAGTTGTCGCGCGCGCGCTTGAAGCGGCGCAGGTCGTCGGGCGAGAGGTAAATGAGTTTGCCGATGCGGGCCAAGGTGGCGTCGACGTCCTCGACCTGCTCGGGAATCAGTTCCAGCCGGTAGGCCGAGACGTTATCGGCCAGCAGCATGCCGTCACGGTCGTAGATCAGTCCGCGCGCGGGCATGGTCGGCCGCAGCTTGACGCGGTTGCTGTCGGCCTGACGGCGGTATTCGTCGAACTGCAGCACCTGCAGCCGGAAATAGCCGACGGCCAGTAGCGCCAGCGCCGCCGCGGCTACGGCCAGCGCCACGAGCGCCCGTCGCCGGAACAGCTCGGCTTCGAACGACGGGTTCTTGATCGGCGCCGCCATGCCTACTTCGAACGGCTGCGCAGGCGCAGGTTATCGAGCAGCATGTACAGCCACGGCCAGAGCAGGAAGGCCAGGATCGGCGCGAGCCAAGTCTCCGGCGACGGCGACGGCGCGTCCTGGAAACGCCTCAGCAACCACAGCAGGATCAAGTCGGCGTACAGGATCGCGAGCAGGAACAGCGACTGCTGCCAGACCGGATAGAAGCGGAACTGGTTGCGGAAGGCATGCACCACGGCGGCGATCAGCAGCAGACGCAGCGAATGCTCGCCGAGCAGGCTGAAGCTGGCCAGATCCAGCAGCAGACCGATCAGGAACACGCGGGCCAAACCCATCCGCTGCGGGGTCTCCAGCACCCAATACACCATCACCTGCGCCAGCACGAACGGCCGCAGCGCGGCCAGCCATTCCGGCAAGGGCAGCAGCATGACGAAGAAGGCCAACGCCAGGCTGGTCCAGCGCAAACCGGGCGTGTCGCGGCGGATCACGGCTTGGCCTCCGCCACGGCCGGTTTGGGAGTTGCCGGAGCCGATGCCGCAGGCGGTGCGGCGGCTGCCGCCGCAGGCGCGGCCGGAACCGCGTCGAGCAACAGCAAATGACGGCCATAGCCGGTGCGCGCGAACGGTTGGACCTGGGCCGAGAGGAAGGTCAACGCCGGATCCTGGCGGAAGGTCTTGACCACGCCGACCGGAATCCCCGGCGGGAAACGGCCGCCGAGGCCGGAGGTCAGCAGCACGTCACCGGCCTTGATGTCGTCGCTGGGCGTCAGGTTGGCCAAAGACAGGCGGTTGTCGTTGCCTTGGCCGAACAGGATGGCGCGGAAGCCGGACCGCGCCACCATCACCGGCACCGCATGGTCGGCGTCGGTGATGGCGATGACCACCGCGCTGGACGGATAGACCTCGGACACCTGGCCGACCAGTCCGCCGGCGTCGATCACCACCTGGCCGACGCGCACGTTCTGCCGGCGGCCCGCGCCGATCACCAGGCGTTTGAGCGACGGTTCGGGATTGACGTTGACCAGTTCGACCGCGCGCGAACCCGGCGCCCTTTCGGTCTGCACCTTGAGCAGGACGCGCAGTTCGGCGTTTTCGGCCTGCAGGGCGATCAGGCGCTGCAGGGCCAAATCGGAACGCAGGCGCTCGCGTTCCAAGCGCGTCACGCGTTCATGCAGCGCGGCGTTGGTGTTCATGGCGTCGATGCCGCCCTGCAACAGGGCTTTCGGACGCGAAGCCAGCCACCACACCGGCGAAGCCAGCTCGCTGGTGTAGGCGCGGATGACCGGGCCGAGCCCGAAGCGGGCGTCGACCGCCATCAGGCTGACCGACAGCAAGGCCATGAACAGGGCCGGCAGCCAGGCGCCGAGGCCGCTACTGGAGGGGGACGGACTGAATTTATCCGACGCCACGGATCATTCGCGCGTCGAGAACTCGCCGCCGCCGTGCATGTCGATCAGGTCGAGCGCCTTGCCGCCGCCGCGGGCGACGCAGGTCAGCGGATCGTCGGCGACGTGCACGTGCAGGCCGGTCTTGTCGGAGATCAGTTTGTCGAGGTCTTTCAGCAGCGCGCCGCCGCCGGTCAGCACGATGCCGCGCTCGGTCATGTCCGAACACAGCTCGGGCGGCGTCTGTTCCAGCGCCAGCTTGATGGCGCTGACGATGCCGGACAGCGGCTCGCGCAGGGCTTCGAGCACGTCGTTGGAGTTCAGCACGATTTCGCGCGGCACGCCCTCGGCCAGGTTGCGGCCGGAGATGCGCATTTCCTTGATCTCCTGCTGCGGGAAGGCGCAGCCGATCTCGAGCTTGATCTTCTCGGCCGAGGCGTCGCCGATCAGGGTGCCGCGGGTGCGGCGCACGTGGTTGATGATGGCTTCGTCGAAGCGGTCGCCGCCGATCTTGACCGACTGCGAGTAGACGATGCCGTTGAGCGAGATGACCGCGATCTCGGTGGTGCCGCCGCCGATGTCGATGACCATCGAGCCGCGCGCTTCGGCCACCGGGATGCCGGCGCCGATCGCGGCCGCCATCGGCTCCTCGATGATGAACACGTCGCGCGCGCCGGCCTCAAGCGCCGATTCGCGGATCGCGCGGCGTTCGACCTGGGTCGAACCGCAGGGCACGCAGATCAGCACGCGCGGGCTCGGGCGCAGGATGCGCGAGGTGTGCACCTTGCGGATGAAATGCTTGAGCATCTCTTCGGTGTAGGTGAAGTCGGCGATGACGCCGTCGCGCATCGGGCGCACCACGGTGAGGTTGCCGGGCGTACGGCCGAGCATCTGCTTGGCGTCGGCGCCGACCGCGGCGACCATATGCGAATGGTGGCTGTTGCGGCCGGTGCGGATGGCGACCACCGACGGCTCGTTCAGCACGATGCCCTGGCCGCGGACGTAGATCAGGGTGTTGGCCGTGCCCAGGTCGATGGAGAGATCGTTGGAGAACAGGCCGCGCAGCTTCTTGAACATCGGGGAAAGCCTTATGAAATGGGGGTTTGGCAGGCCACTAGGATACCGTTTCCGCCCCGGCCGGACAAGCGATTCCTGCGCCGGGAGCCCTTATGATTCAGACAGATGCCGGGCAATCGGGTAAAATGGCCGACTTCATGGATTTCAGGGATTTACGATGTCTCGTGCGCTGATCTGCGGCTCGCTCGCCTACGACACCATCATGGTGTTCCAGGACCAGTTCAAGAACCACATCCTGCCCGACAAGGTCCATATCCTGAACGTGTCGTTCTTCGTGCCGCGCATGCGCCGGGAGTTCGGCGGCTGCGCCGGCAACATCGCCTACAACCTGAAGCTGCTGGGCGGCAGCCCGGTGCCGATGGCCACCGTCGGCCAGGATTTCGAGCCCTACCGCGAGCATTTCGAGGCCTGCGGCATCCCGCTGACCCACGTCAAGGTGGTGCCGGACCTGTACACCGCGCAGGCCTTCATCACCACCGACCTGGACGACAACCAGATCACCGCCTTCCACCCGGGCGCGATGATGCGCTCGTTCGAGAACCACGTGGCGGACGTGCCGGACGTCGCGTTCGGCATCGTCGGCCCGGACAGCTACGAGGCCATGCTGCAGAACTGCGATGAATTCAGCGCGGCCGGCATCCCGTTCATCTTCGACCCCGGACAGGCCATGCCGCTGTTCAACGGTGAGGAACTGCGGCGCATGATCGAGCAGGCCACCTACGTCACCGTCAATGATTACGAATCGTTACTCATGTCGGACAAGACCGGCCTGAGCGTCAAGGACATCACCGAGCGGGTCAAGGGCTATATCATCACCCGCGGCGACAAAGGCTCGGAAATCCATACCGCCGGCGGCCTGCTGCAGATCCCGGCCGCCGACGCCATCCGCGTGGTCGACCCGACCGGTTGCGGCGACGCCTACCGCGCCGGCCTGATCTTCGGCCTGATGAAAGGCATGGACATGGCCACCGCCGGCCGCATCGCGTCGCTGATGGGCGCGTTGAAGATCGAGAACCTCGGCCCGCAGAACCAGCGCTTCGGCTATGCCGAGTTCGCGTTGCAGTTCAAGCAGCAGTTCGGCTACGCGCTGGACTGATCCGGCGCTCCGCCGCCGGCGCTTCGGCCGCTTTCTTCCGGCCATGAAAAAACCCCCGGCAAGCCGGGGGTTTTTCCGTTGCGCATGACGCCTTGGATCAGAACTCCTGCGAGAAGCGCAGGCCGATGGTGCGCGGTTGCGCGGCCACCGTGTAGACCTGGCCATTGGCGTACTCGGACGGCGCCGGGAACGCGTTGTTGCCCGGGAACGCGTTGCCGCAAACGGTATCGGGGCACATAACGAACCGATTGAACTCCGCCCGCTCATCGAACAGGTTCTTCACGTACAGATTCAGCGTCCAATTGTCCTTGCGGATGCCGGCCGACAGGTCGAACATCATGTAGGACGGCATGCTGCCCAAGATATCGTTATTGATGAAGTCCTCGTGGTCGTTGTCGTAGAGCAAGGTGCGTAAATCGGAGGTACGCTTACCCTCATACACCATGGATCCCTGGATGAACGGCTCATAGCCATTCCAGTCAAAGGTGTAACGGGCGGTCAGATTGCCCTTGAACTTGGCGGTGACTGGCAGACGGGTACCCTTCGGCGCTTCAGGACCACCTGCGAAATCCAACGGTCCGGCATCGGTCAACAGCGATGAGCCCACAGGACACTCGGTAATCGGAGAGCCATTGAGCGTCGCACCGCAGTAGTTTTCAGTCAACTTGGCGTCGTAGAACGCCACGCCGGCGCTGAGCTGCAGGTTGTACGTAGCCGCGAAATTGACATCCATTTCCAGACCGTCGATCTGGGCCTGGTTGGCGTTTTTGATTTCGGTCAGGCCGTTTTGGCCAAGAATCGTAAACTGGAAGTCTTTCCATTCCTGACGGAACAGCGCGCCGTTGAAGGTCAGGCGGTTGTCCATCCAGCTCGTCTTCCAGCCAAGCTCCCAGTTGGTCAGGTAGTCGGACAGATAGGCTGGCAAGGTGGCACGGCGGTTGATGCCGCCCGGACGGTAGCCTTCCGACCAGGTGCCGTAAATCAGCTTGCTGTCGTCGATCTTGTAGGTCAGGTTGAACTTGCCGAGCGTGCCGGATTCCTCGGTGGTCTTGCCCAAGCTGCCATCCGGGTTGGTGATGAACTCACAGGGCGCGCCGTTGAATTTCGGCCAGTCGGCCGGATCGGTGCTGCCGTGCACGAAAGCGCAACCCGCTTCGCCGTAACGCTGGTTACCCGGACGCGAACCCTGGCTGCTGAACGCGCGCGAGAAACCGAAGAAGCCGCGGATGCTGCTCTCGCTTTCGAAATGGCGGAAGCCGGCGGTGGCGGTCAGCTTGTCGGTGAAGTCGAAGCTGAACTCGCCGAACACGGCACGCTCGCTGTCGCGTCGGTCCTGTTTGGTCAGCCAGATGGTGTCTTCCCAGCCGGTCACTTCGTAGCCGTCGTACCAGTCGGCGATCAGGTAGCGCTCCTGGATATCGCGGTACTGGTCGATCTGGAAGTAGCCGGCGATGAAGCGGAAGCGCTGGTCCTGCGGCGAGGAAATGCGGATTTCGTGGCTGCGCTTCTTCTGCTCGCCCGAGCTCTGGATGAACTGCGAAGGGTTGATGTATTCGTAGTTGTTGTCGTATGCGTAGGCGCCGTAGCCGGACACCACGTCGTACCAGAAGCCGTAATCGCTGTAGTCGGATTCGGAGGCGGTGTCGCGGTCCAGATTCGAGAACGAATACACCAGGTCGAAGTTGCCGACCTTGCCGGTCACGGTCAACGCGGCCTGGGTCCATTTGTCGGTCAGGGATTCCGGATAGTAACGGGAAATCTCCAGATCGCCGACCACCGGATCGAAGGCGAAGCTGCCGCCGGTCTTCTCGGTCTGGTGCATGATGGTCGGCATGATCGACCAGTTCTCGCCCAGATCGATCTTCAGCGCGGCGCGGGCGCCGACGGTGTGCGAGTCGTTGTAGTCCTTCTCGACGAAATCGGCGTTGTCGTCGGTGATGCCCGAGGTCGGGAAGGTGCGTTCGTTGTAGACGTTGTCGATCCAGCCGGCTTCGTGCTTGTTCCAGGCCACCACGCGGATGGCGGCATTGTCGGTGATCGGCGCGTTCAGGAAGCCTTCCAGCACATGGCCGGTGCCGCCGTTGGTCAGGCTGTTGACCTCGAGGCCATAGCCTGCGGCGAAGCCGCTGGCATCCGGCTTGTTGGTGATGATCTTGATGGTGCCGGACTGCGAGCTGGCGCCGTACAAGGTGCCCTGCGGGCCGGCCAGCGCTTCCACGCGCTCGATGTCGTAGATGTGCGGTTCGATCGAGCCGCCGACGCCGGTGACCGGCTGCTCGTCGAGGTAGATGCCGACCGACGGCGAAGGTCCGGAGTGGTTGCCGTCGCCGCCGCTGACCACGCCGCGCATGTACGGATCGGAGCCGCCGCCCTCGCCCTGGGTATAGGACAGGGCCGGTAGCAGTTTGGCGTAATCGTCGAAATCGTTGACGTTCATCTCCGCCAGCTTCTGCGTGCCCAGCACCTGGATGCTGATCGGCACTTCCTGCAGGTTTTCGGTGCGCTTCTGCGCGGTCACGGTCACGGTGTCGAGGACCGCCTTCTTCTCCTCGACGGCGGCCTGGTCCTCCGCCATCGCCGCGGCGGTGAGCGCCACGTAGATCGCGGCGGTCAGCGGCAGCCGGGCGGCAGCCGCCCGCGTCTTGCCTTTATTCGGTGTTTTCATCGTCTCTCCCTTATTGTTGGTATTTGCCACAGTTGAAAACCGGAACTTCCGGGTACAGTTCAAGCACGGGGCCCAGTGCGTCCTTCAGCGGCCCCAGCCAGGGTTCGAAATTGCGCCAATGGTCGACGCCTTCGGTGTATATCGGTTTGCGCACCTGCTCCGAACTGGCGGTGCGCACCGGCCGGTCGTTCTCGAAGAAGCGCAGGCAGCCCTCCTCGAAGGGCAGGCCGCAGTAATCGAGCAGACGGCGCACTTCCGCCTCGGTGTCGGACACCATGTTCTCGTAGTGCACGCGATGGACGCGGCCGGGCAGCACGGCGTCGAAGTGCGCCATCAGCTCGACGTAGTCGCGGTAGTAGCGGCCCATGTCGTCCAGGCTGTAGCTGAAGTTCTGGCCGCGGGCGAAATGCTGCTTGAAGTTGGAGAAGCAGCAGGCCAGTGGATGCCGGCGGGCGTCGATGATCTTCGCGTTCGGCAGCATCAGCTGGATCAATGCCACATGCGCGTAGTTGTTCGGCATCTTGTCGATGAACAGCGGCGCGCCGCTGCGGCGCTGGATGCGGGTGTTTTCCAGATACTGCCGGCCGTAAGCGGCCGCCTGCGCGGCGGACATCCGCGCCAGCGCCGGATAATAGGTGCGCGCCGCCGGATCGGTTTCGCGCCGGTACAGGTCCTTGGTCACCGCGATGACGTCGGGCAGCTCCATCGTGCCTTCCACCTGCGAATGGCTGGAGAGGATCTGCTCGAGCAGCGTAGAGCCGGCACGCGGCATGCCGAGGATGAAGATCGGGTCGCGGTCGGGTACGCCGAAATCGGCACGTTCGGCGAAGAACGCGGCATCGAACAGGCGCTGGTTCTGGCGCAGCTTCAGGGTGTTGCGGTCGGCGCTGTATTGAATGAGACGCTTGCGCCGATGGTTGCCGGCCTCATAGTGCGCGAACGAGGACTCGTACAGTTTCTTGTCTTCTAGGGCCTTGCCCAGAGCGAAATCGAAGTGGAAACGGTCTTCCTCACCGAGGTCGCTGCGCGCAAGCTGCGCCCGCATGGCGGCGATGTCGTCGTCGCTGAAACGGAAGGTCTTCAGGTTGGCCAGACTCCAATAGGCTTCCCCGTAGTTGGGCTCCAGCGCGATGCTGTGGCGGTAGACCTCGACCGCACGCTGCGTCTGACCGGCGGTCTTCAAGGTGTGGCCGAAGCTGTGCCAGATGCGCGAATAGCCCGGATGCTCGGCCAGCACCTCTTCGTACAGTTTGATGGCGTTGTCGAAATCGCCGACCTTGCCGAGCGCGACCGCCTTCAGGTTGCGGTAGCTCATGTTGCGCGGATCGCCCTGCAGCAGGATCTCCACCTGCTCCAGCGCCTTGGCGAAGCGGTTGTTGCGGTTCAGGATGTAGGCGTAGTTCTGCCGCGCGAAATTGAAGCCCGGCGCGAGCTCTAGGCAGCGTTGCAGCAGCACTTCGGCGTCGGCGTCGCGGCCGAGCCGGGCCGCCACTTCCGACAGCATGCGGATCGCCGCCACGTCGGTCGGATTGGCGGCCAGATAGGCCTTAAGCAGGCGCTCGGCGACCGGTACGTCGTTTTCCGTCATCGCGGCGGCGGCGGCCAACAGCTGCGGATTGCCGTCGGAATGGCGCAGTTGCATCATGTAGGCGTCGTCGGCGGCCTTGGCGTCGCCGTTGGCCGCGTGCAGGTCGGCGATCGCCAACCAGGCTTTCGGCGAATCCGGCTTCAACGCCACCGCCTCACGGAATGCCGCCATGGCGCGATCGCCCTCACCGAGCCGGCGCAACAGCAATCCCAGCTCGAGGTGGACGGCATGCCATTTCGGCCGCAATGCGGCAAGCCGGGCCAGAACGGTCAACGCCGGCTTGAGCTCGCCCAATTTCGCCAGCGCCACCCCCTGCAGCAGCAGGGCGTTCGGCTGTTCGGGTAGCACCTTGAGGATTTCCGATGTCTGCGCGAGGGCGAGCCGCGGCTCGCCGGCCACCGATTTGGCGGCCAGGGCAAGCGCGTCTTCGAGGCCGGGCGTGGCCTCGGCGCTGCTAACGGCAGACATCCCCATCTCCCGATTTTGTTAATTATGGATTAAATCTAGCACAGATTCCGCGTATTAAAAGCCCCCGGAAGTCACTATTTGCCAGCCGCCCCGGCGCAATAAAAAACCCCAGCCTTTTGGGGCTGGGGTTTTGGGGTAAAGACCCTGGCGATGACCTACTCTTGCATGTATGCACACACTACCATCGGCGCAGTTGCGTTTCACTTCCGAGTTCGGGA